>JAFTQW010000014.1 GCA_017462565.1 Ruminococcus sp.
AAAACTATTCAGCGTATTTCCTGCGATGACGGAACAACAGAACTTGCCGTCGGATCGCCAAAGAGCGTTTCTTCTGTCAGGGACGTTCCTATTCCCGAATTCATATGCAAGGAATTGCTGAATTTTAAAGGGATTTCTAACACATATATTTTGTCCGGCTGCGGTACTCCTGTTGAACCAAGAACCATGCAGAATCGATTCAAAGCTGTGCTTAAACAGTGCGGACTTCCTGACAGAAATTTTCATTCACTCAGACACACCTATGCGACTATGTGTATTGAGAAAGGTTTTGATCCCAAGGCTCTGAGCGAGCTGCTCGGTCATGCGGACGTTTCAATTACCATGAACCGTTATGTGCATTCTTCTGCTGAAATGAAAAAAAGATATGTTAGCCGACTTGATCTATCCGCATAAATAAGCCGTCAGATTTATAGTCGGAAGAACGTTCAAACTGCGTATCTGCGCCGTTTATGACCTCTTATTCGCATAGTTGCTGATTATGCGAAAATGAAAATCCGTCATAAATATTATACCCGAAAAGCAAATGAAAAAACATTGGGGAGGAGATGACTTATGAACGTTCAGGAATACAACGCACAAATCATTGGTGAATACCTCGCTTTTAAAAAGGACGTTCCGAAAAATACGTATAAAGGAAATTCGGCGGATTGTAAAGCGATAGCGAAATATCTTTCCGATAATGACTCGGCGATTACTTCTCTGATCGAAATGGCTCCTTCGGAACAGTTTGTCAGCTTTCTTATTAAAAAATATACTCCGGCAACAGTCAAGCGCAGACTATGCACTTTGCGTTCGATAATTTATTGGTGTCAGGAAAAGGGATATATCCCTATTGAAAATGAAGTAAATATTTATGACGATCTTGAAATTCCCCAATATCAATTTGCATCGGACGGCGATATTGCAAAGCTTTATAATTTCTGCAAAAACATTTGGGAATCGGACGAATATGTAATGGCACGTGCAAAATTAGAATGCTTAATGGTAATAATATGCGGATTTAAGGTGTCAGAGCTAATAAAACTCCGAATACAAGACGTATCCGGTTCCATAATCGATGATAAAATGAAAATGGTGTGCTGTACAAGCTCAAAATGCATTGATACTTTTTTACAGATTAGAGCAGATTTCACAGATCTGAAGCTTATAAAAAGCGATATTCTGTTTGTAAACAAGCGCGGCAAAAAGAATCAACAAATAAATTTAGATTATGAAATAATACGCAAACAATGCGGTGTAAGCGCAAGCGTTACTTTATCTTCAATCAGAAACAGTTGTGTAAAAGAGTGCAGCATACTTCTGGATAACGACGCTGTAGCGGCTAAGTTATTTGACGTTGCCGTCAGGCGGCTTGGTATGATCAAAAATCATAAGGTGAATAGTATTACAGACGATGAAGCGCTGCTGCTTGAGCAATACCGCAAACTTTCTCCAATTCAAAAGAAAGAAATAATGAAATTAATGATGGAAAAATAAATGTAGTTTCAAATATGTCAGGAAAGGTATAATAATAATTTGAACAGCATAGATGAAAAATATGAGCAAATCTATCAGAGGTGTATAGAAATATGCCCCGATATGAAACCTCTTATTGAAAGGATTCGTCAGATACCGCCTCCCCAATACAGAGAGCGTGAAATTTTATTTAAGAAAATAAAATCGGGCGATAAGAAAGCTAAAAACAGACTTATAGAAATGTACCTTAGAAACGCTTTGCATATCGCTCTTGAAGCGGCTGAAATATCGTCTCAGCCTTTGGAGGATATATTTTCAGAAACTGTAATTGGTCTGATAGAACGATTGGATTGTACGGCGACATACAAGAATTATTCTGCGTTTATCAGAGCTGGAATGCGCATAAAAGCGTATAATTACGTTCGGAAAAACGATGTAAAGTTTATGTCCTACGAGGATTACTGCGAAAAAATAAAAGGCAAATATTACGACGGTGAAGGGCTTATGATACGCCGTTTGTATCTGGAACAGCTTCACGAAACATTAAGCGGGGTATTGTTTATAAATCTAACTGACAGAGAAAAAAGAGTATTAAATTTGAGATTCGGTTTGGGAGATCACGATAAGCATTCTCATAAAAGAATTGCCGAAATCTTTGACACGGATAAGAAACGGATTCGATATATAGAACAAAGGGCTCTGCGAAAGCTAAAACCATCATTTAATTTTCCCAATAACCTAAAAGATTTTTTATAAAAGGCGAAATAATGAAGTTAACAAGAATAACTTTTCAAAGGAAATAAAAATGCAGTTGAATTTAATACTTTAGGTTAAGTCTCAAGAAATGGATAAAATATTTTCGGAAAGCGAATTGCTTGAATTTTTGAAAGAGCGATTGACGATAGGAAAAATCGACAATATAAAGATTCTGAGCGCAGGAGTTATCAATGCGATAACTGTCGGCGAATGTGATTTTCCAAATCATCTTATTAAATGTCTGCACGAAAACGGAATCTATTATATTTATGAACTGCAAAGATTAGGATACTTTCAATTTAACGATATGCTCGATAAATATTTTATCAGTGGAGAATGTAAAGAAATTCTGTACCATACTATGACAAAGTATGGGATCAACTTTTCTGATATTGACATGGATTCGCTGATACCCATAAACGCCTGCGGACTGTCTGCAAGAACTGTCAGCAGCCTTACACGCGGAGGGTTTGTTTATTTGCAGGATATGACCCATTTTACACGAAATCAGGTTTTTAGAACCAGAAATTTCGGTAAGAAAAGTCAAAAGGAACTGGAAGAAAAATTGATCGAATACGGGTTATGGTATGCTGACGCAAAAAGCAATTAGATTGCGGGGAATGTAATTTGATTTGGTTTATTTTAGGACTTGTATTGGGAGGAACGGTTGGAATATTCGTACTCGCTTTGTGCATAGCCGCAAAAAACGGCGATGAAAAACTAAAAAAGTAATCTTCATGCGTACTGCTCTAAGCAGTCAGGCTTTTATATATGCCTACCGCCTGCGGCTTTTCTCCATCCGCAGGCGGTAAGTTTGATTTTACGATAGAAAATTATAGTAATCACTGATATTAAAACGGAATTTAAACGTCATGCTGCTAAGAAATACGTATCATTCAAAAGGATATTTTATGCCCCACAAATCACGAAGATAATCCATCTGTCTCATAATTTCAAGGGTTTCAGAATGCGGCATATCCTTACATTCAGATTCACCATTCATAATTGCATCATGGCAAGCCATAAGTTCATATTCATATCCGTTTATCTGTGACGGAGAAAAAATTTCTTTTACCATTTCATGGTCAGAATTATAAACACGTATTATTTCAGGATTATTTATATTCTGTACAGTGATATATCCCTTTGTTCCATAAATCACACCATTTCTGTCACCTGGAGTTCTAATTGAACTGAAAAGACTTGCAAAACTGCCATTTTCATATTCTATGGATACAGATTCCTGAGCATCAACTCCTGTTTCGAGTTTAATACAGTTGCCGTTAAGTGATTTGATTTTGTTTCCAAAAATCATTGATGAAAAATTCAGAGGATATATCCCTAAGTCAAGCAAAGTTCCTCCTGCAAGTGATGGATCTCGTAGACGTTTTATATTCTCAATTGGATAGCATAGGCTTGCAGTAACAGAAATTGCATCGCCAATTATTCTACTTTCAATAAGTTCATTTAAAATATATCTGCTCGGCATATATCGTGTCCATATTGCTTCGGCTGCAAGCAATTTTTTTGATTTTGAAATATCAAGAATTTCCTTTGCCTGAAAATAATTTGCTGTAAAAGCTTTTTCAACAAGTATATTTTTACCGGCATTTAAACACATCAATGCCTGTTCATAATGAAATGAATGAGGCGTGGCTATATAAACCAAATCTATATTTTCATCATCAAGCAAATCTTTATATGAACCATATGATTTTTCAAATCCCCATTTTTTAGCAAACCTTGTTGCATTTTCAATACTTCTTGAAGCCGCTGCGTATGGTTTATAATTATCATCAAGACCACTTATAGCAGCAGCCATCTTTTCAGCAATATGACCTATTCCAAGTATAGCAATGTTCATCTTAATTCCTCCCTAAAATCAAATTCAAATTTAATCGTCATAGTATGACAGCAGCTTTCTTATTTATTCTACCACAAGTAAAATATAAATGCAACTTCACTTATTAAAAAACGAATATAAAAAGTAATTTTCATGCGTACTGCTCTAAGCAGTCAGGCTTTTATATATGCTTATCGCCTGCGGCTTTTCTCCATCCGCAGGCGGTAATTTTTTCATTAAGTTATAAAAATCAATCAGTCTTTACAATTTACTTAAAACAGGGTATAATAAGTATTATTATTTTAAATTATGAAGGGACGGAAGGTTATGGCAGAGCAAAACAGAATTTATATAGCTATCGACTTAAAATCCTTTTATGCTTCTGTGGAATGTGCTGAAAGAGGACTCGATCCCATGACCACAAATCTTGTGGTAGCGGATGAAAGCAGAACTGAGAAAACTATCTGTCTTGCTGTTTCTCCATCGCTTAAAGCCTATGGACTTTCCGGACGTTCAAGATTATTTGAAGTGGTACAGAAAATCAGACAAGTAAACCAAAACAGACAAAGAAATTTCAAAAGAATTCTTACAGGTGAATCCTATGATGATAATGAATTAAAAAACAACAAATCCTTAGCTGTGACATACATTGTAGCTCCTCCGCAGATGGCTCATTATATGGAAGTCAGCGCTCAGATTTACAATATTTATCTGCGCTATATCGCTCCGGAAGATATTCATGTTTATTCAATTGACGAGGTTTTTATCGACGCAACGGGTTATCTGAAAACTTATCGTCTGTCGCCCCGTGAACTGGCAATGAAACTGATACAAGAGGTTCTTCGTGAAACTGGTATAACTGCCACCGCCGGAATCGGAACAAATCTGTATTTGTGCAAAATTGCAATGGATATTGTGGCAAAGCATATTCCTGCTGATGAAAACGGCGTAAGAATTGCAGAACTTGATGAAATGTCCTACCGCCATAAGCTGTGGAATCATCGTCCCCTGACAGATTTCTGGCGTGTGGGCAGCGGTTATGCAAAAAAACTTGAGGAAAATCGTATTTTTACAATGGGAGATATTGCCGAATGTTCGGTATATAACGAAGATTTGCTGTATAAATTGTTTGGAGTTAACGCCGAATTACTTATCGATCATGCATGGGGCTGGGAGCCTTGTACTATCGACGATATTAAGGCTTACAAGCCTGAAAACAACAGTATAAGTTCAGGACAGGTACTTCATTGTCCATATGATTTTGATAAAGGTAAGCTGATTGTTCGTGAAATGACAGATCTGCTTGTTCTCGATCTTGTGGATAAAGGCCTTGTCACAGATCAGTTAGTTCTGACTGTTGGATATGATTCGGAGAATATTCCGTCAAATTACAACGGAAAACTTTCCGCAGACCGTTACGGCAGAAAAACTCCGAAGTCCGCTCACGGATCAATAAATCTTGATGGATTTACCTCTTCTACAAAGCTGATACTCGAAAAGATATCTGAGCTTTACGACAGGATCGTAAATAAAAAACTTATGGTTCGTAGAATGTATGTAGTTGCCAATCATGTGGTAAGCGAGCAGTCGATTGAAAATGGCAGTAATTTCGAGCAGCTCGATATGTTTACGGACTACGAAATCCTTGAAAAGCAGCGAAAGCAGGAAGCAGAATCCCTTAAACGTGAAAGGAGTATGCAGAAAGCAATGCTTGAAATCAAGAAAAAATACGGTAAAAGTGCTATTTTAAAAGGGATGAATTTTCAGGAGGGCGCTACCACAAGAGAGCGTAATGGTCAGGTCGGAGGGCATAAGGCATAATGAATAATATGAAAAAATATGAAAATATCATCGATCTGCCTCACCACACCTCTGATAAGCGTCCGAGGATGTCCCGTGAAAACCGTGCGGTACAATTTTCTCCCTTTGCCGCACTGACGGGATACAATGCTGAAATTAATGAAACGGCAAGACTTACCGATGAGAAGCTTGAACTTTCTGAAGATAGAATCAATGATATTAATACAAAGCTGCAAATTATCATGGACAATATTGACGAATATCCGGAAGTTACCGTAGAATATTTTGTTCCTGACGAAAAGAAATCCGGCGGCTCATATATTAAGATCATCGGAAACATAAGGCGTATTGACGAGCATGAACGAATCTTGATTATGAAGGACAATCATACTGTTCCGATAGACGATATTTATAGCATAGACGGAAAAATATTTTCTATATATTAGCTAATTTAAAAACGGAAACAAATCACACTAAAAATTAGCGGTACACTTTATATTCAAAGTTTAAGAGATAGTATCTGGAATACCAGATAAAAGATGATGAACTGAACGACGTCGAAGCTTTTATATATACGCCTGCAGCTTCTCCAGGCCGCTTTTACAAATACATTTCCGCATTTCTGCTATTAGTATATATGATTTTAATATAAATTTACACAAATCATTAAGAACTTGGTGTGACTGTTGGTTATGAACAGATCTAATTATAGTTATGTTAAATTTGTATTAATGCACAAAGTTGTTGAATGAAATTTAGGCAAAATAACATATTGACATTTTTCTATTTGTTGCATATAATAAATATAGATAATCATGAATGTGAGGTGAACGCATGGAACTGGATGTGAAAAAAACAGCTATAATTTTCAAAGCATTTTGTGATGAAAATCGCATTAAGATTTTACAGCTTTTATCAGGAGGAGAAAAGTGTGCCTGCAAACTACTGAAGGAAATGAATATTACACAGCCTACGCTCTCACACCATATGAAAATCCTATGTGACAGTGGTATTGTTGAGGGTCGTAAAGAAGGCAAATGGATGCACTATTCCATATCAAAAGAAGGTACAGAATATGCAAGAAAATGCTTTGACATATTAACTGATACAGGTTGTGCAATAGAAAATCAGTCGTGTTGTGAATAGTAATTTTATTATTGTTTGCACACGACTAAAATTCAACGTATAATATAGATACATTTCTATATTTATATTTATTGATTTAAGAAAGGAGCTATCCACATGGAAGCACTTAAAACAGGCTGGGATTTCTTTCAGGAAGAAATTCTCGGCATGGCTTGGCTGAATCGTCTTATTGGTACAATTCTGAATTTGCTTGGTCTTGATACAAGTGAAAAAATCGGAGGAAGTATACAATTCTTTATTTATGACATGATAAAAATTATGGTTCTGCTTGGATTTCTGATTTTTGTCATCTCATACATTCAGAGTTATTTTCCACCTGAACGAACCAAGAAAATTCTCGGACGATTTCACGGAATCGGTGCAAACTGCATAGCTGCATTGCTCGGAACGGTAACTCCGTTCTGTTCCTGTTCATCAATACCATTGTTTATTGGATTTACAAGTGCAGGACTGCCGTTAGGAGTTACGTTTTCATTCCTGATTTCATCGCCTATGGTTGACTTAGGTTCGCTTGTTCTGCTGATGAGTATTTTCGGTTGGAAAGTTGCTGTTGTTTATGTGGTGGTAGGTCTTGTAATCGCCGTAGCAGGAGGCACACTGATTGAAAAGCTGCACCTTGAAAATCAGGTAGAGGAATATATCAGAAACGGCAAGTCAATTGACACACCGCAAGAAGAATTGCACTTTAAGGACAGAGCCAAATATGCATGGGAACAGGTTTGGGAAACAGCAAAGAAGGTTTTTCCTTATGTAATCGCAGGCGTTGGTATCGGTGCATTTATTCATAACTGGATACCGCAGGACTTTATTGTAAAAGTTTTAGGCGATAATAATCCTTTCGGCGTTGTTCTTGCAACAATTGCAGGTGTGCCGATGTATGCTGATATTTTTGGTACGATTCCGATAGCGGAAGCCTTGCTTGCAAAGGGAGCATTGCTCGGTGTAGTTCTTTCGTTTATGATGGGTGTTACAACCTTGTCACTGCCATCGATTATTATGCTTAAAAAAGCTGTTAAACCAAAACTGCTTGCAATCTTTATTGGAATCTGCACCATTGGTATTATTATTGTGGGATATTTCTTCAATGCGATGCATGGATTTCTTGTGTAAGTGGAGGTCAATATGGGAAATAAAAAATCATTACTACCGAAAATTCTCATTCCTGTTGCAATCGTTATTGTTATCGGTGCAATGTGGATTATAAAAATGCAAATAAATAAACCCGAACCACAGACTGCCGCTGTAATTGACGGAGCTGATTTTTCACTTAGTGTTGCTTCTGTTAATTATGATACTTTGTTTGAATACAAAGTGCCTGTCATCGTGGATTATGGCTCTGATTCTTGTATTCCATGTCAGCAAATGGCTCCTGTTCTGGAAACACTTAACAAAGAAATGGAAGGCAAAGCATTTATAAAGTTTATTGATGTATGGAAATATTCTGATAATGTAAAAGATGTACCCGTTCAAGTTATACCAACACAGATATTGTTTAATGCAGACGGAATGCCATTTGTACCCAGTGACGATCTTGCTTTAGAGATTGAATTTACAATGTACAACGACAATGAAACGAATGAACACATCTTTACAACTCATCAGGGTGGTATCACCGAGGAACAAATGAGGAAAATACTCAAGGAAATGGGAGTAGAATAGTATGATAAATGACTGGCTCAATCAGATTGCCGAGGTTATCGGTGATAATATGTGGCTTGCTCCTATTCTCGTTCTTGTTGCAGGAATTTTGACCTCATTTACTCCATGTTCCTTGTCAGGTATTCCGCTGATAATAGGATATGTAGGAGGAACAGGCGAAAAAAACACAAAGAAAGCGTTTCTTTACTCACTTACCTTTGCTTTCGGCACAGCAATTACGTTTGTAATGCTGGGTATCATTGCAACTTCGGCAGGAAAATTAATGGGAACATCGTCAAAGCTCTGGTATCTTATTCTTGGTGTGTTAATGATTTTAATGTCCTTACAAACATGGGAAATATTCAATTTCATTCCGTCCGTCAATCTTATTTCAAAGAATAAGAAAAGAGGGGTTATTGGGGCATTTCTTGCAGGAATTTTAGGAGGAATTTTCTCCTCTCCCTGCTCAACGCCTGTGCTTATTGCACTACTTGCTATTGTAGCGGGGAAAGGCAGCTTACTTTGGGGTATTTTGCTGATGATTCTGTATTCCATCGGTCACAGTACACTGGTAATAGTTGCTGGTACGTCGATTGGATTTGTACAGAAGATAAACAGCAATCCAAAATATCAAAAAGCAGGAACAATATTGAAAATCGTAATGGGCATTGTGATACTGATTATCGGTCTGTATATGTTCTGGCTCGCATTTTAAATAATTTTAGGAGGATTTTATTATGGCACTATTTAATTTTGGAAAGAAGAAAGAAGAAGAAAGGAAAACATCTTGTTGCTGCTGCGGTGAATCTGAAACAGCTTCTGAGAATTGCTGCGATGACGTTTCTGATACAGCAAATACCTGCTGTGGTGAAACAGTAAACGGAATCTGTTGCATTAAGGTACTTGGAGCAGGCTGTAAATCTTGTCATGAACAGTATGAATATGCAAAGAAAGCAGTCGCTGAGATGGAACTTTCTGTAGAGGTTGAGTATATCACCGATATGGAAAAGGTTATGGCTTACGGAGTCATGAGTATGCCTGCAATTGTTGTAAATGAAAAGGTTGTTTCTATGGGAAAGGTTCTGAAAACAGCCGATGTCGTGAAACTTCTGAAAAATATGGGAATCTGATATGAAAAAGGTTGCCTTTATCTGTGTACACAACTCCTGCCGCAGTCAAATTGCAGAAGCTCTCGGTAAGCACCTTGCTTATGATGTTTTTGAAAGCTATTCCGCAGGAACGGAAACTAAACCGCAAATCAATCAGGATGCTGTCCGTCTAATGAAAAAGCTATATGGTATTGATATGGAGCAGTCGCAATACAGTAAGACGTTCAATGATATTCCTGCCCCTGATATTACAATATCTATGGGCTGTGATGTTGGATGTCCGTATATAGGCAGAGAGTTTAACGATAATTGGGGATTGGTCGATCCCACAAATGAGAATGATGAGTTCTTTATTGAAATCATCAAAAAGATTGAACAACGAATCCTTGAACTCAAAAATAAATTAAGTTAAAGATAAATCTGCTGTACAAAATCTATTTGTACAGCAGATTTAACAATATTGAGAAAGCCAAAAGGCAGGCATCACGATATTATTGATGTGTTTGAAAATGTCAGCGTATATTTAGAATAATCAATTGGTATATCTGAATCTATTGATAAAACGATATAATTCGTATTTCAATTAATATGAGAGGCCGTCGGCAGGACAGATTCCACAAGAAATCTGTCTTGTCGACGGCTTTTTCGATTTTCGACACCCTTTGACTCCAAAATTTTATATAATTATATAATAAATACGAAAATAATAAACTCGCCTGATGTGCATTAGGGGCTGAGGATACAAATATGGTCGTTTTGCATAATGTGCAGAATTAGCATATTTAGTACCCTTACGTTGGTGCGCCTATCTTCAGGCAAACAGAGTCTGTGTACATAGTATGCAGACTTTTTTTGTGTCCTAAACCTATTCAGGGGAAAGGACAATCATGTTTTTGACAGCAAAATGGCTTTGCTTAACAGCAAAGTATCCATAGCCTTCGTTTGATTTTTAATTGAACGGAGGTGTAAAAATGAAGAAAAACACAGTGCGTGTTTACGATACAATATCAAAAAAAATAGTGGAAGTTGAAGTGAGCGATGAAGTTCGTACACATTACAACAGAACACAGTGGAACATAGATGATAATAATGAGTCGTTTTTCAAGCATGAGATACAATTTTCAGCACTGATCGGTGGGCATGAAAATGCGTTTGAGAATTTCAGGGAATTTATGCCCGATTACGATATCGAAGAAGAAACATACCGCAAAATATTTACTGAAAGACTTTACAACTGCCTTAAATTATTGTCGGAATCTGAACGTGATTTGATAATAATGCTGTTTTTTGAAAATAAAACAGAGCGTGAATGCGCCGAGTTTTATGGCGTAAATCAGAAAAACATCAACAAAAAGAAAGCTAAGATTTTATGCAAACTTAACAAACTTTTAGAAAAATAAAAATTTAGGGGGTATCAAAACCCCGACTTCTTCCCCTATACAAGCGAAAGGAGAAATAAATCCTTTTAGGAAACTTGAAAATTGAATATACAGCATCGGGAATACGTTAATCCTGCGAGCGGTCTAAAAATCGTCAGCCACAGAAGCCATACGCTTGCGATAAATATGCAGCTTCAAGACTGAAATAGCTTTTCAGGGGCAATGAAACGCAGGAGGACAATGATACTTCCGTCCAGTCACAGCACCCCTTGGTCGGGGAATCAGGCAATGAGGGCGGCTTCGGGAGAACCTCGGAGGGATTAGATTTCCATGAGATCGGTAAGCTGCCGGTCGTTCACGATGTTCCGCCATGACGGGTATTGAGAATAAATATCATGAAAAATTGTCTGAATAATCAGACGAAGGCAAAACGAGTTATTACTGCGGTTTGCGTTTGGCAGGCCGCAGTTTTACATAAAGACGGTGTCCCGGCAGGACAATTCATTTTTTAACTTAATTTTAAAATGTATAAAAATGGAAAGGAGAAATTTAAAATGGTTGTAAAACGTGGAGATATTTTTTATGCCGATCTTGATCCGATAATAGGTTCAGAACAAGGCGGTATCAGACCCGTTCTGGTGGTACAAAATAATGTTGGGAACAAGTACAGTCCTACTCTTGTTGTACTACCCATATCGTCAGCAAAAAAGACAAATATGCCCACTCATATCCATATCTGCGGATCAAAAATGCTCCCTAAAGATTCTATTGTTCTTGCGGAACAGATACGCACTATAGACCGTGACAGACTGCTAAGATATGTGGGTTCTGTTGGTCTGGAGGTTATGGAAAAGGTAGTCAGAGCAGTAAAAATAAGCATTGGAGTGAAAGTTAATGACTAAGTTTGGACAAGCAGAATTTGCTAATTTTATTGCGGAAATTTTTGTGAAAGACAAACTTGAAAAGCTTCTTGCGGAGAGTGAAAAAACAAGTCTGAACAGCAGAAATACAGAAGATATTTACAGAAAATTTTCGTCATCAAAGGACGCAGCATAAGGAGGAATTAGAGTGTTAGGATTTATTTTAGGTTCTATATTCGGCGGGACTGCCGGAGTGTTTGCAATGTGCCTGTGCAGAGCCGCATCAGACGCTGACAGATGTATGAATCAGACGAATTTTAAGGATTAATTTTGTCAGGTTTGGTGATACCATTTCGGCTAAAAATATGGTATCCTTGTTGGTGACAACGGAGGTGAGAAAATGCCGACAGTAACGATAATACAGCCTACAATAACAGAAGAAAAAAGCGCAGTAATCCGCTGTGCAGCGTACTGCCGAGTGAGTTCAGATTCTGCGGATCAACTTAATTCCTTTATGGCACAGCTGAAATATTACGAGAATTTTCTTGCCGACAGCGAAACTGAAAAGTTAATAAATGTTTACGCAGACGAGGGAGTGACGGGAACTCGTGAAGATAAGAGAGAGGATTTTCAGCGTATGATGAGCGACTGTCGAAAGGGTAAAATTGATAGGATCTACACCAAATCAATAAGCCGTTTCGCCCGAAATACAAGGGATTGCCTTAAAAATATTCGTGAACTGAAATCTCTCGGAATTACGGTATTTTTCGAAAAGGAAAATATCGACACAGCCAATATGCCCGATGAAATGATGATAACAATCATGGGTGGTCTGGCGCAGGAGGAATCGGTTTCAATTTCAAAAAATATGAAATGGAGTTATCAAAAACGAATGCAGTCAGGAACATTCATCACGCAATGCGCTCCATTCGGCTATAGGCTTCAAAATAATATGCTATACGTACAAGAAGATGAAGCTGAAATAGTAAATGAGATTTTTGATTATATTTTATCAGGAGGCGGAACTCAGAGTGCGGCTGAATATTTCAGTAATAAATATTCAGATATAAAAAAGTGGTCGCCGTCAAGCATACTGTATCTTCTGACCAATGAAAAGTATATTGGCGATTCTATGCTTCAAAAATATTACACTCCTGATATAGTTGGAGCAAGGAATAGAGAGAATCATGGTGAGGCTGATAAGTATTATATAAAAAACACTCATCAGCCTATAATTACAAAAGAAAAATTTTATGCAGTTCAACAATTACTGAAAAATCGGCGTACTTCAAAAAAACAAACAGAAGTATTTAGCCTGACTAAAAAGATAGAATGTGGAAATTGTCATTCTCATTTCAGAAGAAAAATATGTCGAGGAGTTGTTAATTGGAGTTGCGTCAGACATGACAAAAAGGCAGATGATTGTTTAAATAAACCAATTGCCGAAATGAAAATAAAATCTGCGTTTATTAAACTATGCAACAAATTGATATATAATTATAACCATATACTTCTCCCCTTGCAAACAGCCTTGCAGGATTTGAAATTACGGCGGTTTAGCGGCAATTCCAACGTGATGGAAATTCATAAAGAGATCGCCAAGCTTAAGGAGCAAACTCATGTGCTTGCACGATTAAAAACAAAGGGGTTCTTAGATAATGCGAAGTACCTTGAGCAGACCGCAGAGCTTAATGCAAAAGTAAATAAATTACAGTCGGAGCTGAAGAAAATCACGCATCTTGACGATGAGGACGAAACGCTTGATCAGATAGATATGCTGATAGATTATTTTGAAAAGCAGAGTAATCCTATAAGTGAATTTAACGAATCGGCATTTGAATTTCTAATAGAAAAAATTGTAGTTATAAATCAGAATGAATTGGAATTTCATGTGACCGGAGGCTTAAAATTAAAAGAAAACATATGATAAAATATGCTCTGAATAAGTAAAAAATCAGAGCATATTTTTGTTGATTCTGGTACTGGATTTCCGCATAAAAATGTGGTATCCTTGTCAGTTGAAAGAGGTGAAATCATGGCTAAGAACAGAGTTATACCATTTGGATACTGCATGAAAAACGGCAAAATTACAGTTGATTTTACAGAATCCAAAGTTGTCATCAGAATTTTTGAAGAATACTTAAACGGCAGCAGTTTACAGCAGATTGCAAAACTTATGGCGTCAGAAAAGATAAAGTATAGTGAAGGTTCAGACCTTTGGAATAAAAATATAATCAAACGAATAATTGAAAATGAAAAGTACCTCGGAACTGATAAATATCCGCAGATAATCAGTGAAAAGTTTTTTAATCAGGCAAATGAAAAAAGAGCGTCAAATGCAACTTCTGTGTGCGTGATTTCAGAGGATTTACAGGAAATCAGAAACCGTACATACTGCTTGGAATGCGGTCACAGATTATCCCGAATCGGCGGTAACTGCCGCTGTGCAAAATGGGATTGCAGAAATCCACACTGTTACAGATTGGAATATCAGTTAACAGATCAAATGATTATCGGATCAGTCCTGACTGTTCTGAATGCGGCGATTGCAAATCCGAGTTTGATTGAAAACAGCAGCGAGATAAGCGTGTATTCTCCCACCGCTGATGTGATCCGTAAACAGAATGAAATAAATCAAATGATTGATTCCGCACAAGGAAATTTTGAAAGAATTAAATCTGAAATTTTCAAGCTTGCCGAGATGAAATATGGTTGCTGTAGTTATGATGAAAGTTCGCATAAGACGGCGCAGATACGGGGGTTGCTTGAAAATTACGAACAATTAAACAGCTTAGATATTGGCTTATTTAAATCCTGCGTAAACAGGATTTGGATAAGTCATTTTTGTACTATTGAAGTTGAATTTATCAATGGAGTACATATTAAAAATATAACGGAGAGGAAGGATGAAAATGAGCATAGCGCCAAATGTGACGGTAATTCCTGCGAAAGCTCAGACGGAGATAAACCGCAGTAAATACCAACAATTAAGGGTTGCAGCCTACTGCCGCGTCAGCACAGCAGAGGAAGAACAACAGAATTCATATCAGGTTCAGATTTCTTATTACACCGATTTGATCAACAGAAAAAAAGAATGGACTCTTGTAAAAGTATTTGCTGACGAAGGAATAAGCGGTACGCAGACAAAGAAAAGAACCGAGTTCAACCGTATGATCAGGATGTGTAAAAATAAGAAAATTGACCTTGTGATTACAAAATCTATCAGTCGATTTGCCCGAAATACCGTGGATTGCCTTGAATATGTGAGGCAGCTAAAAGACCTTGGAATCGGAGTGATTTTTGAAAAAGAAAACATCAATACTCTGACCATGACAAGCGAATTTATGATAGCTCTGTACGGTTCATTCGCTCAGGCAGAGAGTGAATCTATTTCAAAAAACGTTTCATGGGGCAAGGAAAAAGCGTACCGTGAGGGCAAGGTTGCATTCCAGTACAAGCATCTGCTCGGCTACAAAAAAGGCGATGACGGTAAGCCTGAGATCGTACCCGATGAAGCGGAAACGGTGAGAATGATTTTTAAAATGTACCTTGACGGTTACACGCTTTTGAACATTGCTCAGTCGCTGATGAAGCAGAATAGGCTGACAGCGCTGAGCAAAAATGTCTGGACTAAAGGCGAAGTACAGAGGATTCTGAAAAACGAAAAATATGTGGGTGACGCACTTCTCCAAAAGACTTTCACAGTCGACTGTATAACCCACAAAGTTATGAAAAATAACGGCGAACGTCCCATGTATCTGGTGACGGAACATCATGATCCGATAGTCGATAGGGACACGTTCAATCGGGTTCAGCAGGAGCTTGCAAGGCGTTCCAGTAAACGTAAAATCAGCGACAAGACCAAGACTGAGCAAGGGAAATACAGCGGAAAATACTCACTGTCGGAGCTGATGATATGCGGTTGCTGCGGTACTCCTTACAGGCGTAAAATATGGATGAAAAACGGAGTAAAACTGGCGGTATGGCGGTGTATCAGCCGTTTGGAACATGGCAAAAAATACTGCCCCGATTCGCCTACGATCAAGGAAGAACAACTCCACAAAGCGATAATTCGGGCGATAAATAATTACTATTCCTGCCGTGACGACATCACAAGAATCCTCAAGTCGAATATAGGAACTGTGCTTGAATGTCAGGGTCAGGAAGAAATAATAAGCATCGAAAACAGGTTGAAGGAGATCGATCAGGCAAGGAACGATCTGGTAATGCTGATAGCCTCCGGCGGCTGCGATGAGGACAAGCTTGACAGCGAATTTTCAAAGCTATATCAAGAGGAACAGCAGCTTAGTGAACGGCTGGAAATGTTAAAATCTCTGAATAAAACTTCCGCCGAAACTCAGAAAAAAATTGATAAAATCATGGATATGATAGAGCATGAAAAATTTGAGTTGGAAACCTTCGATAACGTGCTTATACGCAAATTAATCGAGTGTGTAAAGGTACTCAGTAAGACTGAAATACTGGTGATTTTCAAGGGTGGATACGAAGTGAAAACTGATATTGAATAATAAAAAATGCAGCTTGCAAATTGGATTTTGCAGGCTGTTTTTAGTTGGGAGATGATAATTTGTCAGGAAATTTTGAAGGGATTAAACAGCAAAAATACGGAGTGGAGGTAGAATGTACAGGCTTGACAAGAGAGGATGCCGCAAAAGCGATAAGCAAGGTTTTAGGCGATGCTGCGGAGCATCTGGGCGGCAGCTACGACAAATACAATGTTCGTGACAGCAAGGACAGAAAATGGTCGATAGTCTATGATTCGAGCATCAGGTGCGTTGACAAAAACGGCTGTTCGGCATCGAGAAATTATGCTGTTGAACTCGTCACTCCAGTTCTGGAATATGAGGATATGCCGCTGCTTCAAGAGGTTGTTCGTGCTGTGAGAAAAGCAGGAGGCGTGACTGGAGCGGATTATCGGGCAGGCATTCATGTGCATATTGACGGCGCTCCTTATGACGCACGGACATTGAGAAATTTGGTAAATATTTTTGCAAGTAAAGAAAACTTCCTTTTCGATATGCTTCAGGTGTCGCCGATGCGTGAAACTTACTGCCAAAAAGTAGATAGAGATTTCCTTGAAAAGCTGAATAAGAGAAAGCCGAAAACTATTGAGGAAATTCAGAGATTATGGTACAACGGCGATATGAACGAAGTGCATCATCACTACTCATCAACACGTTACCGAGCCTGTAATTTACACAGTTTTTTTGCTAACGGCAACTGGCAAATGAGGGCTTGCAACAGCTCGCTTCATGCCGGAGTTATCCGTTCATATGTGACTCTGGCGTTGGCGATTTCCAATGCAGCGCTTACTAAAAAGTTCTGTTCTCCGCATATTTCAGAGAGTGAAAACCTGAGATATAGCGCAAGAGTCTGGCTGATAAATTTAGGACTTAATGGGGAGGAATTTAAGAACTGCCGAAAGCACTTAATTTCTCACTTAGAGGGCAATATTGCGTAGCTTCACCCGGAAGATGCGATTAAGCAGCGAGAACGTCTTAAAGCTGAGAGAATCGCCGCCCGTGAGCAGCGTGTCGAGCCTGTGAGGGAAGTTCAGCAGCAATCCGACAATGTACCCGATGAAGTCATAAATCCCCAAGAAAACGAGCGTGAGCCTATTTTTGAGGCTGAAGATCTGGAACAGGAAGAAACATTTGAGATGACTATGTAATGGAGGTTAACAATGCAGAAAAAACAATTATACATTGCCTATGGCAGTAATATAAATCTGGAGCAAATGGCATATCGATGTCCGCATTCAAAGGTTGTGGGAGTATCAGAAATAAAGGATCATGAGTTGGAATTCAGAGGCGTTGCAACTATCGTACCAAAAGAAAACGCAAGAGTTCCGGTTCTGATATGGGAGCTTGACGAAAGAGATTTGCCAACTTTGAATCGTTATGAGGGCTGGCCTCGACTTTACAGGCAAGAAAAAATGGATTTTGAACTGGAGGGAAAGTCCTATAAAGGAATGGCTTATCTGATGAATCGTGGAGAAATTTCACCACCGAGTCAGCAGTATTACAACACTATTTTACAGGGATACAGAGAAAATGGTCTGGATGAATCCTTTCTGCAAAAGGCGTTGGAAAATTCACTTCAGATGGATTTTGCAGAGGAAGAATTTGATGAGGATTTTGATATGGAAGAGTTTGAGGATATCGATTTTGACAATAACTTTCAGATGGAATTATAAGGAGGAACGGTATGAAATATAAAGGATTTTTTGTGAAAATTACTCCCGATAATTATTTGCCGAGAGAAAACGAGGACGGCGAGGTTGTTGCCTGTGAGGGATTCAGAATTGAAGTTTTTGCTGACGAATCCGAAGAAGTAGAAATTGATATTTTTTCCGCTGCGGTTAATTTTGAATTGATGAAGAACAGTATCAATGAAGCGGAACAGTTCGCCAAAGATTACATCGACTGCGAGGAAAAGGAGTATCAGAGAATGCTCGATGAGTTTAACGGAAATTAATTTTAAGATTCAGCGGTATAAAAAGTACCGCTGAATTTTCATTTTCAAGTTCATGAAGTTCGTGAGTTTGAAAATGAAAAATTTATTTGACAAATCTCTTTAAAACGGCGTAGAATCGGGATTTTAATAAAGCAGCTATTTGGTATCAGCTTGACAGCGGTGATTTACCACCAACAGTTTCACGTTCTGAATTTTCGGGACGTGATTTTTTTATACTGAATTGTATGGAATTGAGGGACAAGAAATGAAAAGAAGATTTAATATTTCAGCGATAATTTTATCAGTTCTGGTATTTTGTTTTATGGCAGCTTCTTGCAGA
This sequence comes from Ruminococcus sp., assembly GCA_017462565.1. Lineage (GTDB taxonomy): Bacteria > Bacillota > Clostridia > Oscillospirales > Ruminococcaceae > Ruminococcus. Next base: position 18,825 of record JAFTQW010000014.1, read on the forward strand.
AAATCAGACGAGAACATAGCTTCCGTGAATTCTGAAAATGATAATCTGACTGTGGAAGCAACTGATATGACGGAAACTTCCGTGAGCAAAATTATTACTACGACAACAAAATTAGTTGTGACAACAGAAGTTTCCACAACTGAAACTACAACTACAGAATTTGCCGAAAATGATGAAGAAAGGCAAATTGTTGAAGCAATGTGTCTGGAGTATTACGGTCATAACGCTTATTATGATGAGGAAAATTCAGAACAGGATGCAGATATGATGATAAGTGCTATTGAACGACTTTTTGAAGATGATCGTCTTTCTGAAAGAATTTTAGGAAGTATTGATTCAGAGGAAAATGCAAAAGAAAAGGGAAGAGCCGTATTTCTTGAAGTAATGGGACAAGAATTTATTGATTATTTAGAGGCGGATTTTTTTTGTTGAAAATGGAAAGCAGATAAAGTTTGAACGAGATAAACCGCCATATTCAGCAACTTATTATGAAAAGTATGATGCATGGGTAGTTGTGGCAGTTCTTCCCTCCGGAAAAACAGAAGATGGAAGAGCTCGTCATCATACCGGAACATCGCCATATCTTATAATCCGAGGAGTGGACGGAAAATTGTTGGGGGCTTATGTATAATAATATAAAATCATGTGCGGAAAATAAGTTTCCGCACATTTTGCGTTCAAATATGAATAAAATGTAAACATTAGCCCGGCATACTTGATTTTTCCTTTGAAAAGTTATATACTATATTTAGCACTCAAACATGGAGAGTGCTAACCGGCGATTGATTCCGGTATAAATTTTACTACGGAGATGTTGAAATGGAAACAAAGCAGTTCAAAGCAGAGTCGAAAAGACTCCTCGAAATGATGATTCATTCAATTTATACACATAAGGAAATCTTCCTCAGAGAGCTTATTTCTAACGCAAGCGATGCTATCGACAAGCTCTATTTTAAGTCACTGACTGACGATAAGGTTGGTCTTAACAAGGAGGATTTTGCTATCTGGATAACAGCTGATAAGGATTCCAGAACGCTTAAAATTACTGATAACGGTATCGGTATGACTGCGGAAGAGCTTGAAAACAACCTTGGAACTATCGCAAACAGCGGTTCATTCAAGTTCAAAAACGAAAACAAGCTTGAAGAGGATAACCAGATCATCGGACAGTTCGGTGTTGGATTCTATTCAGCTTTCATGGCTGCGAAGAAGGTTACTGTTATTTCAAAGGCTTACGGCAGCGATAAGGCTTATCAGTGGGAATCAGAGGGTGTTGACGGCTACACTATATCAGAAGCGGACAAGGCTTCTGCCGGAACAGAAATCATCCTTGAACTTCTCGACGATACAGATGATGAGAATTATTCCGATTTTCTCGACCCGTACCGTCTGAAATCTCTTATCAAGAAGTATTCGGACTACATCCGCTTCCCTATTAAAATGGAGGTAACTCACAGTCGTCCGGTTGAACAGTCAGAAGAGGATAAGGAAGCCGGAAAAGCTCCTGAATACGAGGAATATATCGAGGTTGAAACGCTCAACAGCATGGTACCGCTCTGGAAAAAGAACAAGACCGAGCTTAAAGAAGAGGACTATAAGCATTTTTATACCGAGAAATTCTATGATTACAACGAGCCTCTTAAATATTCTCATGTAAAGAACGAGGGCAACGCAAATTATAATGCTCTGCTCTATATACCGTCAAAAGCTCCGTATGATTTCTATTCTAAAGAGTACGAAAAGGGACTCCAGCTTTATTCAAACGGCGTTCTTATCATGGATAAATGCTCCGATCTTCTCCCTGATTATTACAGCTTTGTTAAGGGACTTGTCGATTCCGAGGATCTGTCGCTGAATATTTCCCGTGAAATGCTCCAGCATGACAGACAACTTAAAGTTATCGCAAAGAGCATTGAGAAAACAATCGGCAACGAACTTAAAAAGATGCTCAAAAACGAGCGTGAAAAGTATGAGGAATTCTGGAAAGCGTTCGGACTTCAGCTTAAATACGGCATTTACAGCGATTACGGTATGAATAAGGAAAAGCTTCAGGATCTGCTTCTCTTTACATCCTCGAACGAGCAGAAGCTTGTTACTCTTGACGAATATGTAACAGCAATGCGTGAGGAGCAGAAGTACATTTACTACGCTACAGGCGAGAGCGTTGCTCGCATAGAACAGCTCCCGCAGACCGAGCTTGTTAAGGATAACGGCTTCGAGATTCTTTACCTGACTGACAATATCGACGAATTTGCAGTTAAAACTCTTGCAAAGTATAAGGATAAGGAGTTCAAGTCAGTTTCCGCCGATGATCTTGGGCTTGAAAATGCTGAAAAGCAGGAGGAGATCAAGGCTAAGGAGGAAGAAAATTCCGGAATGCTCGATGAACTTGCAAAGGCTCTTGAGGGTAAGGTGACGAAGGTTATTCTTTCGCATAGACTGAAATCGCATCCTGTTTGCCTTACAAGCGAGGGAGAAATTTCTCTTGAAATGGAAAAGGTTCTCAATTCAATGCCGACTGATCAGAAAATCCATGCTCAGAGAGTTCTTGAGATAAATCCGGAACATCAGATTTTCGACAAGCTTAAATCGATCAGCGAAGCAGGGGACAGCGAAAAGCTTGGTAAATACGCTCAGCTTCTCTACACTCAGGCTCTTCTCATCGAGGGCATGAGTATTGAAAATCCTGTTGAATTTTCTAATCTTATCTGCGAGCTTATGTAAGAAAATTTATTATAATATTAAAAAGCCGTTTTTGATACAATGTGTCAAAAGCGGCTTTTTAGACGTTGACTTTTCTAATTTTCAGTGGTATAATTAACTCAATGATAAATTGAAATTTACGGAGGGATGATATGGCGAAATATACTTTCAAATATTGGTTTGAATGGGGATGCAGTGAAAATTTTTGTCCATGTTTGTGGTCAAATGATGATTTTACAAAAGATAAATTCGGGTATGATGTGAAACTATCTGAATTGCCAATCTCTCAGGATTTAGTACAGTTTTTATGTGAATTAGGTATTGAACACGATAAAGCGTTAGATTGGAGCTATCCGCCAGATCCGTTACTCTGGACAAAAGAAGAGGAGGAACAGTTTTATACTAAAGCTAAAGAAGGATATAAACGTTTAATTGAAGAATTGGGAGAGGATTATGTAATAATTTATTGTGAAGATAAGTGATATATAATCTGTGCGCAATTAGTGTATATCTTTGATATAATAAAAACCTGAGAAGAGACATAATCTTCTCAGGTCAGTCTGTCGAAAAAGTAATTTTTGACTAATAATGGGATTCCAAAGAGACAATGTCCCTTTGGCAGAGTCCAGAGGCAGCGCCTCTGGTGTGGTGTGGGGCAAAGCCCTGCATACAGCCTTCGGGCGCTTCGCAAAGAGTGACTTTCAAAACAGTCCAGTGGACTGTTTTGAAAGAGGAAACGCCCTGCAAGAGAGGGCGTTCCCTTAGTTTTTTTACAAGCTGACCTGAGAATAGACATAATCTTCTCAGGTTTTTTTAAATAATTCTTGATTTGATGAACGATTTTTCAGCGGTTTTGTGAATAATATTATAAAAAACGGGGAGTATAAAAATATTAGATTAAAAAATATATTAAAAGGAGCTGCTTTTATGATTGAATTATATTCCTCGGATAGCTGCGTATGGTGCAGACGGATGAGAAATTATCTCGATGCCAAGGGAGTCCGTTTCAGAACACGGAATATCTCTGATCCGGATAACGCTCTCAGAGCCTTTACCCTCACCGGACAGCAGTCTGTTCCCATAACCGTTATCGGTAAAACTGCCGTGGTAGGCTACGATACGGAAGCTGTTGACAAAGCAATTGAAAGTCTTTCATGAAAAAACTGTCCGGATTGGACAATTTTTTTATGTGAACACGCTTTAATTTTCCTGATCGTTGATAAATTCGAGAATATCGCCCGGCTGACAATCGAGAGTCTTGCATATTGCATTCAGTGTTGAAAAACGTATGGCGCTGACTTTTCCGGTTTTCAGCTTTGAAAGATTTACATTGCTGACTCCGACACGTTCACTCAGTTCATTAAGGCTAATTTTACGGTCAGCCATGACTCTGTCAAGTCTTAAAATAATCGACATTATACACCTCACAGTGTTTCATCAGATTCCTGCTGGAGCTGAGCGCCGTATTTAAAAATTGATATCAGTAAAAGTACTATAAGCACAATAAGAGCCATTATAAGACTTCCGCTTGTAAGAAAAGCAAATATTGCCCATGGAATCAGTGATATTCCGAAATTTCTCATGCATTTGATGACTTTTTCTTCAAATGGTGAATTGCACTCTTCAAGTGACTTAGCCAATTTATGTGCAAAACACAGAATGACAAAAAACATGGCAAAATATATTGCTCCTAAAAAACAAGCAGCTGCGATTGAATATTTGATATGGCTTGAATTTATGTCGTTTGCAGCAGCGTCAAGGGTGAAGGTACGTTCTCCATTTGTTACTCCGTCATTTTTAAGAACCCATTTCAGCTTAGCTCCAAGAATTTTGGAATCGAAATCCGACTCGTCGATTTTAACTATATGATCAATGTATGAATCGGCATCAACAGCAATTTCAGCAGAAGCGCTGCCATTTATGCGTATTGAATCACTGGGAATGGCAAGAGAAAGTATAGAACCTACAAGTAATGCAATAGCTGCTATAAGTACGGCAACCTTGCAGATAATGATCAGGATTCTGCTGACCTTTCCAATAGTATTGATTTTTCTTACATTTTCATTTTTCATGGTTAAAAATCTCCTTTAAAGTGTTTTTTGTGATTTGATGATATTATTATATCAAGGAGATTAGCGTTTGTCAATCATTTTTTATCGTTTATCATTAAATTTGTAGAATCCAACAACCGCATATAGCTCTGTTTAATATTTTATTGTGCAGAATAAACGATAATTTTTTATCGTTTAACGATAAATTATTCTGCTTCGCAGTTATTCTCTGATTCATTGGCATAGGAAATGTCGTAATTATATTCCTCCGCTTCGGCGGAACTTTCATCATCAGAAGCAGTATTCTCACTGACGATAAACGAAATCGCCTTATTATAGTTGAAAATAGATGTTACAGGCGAATTGCCGCCGTATTCGCCGTCACGAGTCCATGTAACAGGTTCTTCTCCAAGAGAAGTGAAAGTGATTTTGTTAGTCCGGAAGAATTTGATATAATCTTTGTTTATCTCTTCATTTATATTCAGCAGGGAATGAATGATCTGCTGAAGCTGAATGATATTTGACGGCTTTTTTATCAGAACTACTTCAAAAACCCCGTCATCGAGACGAAAATCAGAGATGGAAAGAAGTCCGGCAACAGAAGAAGTGTTCGTGACCATTCCGAACAGGAAGTCATCTTCGATTACGTTTTCATCATATTCAATTTTCATTCTTGATGAACGTATGCTCGTAAGCTGAGTAAGACCATTCAGGATATATGCGGCGTGTCCAAAAATATTTTTTACCTGCTGTGAGGTTTCATAAGTGATATTTGTAAAAGCACCAAAAGCGGCTATATATGTGAAATAATCATCATTTATGCCTCCGACGTCAAAGAAAGTGGGAGTGCCGTTTATTATGTTCCGGACAGCTGCCATAGTGTCTTTCGGAATGCCAAGACCTCGTGCAAAATCGTTTGTAGAACCGGCTGGGATATAGCCTATGGGAATATGGTTTTCGCTCCTCATAACTCCCTGCAAGCACTGACTGAGAGTTCCGTCACCTCCGGCGCATACCAAAATATCAAATCCGCTGCTGCAAGCATATTGAGAAGCTGTAACAGCATCTTCTCCGCTTTGAGTGGTGTGAACAGTAACCTCGAAATCAGCTTTTACAAATTCATCTATTATACTGCCGAGCTTTTTGGCTATAAGAGCTTTTCCGGCAACAAGATTTAAAATAAAATATATTTTTTGCATATTATGTTCTCCGTGATCTTAGAATCTATCTCCATAAGATTAGCGTGCGGATTTTTGGCATAATTTTGTTGATTACAAGGAAAAAATCCGCAGGCAGGCTAACGCTTTACAAGGAGTTTTAGCGCAGTAAGCGGCAAAGTCTGCCGAAAATATGTGCGCTATATCTTGTGAAGACAAGTTCTTAATTTATAGATTGTCAAATTTTAAAAGTTAGTAAATAGTTTATATCATAAGCTTTGGATAAATATATAAATATTATATAATTTTTTCCGTTCTTTTTCAAGTGTATGCAGATATAATTAAAATAAAAAAATATATCTAAAACTATTGACAAGCTTGAATATAGATGATATAATAATAAAGCTGAATGATTCAGTTATAAACATTGACACTGGGGTGTCGCCAAGCGGTAAGGCAACGGACTCTGACTCCGTCACTTCCGGGGTTCGAATCCCTGCACCCCAACCAATTTATAAATCTCTATGTGAGTTTTCATATAGAGATTTTTGCTTTAAATGGTTTGAATTGCTGCTTGAAGAGTAGTGTACAATTTTAAAAGATGAAAAATGGAGCAGTATATTTGTACTGCTCTTTTTTTTGTAAAATGACAAAAAAATCAATTTTCCAACGTTTTTTTCTTGCTATTTTGTATATAATGTGATATAATAAGATAGAATAAAAGACAGAATCTATAATAAAGTCAAAAGACTATCAGAATATACAGAATATTTTTTCAGGAGGATAACTATGGAGAACAAAGCTTATGAGATCGTGGATTGTGTTGAAAAGCTTGAAAAAGCTATCAGCCGCACTCGAAAGGCGCAGCAGCTCTTTTCATCCTATACGCAGGAGCAGGTGGACAAAATTTTTCTTGCCGCCGCATCTGCTGCAAATAAAGCAAGAATACCGCTTGCAAAGCTTGCCGTTGAAGAAACGGGAATGGGAGTTGTTGAGGATAAGGTTATCAAAAACAACTATGCGTCCGAGTACATCTATAATGCATACAAAAATACAAAAACCTGCGGAGTAATTGAAGAAGATAAAGCTTACGGAATAAAAAAGCTCGCTGAACCTATCGGCGTTATAGCTGCCGTTATTCCGACTACGAATCCGACCTCAACAGCCATTTTCAAATGCCTTATTGCACTCAAAACCAGAAATGCAATTATTATTTCTCCGCACCCGAGAGCAAAAAGGTCTACAATAGAAGCAGCAAAGGTAGTTCTTGAAGCGGCTGTTGGCGCAGGAGCTCCCGAAGGCATTATTGACTGGATAGACGTTCCGTCTATTGAAATGACGAATATGGTCATGAAAGAGTCTGATATAATTCTTGCGACAGGCGGACCGGGAATGGTCAAAGCGGCTTATTCGAGCGGTAAACCTGCGCTTGGTGTAGGAGCGGGCAATACTCCTGCAATTATTGATGACAGCGCTGATATTCTGCTTGCTGTAAGCTCGATTATACATTCTAAAACCTTTGATAACGGCATGATCTGCGCTTCCGAACAGTCTGTTATCGTATTGGAGAATATATATGATACTGTAAAAAGTGAATTTGCCGCAAGGGGATGCTATTTCCTTACGGAATCCGAAACCGAAAAGGTAAGAAAAACCATTATCATTAACGGTGCCCTGAATGCGAAGATAGTTGGACAGCCTGCCGCTAAAATAGCTGCGCTTGCGGGCGTGGAAGTTCCTGCCGGTACGAAAATTCTTATCGGAGAGGTTGAAAGCGTAGAACTCAGCGAGGAGTTTGCTCACGAAAAGCTTTCGCCTGTTCTTGCAATGTACAAGGCTAAGGATTTTGACGACGCTCTTGATAAGGCTGAAAGGCTTATTGCCGACGGAGGTTACGGACATACTTCCTCAGTTTATTTGAATGAAGTTACTGAAACGGAGAAAATTGAAAAATTCAGTCATCGTATGAAAACCTGCCGTATTCTAATTAATACGCCTTCTTCTCACGGAGGTATCGGCGACCTTTATAACTTTAAGCTTGCTCCGTCGCTCACACTCGGCTGCGGCTCGTGGGGAGGAAATTCCGTGAGCGAAAACGTCGGAGTAATGCACCTTATTAATATAAAGACGGTTGCAGAAAGAAGGGAAAATATGCTGTGGTTCCGTGCGCCAGAAAAAATTTATATCAAGAAAGGCTGTCTGCCTGTTGCTCTTGACGAGCTTAAAACGGTAATGGGAAAGAAGAGAGCGTTTATCGTAACTGATACATTCCTTTATCAGAACGGCTATACAAAGGCTATTACCAATAAGCTGGACGAAATGGGAATCGAGCATATGACGTTCTTTAACGTTGCTCCTGACCCGACTCTTGCCTCTGCGAAAGAGGGAGCGGCAATTATGACATCGTTCCAGCCGGATACGATCATTGCTCTCGGCGGAGGTTCGGCAATGGACGCCGCCAAGATAATGTGGGTTCTGTATGAGCATCCCGAGGCTGATTTTATGGATATGGCAATGCGCTTTATCGACATCAGGAAGAGAATATACACATTCCCGAAAATGGGCGAAAAGGCTTATTTTGTTGCAATTCCGACATCTGCCGGAACAGGTTCGGAGGTAACTCCTTTTGCGGTTATCACGGATGAACAAAGCGGTGTGAAATATCCTCTTGCAGATTACGAGCTGCTTCCGGATATGGCGATTGTCGATACTGATTTTCATATGTCTGCTCCGAAGGGACTTACTGCGGCTTCCGGTATCGACGCTGTTACTCATGCTCTTGAAGCCTACGCTTCAATGCTTGCAACAGACTATACGGACGGTCTTGCAAAGCAGGCATTACAGACTATATTTAAGTATCTCCCGAGAGCATACGAAAACGGTCAGACTGATGTTGAGGCTCGTGAGAAAATGGCAAATGCCGCAACGATGGCAGGCATGGCTTTTGCCAACGCATTTCTCGGAGTATGTCACTCTATGGCTCATAAGCTCGGCGCATTCCATCATCTGCCCCACGGCGTTGCAAATGCTCTTATGATAGAGGAAGTCCTGCGTTTCAATGCGTCTGAAACTCCGGCAAAAATGGGAACGTTCTCGCAGTACGATCATCCGCATACTCTTGCCCGTTATGCCGAAGTCGCTGATTGTCTTGGAATAAACGGAAATACGAACGAAGAAAAGCTTGAGGGACTTATAAATGCGGTCAACGAGCTTAAGGCAAGAGTAGGAATCAAGGCGACGATACAGGATTACGGCATCGAAGAAAATGTATTCCTCGAAAAGCTTGACGAAATGACAGAACAGGCATTTGACGACCAGTGTACGGGAGCTAATCCGAGATATCCGCTTATGAGCGAGATAAAGCAGATGTATCTTAACGCATACTATGGCAAGCATTTTGTTGAAGCTGATATGCCTGAAAAGCTTATTTCAGATAATGAAAAAGCATAAAATAGTAAGGGAGGAACGATAGTATGAAACTTGACAGAGTAATTGCAGTAAGAAACAATAAAACTATTTACCGTGACGATAATACCTGCATTAAGGTTTTCAACAATGATTACTCAAAGGCAGACGTGCTGAACGAAGCTCTTAATCAGTCCCGTGTTGAGGAAACAGGACTTAATATTCCTAAGATTCTTGAAGTAACTATGATTGACGGAAAATGGGCGATCGTTTCAGAATTTATAGAGGGCAAAACTCTTGCTCAGCTTATGGAAGAAAACCCTGACAAGAAGCGTTCATATATTGAAATGCTGGTTGATATCCAACTGGAAATACAGTCTAAAAGCTGTCCTCTTCTGAACAAGCTCAAGGATAAAATGAACCGCAAAATAAGCACCTGCGAGCTTGACGCAACAACAAGATATGATCTGCATACACGTCTTGACAGTATGCCTAAGCACAATAAGGTGTGTCACGGCGATCTTAATCCGTCAAATATTATTATCACAGAGGACGGAACGCCGTATATTATAGACTGGGCTCATGTAACTCAGGGAAACGCCTCTGCCGATGCAGCGAGAACTTATCTGCTGTTCTGGCTTAGCGGAGACATTGACGGAGCTCACAAATATCTCGATATTTTCTGCGAAAAGAGCAACACTGCAAAACAATATGTTCAGAAGTGGATGCCGATAGTAGCGGCTTCGCAGTCGGTAAAGGGCAACGAAAAGGAACGGGAATTCCTGCTTTCATGGGTAGACGTTGTCGATTATGAATAATAGCAATGCATAAAATGGATACTGCGGATTTTCCTGATGCGCTGAAATCAGAAAATCCGCAATAAACCTACATATAACGACATATTTTTAAGGAGGAAATTATAAATGAAAGTAACAATATGTATAGGCAGCTCATGCCATATCAAAGGCTCACGCAGCGTAGTTGAACAGCTTCAGTATCTTATTTCCGAGAACAATCTCGGGGACAAGGTCGAACTGGGCGGAACATTCTGCATGGGAAACTGTCAGAAGGGCGTATGCGTTAATGTTGACGATGAATTTTTCTCTGTAACTCCCGATACTGTAAAAGAGTTTTTTGAGAATAATGTCAAGGCAAGACTATAAAGAGAGGAGAATGTCTTAGCTATGTCAAATTGGCTTACATTGAAAAAATCCAACTGCAAAAACTGTTATAAATGTATTCGCCACTGTCCTGTAAAGGCAATACGCTTTTCAGGAAATCAGGCGCATATTATAGGCAACGAATGCATTCTCTGCGGTCAGTGCTTTGTTGTCTGTCCGCAGAACGCTAAAGAAATAGCCGACGGGATTGAGAAGTGCAAGGTTCTTCTGCAGGGAGATAATCCTGTTGTTGTCAGTCTTGCGCCATCGTTTATTGCAAATTATGACGGCGTTGGAATCGACATTATGCGTGAGGCTCTTCAGAAGCTTGGATTCTACGATGTTGAAGAAACAGCAATCGGCGCAACTATCGTCAAGAACGAATATGAACGTATTCTTCGTGAAGAGAACAGAGATATTCTTATTTCATCCTGCTGTCATTCGCTGAATCTTCTTATTCAGAAATATTTCCCGGCGGAGCTTAAATATCTTGCCGACGTTGTATCGCCTATGCAGGCGCATTGTATGGATATCAAGAAAAGAATTCCGAATGCTAAAACAGTATTCATCGGTCCGTGCGTTGCCAAAAAGGACGAGGCTGAATATTACGAGGGAATAGTTGACGCCGTTCTTACCTTTGAAGAGCTTACGGGCTGGCTTAAAAGCGAGAAGATCGAGCTTAAACAGGAAATTGACAGCCGGAAAGACAGCCTTGCACGTTTCTTCCCGACAACTGGCGGTATTCTGAAAACCATGGAACCGAATATCAACGGATATACATATATGGCAATTGACGGTGTAGAAAATTGTATGGCGGCTCTGCGTGATATCGAAAGCGGAAATATTAAAAATAAGTGCTTTATCGAAATGTCATCATGCTCGGGAAGCTGTATCGGCGGTCCTGTTATGGAAAAATATCATCGTTCTCCGGTAAAGGATTATGCCGCAGTAGCAAATTATGCCGGAACCGAAAACTTTGACGTTATTCAGCCGGATATAGACGAGACACACAAGAGCTTCACATATATCGAGCACAGGCTTGCCGTTCCGTCGGATATGGAAATAGAAAATGTTCTTCGTAAAATGGGAAAAACCAAGCCCTCCGATCATCTTAACTGCGGTTCGTGCGGTTATAATACCTGCCGTGAAAAGGCGATAGCTATTTGTCAGGGAAAGGCGGAATATTCTATGTGTCTGCCATTCCTCAAGGAAAGGGCTGAGAGTTTTTCCGATACTATCGTAAAGAATACGCCGAACGGTCTTATCGTTCTTAACGAGGAGCTTGAGGTTCAGCAGATAAACGACGCTGCAAGAGCTATTATGAATATACGCAGCGCATCGGATGTTCTTGGGGATCAGGTAATACGCATTCTTGACCCGACAGCTTTTGTCAATGTTCTCACAAAAGGTGAGAAAGTACGCAATCAGCGTACATATCTTGCCGAGTATAACCGCTATGTTGAGCAGACGATCGTACATGAAAAGGATTCTCATCTGCTTATAGGAATCATGCGTGACGTTACTGATGAAGAAGAAGCCAGAGAAAGGAAAGAAAATATCTGTCATCAGACCGCTGAAGTTGCTGATAAGGTTGTTGAAAAGCAGATGCGTATCGTTCAGGAAATAGCGTCTCTGCTCGGTGAAACTGCCGCAGAGACCAAGATAGCTCTTTCCAAGTTAAAGGAGTCGATATCGGATGAATAATCTTTGTGCAGATATCGGCTATAAAAGTATTTTTCATTATGGCGAGGAGCTTTGCGGCGACCACGTTGATATTGTTGAGGAAAACGAAAATTCAACCGTTATTGTTCTTGCCGATGGATTAGGAAGCGGAGTTAAAGCAAGTATTCTATCAACTCTTACATCAAAAATAATCTCTACCATGATGGCAGCCGGACTTTCAATAGAAGAATGCGTAAGCACTATTGCTGCAACGCTTCCGGTATGTTCCGTAAGAGGAGTAGCTTACTCGACCTTTACCATAATCCATATTAAAGATAATGAAACAGCCGATATAATCCAGTATGATAATCCTCAGGTAATTCTTATCCGCAATAATGAAAATTATGATTATCCGAAAATGGAAATGAATATTGACGGAAAGCGTATTTATAAATCAACGATAAAGCTTTGCGAAAACGATATTTTTATTGCCATGAGCGACGGCTGTCCCCATGCCGGAATCGGAACAGCATATAATTTCGGTTGGAAGCGTGAGGAGATAATCGAATTTATGGAGGCGCTTTCAGGCTGCGGCTATACAGCGAAAACGCTTTCGACGATTCTTATTGATGAATGCAACAAGCTTTACGGAAACGAGCCGGGTGACGATGCTACTGCCTGCATTATAAAAATACGCAGACGAGAACCGATGAATCTTCTTTTCGGACCGCCTTCCAACAGGAGCGACTGCAACAGAATGATGTCCCTTTTCTTTTCAAAGGAGGGAAAGCATATTATATGCGGTGGAACAACTTCTACAATTGCCGCAAAATATCTTCGCAAACCGCTTCGTCCGAGTCTTAATTTTGAACGCTCTGATATTCCTCCGACTGCCGAGCTTGAAGGCGTTGACCTTGTTACGGAAGGAGTTATCACAGTAAATAAAGTGCTTGAATATGCCAAGGATTATCTTGATAAAAATGAATGCTATGAACAGTGGAGCTTTAAACGTGACGGAGCTGCGCTTATATGCCGGCTTCTTTTTGAGGAAGCTACCGATATAAATTTCTATGTTGGAAGAGCGATCAATCCGGCGCATCAGAATCCCGATCTGCCTATAAATTTCAGCATCAAGATGAATCTTGTGGAAGAGCTTTCCGCCTGTCTTAAAAAAATGGGAAAGCGTATTAAAGTAAGCTATTTTTAGGAGGAAGACAGATGAGAAAATTTGATACAAAAATACAGCATCTGAAATATAAGGTGCTGCGTGAAGTAGCAAGACAGGCTTGGAACGATACCTTGCTTGAAAACGTTATGGATATTCCTAAAATGATAGTTCCCGGAAAAGTTCCTACTATGCGCTGCTGCGTGTATAAAGAACGAGCAATTCTTGCCGAACGTGTAAAAATGGCAATGGGAGGAGACAAAGAAAATACAAATGTTATCGAGGTCATCGATATTGCCTGCGACGAATGTCCGGCAGCCGGATATGACGTAACCGATTCCTGCCGTGGATGCCTTGCACACCGCTGCGAAGATGTCTGCAAAAGGGGAGCGATCTCGTTTGACCACAATCATGTGGCGCATATTGATAAATCCAAATGCGTTGAATGCGGACAGTGTGCAAAGGTGTGTCCGTATTCAGCGATCATCAACCGCAAGCGTCCGTGCCAGATAGCCTGCAAAGTAAAAGCGATCAAGATCAACGATGAAAATGCGGCTTCAATTGATAATGACAAATGTACAAACTGCGGGGCCTGCGTTTATCAGTGTCCGTTCGGAGCGATTACCGATAAATCTTATATTCTTAACGTTATAGATCTGATAAAGAAAAACGAAGAAGGAAAAAAATATAAGATATACGCTATCGTAGCGCCGTCAATTTCAAGTCAGTTTAATTACGCAAAGCTTGGACAGGTTATATCCGGACTTAAAAAACTGGGCTTCCATACGGTTGTAGAAGCGGCTCTCGGAGCAGATATGGTTGCAATGGAAGAATCGAAAGAGCTTGCCGAAAAAGGATTTCTTACAAGCTCCTGCTGTCCGGCATTTGTCAAGTACATAAAGTCTGCATTTCCGGATATGCTGCAATATGTTTCGCATAATCTTTCACCTATGGCGACCATTGCAAAATACATCAAGGAAACGACTGAAAATGCAAAAACAGTTTTTATCGGTCCGTGTACTGCAAAAAAGGCCGAAGCTCAGCTTGACACAGTAAAGCCGTATATTGACGCTGTACTCACTTTTGAAGAGTTACAGGCGCTTTTCGACAGCCGTGATATCGATATAACTTCACTTCCGGAGGATGTTCTTGATAACGCCTCGTATTACGGAAGAATCTTCGCACGTTCCGGCGGACTCTCAGACGCTGCCGCTCAGGGACTTAAAGAACAGAATATTGACTTCGAGCTTAAAGCGGTTCCATGTAACGGCATAGAGGAATGCCGTACTGCTTTAATGAAAAAGAGCAAGAATGTGCTTGACGGCAATTTTATTGAGGGAATGGCTTGTGTTGGAGGCTGTATAGGCGGAGCAGGCTGCCTTACTCATGGAATGAAGGATAAAGCGGAGATAGATAAATACGGTAAAGAAGCTTTTGAAAAAACTATTACCGACGCTGTTTCTGTCCTGAAATGATTAATTTTGACTAATGGCATAACGGCTACGGTTGCTTTTATTGATTTAAAGATGACTATTTCTCCATTAATTTCTTTGTTAAAGATGTATTTAGTCTATGAAATTTACTCTAATAATAAAAAATACCCCTTAATGGGGTATTTTTTATTATTAATAGTGGGTTTCCAAAGGGTGGATTCACCCTTTGGCAGAGGGTTTAAGGGAGACAGCGTCTCCCTTATAAATCCATAAAGTCAACTATAGCCGCTATGCTATTAGTTAAAATTACTCGATTTTCTGACAAGAAGCTGAGCGCATATACCGGTAAAAGCTCCGGCAATGCATCCTGAAACGAGCAGAAAAGGAAGATAGGATAAAACTGCCGTTGTTTTCATCACAACAATAGCGGCGGCAGTTTGTCCGATATTATGAAGAACAGCGCCGAGGATACTGCAAATCCAGATATTTTTTTCATCTATTATACGGCGGAGAATAATCATGCCGCTAAGACAGAGAAATGCACCGCTGAGGCTGTAAATAATTGCGCTGATATTTCCGCCGAAAACAGAACCAAGCAGAATTCTTGCAAGAACAATAAGCGAAGTTTCCTTTGCCGAGTAGTGATAAATTGAATATACAGTAACGATATTGGCGAGTCCGAGTTTTACTCCCGGAATCGGAACAAGATCGGGAATTCGCATTTCTACGACAAAAATGATAAGTGCAATGGCTGTAAGAAGCGCAAGCCGGGCAAGTTTTTTTACGTTCATTTCACTTCACCTCTGCGTCGATATCGTCATCTTCTGTAAATTCTATTATAAGTTTATTTGGCAGACAGACAATCGGTGCGGCGCCGGATTTAAGTTCCCCCATTTTAACGCAGGTCTGGTCAGGGCAGTCGGCTTCTTTTACATAGATCCTGTGATTCTTTATTTCGATAATATTTTTGCTGCCCTGATATTCAACCTCGATGGTTCTGTCAGCGGAATGATCGAGATCAATAGTATACAGCGTTTTTCCGTTCTGCACAATGCGGACGGTCTGACCGTGAGGTCTGAATATTACCCATAGACTTCCGGCAATTCCTATTAAAAATATGACTATGCAGACCGTTATCCATAATTTTTTTGACTTCATCGGTATATCACTTCCACTGTCAGATTTGCATACATTTCACTCAAAGAAAACTTATCTTCAAGTCCCTCAGTTATGTAAATTCCGCCGTTTTCGGTTACAAGAACCATTTCAAAATCATCATGCTGCCGCCATAAATTTTCAGCCTTATCAAGTCCCATAACGAATATGGAAGTTGAAAGAGCGTCACATAGTCTGCCCTCTTTGCCGATGATAGTTGCAGAAACAAGACCGCTTTGCGCCGGTTTTCCGGTTTTCGGATCAAGAATATGCCAGTATGTTTCACCGTCGTCTCCGACAAAATAACGCTCGTATCCGCCGGAGGTAATAACGGCACAATCTGAAACCACAAGAACTGCAAATGTTCCCTCGTCAAACGGACTTCTTAGTCCGAGCTTCCAGTCCGAACCGTCCGATTTTTTTCCGATAGTCTGGATGTTCCCTCCCAGATCAAGAAGTGCGGAACTGATGCCGTTTTCTTTCAGTGTTTCAGCCAGAAGATCGCCGGTATATCCTTTGCCGACCGCTCCTAAATCTATCTGCATATTTTCCGGTACTGTCACAGCTTGTCCGTCGAGCTGTATTTTTTGATATCCGGTATTTTCAAGGAGTTCAGCGATATTTTCGTCCGATGGAACTTTGTAATCTCCGGTAGTAAATCCCCATTCAGTCAGAACCGGATACATGGTGCAGTCGAGAGCGCCGTTGGTCATTGCTGAAATATCAAGTGAAAAACCGAGCAGTTCTGCTGTTTCCAAACTCACGGAAACACTATTTCCGCCGCTGTGATTAATTGCGTAAATCTCGCTGTTTTCGTCAGTTACAGACCATAACCGCTCAAGCTCTGCAACTTTTTCCTCTGCTTTATCCAGTGCAGCTTCGGTATTTTCTCCGTACACCGTAACTGTCATATAAGTGTCCATTGCAAAAAAAGATCTGCTGTCTTGTTTATTTTCAACTGTTTTTTTTCCGCAGGCGGTTAATAATACAGTGCTTGCAATAAATCCGGTTATAATCCTTTTTCTCATTAATTTCACCTCGTAATTCTAAAAAGTTACTTTATTCCTATGAGTTTTCTCAGAAGCGGTATTGATTTTATAATATGATATGCTAATATCGTAATAACAAGGCTTCCGAAGCAGATCATAAAAACCTGTACTGATAAAAAAGTTTTTATTTTTAAAACATAATATGCCAATGTTACCAGAATTGGCTGATGCAATATATATATCGGATAAGAAGCGTGATTAAGATAATCAGTAAAGATGGTCTTTTTATTTAAATATTTTTTTCCAGAGCCAATTACGGCAAGAACAGTCATCCAGCCTGAAAAATTTACCCATAAATCTCCGTAGTAAGAAAAATTATAATACAGAACAGCAGAGACTGCAATTAAAATTATAGAAAATATTGTAAGTATTCCGGAGTTTTTTTCAAGTTTACCAATTAAAGCATCACTGCTGAAGAAATAATATCCTATTAAAAACAGCGTCAGATATTTGCCTAAGCTATATCCGCCGAAATTTCCGATATGATACATAATATATATCGGCAGAAACAGCAGCATAGCTCCGTACAAAGGGAATTTCTCTGCCTTTTCACTCACTCTTTCATATGGGATAAAGCGGAAAAAAATTAAAGATACAGCAGAAATAACGAATAAAAATAAAATAAACCATAAATGCGCCGGAGTGAAAGCTCCGTCATAACCGCTTAAATCCGTGAGATGAGTGAAGAAATATTTAATATTTTCAAAATAAGATCCGTTATATCCGAACGAAAATTTTCTTGCAAAAAAAGTCTGTAACGGAGCTGAAAGAATAGTTCCAAAAATAAATGGAATTAATAGTTTATCGGCACGCTGACGAATGAATTCCTTGCCTGAACGTTTTTCCAATGAATGTTTCGCACTGATTCCTGCAAGAACAAAAAGCAGCGGCATAAACCAAGGATTTATCATTGTGATAAATGTACTCAACAGCAGATTTTCTTCCGCATAAATATAAAATCCGGAGCCGAAATTATTCCATATCATAAATGTGTGAACCGGAAATAAAAGTATAATTGTATAATTCCGCAAATTGTCAATGTAATGCTTTCTCATATGTTATTGCTCCTATTTCTTAGAACTAAGGAAAGAGGGACTGATATTTTTATTAGTTAGTGCATACTATCATTTATTATATCACTCGATCAGATTTCTGTCAACAGCATATTGCAACAATATTCTCTTGTAATATTATGCACATTTTTGCGATAAAAAGGTTGATTTTTTTGTTGGAAAGTGATATAATATTAAAATAGGATATTCAGGGCAGCAATTTAAATCCGAATCTTTTTGACAGGAGGTTTTTTTAATGAATGTACCACAAAGTAAGTATAACAGCGTTATGATCGTATATAAATGTGAATTGCATCTGTTCTATAATCTGGATTCTGCAAAAGAATTATTGTCCGTTAAAGGAGACGCCTGTTCGGTAGACCAGCTGCTGAGCAATGATTTTCTTGATCGGAAAGATGCCGAAACATTTCGCCGTAAGCTTGCTGAAGCTTCTGTTTCATGCGAGCCGTATGTGTCTTATATGAAAAGCCTTGTAAAATCTGCCGATGGGAAGAACGTATTCTGCCAGATAGGATTTGTATGTTCGGAACCGAAAAAGAGCGTTGCTGTAATTTTTACATTTATGAGCGCTTTCAATGAATCGGCTTTTCAGAAGCTTGATCAGCTTACAGGAATATACACTCGTGCGGCATTTGTAAAAGAAGCGGACTGCTGGCTTGAAAAGCTCTCTGAAGAAGATCTTATGAAAACTGTAATGATCTATTTTGATGTTCAGCGGTTTAAAATAATAAACGAAATGTTTGGTATGGAAGAGGGCGACAGACTTCTTATACATATTGCCGACGCTATTTCAAAAGTTGTTGAAAATAATGGAATGGCCTGCCGTATCGGTTCAGACCGCTTCTGTCTTATAACTAAAACTATAATAAAAGATATTCCGGATTTTATTGAGAAAATATTTGAAAATATATCGTCATATCCTCTTTCGTTTGAAATAGCCTGCAATGCGGGAATATATCTTTTCAATGGAAATCTCCGTTCGGCGGATTCCGCTATAGGACGTGCCATAATGGCACAGTCGCCGATAAAGGGAAGTTATACTCAAAGATATAATTATTACACCGAAACTCTTAGAAGCAATCTCCTTACAGAACAGGAAATAACCGGACTTATGCGTGCTGCGCTTGAAGAGGAACAGTTTGTTATCTGCTATCAGCCGCAGTATAATCATTCTACAGGAATGCTTGTCGGAGCAGAGGCGCTTGTCCGCTGGAATCATCCGGAAAAAGGACTCATTTCGCCCGGAGTTTTTATTCCTGTTTTTGAAAAGAACGGATTTATAACCACTCTTGATCTTTATGTTTTTGATAAGGTTTGCCGGTATATAAGAAAATGTATGAATGAAGACAGCCATATTGTTCCGATCTCAGTAAATCTTACAAGATACGATATTTTTTCTCCGGATTTTATCAATAAGCTTGAACAGTCACGCATGAAATATAATGTTCCCTCAAAGTATATTCGTATAGAAATAACCGAATCTGCTGCACTCGGCAACAGCCAGTTTATCAACGAAGCCGTAAGAAAGCTTCATAACTATAGCTATATTGTTGAGATGGACGATTTCGGAAGCGGCTATTCCTCGCTTAATATTCTTAAAGATATTGATTTCGATATTATAAAGCTCGATATGCGTTTTCTTCAGAATGAAAACGATAAAAACAATCGAGGCGGAACGATTTTAAGCTCTGTTGTAAGAATGGTAAACTGGCTTGGTCTGCCCGTTATTGCGGAGGGTGTTGAGATAGTTGAACAGGCTGATTTTCTCAGAAGCATCGGCTGTAATTATATTCAGGGCTATCTTTATTCACGTCCGCTGCCGGAGAATGAGTATCATAAGCTTTTATGCAGCAGCGGAAGCGTTGGAATAACCGCTCCGCAAATGCGTCTGCTCGATACGATGAATGCGGCCAATTTCTGGTCGAGCGATTCAATGGAAACGCTTATTTTCAGCAATTTTGTCGGAGGCGCAGCAATTTTTGATTATCATGACGGAAAAACTGAGCTTTTAAGAGTAAATAAAAAATATCTTCAGGAAATTTGCATGAACTTTTCCGAAAACGAAATCATTAATACCGATATCATGGATTGGTTCGATGAAGAGGGCAAAAAGACCTACCGCAGTATGCTCGAGCTTGCAATTGAAACCGAGGATGAACAAGAAGCTGAAACATGGCGTCATCTGACTTCCTCAACCTGCGGCAAGGAGGATATCTGTATAAGAAGCACGGTTCGTATGATAGGAAAAAGCAAGAACAGCTGTCTTTTTTATGCTATGATACGTAATATTACAGCCGAAAAGAATTATTATTCCGGAATTCTTGACACCGAAAAGCGTTTTAAGATAGCAAGCGAACAGGTTGATATGTATTTCTGGGAATATACTGTTGCAACTAAAGAAATGCGGCCGTGCTTCCGCTGTATGAAAAATTTGGGACTTCCGCCCCTTCTGAAAAATTACCCTGAAAGTGCGATCGAAATGGGAATTTTTCCGCCGGAGGTGGCAGATATGTACCGTGATTGGCATAAACAGATAGACGCAGGAGTCAAATCACTTGAGGCGATCATTCCTTTAACTGCGGACAGAATACCTTTCCGTGTAAAATATACGACTGAATTTGATGAAACCGGACGTCCCATAAAAGCGTATGCTTCGGCAGCCTTGGTTGTGGACTGAACAGGAGAATCATAAATGAATGAAATAAATAATCAAAAATCAACAGCAAAAAAGAAGATCCTTTTTATCTGCGGAGATTTGCAGCAGATGAGTACAATTTGCGAATTGCTGAATGAAGATTATGATATGACGTGCACCGAAAATAAAGATAAGGGAAAAAGGCTTCTCAGCGAGCATTACAATGATTTCAGCGCAGTTCTTATCGGAGCGGAAATTGCATCTGCGGATGATCACAGTTTTTTGAAAAGTATTCAGAGAAAAAGCAAATTCCGATTGCTTCCGATTCTTATTGTATCGTCGGGAGAATTTTTAGAAAAAGAGATAGATTGCCTTAAATATGACACAGCTGATTTTATTGCTCCGCCGTACTATAGGAAAATTATTGAAAACCGTATTGAAAATGCCATAAGATGCAGGGATTCAGCGTCTTTTTACGAAATGGAGAAGATGCTGAAGGAGCTTCCGCAGAATATTTATATTAAGGATGAAGAGGGAAAGTATATTTTTGCAACTCATACATGGCATCATTATGAACACGGCAATGATCCCAATTGGACCATTCGTGGAAAAACTGATGTCGATATACGTAAAGATAAAGAAAATGCAGTTCTTGCGATGAAAAAGGATATGGAAATACTCAGAACCGGTAGGGGAGAGGATTATGTAATACAAATTCCAAATGAAATCGGAAGCGAGTATTACGAAGTAGTAAAGCGTCCGCTAAGAGATGATAACGGAAATATTGTAGGAATAATAGGAATACTTCATGATATTACCGAGCATGAGCTGCTGAAGCAAAGGCTTAAATCAGCCGCTTCTATAGACGGTCTTACCGGGCTTTACAATCGCAGCGAAATACAATCGTATATCGAAACGGAGCTTATCAGAGTCAGGGAATGCGGAAAAAATCTTTCGCTTATAATGCTCGATATCGACAATTTCAAACAGGTTAACGACAATTATGGCCATAAAGAGGGAGATGTTGTTATCACTGCTCTTGCAAAGCTTCTGAAAAGTAAGCAGACGGCATTTGAGAAGCGTTTTTCTGCCGGAAGATGGGGCGGAGAAGAGTTTATGCTGCTTCTGTATGATACCGGAATATTCGATGCAGCCCGTATTGCAGAGCAGATAAGACAAAGCTTTGCAAATACATTTTTTGGTAATGTTAAGCCGCAGACGGTAAGTCTTGGAGTAACTCAGGCGAGAATCGACGATACTCTTGATACGCTTTGCATCCGTGTGGATTCCGGTCTTTACAAAGCAAAAAAAAGCGGAAAAAATTGTGTTGTTGTAATATAGAAAAATCGGGGAGCTTGAAAAAGCTCCCTTTAATATTTCCTTAGAGTCTGTGTCCATAGGGAAATTGTGCGGATTTTAGGGCATAAATTTGCCGAGAACAAGGCGAAAAAGTGAAAGCATACTGACGTATGACGAACTTTTTCAACGCAGTAATCGACAAATTTTGCCGAAAAGACGTGTGATTTATCCTATGAACATAGGCTCTTAAAAAGTTGGATTGTAATATATCAAATAAAAAAGTGCAAAAAAATTGAAAAAACAGTTGCAGTGAGCAGAAATATTTGATATAATAGCTTTGTACACTGAATTATTTGCATGGTCAGTGTGCATGAAATTCAGGATGAATTTTTGTAAGAATCTACAAATTTTTTATTGCAATATGTCAAACAGCAAGTAAAAACACACTTATTAAATGCAATACAGAAAAATACGGAGATTCCGCTGCCGGAAAAGTGCGGAAAGCTTCGGAATATGCTTCCGGATGCTTTGGAGAAAGGTATGAAAAAACAAAACAAAATATTAATTTGTTCAGTAATGGCAGCTATTGGAGCTATGACAGCCGTTCCTGCTGCGGCTTCTGCTGCTGAAAACGATAAGACGATGATTTCCGAGTGGTATACAGACGAAAACGGCAGAATTTTTTATTATGATTCCAACGGCGAATATGTTACAGGAACTCAGATAATCGATGGACAGTACTATCTCTTCTCTGAAAACGGAGTTGAAAAAACAGGCTGGAGAACCGTTAACGGAAATCGCTGCTATTTTGATTCCGAAACAGGAAAGCCGGTTTACGGCTGGCTGGAATATTGCGGAAGACAATATTATATTGCTCCTGAAGCCGGAAAAGCTGTCGGCAGATTTATCGATGCTGAAGGCGGACTTTATCTTGCTGATGTACATGGTTCGGTTTTAAGCGAGAATGGGTTTGTGAATTATGAAGGTGACTGCTACTATATTAATGAAAGCGGTATGGTTCAGACAGAACCGACAGAAATAAACGGTGTTACATATAATTTCAGCGACGACGGAGTTGTTGCAACCGGCTGGCTTGAAAACGGTGAGGACAAATATTATGTTTATTCGGACGGTTCTCTTGCAAAGGGAATTATTGCTCTGAATGGCATGAATTATGCTTTCGGAGAGGACGGCAAGCTTCTTTACGGCTTACAGACAATTGACGGACAAACTGTTTATGCCGGAGCGGACGGCTCTCTTGCCACCGGACTTATCGCAATCGGAGATTCGGTTTACTGCTTTGATGAAAACTGTTTTATGGTAACCGGACTTCGTGAAATTGCCGACGGTGTTTTCTATTATTTCGGCGAGGACGGTTCCGCTCAGGCGGGATGGCAGAATATCGGCGAAGACAAGTATTATTTCGGCGATGGTTTTAAAATGTTTACGGGAATCAAATCAGTTGACGGAAAAATATACTATTTTGGCGAAGACGGAAAAATGCAGACTGGAAGACTTATAGTTGACGGAAATAAGTATTATTTCGGAGAAGACGGTTCGGCGGCAACAGGTCTTGTAACTATTGACAACGGCAAGTATTACTTCAATGAAGAAGGCGTTATGCAGATCGGCTGGCAGACTATCGACGGAAATAAATATTATTTCTCGGAAAACGGAAATGCTCTTACAAACTGGCAGATCATCGACGGCAAGAAGTATTATTTTAATGAGGAATGTATTATGCTGACCGGACGTCAGATAATCAGAACTTTTAAATATTATATTGATGAGAACGGCGTCGTTCAGACCGGATTTATTACTCTTGACGACGGAAAATATTATTTCAATGCAGACGGAAAAATGCAGTTCGGCTGGCAGACAATTGACGGCAAGCAGTATTATTTCGATAAAACAAGCGGAAAAATGGCTACAAGCGGTCGTGTAGACGGATATAACATCGGTCCGGACGGTGTTGCAGTTCCAATGTCGGATGTTCAGAAAAAAGCGGCTTCGGTTATTGCTTCTGTCGGAAAAAATCCTGATAATATCTATGATTACGTTGTTGCACACAATATGTATAAACTTATCGAATCGACAAAATCTCTTGCTCAGATTCAATCCATTGGCTGGAGCTTTTTTGCTAACTATGCTATGAGCAACAGATTTGTTGTATGCTATTATTTTGCAGCGGTTACGGATCTTTACTTCCAGGAAGCCGGTCTCGAATCAAGAGTTGTTTACGGAACAGGCAGAGGCGACGGCGATCATTACTGGAATCAGGTATATATCAATGGAATATGGACTAATTATGATACCTGCAATCACTATAAAAATGTAACTGATTCTTACCTTAAAGCAATGAATTATACGTGGAAACAGTATGTTTACCCGAATTTTAACTAATCGGAGGTATTTATTATGAATTTTAAAATAACTGCTCTGCTTGCGGCTGCTGCATTGTGTGCTGTGACGGCTGTTTCATGCGGAAAAGATGAAACTTCAAGCTCGGATGTCGTACTTGACATAAATAACAGTACAACCTCGTCTTCGGAAACTGCAACAACTGCCGAAAAGGATGAAGCAGCAACTACAACTGCTGTTACGACAAAAGACGCAAAGAAAACAACTACTACAACGAGCAGTTCAAAAAAGCCGGTAACAACTACTACGGCTGCTGCTAACAATAATAACGACGAGCCTGATGAGAATGATAATCAGGGCGGAGACGATCAGTCACATGATGATCCGCAGCAGGATGAACCCCAGAATGATCAGCCTGATCCGGAGCCACAGCAGCCGCAGGAGGGTTCATTCAGCAACAGTGACCTTAATTTTAACGGAACTGCTCTTCTTGGAAATGCAGACGGACTTATCTCTTCTCTCGGAAATCCGAACGATGTTATTGAAGCTCCCGGATGTCTTTCAAACGGTGCAGATCAGAAAATATACTATTACAGCGGTATTGAAGTTTCATGCTACGTTATGAACGGCAGCGAAACGGTTTATGATATTACGATCATAGGCGCAGGTTATTCAACTCCCAAGGGAATTTCCGTTGGCAGTTCACGTTCTGACGTAGAGGCTGTTTACGGAAAGGGCGATGGCGGAAGCGATACTGTTATCTACGGTTCGGCTGATTTCGGACTTTACATTTTCTATAACGGCGATACGGTTTCAACGATAGACTATTACGCAAGCGTATAAAGGGGAGGAACTGTTTTGGTATTCAGCAGTCCTGTTTTCCTGTTTATATTTATGACTTCGGTATATATTCTTTATAGAATTATACCGACCATAACGGCTAAAAATGTTCTCCTGCTGATTTTCAGCATAGCATTTTATACATACGGCGAGCCGAAAGCCGTTGTTCTTATGATAATTTCGATCATAATGAATTATTTTTTCGGTCTTGCTATGGGAAAGAAAAACAAGTTCCGCAAGCCGATTCTTGCTGTTTCAGTAACGGCGAATCTGCTTATGCTGGGAGTTTTCAAGTATGCAGGTTTTGGTGCAGAAATGCTGGACAGACTGCCGTTTTTGAGTATGTCTATCCCGAATATAGCGCTTCCGATCGGAATATCTTTCTACACGTTTCAGGCGATGTCCTACGTTATAGACGCATATAAAAATCCACGCTATATTCAGCGGAATATTTACAAGGTCGCTCTTTATATAACCTTTTTTCCACAGCTTGTTGCAGGTCCTATCGTTAAATACTACGATTTTGCAGATCAGATCGACAAGCGTGAGAATGATCCCGAAAAAACTGCTCAGGGCATAAGAAGATTTATTACCGGACTTTCAAAAAAGCTCCTTATCGCAAACACAATGGCAATTGCTGCCGATTACGTTTACGGACTCGATTCTGCTGATATCACAATGCCGCTTGCATGGCTCGGAGCAGTTTCTTATCTGTTCCAGATATACTTCGATTTCAGCGGTTACAGCGATATGGCTATCGGTCTTGGAGCAATGTTCGGCTTCACTTTCAAGGAAAACTTCAATTATCCCTATATTTCACAAAGTATGCAGGAATTCTGGAGAAGGTGGCATATTTCCGTTTCAACATGGTTCAAAGAGTATCTTTATATTCCTCTCGGCGGCAATCGTAAAGGCAAGGTGAGAACGGCTTTGAATAAGCTTTTCGTTTTCTTCTGTACCGGCTTATGGCACGGTGCAAGCCTGAATTTTATCGTTTGGGGACTGATAAACGGCGGTTTCCTCATGCTTGAATCCTACGGCATAATAAATACAAAAAAATTCCCACGTTTTTTCAGGCATTTCTATACAGTTTTTGTAACGGTTATCGCTTTCGTGTTTTTCAGAGCGGAGACGATCTCGGATGCCTGCCGTTTTATTGGAAAAATGTTCTGTATGAATGCCGGAGGAAGCGAGGGCTTTGCAAGATTCATGCTCCAGCTTAGTCCGATGTATATTGTGATGCTGATAATGGCAGTTGTTTTCTCAATGCCTGTCATAAAAGCTTTACAGGCAAGAGCTGAAAGAAACGGAAAGTACGCTTCTGCTATGGAAGTATGTTCGTATGCAGTATCGCTGATACTTCTTCTGGTATGCATTATAACACTTTCTTCAGCTTCTTATAACCCGTTTATTTATTTCAGATTTTAGGAGATGCCTTATGAAGAAAAATTTATTATACAGACTTTATTCGGCAGCTTTTATAGGAATTTGCCTTGTCCCGGCAGCTTTAATGCCAATAGTCAAGGCTGATTCCGACAAGGAAAAGCGTGAGCTTTCTTCCGCTCCGAAGATAAAAACAGAGGACGGGAAGATCAATTTCAATTTTTTCTCGGATTTTGAAATATACTTTTCCGAACATTTTGCATTCCGCCAGCAGCTTGTAACTGCGGACGGAAGAATCAAGTCGTCAATTCTGGGTACATCGCCAAATTCCGACGTTATAGTCGGAAAAAACGGCTGGCTCTATTACGGCGAAACGGTCGATGATTTCCTTAATATAAATACGCTGAGCGACCGTGCAGTGAATAATATAAAAAATAATCTTGATATGATGAACGCTTACTGTCAGCAGAATAATGCGCAGTTTGTGTTTACCGTCGCTCCTAATAAAAATTCAATTTATCCCGAAAATATGCCTTTTAACTATATTGAAAGCGACAATCCGGGCAACTATGAAAAGCTTGCGGCGGCTCTTTCAGGAAGCGGCTACTGGTGCGATATGAAAGAAACTCTGCTTAATGCAAGCTCAAGCATTCCGCTTTATCACAAAACCGATACTCATTGGAATAATCTTGGCGCTTACGCCGGACATTCACGAATTATGGCTATGCTCGGTAAAGAGAGCTGTTCTGCCGGAAGCCGTTGGTTTACCCGTGACGACCGTCTGGGTGATCTTGCGGCGATGATCTATCCCGCTGAAAAGGCAAAGGATACTCAGGTTTACAATGATTATGAATTTACCTACAGCTATCTTGGAAGATTTCGTGCTCTTGACGATATCTCCATAAAAACCGTATGCGAGGGCAAAGACGGAAATCTGCTTATGTACCGTGATTCATACGGCGAAGCGATTCTGCCGTATATGGCGGAATGCTTTAGCGAAGCAGAATTTTCAAGAGCTGTTCCATACCGCATGAACGGTATAAACGGCGGAGCGGTCGTGCTTGAGATAGTTGAGAGGAATATCGGCAATTTGCAGAAATATGCTCCTGTTATGAATGCTCCGGAAGCGGACATAAGCGTTCTTGTTCCGGAAGAGATCAGCGGAAAAGAAACTGTTATCCGCACAGAAAAGAGCGGAGTGTTCGTCCATATTTACGGCGAACTTCCGGAAGAGGCTTTCAGTGGCAGCAATTCGGAAATTTTCGTTTCCGTCGGAGAAAAAACTTATAAAGCTTTTAACTGCTTCGAGGATAAGCTGCTTGAGCGTGAGGGTGAAACGAGCGACAGAGGATTTTCCCTTTATATTCAGTCTGAAGATGAGATCTCTTCGGATGATATCATGATAACGATTCTTAATGAGAATGGAAAAGCCTTTTTGATAAAATAAAAGAAAAGAGTAGTGATGACAATGAAAATAAATAAAATATCGGCTGCTTTAATTTCAGCTGCTTTAATGACATCTGTTCCTTTGGGTTCGTCAGTCTATGCTGTAGATATGACTCCGGTTTATGAAGACTTTAATTCAAATGACGTAAACGGAAGAGTGATAATCAATCTTCCCGAAACCGTCAAGGCTACAGTAGCGATAACCTTTGATTCTCCTGAATGGGAGGGAGAGCCTTATTACACCTGTGAAATTTCCGGAAGCGACAGCTTCTCATTTGATATCGAGGGAAGAAATAATACCGATAATGATTACCGTAACTATAAGATAAGCATAGCTCTCAGCGGCGGAGTTTACGATGCTGAGGCAGGAACGGTTACTGATGAATTCACGATCTACGATCCGAACGACACTCCTAAAAGTTTTACAACGCTTACATATAATTTCACAATTGACGATAAAGTAACATCAGATACTATCGAGCTTACAGATGAAAATTCTTTTGGCGGAGTTGACGGGGATTATGCTGTTATAAAGGACTATGCGCTTCATCTGAACGGTTTTCTTAAAGGAGACGTTGACGGCGACGGAGCTGTTACCGGTATTGACGCAACGCACGCGCTTCGTCAGTATACGCTGATTCTTTCCGGCATGGACGGAGAGCTTAACGAACGTCAGCAAGCTGCCGCAGATATCGACGGCGACGGAGCTGTATCAGGAACAGACGCAACTCGTATATTAAGATATTATACTCAGATGATATCTTTTGGCAGTGCAAGCTGGGATAATTTATAAAAGAATAATAATTAAAGGACGAACTTTTTCAGGTTCGTCCTTTATCATTACCTTGTTTCTTCATAAGCCTTTCTGACGGCTTTAGCTAACTGATCTGCGCATGATGTCGGCTTCATTCCACATAAGTTTCCGCTGAGCTTTTCTTCTATCTGTTCAACGGTCATACCGTTAACAAGCTTTGATATAGCTTTAAGGTTTCCGTTGCAACCTCCGTAAAATACAACGTTTGTTACAATGTTTCCGTCAATATTGAAATGAATCTCTCTTGAACAGACGTTACTTGTTTTATATACATATTCCATAATTTTTACTCCTTGTATTGAATGATAATTATATTGTAACGCATAAAATGTATATTGTCAATAGTCTTGCAAGAAATGACAGTGCAGCAGTATTTGCTTTTTATGTTAGTTATTAAGGGGACGCCGTCCCCCTTAACAATGCCAACAACTTAATCGGTGACTTCTAACAGGAGCCGCGGTCTCACCTGTTGGTTCGGTCGGTGCTTCTCGCTTTGCGAGAGGTCTCCACTGGAGACCCGCACCCCTCTGTCACTTCGTGACATCTCCCTACACTGTAGAGAGTCACCGTCCCCGTACCCCTGCCAAAGGGTTATTCCTCCCAACGGTCGCCCGTCCCCTTTGTCACTTCGTGACATTCTTGCCCAGCCCCTTTATCGGCGTTGCCGACATTTCCCCATACTATGGGGAATCACCCACACTGTAGGGAATCACCCTTTGGAAACCCGGTATTAATTATTTCTGATACCCATAAAGGGTATCAG
Organism: Ruminococcus sp.; assembly: GCA_017462565.1. Lineage (GTDB taxonomy): Bacteria > Bacillota > Clostridia > Oscillospirales > Ruminococcaceae > Ruminococcus. The sequence goes on from JAFTQW010000014.1 coordinate 48,379, forward strand.
AAATGATTATGACAGAATGTCCATGCAGAAATAAACCCTTTCAGCAAGGAATCAAGGAAACAAAATTCCCTTTATAACTTACTTAAAAAAGCAAATTCTGCTGCCTTATAAGAAAATGAAAAGAAATTGTAAGAGATATATTACAAAGTGAATACAATCTGCAAAATCTGTCGTTTTCGGTTGACGAAGCGTGAAAAAAATAGTATAATGAAAACATAAAGACAAAACTCTGAGGGGGTTATAATATATGAGAAACAAAAGAAAAAGAACAATTTCGATCATGATTTCAGCATTGATCTTAGCCCTTTCAACAGCTTGCAGTTCAACTGTTGAAAAAGCTGATGATTCTTCTCCTGATATGAATATTAATAAGGAATATTCTGACGCTGAAAATAAAGCGACCGAGTCAAAAACAGAAACGGAAACTACAGTTACAACAACTTCTGCGACAACTACTACAACGACAACAACTACAACTGCTCCTCCTGTTATAAAAGGAAATTTGTATGATTCTGACGGCGATCTTCTTATGTACAGCAGACAGGACGAAACCGGAAAGGAGATACGTTCTTTTTCCGAAAATTATAAGATCTCGTTCGCTAATATTTTAGCTGAGATGTCCGGCGGATTCGATAAAACCTTTGAGGAAACCCTCAGAAACAATAACCCCGCTCCCGTTAATGGCAACGAAAATATAGGACGTTCAATTCAGCTTACCCTTGATGCTGACGTTCAGAATGCGATTTATCAGTATATGCAGAATATGGGAATAGTTGGTTCAGTTGTTGTAATGAGAAACGACGGCTCTATTTTGTCCGAAGTGTCATATCCGTCGTATGATCCCGATCTCTTCTTTTCAGATCAGAGCTACGCCGACGGTCTTAGCTGGGGAGCTTGCGGAAATAAAGCGTTCCAGAATGCAACCCCCGGTTCCTGCTTTAAAATAATGTCTGAGGTCATTGCAGATAAACATGGTATAACTTCACTTTATGACGACGGAACATGGATAGATGACGGAGCAACTATCGTTAACTGGGATCACGATACGAATTATTCTTACCCGATAGCAGAACGTTCGCTTTATTCGGCTTTTGTCAATTCAAGTAATATTTTCTTTGCGAAAGCTTTCGATCAGATAGGAACTCAGGAAGTTTTAAGCGATCTGGGAAATATGTTCAATTTTGGTCCCGGATATGAGATATACTGCGATTTTGGTTCGCTTGAAAATAACATTGAGGTTTACTGCAACGACGACCTGAGAAGAAGCGCATTCGGACAGTCTTATGTACGAACCTGTCCGATTTATCTGGCGGCTTTGGGAAGAGAAGCCGTTTTCGGAGATATGGTAAAGCCGTTTGTTATAAAAAATGTTGTTGATACAAACGATTTCTACAGCGTTGTTGAACAGGGAAGCGCTCCGTATGAGGTTATTGGCAGTATTCCTTCGGAGTGCCGTCAGAACCTTCTTGACGGTATGTCGGGAGTTGCCTCTAATCTCGGAATTTACGTTCCCGAAGGCTATCAGCTCTTCGCAAAAACAGGTACTGCCGAAACGGGTGCAGGAGATTATCTTTACATAACAGGCTGCATAAAAAATTATAACGATAACGGACAAAACGGCTCTGTTTACTCGGATTACAGCGATTATCGGTCAAACGGAGGTTCTTATATCATCGTTATGCAGATTCAGAATCCTAAAGATTTCAACTTTAGTTTTGCAAGCGAATCTGCTCATCTCTATAAGGGAATCATTGATATTGTTTTCAGTTATTAATATTTGAAAAAATTTTCCCCTACGGATTTTGGTCTGTAGGGGATTTTGTTAATTTGTGATATGAAGCTTTATTTTGCTTCTTTGAAAATAGAAGAACTATTTTCCTGTTGTTTGCAAAGTTGGTCTAAAAATTGTTCGAGTTTGCCTTTATTTCGTTCAGTTAGAGAGGAGAATTTTTCAACAACGCTCAGTTCGTCTGAGGAAAACTCAGGATTGGCACTGCCATGTGGAAAATTGGTGCGTCCGGCGATATAATCGAGGCTTACATTATAAAAATCGGCAATCAGAACTGCAAAATCCAGTGGAACGGTATGCTTCCCCTGTTCATAATTAGTATATGTGGTTTTATGCATATACAATTTTTTGCATAAGGCTTCCTGAGTCAGATCATTATCCTCACGCAAATCCCGGATTCGATGGTAATGTTGCATAACTATCCGATCTCCTATTTATAGTATTGTAACAAAATTATACCACAAATGATGTGGAAATATTGACTTATTACAACGAATGTGGTATAATACTTTTAAAATACAACGTTTGTTGTAAAAACGAAAAGGAGAAAATTAATATGTTATGTAAAAAATGCGGAAAAGAAATTGAATCAAGCAGAAGCATCTGCGAAAAATGCCAAGAATCACTTAATAGTAATACTCAAACAAGTAATAGTTTAGTATTAAGTACTGCTTTAAATAAGCATTCTATGTTTGGTTATTTAGTGGCTGTGATTTCATTGATTATAGCCACCGTCAGTATTATAGGCTTTTTTAAATTTCCATTAATAATTTTAGAAAATGGTTATGTTGAAAAGACAATGTCTTTTGCAGATGTTTGTATTGGAGAAACGTTTGAAATATTTTTTGATATATTATTGGAGGCTGTTCATGGGCATATAAAAGGCGGCACAAATCAATTTATTATTAGTATAACTTTTATATGCCTTGTATGTATTATCATCAATATTATTATGTTGATAGTTGCACTTATCAAGCTATTGTTAAAAGACATTCGTTTTTCATGCAGAATGATTTCGTATTCTATTTTATTTACAGGATTATTAAGATTATGCCTGATGTTGATAGCTAAAATGGAACAAAATGAATCGAAAGAATTCGTTTTGTTCAATATTCATACTGCTAAATCGCTTTATTTTATGATTGTTTTTTGTATAGTATCTTTTTTAGTGATACTCTGGATAGCGGATACACACATCAAGAATCCACGGAAACAATAATTTGGTTTTATATCGTGATTGCCGAAATGCTTTCGAATTGAACATAAAAAGCTGTTACACATTTTGTGCAACAGCTTTTTGTTTATTCATAATACCTAAGATAAGATCGTTTTCCAATTTTAATTGCAAAAAAGACAGCGATTGAATGAATCAAGATCATAAATGCTCCTGCAATGAGCGTATCGTAGGACATCGTCATTACATAAGCTCCTTCGAGAGCAGTTAAAAGAACTGCAAGTTTTTGAGGCAGTATCTTATTAATATCCGATTTTCCCTTAACTCTTACCTCAAGATATATCAGCAAAAATGTAAGAATAAAAGAAGAAATGACAGCAACAGGAATATAATCCGAAGCAAGCACATAATCATATCCCTTGGCTTTATTGTATAAATAATAGGTAATAGCTGCGGATGCTGCTGTAAACACAGAAAGCAAAACAGTTCTTGAATTTCGGAGTTTTTCACGCTTCTGATTTTTTTCAGCTTTGATAAGAATCTGCTTTTCAACTTCGGCGGCTTCAGCCTTTCTTCTTTCCTCATCGGCCGATTCCTGTTCGTAGTCGCTGAGTCCCTGAACGCTTGTAAGACAGCGGAAAGCCAGACTGCCGGAGTTTTTATATCCGCTTATATCCTCGAAAATTTTCTGAACCTTTGCAAAATCGGCGGAGCATTTTGCATTTTGCATATCTTTAACGGCGTTATTGTAAAGCTCATCCAAAGCCGTTTCACATTTCATAATAAGCGCAGGTGTCTCGGTAATTCCGGAGGCGTCTTCAAGAAGTTTTAGCGCTTTTAAGTAGTCGCCTCCGTTCTCAGGAGAATCAATAAGAGCCTTTGCGGAAAGAAAATTATTCTGTTCGATTCCGGAGATCTTCTGGTTTGCAATTTCGGTATAGCGGACTGAATCGTCAAAATTGCCGAGTTCCTTAAAAATTTCCCGTGCCTTCAAAGCGTCGCTTCTGGAGCAATCATCCTTAAGAAGCGATTCCGCATAACCGAAACGTGCGAGCATTTCAAGTTCTGTAAGTTTATTTTTAAAAGAGTCGTCAGCAAACCGCATTGCTTTTGTAAAATTGCCGAGATTTCCGATAGTCTTTCCGATGTTACGGAAATCTTTTTCATAAGAGATATTCAGTTCCGACATGAGTTTGCCGAGGTATGCACGGGAGCTTCGGGGATTGCTGTCGAGAGCTTTTTCAAAGTATTCGTCTGCACTCTGCCAATCCTTATCTTCAAGAAAAATAAAGGCACGATCAACAAGAGCGTCTGTTCCGACAGGAGCTGCTGTTGCAGAAACAGTACCGACTGTGAGGATTTTTTCTATTCCACGGAGAAGATCCTGCATATAGCCGACCTTTGAAACGTCCTGAGACTGTAAAACTGTAAATTCTTCGGGAAGATCATAAGGACTCATATCACGATAGCATGGAATAACAACCTTTTTTTGACCCTGCTGAGCAAGATCAAGAAATCTTGACCATTCATTTTTTACCCAGACTGCATTAAAATGCTCCGGTTTAGTACCGACAACAAGCATGATCTGTGAGCTGTTAAGAGCGGCAAAAATATACGGTTCATATTCCTTACCCAGCCTATCTTCAAGAGTTATTCTCGAGAAGAAAACCTTATATCCCTTATCAGTAAGCGATTCGTAAATATTCTGAGCGATAACGCTGTCAGGAGTACGTCCGCCGACATTATCGGTTTCCTTGTAGCATATAAAAATGTCGAAGGGTTCTTCATGGCTGGAAATTTCGAGGATTTTTCTTTGGATACGGTCGATCTGCACCGCTTCGTCACGATAAACCGAATAAGCTGCGCTGTCGGCATATTTCAAAGCCGAAAGGTATTCGGGATCGTCGAGTATAGAGCAAAACTGCGTTCTGTGACAGGTAGGTATCCTTTGGCTTGTTTTAGGGTCTTCAACATATTCGATACCATACCGACATAAACAGCTTCCCCAGTGAGCTTCCGCTTCCTTCGGAGCTTCTGAAATTATATTTTCATAAACCATAGCTGCTTTATCGAATTCACTATTCATGCGGTAATAGTTTGCACGGTCGAAAAGCTGGCGGAGTTTGTCGTTATCAATCGATGGGAGAGTTTGGGAAGTTCCGCAATAGCTGCACTGACACACAGTCATTCCCTCGGCTGCATCAAGCGATCCGCCGCACATTTTACATTTAAAAATAGCCATAATAATCTCCTATATCATAATTGTTTTGTCTTAGAATTTGTATTCATAGGATAAGCTGCACGTCTTTGACCTTGCAATCATAAAACTTCTCTTGAAAATCTGCACACTTTTCCTATGAACACGAATTTTTAATTTTTCTTGATCAGGGCAATGCAGAGAATAACTATTATCAAAAAGAGAAACACAGGCGATGAACTGCTTCTGAAAAAAAATGTCCCGAAAAAGTTAATTAAAAAAATTACAGAGCTGACCATGATAATGATTTTAATTCTTTTTTTATTTCGGGTATTTATTTTTTCCATGTTATTTTTTTTTAGAAATTCATCAGCGATATTCTGTTCATTTTGCAGCGCTTGCTGTTCTTTTTCTTTAATATTATTTCTGACGAGTGAAATAATACCCTCGGAAACGTGTATAATTTCCGTTTTCTCATCTCCCTGAGAAAAGGCGGCGGCATTTTTCATGGAATTTCCCATAACGTACTGCATTCTTTTGCGGTATATCTCGTCGCTTTCCATTCTGAATCCGTATGCGTTTATGTAAATTTCAGAAAATCTGTTTATTTTTTCCGGAAGGTAGAGCTCCGAAGCGCTGCGGCAGTTATTTTCAGCAAGAAATCTTGAAAAATATGCCTGAGGGCAATCCGGATCTATATCGAGAACACGTTCGCAGTATTCCTCAGCGTTTCCGAAATCAGCGTCGTTAAGGAAAATTTCGATACGCTGGAGCAATGTGTCAATATTTTGCGGCGGTCGCTGATAATCTGATTCGGCAAAGCTGCTTCCGGCTGAAACTATCTTTTTGATTCCTCTGATAATATCAGTCATGAAGCCGATTTTGGACATATCCTGAGCCTGAAGATGAGCAAATTCCTCTGGAAGATCGTAAGCGTCCATGTCCTTATAGCAAGGAATAAGCCGTCGGCTGCGGTCTGATTTGATAAATTTAAGGTATCTGTTCCATTCGTTTTTTACCCACGGAGAATTGAAATATTCCGGTTTAGTGCCGACGACAAGCATAACTTTTGCGCTTTGAAGAGCCGAGAAAATGTACGGTTCATATTCCTGACCAAGCTTGTCTTCAAGGGTTATGGCAGCGTAAAATGTTTTGAAGCCTTCCTGTTCAAGCTGATAGTAGATCTCGTTAGCGATAACGCTGTCGGGAGTGCGGATGCCGGATTCGTCTGTTTCCTTATAGCAGATGAAGACATCGAAAGTTTTTTCATTACGCACTATATTCAGTATATCGTGCTGAATCTTATTTATTTGTTCTGCTTCGTTTTCATAGAAACTGCGGCTTGTATAGTCGGCAAAATCAATGGCGGACTGATAGTCGACATCGGAAGTGATAGGTTCAAGCTGAGTACGGTGACAGGTCGGGATTTTTTTGCCTGTAAGAATATCGTCCACATATTCTATTCCGTATTTGCAAAGAACTATTCCCCAATATGCTTCAGCATTATCAGGAGAGTTATGAACTATATTTTCGTAAACTTCCTGAGCCTTATCGAAATCATTATTAAGACGGAGATGATTTGCACGGTTGAAAAGATTTGCCGTAATATCGTCACGGCTTTTAGAGAGAGTTTGCTTAGTTCCGCAATATTCGCATTCACATACATTTATTCCGTCAAGCGGTTTAAGCGCTCCGCCGCACATTTTACACTTAAAAACAGCCATAATCAACCTCTTTTCCATGATAAAAAGTTCATATTTTTTTAATTATACCATATTTAATGACTTTTTTCAACTATTTTCATGTAAAATGTCATGACAGCAGCATTTACTTTTTTATGTTAGTTATTAAGGGGACGCTGTCCCCTTAACAATGCCAACAACTTAAGTGGGGACTCTGTCCCCGTATCCCTGCCAAAGGGTTACTCAACCCTTTGGAAACCCAGTATTAATTATTTCAAATACCGTTGGTATTTGAAATAATTATGGCTATCGCCAAAGATTGAATACTTTTTGACAAAAGTTCAAGGTGCAAAATCTCTTAAGTTGTTGGCATTGGTCCCCTTAAACCCCTGCCAAAGGGATATTATCCCTTTGGAAACTCGGTATTAATTATTTCTGATGCCCATAAAGGGTATCAGAAATGATCGGGGCGGAATGTCCAGACAGAAATAAAGCCTTTCAGCAAGGAAACAAAATTTCATTTATAACTAACATAAAAAAGTAAATACTGTTGTACTGCATAAAATATTAATTATATATTGTTCTTACGAAGAAAATATGTTATACTGTGATTATCAATTTAAAAAGGAGTTTATATGAAAAAAACAAGAATGATGGCAGTTTTTGCTGCGGCTTGTATGCTTATGACGGCAGGATGCGGTAAAAATGTTCCAAGAACAAGTCCTGAATTAAAGGCAGAGATATCTGAAGAAAAAACGTCGGCCGAGATTTTTTCGGAATCGGTATCTTCGTCCATGGCAAATACGGAAGAAAGGTCAAGTGAAGAATTTACCTCCGATACTGAAAAAATACCGGAGCCGGTTATTGTTGGTCTGGATAGGGTTGAGGTGTACGATACGATAACTGTTGCTGATTTTATCATAGAATCGGAAGCAGAGATAGTAAACGGTGACGATTTGATTGATACTTCCCGGACAGGTGAGATTGAAATTTCCGTTTCGTATTTGCAGGGTGACGTTGTTTTAGAGAAAAAAATGAGCTGTATGGTTGAAGATACGGAAACGCCGCTGATTCTGAATACCGGTTGGAATCCCTATCACAAGACCGGAACAGCGTTTGACCTTAATGATTATGTCGGATTTGCCGATAATTATGACCGCAGTCCCGTTCTCACTTATGAGGGCAGTGTTGATCCGGATACAGCAGGCGATTATCCTATTACGGCAACCGTTACCGATTCTTCAGGAAATCAGACAAGCTGGGATATGTGTATTTATGTTGTTGACGAACTGCCGAACCCTCCCGATACAAATGAAAGAATTGACTTCGGAGATTTCATGGCGGCTTATGCAGGCGAGGGAAGGCAGTTCGGTATTGATGTTTCAACATGGCAGGGGGATATCGATTTCAATGCGGTAAAGAATGCAGGATGCAGCTTTGTGATGATCCGCATCGGATATTACTATGACGATATCGTTATGGATGACCATTTTTATGACAATATTCAGGGTGCAAAAGATGCCGGACTTGATATCGGCGTTTACTTTTATACGACCGATAATTCTGTCGATGATATTCGTGAACACGCCCGGTGGATCGCTGAAACGCTTGGGGGAGAACCGACTGATCTGCCGATTGCTTTTGATTGGGAAGAATTTACGAATTTTCAGAAATACGGCATGAATATCCGTGATTTGAACGAGCTTTATCTTGCTTTTTCCGACGAGATGGGAAATTATGGTTATGAAACCATGCTTTACAGCAGCAAAAATTTCCTTAATAACTTCTGGAGCATCGATATCAAGAATTCTTCTCCTGTATGGCTTGCTCATTATGTTGACAAAACCGACTATGATGGCGATTTTTATATCTGGCAGCAAAGCAGCTGCGGAAGAATTTCGGGAATTTACGGTGACGTTGATATGAATATCATGTATACTGAATAGCCACATATTATACTAATTGTATAATATGTGGCTTGTAGTACAATTTGAATATGCTAATTAATGCGGATTATTTTACCGATTATATATCTTTTTTTACAATAACATATTAATACCACTGTAAATATTAATATATAAATTTGCATATTTACAATTAAGACTTAAAGTTGTTCTTAGGCATGATACATTGTATGTTGAAATTATACAATTGGTAGATTGCTTTTTGGCGTTAATGCTGAATTTACTTATTTGGTCATTTTGTACATAATTTGTTAACAAAGCCTTCGTTAAAGTGTGCTATAATCAAAATGAAATTTGGGAAAATTTTCCCTGAAAGAAGCGGAAATTATATGTTTACAGCAAGCGAGGGATATTTATGAAACATAATAAATTTTTAAGAAAGTTCGCAGCTTTTTCTTCAGCGGCCGTTATGGCAGTAAGTTCAGCAGTTTCATCTCCGGTAACAACAGCAGACGCCGCAGCGCAAGAACCTGATAATTATGCTAAGCTGCTTCAATATTCACTGTATTTTTATGATGCAAATATGTGCGGAACAGAAGTCGGCGAAACAACCCGGCTTAAATGGCGTGATGACTGCCATACGTCCGATGCCGTTGTAGGAGGCTTTCACGATGCAGGAGATCATGTTAAATTCGGACTTCCGGCAGGATTTTCAGCCTCAACGCTTGGCTGGAGCTATTATGAATTCGGCGACGCCTTTGATTCCACCGATCAGACAACGCATTTCAGAACTATTACAGATTATTTTGCAAAGTATTTTAAGGACAGCACCACTCTCAACGGCGATACGGTCACTAATTTCGTTTATCAGATAGGAAACGGCGACGCAGATCATGCTGAATGGTGTGCGCCTGAGGTTCAGGGAGATTCTACACGTCAGGTTTATAGTACTTCAAGCGGTGCAAGTGATATTGCTGCTGAATATGCGGCTGCTCTTGCTGTTAATTATATTAATTTTGGTAACGCTGAGGATCTGAAATACGCAAAAGCTCTTTTTGAATTTTCTACAAAATATAATCAGTGCGCAACGGACGGTCCTACAGGATTTTATTATAATTCCGCCTGGTCTGATTATAAGGATGAACAGGGATGGGCAGCAGGATGGCTCTATCTTGCAACCAAGGATGATAAATACAAATCATTTCTTAATAATTATATGAACCAGAACTGTCAGTATGGCGTTTACACGACCTTTTCGTGGGATAATGTAAGCGTTGGAGCAGCGGTTCTTCAAGCCGAAATAACGGGTTCGACTGCCGATTGGAGAAAGGTGACTCAGCTTCTTGAATCCAAGGGGACTAATTCAGATGATTTCTATTTTGAATCGGAATGGGGCAGCGCAAGATATAATTCAGGAGTACAGCTAACTGCACTTGTTGCTTCAAAGTATCCGGCAGCTCAGGTGAATTACAATAACTGGGCAAAAGGACAGATGAACTATATTCTCGGAGACAATCCGGCTAATACCTGTTTTGTTGTTGGATATGCTGATAATTCAGCAAAATATCCTCATCACAGAGGAGCTTCCGGTTACAGCTCAAGTGATGAATTTAACGGAAAAACAGAATATTCAAGCAATGGTCACACTCTTACCGGAGCTTTGGTAGGCGGGCCGACTAATTCAAGCGGAGCGTATAACGATTCCGTAGCCGATTATCAGGCAAACGAAGTTGCTCTTGATTATAACTCTGTTCTTATTGGCGCAGCAGCCGGTCTTTATTCAGCATTTAAAACCGGTGAAACTGTCGATCCTTCAACGATTCCCGAAGTAAAAGGCAATACATCCGATCCTATATATACCGGAACAAAGCCGATAACTTCAACTACAACCACGACCTCAAATAATGGCAGCGTAAATACTACAACGACAACTTCTGCTGTTAAGGTTGAGGCAGGAACATATGTAATCACTCCGAATCTTTCAAACAGTGATTTCAGCGATAATATGCCGGGCTGGAAGTGGTCTGATTTCAACATACCCGATGGCGAAACCGCATCAAGAGTTGAAGTGAGAATCTCATCAGACAGCACTATAGGTACTTGGAATGGTGCGTTTGGTACAATGACAGGCGATGAATGGCATCAGGTAGATTTTAATGAATATTTCAACAGCAACGAGGCGACAGCCGTCTGGAACGTTGATCCTGATCGTGCTGAAATGATCGACTATAAATATGGCGATTTAAAAATCGGATTCTGGTGGATGACCAACGACAATTATAAAATTGATTCTGTAACTGTTTATACAAATAAAACAGCTGAACCTGAGACTACAACAACGACTACAACGACAACTACAACTACGACAACGACTACTACGACGACAACAACTACAACCACGACAACGACTACGACGACAACAACTACGACGACAACAACTACAACCACGACAACGACTACTACTACGACAACGACAACAACAACAACAACTACGACGACCACCACGACAACAACAAATGCGACAACGACTACAACCACGACAACTACCACCACGACGACAACAACTACTACAACGACGACAATGACTACAACCACCACGACGACCACCACAACTACTACAACAACTATTACAACGACCACTACGACAACAACAAATGCGACAACTACTACAACCACGACCACGACAACTACCACCACGACGACAACAACTACTACAACCGCCGCAACAACGACTACGACCACAACTGTACTGCCGGAAGATGATATTGTCTGGGGTGATGCCAACTGCGATAATCAAGTTGATATGTCAGATGCAGTTCTGATAATGCAGGCTAATTCCAATCCTGATAAGTATGGTATAAATGGTTCTGATCCAAGTCACATTTCAGCTCAGGGGTTGCTTAACGCCGATGTTTACGATAATGGTACAAGCGGTGTAACCAACGAAGATGCGCTTAAGATACAAAGATTTAAGCTTAGCTTTATAGCTTCTCTTGATCCGAAAGATTCTGTGCAGTAAAATAAAAAATGAGAGCTGCTGTGTTTATGCATAGTGGCTCTTAAATAATTGAGGTGATAAATATATGGAAATAATTGAAGTTAAACAGGATAAGAAAAAATACATTGATTTGCTTTTATTAGCGGATGAACAGGAAAGTATGATAGATTGTTATCTTGAGCGTGGCACAATGTATGCGCTTACAGACAATGGAGTTAAAGCCGTTTGTGTGATTACTGATGAAGGGAATCTTACTCTTGAAATAAAAAATATTGCTGTCAACCCGGAATATCAGCATAATGGATATGGGAAAAAGCTGATTGAATTTATTGAAGAGAACTATAGGAGATCATATAAAACCTTGAAAGTCGGAACGGGCGATAGTCCTTTGACGATACCGTTTTACGAAAAATGCGGGTTTAAGGAAACATATAGGGTAAAAAACTTCTTTACCGATAATTACGATCATCCGATTTTTGAATGCGGCAAACAGCTTATAGACATGGTGTATTTTGAAAAAGAATTATAGATTCATTTTTGTTTGAATATGCTCTAAATATGATTCAGATTCTTCTCTTGATTTGAAAATAATTATCGTTTTATCAGAATACTTTTTTAATAGCTGATAGATGGCAGGCAATTGAATTTTTGGGAAATCTATTATCCATTGTCTGAATTCCTCATCAAATTCAGTTTCTGTCCAGGGCATATCGTCTCTTTTTCTTCCGATCCTTGATTCTGCTCCTGAAAGGCAGACATTAAGCGGATAATCCAAGAGAAATACCGTATCGCAGTTTGCAAGACGAAGTTCAAGAGTACGCTGATAGTTTCCGTCTATTATCCATTTATCGGTGGATAAAATATCCTGAAGCTTTTTATCAAATTCTTCGGCGGTATAATTTGTTTTGTCCGGTTTGTGCCAAAGCAGATCCAGATGATGAAGAGGCAAACCGGTAATATCCCTCAGTTTTCTTGAGAAAACACTCTTTCCTGCACCCGAACTTCCGATTACTATAATTTTTTGAAACATTATTACACCTCATACAATCAAAAATAATGGCAGACACATTATGCGTCTGCCATTATGGTTTTATAGGTTAGTTAATTAAGCCTTGTTTACGCTGCCGAAAAGCTCCATCTTCTCTTTAACCTTAGCCTTGATAGCTTCAAAACCGGGAGCAAGAAGCTTTCTTGGGTCAAATCCCTTGCCCTGCTGATCCTTGCCGGCTTCAATGTATTTTCTTGTAGCATCTGCAAATACGAGCTGACACTCTGTATTTACGTTGATCTTAGCTACGCCGAGAGAAATTGCCTTTGTGATCATATCGTCAGGAATACCTGTGCCGCCGTGAAGAACGAGAGGCATATCGCCGACTGCCTTGTTAACGGCTTCAAGAGTTTCAAAGCTGAGTCCTTCCCAGTTGTCAGGATATACGCCGTGGATGTTTCCGATTCCTGCTGCGAGAAAATCAACGCTGAGATCAGCGATCTGCTTGCATTCAGCAGGATCAGCGCACTCGCCCTTGCCTATAACGCCGTCTTCTTCACCGCCGATAGCGCCTACCTCTGCTTCGATAGAAAGTCCGAGACCGTGAGCAACGTTTACAAGCTCGGTAGTCTTAGCAACATTTTCATCAATCGGGAAATGTGAGCCGTCGAACATGATAGAAGTAAATCCAGCCTTGATGCACTTATAGCATCCCTCATATGAACCGTGATCAAGATGAAGAGCAACAGGAACTGTGATTCCGAGAGACTCATCCATAGCCTTAACCATAGCTGCAACTGTCTTAAAGCCTGTCATATACTTGCCTGCACCCTCTGAAACGCCGAGGATAACAGGAGAGTTAAGCTCCTGAGCAGTGAGGAGAATAGCCTTTGTCCATTCGAGGTTATTGATATTGAACTGACCTACCGCATATTTTCCTGCTCTTGCTTTCTGGAGCATTTCTGTAGCTGAAACTAACATAATTTAGATTCCTCCTGAATTTTCATTTAAAAGGTGATAAGCACCCTGATAATGCTATTATATCATAATATTGACAGAATTGCAATAGGCAGAAACGAATTTTTTAAAACTTATGGTAAGACTTTGAAAAAATGTTGTAATTTTCATAAAAGTATGATATAATATAGTGTGTTATAAAAACTTTTCTGATATACTCACTGTTATTGATATATTTGCGGTAGCGGCGGGTATGTATTACAGAAATGATTAAGGAGAAGAAAAATGGCTATTACTGAAGCAGTTGAAAATTACCTTGAAACAATACTGATCTTATCTAAGCAGCAGCCTGACGTTCATGCAATAGATATATGCTCTTATCTCGGCTATTCAAGACCTACCGTTTCTATTGTCCTTAAAAAAATGAAAGATGACGGACTGGTTTCCGTCGATGGAGATAATCATATAACTCTTACTGAAAAGGGCAGGGAAGTTGCCGAGAATATTTATGATCGTCATAAGATCATCTCTGAGTTTTTCATGCTGCTTGGAGTAAAGCACGACACGGCTGCTGAAGACGCCTGCAAGATCGAGCATGACATATCTGATGAGACCTTTAGGCTTCTTAAAGCGCATTATTACACGCTTTTGGAAGAAAAAAGAATTGGCAAATAAGCTGTTTTTCGGAGGAAACAATGAGTAAATACGAACAATTCAGAAGAGAACATCCCGTTTTTTTATATCGTTCTTACGAAATAACCGAATCAGCCGACAAGGTTGACGTAAGCTATAAATTCTCAATACCCGGTCTTGCGGATTTCAATCCGGGCTGGAGTTTTCCAAAGCCTGAAAATGTAAGCGTTTCCGGAGATCTGACCTTTGAACGTCTTGTTTTTTCACTTGGCATGGCAGAAGCGGTAAGCTATTGGAAAGCGGTCTGTTCGCCTGAAATGATAGTTGAATGCGGCGAGCTTGACGGTGAACAGATATCGTGGTGGAAGAAACTTTGGTTCGCAGGTCTTGGCGAATTCTTTTATGTGAACGGAATAAATGCGGACAAAGAGAGCTTTGTTAAAATTGTGCCAAAGGGAAAGTTTGCCGGCACTTCTGCGGCTGAGTTACGAAAAAGTGAGGGGTGTCTTGTCCCGATAGGCGGAGGAAAGGATTCTGCGCTTACTATTGAAACTCTCGTGAATGCCGGAATGAACTGCCGCTGCTATGCGATAAATAAGCGCTGTTCGATAAGTGCGACTGTCGAAGCTGCCGGACTTGATGAATCTGCTCTTATTACGGCATCACGAAGGTTTGACCGTTCGCTTATAAATCTTAATAATGCAGGATTCCTTAACGGACATACTCCATTTTCTTCCGTAGTGGCATTTTCTGCCGAAATTACGGCATATCTGAACGGCTTGAAATACATCGTTCTTTCAAATGAATCAAGCGCAAACGAGAGTACGGTTGTCGGACAGGAGGTAAATCATCAGTATTCCAAAAGCTTCGGGTTTGAATGCGATTTTCATGAATACGAGGAGAAATATCTTAAAACAGGAATTTATTATTTCAGCTTTCTCCGTCCGCTTACGGAATTTCAGATTGCAAAAATGTTTACGGCATATAAAAAATATCTTCCGGTTTTCAGAAGCTGCAATCTCGGAAGCAAGGTTTCGCCTGATATATGGTGCGGTGAGTGTCCGAAGTGTCTTTTTGTAAGCCTGATTCTGTCGCCGTTTCTTTCAAGAAAAGAGCTTGAAAATATTTTCGGAAGAGATATGGCGGACGATGAAAAAATGCTGGAATATTTTATTGAGCTTATCGGCGAGTCTGATCACAAACCGTTTGAGTGCGTGGGCAGCGTTGGCGAGGTCAACCTTGCTGTTTCGCTTGCTATACGTCAGCTTGAGGAAAAAGGTGAAAAGCTACCTCTTCTTTTTGAAGAATACAAAAAGCGTGGAGCGTATCATCCCGAGCAGATAGACGCTCTGAACGATGAATACTGCCGTTATTTCAGCAGCGAAAATCTTCTGCCGGAGACTTTCAAGGAAATTTTGATTAAAGAAATGGAGCGTTTGCTTTGAGTAAATTCGTCGAATATATCAGAGGATATACCGCAGGAAAGAAAATCTGCATTCTCGGTTTCGGAAGAGAAGGAAAGTCAACTTACAATATACTGAAAAAATACTGCGTGCCGGAAACTGTTGCTATTTCCGATCTGAATCCGATTGACAGAAATATTAATAATATTCTGGAAAATGTTCAGCTCATAACAGGAGAAAATTATCAGAGCTGCCTTGATGATTTTGATATGGTCTTTAAAAGTCCGGGAATCGTACTTGAAAAAAGTCCACAGGAGTTGAAATGTGATATAACGTCTGAAACGCAGATTTTATTTACCGTTTTCCGTGAGCAGATAATCGGAATCACCGGAACAAAGGGGAAAAGTACTGTAACATCGCTGATCTACCATATTCTGAAAGAATCCGGAGTTGATTGCAGAATAGCCGGAAATATAGGAATTCCTGTTTTTGATATCGCCGAGGATATGAAAGAGGATACTGTTGTTGTCTGCGAACTATCCTGCCACCAGCTTGAATATATGACCGTTTCGCCGGAAAAAGCTGTTTTTCTCAATCTTTATGAGGAACATCTTGATCATTACGGTACTATCGAAAAATATTACAATGCCAAAAAAAATATCTATCTTCATCAGAAAGAGCATGATTGTCTGCTGATAAATTCTGAAATTGCTCCCGAAGGCGGTAAGCAGTATATTTATACTGTTTCTGCGGCTGATCCTGATGCAGATATTTACGTCCACGACGGAAAAATAATCCGAAACGGAGAAGCTTATGATATCCCTGTTGAAAAAATCAAGCTGCTGGGAGTTCATAATCATTATAATATTGCTATTGCTTATGCTGTTGCGGAATTTTATGTTGAAAAAACGGACATTGAAAAGGCTCTTTGCAGCTTTTCACCTCTTGCTCATCGCCTCGAATATGTTGATACTGTAAATGGAGTCCGCTATTATGACGACTCTATTTCAACTGCCTGTGCGACCGCTATTGAGGCGGTAAAAAGCGTTCCGCAGGCAGGAACAATCCTTATCGGCGGTATGGACAGAGGTATCGACTACAGCGATCTTGTAGACTTCCTCAGCAGTTCAGATGTGAATGTCATCTGTATGGAGGCTTCCGGCAAACGTATTTTTGATATGATAAGCAAAATGAATTTCAACGCTCCGGAGCGTGTTCATTATGTTTCTCATCTTGAAGAAGCAGTTAAACTTGCCTCTGAAATTACTCCAAGCGGAATGAGCTGTATCTTGTCGCCGGCAGCGGCAAGCTATGGGATTTTCAAAAATTTTGAAGAGCGTGGTGACGCTTTCAAAAAGCTTGTCAGCGCATTGAAATAGTAATTTATTAAAAGTTGATATCATGAGTGAGCAATATCAGGCTTCCAAAGGGCAGCGTGACGCTGCATCCGATCACGATGTCGCTATCTAATAAAAGATAGAAGAACACATTGCTCATGATTCACCGTAATAATAGATTTCCTAAACAGAATAACAATTTTATTCATATAAATTTATTGAAATTGGCTATTGACATTTCTCTCTGATAGGTATATAATAACAACGCTGAATTATATGGAACCGTTTTCCATGAAAAGACGGATTTACGCTGTTCAAAGCGTGCTTATGGAGTTGAAATGGATACTATTGAAATTTTCCTTAACAAACTTTCTTCAGAAAAAGAGCTTTATGACGAGCTTTCGTCAAAACTCGAATGCGGCAGTATTACTGAAAAAAGCAAGCTTTCTGCCGTTCTTTCAGACTGGAACAAGGATATTGGGTTCAAGCTTTTTATTTCCGATGAGAATATTTCCAACGAAACGGTTGACGAAATTATTAAAGCGTTTCATGAATGCAAAAATATAAGCTGTGAAACTGTAACGGACGAATTCCTTAATGTTATCGGAGAAAATGAGAGAATCACACACCTCAGCAAACCGAGATCTCTTATCCACAGAGACGGAGATCTTCATCCGACTGTACACGTCTGGATAGTAAAAAGAAAGGATATGGGCATTTTTGTTCTGCTTCAGAAAAGAGCTTCAGAGAAGGAGATCTATCCGGATTGTTATGATGTATCGGTTGCAGGACACGTTTCTCAGGGTATGGAATTCCGAAAAACTGCCGTAAAAGAGGCTTATGAAGAGATTGGTATTGAGATACCGGCGGGAAAACTTGCACATATAGGAAATCGCCGTATTTCGCATTCAAGCGAAAAAATTAACGACAATGAAATGAGCGCTATATATATTTATCGTGAAAATGTTGATATAAACGATCTGGTGCTTCAAAAATCCGAGGTTTCAGAGGTATGCTGGGCTGAAATAGACGAAATCCTTGCTGCAATGAAAACCGAGAATTTCCCGAATTGTATTTCTATTGATGAGCTTTCAATGATTAAAAAAACGCTTTTTTAAAAATAAGCCGGAGAAGACTTCAAATCTCCTCCGGCTTATTTTTTATACTAATTCCTGACCGAACTGATGAAAAGATTGGCAGATAGCATTTTGTCAATCAAGGAAATAGCTGCAGGCATACTGACGTATGGCAAGGTTGATTGACGTAGAGTGGCGAAATGATAGCTGTCAATCTTGTCAATAGGTTGGTTAGGAATTAGTATTATTTCCAGAAAGCGAAGAACTGCTCAACATCGTATGCGACTTCCGGGTATTCAGGTCTGATGCTTGTGTAGCAGAATATCTGGTTTATATTCTGAACTCCTGCTATAAATAAAGTCCATACAAGCGAAAAGCACATAAATCCTTTTGCAAGCTTTTTAAGCGTTTCATTGTCCGTTTTACAGTACAAATAGAATATTATTGCAAATGCTCCTAAAAGTGCCTGCCATGAGAAATCCACCATATATCTGACGGCGTAACCGCTTTCCCAGACGGACGCCACTATAATAAACGGTATAAGCAGACATGGAATTCCTATATATGCCGTGCGGCTGAGTTTCGTGCGGCGGTCGGGGAGAGTTTTCAGCGCTCTCGGTGCAAGAAAATACGCAAACATAGGCAGCGCAAGGAAGAAAAGTCCGGAGGAATTCAAAGTTGAAGCGAAATCCTCATAGAAAAATCCGTTCACGTTCATAAATTGGAAGTTGGTCGAGACTATTGGATAAACCGGACTTATTACAGGTGCATTGAAGAAGTAGTTGAAGAGCGCAACCAATGAGAGCTGCCAATGAAACTGAGTCTTTGTAAAATCATTTATAGTAAGAGAATACTGTATTCCGAATTCAAAGGGATTGCCAAAGCGTGAGTAATTGTACCACATTTGAACGAGTCCGAGACAAGCCATAGGAAGCAGCGCACAGAGGATATATTTTACTCCGTCAGCATTAAAGAGTTTATTTTTCTTAGTATCTGAGGCTTTTCCGGATGCTCTTTTCAAAGCTGCAAGCATAAATACTGCGGCGCAGATACAATAAAGCACCAGCGTTGGTCTTGAAAGAACTGCAACGGCAAAAAGGAGCGAAGATATTGCCGTTTTGGGAAAAGAAGGCTTTTCCTTTCCGATAATTCCGGCTGATATCATAAAATAAACCGCCCACGTTAAAAAGGCGAATCCGGCTGCCATAGCTGTTTCATAAAATTGCGGTCTGCCTATGCTGAACCATATTCCGCTGACTGTCTGCAAGATGATCAGAGCCGTTATAAATAATCCCGTAGGAGTTTTGGGAAAGAATTTTTCCACTATTTTCATGAAGAGGAATGACAATCCTATTATTCCGATAAACGAAAATATCATTATCGCTATGCCGTCATGCAGAAAATGTCCTGTTATCAGGTGAAATGGCAGAAATAAAAGTATTACCGGAGCAATTCCATAGTAGGAATAATATTTCTGATCGAAATAAACGTGATCCCATTCAATATCAAGCTCATAACTTTCCCTTAATTCACGATCATAGGGATTATCAAAGTCTTTCAGCGACTCAGCAGGTTCGATAAGAAGGCTTGTACTGCCGTTTTCAAAAGCCTCGACAAGCTCCTGCGACATCTGATCGCCCTCCGGTAGGCTAAGAGCGTCTTTCCATGTAAATCCAAGCTTGTAATGGGTTATCCAGACTGTGATAAGACATAGAACCACTGTAATAACAGCGGCAAATCCACGGCAGAATTTTTTGTTTTCCGCAAAACTTCTGTTGAATCTTATGCTGTTGAACATAAGATAAATAAGGCTGCTCAGCAGAACGATCGCAAGAAATCTTATCAATGAAATATTCATAGGCGAGGCAGTGTTGAGAGTTATTCCGTTTATGTAAACGATACCGCCGTTTATAGGAACGATTCTTATTTTCATGCTGCTTACTTTACCGGAAAGCTGAAGATCCGTAAATTGTGACCCCCACCTGTCACGAACCATAATTCCTTTTCCGATATTTTCCCTGTAAACAGTAGTCTGAGTTTCATCCATTGCGTCAACGTGAATTTCCGCACCCTTTGTTCCGTTTTCAAAATTAAGATCAATAAAAATATTTCCGACTTCTTCATTTATTCCTTCAAGAGTAAATGAAATTTCCTCGCTGCCCTTAATTATGATATCTTTTTCAGCTGAACGATAATTTTTTCCCATTGAAGAAGCAAATTGTTCCGCCTTGAAATTCATTTCAGTGAAATTTTTACCCCAAAGCCTGTAAAACGGCAGATTAAAAAGCGTTACTTCAAGCACTGCTGCGATCATCATTGCTTTTACGGCAAAAGCTATAACAGGATATTTTTTCTTTTTGTTTATTTCACAGAGCAGAAAGGAAAAAATACTTATGATTCCAAGAAGGAAGAAAGCTCCGGAATATATTCCGAAATTAATAAGTCCAAGATTATCCGCAGCTCCGATGCTGAAAAGGAAGACTGCCGCTCCTCTTGCTATGCTGCGAATCGAACGCAGTTTACCGCCGGCTTTTTTTCCTTTATTATCACTGCAAATTTCATGAAGGAAAATACCTGTGACTGACAATGATATAATAAACATAAGTATAAATAAAAACGTGTTCATCAAAAACCTCCCATTTTTCACCTTGCGGAAAATAATGAATAATAAGAACCTGTCCGATTTGGAGTGATTCTTAATTCATCGTTTGTAGGTTTATTATATTATAATAAATGGAATTTGTCAACTTTTTCATGCTTGGTGACAAAAGCGTGAAATATTAATGATAAAAAGATGACTTTTTCTTAGAAAGACATTACATTGTGACATTTCGCTTGACAAAACTGCTATTCTTGTGTATAATATGTATAAGAATACGGAGAAGCACTGCTCCGGAAAACATGAAAGGAAAATTATCATGAATACATTAAAGAAAAGGTTAATCTCGCTTGCGCTTCTGTGTTGTTTTGCCCTTGCTTCCGTTACAGGATGCTCGGATAAAAACAGCAGCAAAAATTCGGAAAGCGATCATATTTCTGTAAATGACGGTGATACTGATTCTTCCAATGGTAACGGCGGAGAAATGATCAATGATACCCCCATAGAGATCATCACAAATAACAATGGAAATCCTATTGCTTTTCCATTCCAGTCTGAAGACGTACAAAACGGTCAGATATCAAACGAAAACGGCATGAATCTTGCCGGACCTGATTCAAGTTCTATAGACGTTTCACCGTCCATAGATACTTCATCTCAGACTCCTACAGAATCCGTTACTGTCGTTGACGAAGACGGCGAACCAGTTACAGAGGCAAACGGTCAGCCTGTTACAGAATACGTTACAGTTCCTGCCGAATCTACCAGCGAAAATGCTGCTTCCGATTATAAGAGTAAGACAAACGGAAGATATGTACTCTGGGTCGATATCTCAAAGGATGAAAACTATGTTTTCAACGATGAATTTGTAAAGGTTACTATGAAGATCAAGGATAATATTCCGGATGGCGATTATCCTATCAGTCTTGTAACCGATCTTTCAACGATCGCAGGCGTTTCTGTTGATCCGGATAAGATATTTGCGGGAACAGTCAGAGTAGGCGGCGGAGAAATACAAGCTCAGGATTTTTCATCTGAAACGGGATTTGTCGTATACGGAGACAATATAAGCTGTAAACAGGGAGATACCGTTGATTTTTATATCAACATGAAAAACAATCCCGGACTTGCTGCGGTTCTGATGTGGTTCTATTACGATTCAAATGCAATTGAAATTGAAGATGTAACTGCTGCCGGTGAGTTTGAAACATTTGCACGTCCCCAGACTGGTGAGAAAAAATCGCAATAATTTCTATAAACAAAAATATGACGCCTTAATCCGGCGTCATTTTTGTAAAATCAGCAGTTCTGTCTCATATGCAGCGATCATTTTCCGAATTGCCTGAATTACGATCAATTATATCCTGAAGAGTAATATTATCAAGATAGTCCGTGATAACTTTGTTTAAGCCTTCCCAGACAAAAAGTGTTGAACATTCTGCTGCTCGTGGACAATCATTGTGATCAGATTCCAGACAAGCTACCGGAGCAAGATTTCCTTCAGTCATTCTGAGAATTCCGCCTACCGTATACTCTGACGGGGATTTTGCAAGCATATAGCCTCCTTTGTTGCCTCGGTTTGCTTTCAGAATGCCGCCTTTTCCTATAAGCGGAATAATTTGTTCAAGATATTTTTTTGAAATATTCTGTCTTTCAGCGATATCCTTTAAAGAAACATAATTTTCATTGCCGTTAAGCGCAAGATCATAAAGCATACGCAAAGCGTATCTGCCCTTGGTAGAAATTTTCATATTATATAAGCTCCTTTCAGTATAAAACTGTTATGCCTATTATAACATAGGTTTAATATGTTTTCAAGACATTATTTGCTTTTTGAAAAAAATTTCTCCAAAAACATTCATCATTCCTGAAAAATTTAAGGTAATTTTAAGATTCTTTCTCTATAATATAATCAAACGATACGAAAGGAGCGTGAGTTTTAAGAAATGGCAATTAATACTTTTGCTCGTAAGGAGATAAAATTTCTTCTGAATATGCAGCAATATGAGAGCCTTATGAACGTTATTCATGAATATATGAACCCTGATAAATACTGCGTAGGCGGAAGAGAATACGGCATTTATAACATATATTATGATACTCCGGATGACTTTCTTATAAGAGAGTCGCTTGCTAAACCCTATTATAAAGAAAAAATCAGACTTCGCAGCTATTATTCTCCCGCTGCGTCTGATGATACGGTTTTTCTTGAAATAAAAAAGAAAATCGGAGGTATTGTTACCAAAAGGAGAGTTTCAATGACTCTCGCCGAATCGGAAGCTTATTTTTACGAACGCTCTAAGCCTGAGATCACCAAATATATTACAGAACAGGTTTTCCGTGAGCTTGACGTTTTTCTCGATCATTACCCTGTTGTTCCGAAGCAGTACATAAGTTATCAGAGAGAAGCATTTTTCGGCAAGGATAACAGCGATTTCCGCCTTACCTTCGACCGGAAGATCACTGAGCGGAGATACGATCTTGGTCTTGATTATGAAAGCTACGGCAATTTTATTATCGGTGAGGATCAGCGTCTTATGGAAGTAAAAGTTTCCGACGCTATACCGGATTGGCTTGTAGGAAAGCTTTCAGAGCTTCAGATCTATAAAACGAGCTTCTCTAAATACGGCAGAGCTTATGAGAATTTCGTTAAATCAAACATTGAAAAATCAGAACCTATAAAAATTTCCGGTATTTCAATGGTCAACAACAATATATTAATTAACAGGAGTGTATGATATTATGTTTCCAAACGGCTTTTTCGGCAATGTTCTTTCAAAATACGGCGAATCAAGTGAAACTGCTGATTCAATATTAAACAATACAGCAACGGCAACTGCTCTGACAGAGATAAAACCGGCTGAATTTTTCCTTTGCGTCGGAGCAGCTCTCGTTATCGGTTTCCTCATCAGCCTTATCTACATAGCGACTCATAAAAAGGAAGGCTATTCGCAAAGCTACGTTTTAACGATCATCATGCTTCCGACTATAGTTTCGCTTATTCTTCTGCTTATAAGTACCCCTGCCGGCGCACTCAGCCTTGCCGGAGCATTTACCCTTGTAAGATTCAGAAGCGTTCCCGGCGATCCGAAAGATATTGCATATATTTTCTTTGCAATGGCTACCGGAGTTGCCTGCGGTATCGGATATGTCGGCTTTGCAATCGTATTCTTTGTAATTCTCGGAATCGTTATGTTTGTTCTTTCTGCGGTCGATTTCGGAGGATGTAAGAGAAATCATATGACACTTAAAATCACTATCCCGGAAAACCTTGATTATCAGGGAGTTTTCGAGCCCGTTCTCAGCAGATACACAGCTTTTCACAAGCTCAGAAGAGTTAAAACCACTAACTTCGGTACACTTTTCGAGCTTATCTACAGCGTTGATGTGTACGATGATATCGATCAGAAAAAATTCATCGACGAGCTTCGTGCGCTCAACGGCAACATGACTATCAATCTCGTATTTTTTAAGTACGATGATAAGGTCTATGAAAACTAATAAATTCCCTCTTGAATATTTGTCAGACCCTCAGTGCAGATTGGGTCTGGCAAATTTCGTATTTATGAAAAGGAGAGTAAAATTATGAAATACAGAAAAGTTCTTGCAGCAGCGCTTTCGCTGGCTATCATATCAGGAGTATGTTCGTGCGGAAAAAACAGCAGCAGTTCCGAAAAAGCTCCTGAAATAGCCGGAAATACAGAGATTATTTCAGAAGAAGAAAAAAATACAGATGAAGATTCAGATAAAATAGGTGATAAAAAATCCAATAATTCATCTAAAACAACAACGTCAGTTTCTTCAGATTCAAACAGCGCAAAAACTACATCAACTACCGCTAAAGGCTTTGTAGCCGGTGGAAACACTTTAACCACTACATCTGCACCGAAAAAAACTCCATCAGCCACTGCTGCCAATAATTCCGGCACGGGAGGAAATACTCATCAGCCATCCGGAGGAAATACATCTCAGCATCCGGCAGGAAACGTTTCGTCCGGAGGAAACGCCTCTTCATCAGGCGGAAACAACTCCGGAGGCACAAGCACGGGCGGAAATTCCGGTGGAAATTCAAGTGGAAATGAACCTGCAACTTCTCCTGTCGATACGCCGAGTGAAGAGAAATACACAGCTTCGGTCACTCTTGGCTCTTCGCCCACTTTTACCGGAAGCAACGTTTCTGTTGAGGGCTCTGTTGTTAAAATAAATGCAGGCGGAGATTATATTTTCACGGGCAGCGTTTCAGACGGTCAGATCTATATCAATACTCAAACAGAGGAAAAGATAACTCTGGTTCTGAACGGCGTAGATATTTCCAACTCGTCCGGTCCGGCAATTTTTATTGACGAAGCTAAAAAATGCACTATAAAGATAAAAGAAGGTTCGGTCAATAATCTCAGCGACGGAGGCAAGGATAAAATCAACGACGGAGTTATTTTCTCCAACGATACCTTACGTTTTAAGGGCGGCGGGGAATTGAATATCACGTCTGGTAACGCTCATGGAATCGCAAGCGACGACGATATCATTATAGAAAACGGAACATACAACATCACCTCTGTAAAGTCCGGAATTTTTGCCCATGACGATATAACCATAAGCGGTGGAAATCTTGATATAAAAGGAGGTACAAACGGTATAAAATCAAAGGGAACGATCAATATAAGCGGTGGAAATTCCATTATTTCGGGAGGAACGAAGGAAGAAAAAAGTTCGATTTACTCGGCTGGAGCGTTCAATTATTCAGGAGGTTACGTTTTTGCCGCAGGAAATATGGTCTCTGCCCCGACAAATACCGACATACCTTACATTGTAGTTGATTTAGGTACGTCGTTTCCTGCCGGAAGCGAGGTTGAAATGATTCTCGACGGCGTTCAGATGTCAGATTTTGTTCCGCATAATAATTTCCGCTGTCTGATGATGCTTGCTCCGGAAGTCTCTGTCGGAAGCAGTTTTTATACTGTGATCAACGGCAGTGCCTCTGAAACAAATACGGTTAATGAAATTCAGAATATTTTTAATATTAATTAACAGTATTATAAATTAATTTATCATGAATATATATTATATTATAATCAATTTACAAAAAATTAACTATAAATTTATCACAAAAAGTGCTCTAAAATACACTAAAGTATAGTTGTGTGTATTATTATATATTGCAATGCTGTCGATTTTGCAATATAATATATACAGCAAATGAAAATACTGGTATTTAGTTTCAAGCGTTCTCCCTCTCATACGCTTGATACTGAATATCAGCTTGCTTGCAATCGCAAAAACGATTTGCTAACTAATAAAACAAAATCCCCTTTCATTTGTAATTTTTCATGTTTTCTATTCTCAGTAATTTATTTTAACTTGTTATTCTTTATGCGTTCCGCAGTGCTAAAGCGGTTTTCCGTTTGGAGCGTCATTGCCTTCCCTAACAGGAAGGATTTTTTTGCTTTGTGAAACTTGTGTGAAAAATTATATAATTCCATTGACAAATTCTATAATCAGTGATATATTATTCTTGTAAGGAAAATAACACAAAAACAAAGGAGGTCGGTTATGAAACGCAGCGTTTATAGTCTCGTTTTATCCGATGACGTTATAAAAGCCGTTGACAAAGAGGCTTATCGGCGAGGGACAAGTCGCTCTAATCTTATCAATCAGATTCTCGCAGAACAGCTTTCCTGCATTACTCCTGAAATGAGAATGCGTGATATTTTCGATGCAGTTTCAGGGCTTGTAAACGAAAATTTTCAGATTCAGCAGCAGCGTTCTGCTTCTCTTATGACTCTGAAAACTGCTCTTGAATATAAGTACCGTCCGACTATTAATTATAAGGTCGAGCTGGAACGCTCTCCCGAAAATTTTCTGGGAACATTAAAAGTTCAGATTCGTACTCAAAGCGAAAATCTTATAGAAATGTTCAACAGTTTTTTCGTTTACAGAATCAAATTTGAAATGTTTCAGCTTGCCGCTCATGGTTATAATAATTATACCTGCGATTTATCATCGGGATTGTTTACAAGAAAGTTTCTTAACAGCTCTCTCAGTGAAGAGAAAGCAGGAATGGCTATCAGCCGCTATCTGACTAATCTTAACGATTCGATTCAAATATTTTTTTCAGCTCCGCAAAACTTCAGTAAATATGCTCCGGAGCTTGAAAATGATTATAAAAAAATGCTTAAAGAATTTGTAATTTAGGAGGAATTGTTTATGAACGCAGAGAAATTAACTCAGAAATCTATGGACGCCGTAAGAAAGGCTCAAAGCATTGCTGTTATGCACTCCAATCAGATAATCGAGCCAATTCATCTTCTTGCCGGACTTCTTAAACAGGAGAACGGTCTTATTCCACAGCTTCTGCGTAAAATGAATATCGACGCAGATATTTTTGAATCTGAAACAGATAAAAAGCTCGATTCTCTTCCTAAGGTAACGGGAAGCGGACGAAGCAGCAATATCGGAATTTCATCCGAGAGCGATCGTGTTCTTACTTCCGCCGAAAAAATTGCTTCCGATATGAAAGATGAATTTATCTCAGTCGAACATATCATGCTCGCTCTTATTGACAGTAAGGACAAGGATGTTTCTCAGCTTTGCAAAACTTTTAATATCAGCCGTGAAAATTTCCTCAGCGCCCTTATGTCTGTACGGGGAAATACCAGAGTTACAACGGAAAATCCGGAAGATACCTACGATGTTCTTGCAAAATACGGTCAGGAGCTTGTCGAGCTGGCACGTAAAAATAAGCTTGATCCCGTTATCGGACGTGACAGCGAAATAAGAAACGTTATCCGTATTCTTTCCAGAAAAACCAAAAATAATCCTGTTCTTATCGGTGAACCCGGAGTCGGAAAAACTGCCATTGCCGAAGGACTTGCTCTCAGAATCGTGGCGGGAGATGTTCCTGACAGTCTTAAAGACCGTAAAGTTTTCTCGCTTGATATGGGAGCTTTGGTTGCCGGAGCTAAATACCGTGGTGAATTTGAAGAGAGGCTTAAAGCCGTTCTTAATGAGATAAAAAACAGCAACGGTCAGATACTGCTCTTTATTGACGAGCTTCACACTATCGTCGGCGCAGGCAAATCCGACGGTGCAATGGATGCGGGAAATCTCCTTAAACCTATGCTTGCCAGAGGCGAACTCCACTGCATCGGCGCAACAACGCTGAACGAGTACCGTCAGTATATTGAGAAGGATCCGGCTCTTGAACGTCGTTTCCAGCCTGTTATGGTCGATGAACCATCCGTTGAGGATACTATATCTATCCTTCGTGGACTTAAAGAACGCTATGAGGTTTTCCACGGCGTTAAAATTCACGATAACGCTCTGATTTCTGCCGCCGTCCTCTCAAACCGATATATAACTGACAGATTCCTTCCGGATAAGGCTATCGACCTTATTGACGAAGCCTGCGCTACTATCCGTACTGAAATGGACTCGATGCCCACCGAACTTGACGTTATTTCACGCAAAATCGTTCAGCTCGAAATCGAAGAAGCAGCTCTAAAAAAGGAAAACGACAACATCTCTAAAGAACATCTTGAGGAGATTCGCAAAGAGCTTTCCGAGCTTCGTGAACAGTTCAGCGAGATGAAAGCTAAATGGGAAAATGAGAAGACCGATATTTCCGCCGTTCAGAAACTCCGTGAAGAAATCGAAGCCGTAGGCGGAGAAATCGACCGTGCCGAGCGTGAATACGACCTTAACAAAGCCGCAGAGCTGAAATACGGCAGACTGCCGCAGCTTCAGAAAGAGCTTGAAGAGCTTGAACACAAGGCTGAACATGACGTTGAAAACGGCAGACTTCTTCGTGATAAAGTAACAGAAGAAGAAATTGCCAAAATTGTTTGCCGCTGGACAGGAATACCGGTTTCCAAGCTTATGGAGGGTGAAAAGGAAAAAATACTCGGTCTTGAAGGGCTGCTCCATAAACGGGTTATCGGTCAAGATGAAGCCGTTACAAAGGTCAGCGAAGCTATTCTCCGTTCAAGAGCCGGTATTCAGGATCCGGACAGACCTATCGGTTCGTTCCTGTTCCTCGGTCCGACGGGTGTCGGTAAAACCGAGCTTGCAAAAGCTCTTTCGGAAATCCTTTTCGATGACGAACGCAATATAATCCGTATTGACATGAGCGAATATATGGAGAAATTCAGCGTAAGCCGTCTTATCGGAGCGCCTCCCGGATATGTCGGCTACGACGAGGGCGGTCAGCTTACCGAAGCCGTGAGAAGAAAACCCTATTCAGTCGTTCTTTTTGATGAGATTGAAAAAGCTCATCCTGATGTTTTCAATATTCTGCTTCAGGTTCTCGATGACGGAAGAATTACCGATTCACAAGGCAGAACAGTTGATTTCAAGAACACTATAATCATTCTTACCTCAAATCTCGGTTCGCCGTATATCCTTGACGGCATTGATTCTGACGGTGAAATCACTGAAGAAGCAAGAGCAAAAGTAGAATCGCTTCTGAAACAGCAGTTCCGTCCGGAATTCCTTAATCGTCTTGATGAAATAATCTTCTATAAGCCTCTTGCCAAAACTGAGATCATTAAAATCGTTGATCTTATGCTCAGTGATCTTCAAAAACGTCTTGATGATAAACATCTGCGTATAAACGTCAGTGAAGCTGCCAAGAATTATATTGTTGAATGCGGATACGATCCTAACTTCGGCGCAAGACCGCTGAGACGATTTATCCAGAGCCGAGTCGAAACTCTTGCCGCTAAAAAAATCATCGGCAGCAATCTTTCAGCCGGCGATATCATTGATATCGACCTCGATGAAAACGGAGTTCTCACAGCTGATTAATTTCTTTTATATTGGCTTAAAACCGCAAAATTACTTGATTCTATAGCTGTTTTATATAAAAAAATAGCGTTAGATAGCCAAATACAAGGTCATTTTGTCATTTTTTTCTCAATTCCTTGACAAATAGAAATAAAGGGTATATAATTCAATTGTAAAAAAACAAGATATATGGAGGATACAAAAATGACTAAAACAGAATTAATCAGCTCAGTTGCCGAAAAAACCGACTTGACCAAGAAGAACGCTGAAGCAGTTGTAAATGCGGTTATCGCTACAATTACGGATGCTCTTGTAAACGGCGACAAGGTTTCTATCGTTGGTTTCGGTACATTTGAAGTTCGTGACCGTAAGGAAAAACAGGTACTTAACCCACAGACACATCAGATGATGACTGCTCCTGCTTCAAAGGCTCCCGCTTTTAAGGCTGGTCAGGCATTAAAGAACGCCGTAAACAAGTAATTTTAGGAGGATTTTATTATGCCAAGAGCTAAAAAGACATCTACTGCTGCAACAGCTAAAAAAGAAGTAAAGGCTGCTGTAACTGCTGCTCCTGTTGAGGAGACAAAACCCGTTGAAGAAAAGAATCCGGTTGAAGAAAAGAAAACTGCCGCTAAGAAGACTGTTTCAAAGAGCGCTTCTGCCGTTGAGACAAAGGTTGTTATTCAGGCAAACGGTTCAGAAGTAATTGCTGCTGATCTCGTTGAAAAAGCAAAGGCTGCTGCCGGCGTTAAGAGCATAAAGAAGGTTGACGTTTACGTTAAGCCTGAAGTAAACAAGGTTTACTATGTTGTAAACGGCGACACATTCGGTGATTTTGACCTCTTTTAATCTATATTGAACAAAAAGGCTTCGGATTTGCTCCGAAGCTTTTTCGTAAGTTCCTACATTGCAGGTCAGTAATTTGTGATAGCATTTAGTATAATATGAAAAGAGGCAATGTACATTGTACATCAGCCTCTTTTTATTAATTATTCTTTTTCAGGAAGTTCTGATATGATCTCCAGCTTATATTTCTGGATTGCAAGAGCGTCATTATTGGTAACTCCGTCGCCTGTATTATAACAATCGGCATTCTTCAATCCCTGATCTGTAATATGACTTGGATCGGAACCTTGCAGCCCGTATTTATCAGGATTTGCGAGCGACTGCATTACCAATACCGCATCCGACATATCTATCTGACCATCGCAGTTTGTATCACCGTATTTGATCTGTTCATCACGGATATTGCTGATAAGCTCGATATTATCAACACTAACGATAGCAGGAAGCTCCGTAGGCTGATACCATAATGTTATTTTTATTACATCTCCTGCCTCGTAGAATGCCAGATTTGTTTCGTCTCTGTCTGAATATCCCTCATTTAATGCGAATGTTCCGTGATTTTCAAAGGTTATAGAGGTTTCGTCTATGGCAGCAATTGTATCGCTGAATTCAATTTTTTGTGTATCAATTGATGTGGTGGTAGTAGTTGTAGTTGTTTCAGAAGTAGTAGTTGTTGTGGTAGTAGTCGTAGTTTCAGAGGTAGTTGTTGTTGTGGTGGTAGTTGTAGTAGTTTCGATTGGCTGCGCATTGGCAAGGTCGAAACGTCCGTCCTCATCCTTGATCTTCGTCCACATATAACGGAGCATCCAGCCGTCAAACGTTGTTATTTTAGCTGACGATCCAGCCATCATAAGGGAATTTTCTCCGCCTGGGAAACCTCCGGGCGGGAATCCGTCAATTTCGCCCTCTCCGCCGTAAAAATCCGTCATGCCGAATCCGTGGCCTATTTCATGTTCAAGGACGTGAATTCCGCTGCTGTCTATCATATTAAGATAAGCCGTATCGGAAAGACGCTGTCCCCAGTCTCCTCCGCAGCCGCCGATATCCGGAAATCCCTGTGTTGCCCACATATACATATCGAATCTTTTATCCAGTCCTCCGGGATAATTATAAGCATCAAAATTCGGATTATTTGAATTTTCAAAATGATAGAAACGGGAAATATTATCCGGAGCAAACGGTTCTTTATCCGGAATCGTATCACGTCCGTTAGATGTATCATACTGTGCATCGTAATATTTTGTATCCGTGTAAACAATTTCGTCATCGTGCAGATCAAGCAGACAACTCTTATCAATGACTGCCCATCCGACTATCTTAACATCAATATGGTCGTAAGGCCAGTTTTCATAACCGACAAGCCAATCGTTCCAGCCGTTTATACAATCGGAGAGCATTTTCTCAAACTGCTGACGCTGTTCGTATGTTACGGTTCTGTAAGACTGCCATTTCACAACATAATTAATAGTTCCCTTTCCGGCGACGATCATATCGAAAATCGTATTTCTCCGCTTTGTAGAACCTTCACGCTCGATTCGGTTGGTCCATATCCAGTCGGCAGCATAGATGAAATCCGAGGGCATATCGTCAATTGTAATCTTATCCGCAGCATAGGCGGAAACCGGAGCATTCGACATTGTTCCAAGCGGCGTTATACCTGAGGGTGAGGCGATTGAAGCCGTCATAACAGCAGCGCCGAGAAGCAATGCTGTTATTTTGTGTTTAATTTTCTGCATAAATACATTCCTTTCATTATTGAGTCGATTTCGCACTGTATATATGCCTATTATATACAGCCGTATAATTTTAATTATACATGAACAATTAAAAAAGTCAACTTAATTATTATAATTTCCTCATTTTGTACAATAATCAGAAATATTTTATGTGTAAATGATACAAAAAGAGGCGATGCACATTGTACATCAGCCTCTTTTTATTAATTATTCTTTTTCAGGAAGCTTTGATATGATCTCCAGCTTATATTTCTGGATTGCAAGAGCGTCGTTATTGGTAACTCCGTCGCCTGTATTATAGCAATCGGCATTCTTCAATCCCTGATCTGTGATATGGCTTGGATCAGAACCGGTTAATCCGTATTTATCGGGATTTGAGAGCGACTGCATTATCAGTACAGCATCGGACATATCTATATCGCCGTCACAGTTTGAATCACCGTAATCTACATCATCATCGGGTATGGAAGTACCAAAGGATGTTTTGACGAGGTCACAATCTTTATCATGAGAATCTTCAATAGCGGCATCCCACACGTTTGACCACCAGATCTGAACTTCGACCGATTTAATAGAAGCGGGAATATCAGAAATATCAATATCAACAGACGCTTTTCCGTCGCTGTCAAGACTTGTTGACCACTCAATATTTACCCAATCATCAGCGGTTGTACCGTAGCCGACTCCGCCGCCTACTGAAGCTGTAGGAGCTCCCTCGATTTCAAGTGTAAGAGTAGTTCTTTCTTCCGGAAGATCAACTTTATATGACTTCTGCTTAAACACAAATTCTGATGTAGTAGTTGTTGTTGTCGTTGTTGTAACAGAAGGATCAGATGTTGTAGTTGTTGTCTGCACAGGTTTTATCTCGTTTGAATAGAGGTCTGCCGGCAGTTCATCAAGAGTGATGCAGTAGTCACTCTGATACATTTCTATAGTATCTTCCAATGTATTGAAAAGCGGATTTGTCAGGAAATTGTTATTTTCGCTTCCGCCGTCATACCATGTACAGAAATAGAGCCAGCCAGCTTTTTCGGTTGTAAGGTTTTCTACAGTTGAGAAGCAGTCGTTTTCAGCCATTGCAACCATTTTGGCATTGTTGTACTTTTCCATGATTCCGTAGAAAATCGGACTGATCGCACTGTCATCATGTTCATATGATGCCTGCCAGTTGTTTTCTTCGAGGTATTTTGTACAGCTGTACTTATCATAGGCGATAATATCAACATATTCGTCACCCGGATACCAGTCGGCAGAAGTTGTGAAGTTATAGCTGTTCCACTCCCAGATTATATTATGGAGACCGTAATCTTCTGTAAGTGTCTTATACGTAAGCTTCCAAAGCTCTTTGTAAACGGCAGAACCTTCTTTGCCCCACCAGAACCATGAACCTGTTTCACCGCCGCCGCCTTCTGCTTCGTGAAGAGGACGGAAAATAAGCGGAACACCTGCGTCCTGAAGTTTCTTGATCTGTCCTGCGAGAGCTTCCAGTGCAGCGAGGTAATACTCACGCTCAACAGTGCCTTCCTTGAGAACATTGGATGTAACAAAATCAGTTTCTTTCGGGTCATAAGTTGCGCTGCCCCAGTCTATATTGGTATCGCCTACCTTATAGCCTGCCATTTTTTTAGGAACGGTTATATGCCACGAAGCCGTTACGATACCGTTTTTATTCTTTACCCAGTCGATCATTCTGTCTGCTGTTCCGTCTTCTGTACCATAGAGAATATTTGCGCAGTTGAGGAAGTCAAAACCTCTGATTGCAGGATAGTGACCTGTTTTATCTTTAAGATATTCAAATTCATATTCAAAATCATGCGGACCGTACATATAAATTTCCTGCTGACCGGAAAGAATATTGTTTCCGTAAACGCTTGCGAGATATGACATAAGATTCTTTGTCTCGGCGGTAGCGTTCTTGTCGCACGGTGTGGTCTGTGCAGCGGAAATAGGAATGGAAGAAGCGTCTTCAATTTCCATATAGTCGAAATTTGACCAACCCCATGACTTTTCGATAAGAAGTGTATTCTTGCCCTCGTTAAGCCTTATTGACGAAACCTTGACAGCTTCAAATCCATCGGTTTCAGGCACGCCAACAGCACCCTGTGAAACGCCGTTTATACTGAGGTTCTGCTGTTTTGCACCGCCTATACCTCCGCAGTAAAGTATAATATTATACATTCCTGCTTTTTCAACGTTGAAATCAATCGAAATAGTACCGCTGTTAGTCATTTTCAGGCATTTTCCGCCGCTTGCACCGGCACTTTCTTCAACTGTAACTTCGCCTGTGATATCGGCATCTTCAAATTCGATTTTTTGGTTTTCGCCGGATGCCGTAATTATCTGGCTGCCTACAGCCATAGCGTTAAAAGCCATAGCAGCCGCCATAACTGCCGAACCGGCTTTCTTTAAGAATTTAGAATACATAATAATACCCCTCCAAGATATAATATGTTTTTATTATAATATTTTGAAACAATAAAAGCAATATTTTTTCAAAAAAATATTCACTTTTAACATTTTTTTGGTTATTCTCACAATTTTTAAGATGTTTTTTTGGTTATTGATTCAAAAAATCCTCTTCATGCATATTGACTTTAGACGAAAAATTGTTTATAATTAATGTATATACTCTCATTTATCTCATATAATATTTGAACCGGCAGAATCTTTCTGAAAAAATTATGGGAGTGTATTAATATTGGAAAAAGATAAAAACGATACTCAAAATCCGGCAGAAGAAAAGCTTGATGAAGCCGAACTTGCCGAAAAACTCGGTCAGACTGTTTCGCAGAATTCAAAGCATCTGATCCATTGTCTTACTGTGATCGGACAGATAGAGGGGCATTATGTTCTTGCCGAGCAGAATAAAACTACTAAATATGAACATATTATCCCCGCTCTTGTCGCAATCGAACAGGACAGAAGCGTTGAAGGTCTTCTTATAATCCTCAATACTGTAGGAGGAGACGTTGAAGCCGGGCTTGCTATTGCAGAGCTTATTTCGGGAATGAAAACACCGACGGTTTCACTGGTCGTAGGTGGAGGACATTCTATCGGAGTTCCGCTCGCCGTAAGTGCGAAACGCTCTTTTATCGTCCCCACAGCTTCAATGACTATCCATCCTGTAAGAATGAACGGAACTGTTCTCGGCGTTCCGCAGACTCTTTCCTACTTCGATAAAATGCAGGACAGGATCATAAATTTCGTTCTCGGCAACAGCAACATCAAAGAGGACGATTTCCGCCGTCTTATGATGAATACAGAAGAACTTGTGCTTGACGTGGGAAGCGTTCTTGAAGGAGAAAAAGCAGTTGAAATAGGTCTTATTGACGAACTCGGCGGTCTTAGCAATGCCATGGAGTGTCTTTATGATCTGATTGAAAATACAGAAAAAAGATATTTATAAAAATATGAACCTGTTCTCGTGAATTTATGGGAACAGGTTCATATAATCAGATAAAACCGGAGGAACAAAATGGCAGAAACAAAAAAGGAAAGCCAGAAAAAAACAAGATCCAAATCCGTCTCGGATACTAAGTCATCAGCGAATCCCAAAGCTGATAATCAGCAAAAACAAAGTCAGAAAACCAAAAGCAAGCAGACCTCTGCACCCAAAAATGAACAGAATCAGTTCTGGTCGATAATACTTTTCGCCGTTGGAATCCTTGTCGCTCTTATGACGGTTATAAAAGGTACCTCCGGATGGCTTGGAATACATAATCTTCTTCTCGGAACATTCGGTGCGGCAGTTTTTTTCGTGCCGGTCATTCTGATATATACTTCTATTCAGATAGGCATGGAAAAAAGTCAGCGGAGCGTTTCAGGCAGAGCCGTATGGGGAATTGCTATGACCTTTCTCGCCTCGGCTGCTCTGCAAATTTTCTTTGTCGGAGAAATTCCCGGAAACAGCTTCACCAAATATTTTTCCTCTCTTTACAATAACGGCGTAAACCTTAAAGGAGGAGGCGTCGCCAGTCTTCTTATCGCAGGACCTCTTCTGAAAATTTTCGGAAGTATAGGAGCAAAGATCATCACCATAGTCATGTTTTTCGTGTTCGGTATGCTTCTTTCAGGACTTGGTCTTATAGATTTTCTGAAGCTTCTAACAAAACCGTTCCGCTTTCTTGGAAACTGCGTTGAAGGACTTGCAAATCTCCTTATGGGCGGAAATTTTGAGGACGCTTTTGAAGACGACGATAACGATGACGATAAGGAAAAACGTGATTTTGACGCCGATCTTGAAGCCATTGACATTGTTAATAATAAAAGAAAAACAACTCTCCAGCCGCAGAAGCAAAATGATCTTCCCGAAATTCATTCGGGAAATACATCTCACGGTGATTTTGCTATAGATATCCCTCTTCCATCGGATAATCTCATTAAAAATCAGCCGGAAAATACTTCTCCGGTCGTGGAAGCAAAAGACGAAAACCTCGAAAAACTTATTTCAAAAGCCGCGGAAAAGAAGCCGGATGATATTAATAATACACCCGAAATTAAAACGGAAAACAATAAGGAAGCCGAAAAAGAGTCTCTTTACGTTCTTCCGCCCCTTGATCTGCTTGCACTTCCGTCGGCACATTCAAACTCTGCCGACGCTGCCGAAGAAATGCGTGAAAAAGCCGACGTTATCGTAAACACGCTGAGAAGCTTCGGCGTTGAGGTAAAGATCAAGGATATTTTCAGAGGTCCTTCTATAACAAGATATGAAATTCAGCCCGGCGCAGGAGTTAAAGTCTCGAAAATAAAGGGTCTTGAGGACGATATCGCACTGAATCTTGCCGCTATGGGTGTAAGAATCGAAGCTCCTGTTCCCGGAAAATCAGTTGTCGGAATCGAAGTTCCTAATACCAATAAAGATATGGTAACACTGCGTGAAATTTTACAGACTCCGGAATTTCACAACAGCAAAAGCAAGCTCACCTTTGCAGTCGGAAAGGATATCGCCGGCAACACCATTCTTGGCGATATCACCAAAATGCCGCACGTTATTATCGCCGGAACTACAGGTTCCGGTAAATCAGTCTGCACACGTTCTATCATCATGAGCATTCTCTATAACGCAAAGCCGGATGAAGTAAAGCTTATTCTTATCGACCCGAAAATGGTTGAATTCAAGGTGTTCGACGGCATACCGCATCTTCTCATTCCTATTGTTATCGACGCTAAAAAGGCTGCCGGTGCTTTGAACTGGGCGGTTAACGAAATGATGCGCCGCTATACCGTTTTCTCGCAGATAGGCGCAAACGATCTTAAATCCTATAACGTAATCGCTAAAGAGGACGGTATTGATACTATGCCTCAGATCGTTGTTTTCATCGACGAGCTTGCCGATATGATGCTTGTTGCAGGAAAGGAAGTTGAAGATTCCATATGCCGTCTGGCACAGATGGGACGTGCTGCCGGAATGCATCTTGTTGTCGCTACACAGCGTCCTACAACGGACGTTATAACAGGTCTTATCAAGGCTAATATCCCGAGCCGAATCGCTCTTTCCGTTATGTCGCAGGTAGATTCGAGAACTATTATTGATACAGCAGGAGCAGACAAGCTTCTCGGAAACGGCGATATGCTTTATATGCCTATCGGTATGAATAAGCCGCTGAGAGTTCAGGGCTGTTTCGCATCAAATAAGGATATCACCGACACACTGACATTCATTAAAAATCAGGTTCAGGCTGAATATGATTCTTCAATAACAGAAGCCGTTGACAGCTTTGTTCCGCAGACTAAGGGTGACAATGGCGGCGGCGGTGATTCTGCCGCTGTCGGAACGGACGAAGATTATGTTGAACGTGCGATCGAAGTTGCCGTAAATAACGGTCAGCTTTCAACAACAATGCTCCAGAAAAAATTAAAACTCGGCTACGCAAGAGCTTCGAGAATTATGGACGAGCTTGAAGAAATGGGCGTTATCGGTCCAAGCGAAGGCTCTAAGCCGAGAAAAGTCTATATGTCCAAAATGCAGTTTGACGAGCGCAGACTCAGAAAACAGAGCGGGGAGGCATGATAATGTATAAAAATTTTATCCCGACTACTAAAAAAGAAATGGACGAGCTTGGCATTGATCAGTTCGATTTCATTTACATAACCGGAGACGCTTATGTCGATCACCCCAGCTTCGGTGCGGCTATTATCACAAGACTTATCGAGGCAATGGGATTTACCGTCGGTATCATCGCTCAGCCGGATTGGCACAGCGATCGTGATTTCCGGCGGTTTGGCAAGCCTAAATATGCGTTTCTCGTAACATCCGGCAATATTGATTCAATGGTAGCTCATTATACCGCCGCAAAGAGAAAGCGCTCCGATGATGCGTATTCTCCGGGCGGAAAAGCTGGGAAACGTCCTGATCGTGCCGTCATTGTCTACTGTCAGAAGATAAGAGAATATTTCGGCGGAGTTCCGATCGCTATCGGAGGTCTTGAGGCTTCGCTCCGCCGTTTTGCCCATTATGATTACTGGGACGACGATGTAAGACCTTCTATTCTTGCCGACAGCGGAGCTGATCTTCTTATGTACGGCATGGGCGAACATCAGATCCAAGAGCTTTGCAGCCGTCTTGCCGCAGGCGAAAACATCAGAGATATTCATGATATCCGTGGAACGTGCTATATGACCGAGCCAGTCAATACTCCTCTCGGAGCAGCTCAGTGTCCTTCTTTTGAACAGGTAAGAGAAAGCAAAACCGAGTATGCCAAGGCAACTAAAATACAGTACGACTGGCAGGATGAGGTTTACGGAAAAACTATCATTCAGCGTCATGGAAAAATGATGCTTGTTCAGAACCCACCGGCTCTGAGCCTTACTACCGAGGAACTTGATTATATCTACAGTCTGCCCTATACAAGGGCGGTTCACCCCTCTTATGAGGCTATGGGAGGCGTTCCCGGAATCGAGGAAGTCCGCTTCTCTATCACTCATAACCGTGGATGCTTCGGCTACTGCAATTTCTGCTCGATAGCGCTGCATCAGGGAAGAAGAGTTACCTGCCGCAGCGAAAAATCAGTTCTCGAAGAAGCCGAGCGCATAACAAAAATGCCCGATTTCAAGGGATATATTCACGATGTCGGAGGTCCGACGGCTAATTTCCGCCATACATCGTGTGAAAAGCAGCTCAGCAAGGGACTTTGCATGGGTAAGAAGTGTCTTGCTCCGACTCCGTGTCCTGCCCTTAAAGCCGATCACACTGAATATCTGGCTATGCTCCGCAAAATAAGAAAGATCAAGGGCGTTAAAAGGGTGTTTATTCGCTCGGGAATACGCTACGATTATCTTATGGAGGATAAAAATGACGAGTTTATGCGTGAGCTTATAAAATATCATGTCAGCGGACAGCTTAAAGTTGCTCCGGAACATTGCTCGGCGGTCGTTCTTGACAAAATGGGAAAACCCCATATAGAAGCCTACAAGGCTTTTCAGAAACGCTTTTACGAAATCACCAAGGGTATCGGAAAAGAACAGTATCTCGTGCCTTACCTCATGTCCTCGCATCCCGGAAGCACACTGAACGAAGCGATAGACCTCGCTTTGTTTCTGAAAGAAAACAAGATACGTCCGGAACAGGTTCAGGATTTTTATCCGACTCCCGGAACTATATCAACTTGTATGTTCTACACGGAGCTTGATCCTTATACGATGCAAAAGGTATATGTTCCGAAAACTCCGAAAGAAAAGGCAATGCAGAGAGCTTTACTGCAATATTTCCGTCCGCAGAACAAGGAAATAGTCCTCGAAGCTCTGAAGCTTGCAGGCAGAAGAGATCTTATCGGAACTTCACCGAAATGTCTCGTTGACGACGGTGCAGGCAGCAGAAAAGGCGGTGAAAAATCATGGCACAAGCCCGAAAACAGACGAAAAGACCGGTTTCCGGAAAAAAGAACGTCCGGAACTACTCAAAAACAAAGAAAAAATTCGTCAAAAACTTCACAGGCAAATACAAAAAGCAATCAAAAAAGAAAAAACAGCAGCAAGGCGTTTCATCGTTAATTTTAATTATCTTGATTCTCATTGCAGGATTCGTTTACTTTCGCTTCTTTAATGAAAAAGAAAGATTTCCCATTGCGGAGGGAGATATCGCCGTTCATTTTATAGATGTCGGACAGGGCGATTCAATTTTCATCGAGTCCGGCGGCGAAACTATGCTGATCGACTGCGGAGAATCCTCGGAAACAGACAAGGTCATCAGCTATCTTGAAGAATTAAACGTGGAAAGACTTGATTACGTCATTGCAACTCATCCCCATTCAGATCATATGGGAGGAATGTATAAAATAATTGACGAATTCGATATCGGCAAGGTAATGATTCCTCATCTTGACCCCAGCGATACTCCAACAACACGGTATTTCGAGAAATTCCTCGATTCATGCAATAGCAAGAACATTACGCTTTCTTATGCGAGAAAAGGAAACGTTATCCATTTAGGAAGCTCCGAAGCGGAGGTCATTGCTCCATGCAGCGATGACTACAACAACGTCAACAACTATTCTGTCGGAATTTTCCTGATGCATGGTAAAACAAGCTTTATCCTTACAGGAGACGCAGAAAAGCTTGCCGAGGATGAAATGATCGAAAGCGGTTCGCTTCGTCATGCCGACGTTTATAAAGCAGGTCATCACGGCAGCGATACCTCCGGTTCGCAGAATTTTATGGATATAATTTCACCTGACTATGCCGTTATTTCATGCGGCGCAGGCAACTCCTACGGTCATCCGTGCGAATCGACTCTTGAAAGGCTTTCACAATTCACAGACAAAATTTACCGCACCGATCTTTGCGGTACGATCGTATTTGTGTCGGACGGCGAAAATATTACCGTCAGAACAGAAAGGTAGCGATATATGATAATTATTGACAGATTCGAGGGCGGTAAAGCCGTTCTTGAAACCGATTTCGGAATGCAGGCAATAAACCGTGAACTGCTTCCAGCTGATGCAAATGAGGGCGATGTTGTAATTTTTGAAAACGGGATTTACTTCATTGACCAGCAATCAACTGACGAAAGGCGAAAGGCTATGGAGGAAAAACTCCGCAGACTTTTAAGTTAAAAATATGACTGATGTAATTATTATAGGCGGAGGCGCAGCCGGATGTATGGCGGCGGTTCAGGCTGCAAGACTCGGCAAGAGCGTTATCGTTTTTGAAAAAAACGACCGTCTCGGCAGAAAGCTCCGCATAACAGGAAAAGGACGATGCAACGTCACAAATAACTCTCCGGTCGAGGTTCACCTCAATAATATCCCTGTAAATTCACGCTTTCTGTACAGCTCTTTTGCAGGATTTGACTCCGCTGACGTTATGAACTTTTTTGAGGAACTTGGCGTTCCGCTGAAAACCGAACGTGGAAACCGTGTTTTCCCCGTAAGCGACAAAGCCGACGATATCGCCGATGCTCTCGCTTATGAAATGAAAAACCTTGGGGTTAAAATCATTAACAAGCGTGTTTCAGCACTTATTATCGAGGAAAATGTCTGCGTCGGAGTTATCGCCGGAAAGGAAGAATTCCGTTCCGCTTCAACGCTTATTGCCTGCGGAGGAAAATCCTATCCCAATACAGGTTCAACGGGGGACGGATATACTCTTGCGGAATCTGCCGGACACACTGTCACAGAGCTTAAACCGAGCCTTGTGCCTCTTATGTCACCGGATAAATTCTGCGCTGAAATGATGGGACTTTCTCTCCGCAACGTAACTCTGAGGCTTTATGACGGAAAAAAACTGATTTTCAGCGAGCTTGGAGAAATGCTCTTTACCCATTTTGGAGTTTCCGGACCGCTTGTCCTTAGTGCAAGCTCACATATCCGTGATATGACTCCCAACCGTTATCATCTCGAAATCGACCTGAAACCGGCTCTTTCACCGGAGCAGCTCGATGTTCGCATCCGGCGTGATTTTGCGGAAAATCTCAATCGTGATTTCATT
The DNA here is from genome assembly GCA_017462565.1 of Ruminococcus sp. Taxonomy (GTDB): domain Bacteria; phylum Bacillota; class Clostridia; order Oscillospirales; family Ruminococcaceae; genus Ruminococcus. Next base: position 90,403 of record JAFTQW010000014.1, read on the forward strand.
AACGGCATAAGGAAGCTTCTTCCGACAAAACTTATCCCTGTTGCTGTAAAGCTTTCGGGCATAGCTCCGGAAACGAAGATAAACAGTATAACTAAGGAGCAGCGTCACAAATTCGGCGAGCTTATCAAGAGTTTTCCCGTCCGTATTTCCGGTTTCAGACCGATAGAAGAGGCTATTATTACGAGCGGAGGAGTTTCCGTTAAGGAAATAAATCCCAGAACTATGGAATCGAAGCTCGTTCCCGGATTGTTTTTCGCCGGAGAAGTTATCGACACCGACGCTTACACAGGCGGTTTTAACCTGCAAATAGCCTTTTCTACGGCTTATTCAGCAGCTTTATATATGTAAAGGAGTAAAAAAATGAGTTCAGTAAATATTGCAATCGACGGACCTGCCGGCGCAGGAAAAAGCACTATCGCCAAAATGGTTTCGGCAAAGCTTGGCTACATTTATGTCGATACAGGAGCGCTTTACCGCACTGCCGCTTTGTTTATAACCGAAAATAATATTCCCGATGAAGAAATTGAAAAAGCTCTTGAAAGCGCCGATATTTCGCTTAAATTCATCGACGGAACACAAAGAGTTTTCCTCGGGGAGAGGGATGTTTCCGATTTTATCAGAACTCCGGAGATTTCTATGGCGGCTTCAAGAACTTCAGCAATACCGGCGGTTCGTGCTTATCTCTTTGAAACGCAGAAAAAAATTGCCCGTGAAAATAATGTCATCATGGACGGACGTGATATCGGTACGGTCGTTCTTCCTGATGCGGATGTGAAGATCTTCCTGACCGCTTCTGCTGAGGAACGTGCAAACCGCCGCTTCAAGGAGCTTTCTGAAAAGCCCGATTGTCCGCCCTATGACGATATTCTGAAAGACATAATCCAGCGTGATTACCAGGATATGCACCGTGAAACTTCTCCGCTGAAACAGGCAGACGACGCAGTCCTCGTCGATACGACCAAGCTTGATCTTGAGGAATCTGCTGATGAAATAATCAGAATAATCAACGAAAAAATCGGGAGAGATTAATAATGTATTACATTTGTAAGGTACTGGTCTGGATCTATATGCATATCGCTTATAATCTGCACTATGTCGGACGAAAAAATATCCCCAAAAATACTACTGTTATTTACGCTTCAAATCACAGAAGCTATGCCGATCCGCCGCTTCTCGGTGCAGGTGCTAAAGGAAAATACGCTTTCATGGCTAAAGAGGAGCTTTTCGGAAACAAGCTTTTCGCATGGCTTATACGCTCTCTCGGAGCGTTTCCGGTCTCACGGGGCAAGGGTGATACTTCCACTATTGACACTGCTGTCGAAAGACTTAACGGCGGAAGAAGTCTCATGATCTTCCCGGAGGGAACTCGCTCTAAGGACGGAAAGGTCGGCAAGGGACACACCGGAGCGGCTCTTATTGCGGCAAGATCGGGAAAGCCCATTATTCCCGTAGGTATCGTTTACGGAAAAAAACTCCGTTTCCGCACAAAGCTCATTGTTGAATTCGGCGAACCTATAATGCCGGAGGATTACACCGAAATCTGCGATACTCCCAATCCACGACAGCTTGTTAAGCTGAAAAACCGCTATATGGAAGACATCAGGCGTCTCGTCGAGGGCGAACCTAAGACGGAAATTTCTGCCGATAAGGCTTCGGGAGGTGCAGCTGATAATGAGTAGGGTTACTGTTGCGGAATCTGCCGGATTCTGCTTCGGAGTGGACAGAGCCGTCAAAATGGTTTACGGCGAGCTTGAAAAAAACACAAAAGTTGCAACTCTCGGTCCGATAATCCATAATCAGGACGTTGTAAACGATATGCAGGCAAAAGGCGCAAGAATTATCAGCAGTGTTGACGAGCTTTCAGATGACGAGACTGTTGTTATACGTTCTCATGGAGTAGGAAGAGAAGTTTATGATCAGATTGAAGCAAAAGGCAACAGAATGCTCGATGCAACCTGTCCGTTTGTTTCAAGGATACATAAAATCGTTGCTGAAAAATCAGCCGAGGGCTACTTTATTCTCATTGCCGGCGACGCTTCACATCCGGAAGTTCAAGGAATTGTTGGTCATTGTGACGAAAATTGCCTCGTATTCAAGGATAATTTTGAGCTAAAAGACTTTTTTGAGAAAAAATACAAAAAATTAGAAAAAAAGCTTGCAATTGTGGCTCAAACGACGTATAATATAGTAGTATGGGATGAGTGTTTAAACGTGATTCCGAAAAATGATTCCGACATCGTTATATTTGATACTATCTGCAACGCTACTGATACAAGACAATCCGATGCGGCTGAACTTGCAAAAGGCTCGGACATTATGCTTGTTGTCGGCGGACGGCACAGTTCGAATACCGTTAAGCTTTTCGAGGTTTGCAGCCGATATTGCAGGACTTATCACATAGAAAATTCGGACGAGCTTCGGTCTTTAAAGCTTCCCGCTGCTGAAAAAATCGGCATTACCGCCGGAGCGTCTACGCCGGCTTATATAATCAAGGAGGTACAAACCACTATGGCAGACAATGAAAATATTGCAGAAATTCAGGATGAGGATATCGATTTTGCTGAAGCAATCGATCAGTCATTCAAAAAAATACATACAGGAGAGAAAGTCAAGGGCATTGTTGTAGGCGTTGATAACGCAGAGATCACTGTTGATCTCGGCACAAAGCACACAGGCTATGTTAAGCTTGAGGATCTTACAGACGATCCGGCTAAGAAACCTGAGGATATCGTTAAGGTCGGCGACGAGATTGAGCTTATCGTTATCAAGGTAAACGACGCAGACGGTACTGCTCAGCTTTCAAAGAAGAAGGTTGACGAGCAGGCAGGCTACGATACTATCGTTAAGGCTTACGAGGAGAAAACGGTTCTCGAGGGTACTGTTCAGCACGTTGTAAATAAGGGCGTTACTCTTACTTATCTCGGCGTAAGAATCTTTATTCCTGCTTCACACACAGGTCTTCCGAGAGGAGCAGAGCTTGATGAGCTTCTCAAGAAGAAGGTTGAATTCATGATAATCGAAGTTACTGAGGGCAAGAAGAGAGCTGTCGGCTCTATCAAGGCTGTTCAGAACGCTAAGAGAGCTGAGGCTCAGGCTAAATTCTGGGATAATGCTAAAGTCGGCGACGTTTACGTTGGCAAGGTTAAGTCCCTTACAAGCTTCGGCGCATTCGTTGATCTCGGCGGAATCGACGGCATGGTTCATATTTCCGAGCTTTCATGGAAGAGAATCAAACACCCGAGCGAAGTTGTTGCAGTTGGCGATACTCTTGAGGTTTACATCAAGGATCTCAACCGTGATGAAAATAGAATTTCTCTCGGTTTCAAGAAAGCTGAGGACGATCCTTGGGAAATCTTCAAGGCTAACTACAATGTAGGCGATGTTGTTAAGGCAACTATCGTTTCTATCACAAGTTTCGGCGCATTCGCAAGAATTATTGACGGAATCGACGGTCTTATCCACATTTCTCAGATCGCTGACAAGAAGGTTGAAAACGTTAAGGATATCCTTTCCGTTGGCGACGAGGTTGACGTTAAGATCATTGACATCGACGCAGACGCTAAGAGAATCAGTATTTCTATCCGTGCTCTTCTTGAAGATAAGGAGAACGACGAAGAAGTTTCTGAAGAAGACGCTGAATAAATTTCTTATCTCATAAAAAACAATGGACTGTACAATTAAGTACAGTCCATTTTTGATTTGCAGTGAAGACTCAGTTGTTGGAGTGATCAGAGTTTCTGTTATCGAAGCTGTTGGAATTTTTGTCCTGAGCTCCTGTATTTGGGGTTTTGTCGTTAAGACCGCCGTTCTTCTTATCGTTTGACTGGTTTTTATTCTTGCTCATAATCAAGCACCTTTCTCTGCAAATTCCGGAAACCCTTCAGCAGTTCCGCTTTGCAGAAACAAAACAGCTGTATCATAATAGCGATTTCCGTTGGGAATATTTTTTCCCCTCATAGCTATTATTAACAGCTGTTTCTGTTTTATTCAGTTAAAATATGAATTAATCTAACTTCACAAATCTTCTTACATCTCCTGCTTTGCCGATAAACATCGACTTTGGTCTCGCCCATACCTGAGAATCGCTGAGAGATTTATATATTACAAGCTCCTCGTTATTTTCGCTGTGACGTGCAACAGCCATAACTTCGTATTCGCCGCCCTTGAAATGACGATATTTTGCTCCGATAACGATTTCTGTATCCTTATCCTCCGGAATCTGAGTCTGAACAGCTTCCTCTTCGTTATTTACAATATCATCGGAAACGATTATCATTGCTGAGTAAGGAGGCATCTTGACATAGGCGTTTCCATTTTCAACGGAGATCTGTCTTGCTCCAATAACGTCAACAAGCGCCGGAAGATGAGTTCCAAAACTGAGATCAAATTCATAATCGCCAAGGTTAAGAGCAACATATACAGTCTGATCGCCCTGAGTCTTTTTGAAAAGAAGCTGCTGATTCGTTATCATTATTCTTTCATAGCTGCCTGTACGGAGAGCCGGATAGGCACGATAAATTCTGCCCAGCTTAACGATATGATTGTAAAGTCCGGTATTTTCCCTTTCCATATCCTGAAGGTGGAGACATGGGCGGAGATTATCGTCGGAATTGTTCTCCTTGCGTCCTTGAATGCCGTATTCGCTTCCGTAATAAATTGACGGAATACCGGGCATTGCGTACATAAGAGTATAAATAAGCGGCAGGTATGCCTGATTTGTAACCGTGCTTGCAAGACGGTTTACATCATGATTATCAACAAAGTTATAAAGATTGATCCCCCTGTAAATACCTCCGTTTGCACCTGACTGACGGTTGATGGAGTAGTCGATCTCAAAGTAGTTTTTGTCGTTGTGTGAGGAATAAAGTCCCTTGTAGCATTCATAGTTCGTAACGCTGTCGAGCATTTCCGGGTTAGCCCAGCGGTTGTAATCACCGTGGATAATTTCACCCATGAGCCAGAAGTCCGGACGCTTGCCCTTACAGAAGCTTCTGATTCTCTTGAAGAAATCAAAATCAATGCAATCAGCGGCATCGAAACGAATACCGTCGATTTTGAATTCCTCGATCCAGTAATTTACAGCGTCAATGAGGTGATCGCATACGCCCACGTTTCTGAGATTGAGTTTTACAAGGTTATAGTGGCCGTTCCAGCCCTCATACCAGAACGGATCGCCGCATGGTGAAGGACCGCCGAAATTAAGGTTCTGAAACCAGTCGCAGTATCCGCTTCCCTGACCTTTTTCCTGAATATCAACAAACTGTGGGAATTTTCTTCCAACATGATTGAAAACTCCGTCCAGAATAACTCTGATGCCGTTTTCATGAAGCTTATCACATATATTTCTGAATGAATTATTATCACCGAGACGACGATCGATCATTTTGTAATCTGTAGTATCGTATCCGTGTTCAACAGACTCAAAAACAGGTCCGAAAAAAACTGCGTCAACATTCATTTCCTTGAAATGAGGAATCCAATCCAACACCTTATCAAGACGATAAACAACTTCTCCTCCGTCATTGAACTTAGGCGCACCGCAGAATCCAAGCGGATAGATGTGATAAATTATTGCGTTTTCATACCAATTCATATAAAATCTCCTTAAAATATAATAATTATTCTCAGAACGTACCCTTATTCAGAATAATATATTTAACTTATTTATTGCTTCCCTCCAGAAAATAGGAAGCTTCCATATCGGCAACGTTCAGCGCAAATGCAAGCGGATACATTTCAAGAGCTTTGCCGATAGTATTTTTATCTTCAATTCCGGAAAAACCCATGTGGTAGCGGATGGCAAATGCTTCCTCACGGCTCAGACGTGCGTCGCCGTAGAAAAATCCCGAAATTATGTAGACCGATTTCTCTCCATGACCATACGGCAGCGTATCATTTATCGTGTAATATGGAACCTTTTCCCAGACTCCGTCATCGTTTTTTCTGTTACGATAATCGACCGTATAAAAATTTACTTTACAAAGATCATGCAGCAGCGCAACAATTGCTATAGTTTCCTCTGAATAATTCATTCCGTACATTTCTTTTACTCTCGGTCGTGAGAGATAATCTTTCAGACAATGATAAACATTTACGCTATGCTGAACTAATCCGCCCTCATAAGCTCCATGAAAGCGTGTACTGCTGGGAGCAGTAAAAAAATCGCTCTTTTTAAGATACTCCAGAAGTCTGTCCGCACCTTCACGCTTGATATTTTCATTGTAAATAGAGATAAACTCCTCCTGTGGTGACATTTATTTCCTCCCTTTACTGCATTTTAAGAAAATAATGCTCCGTAAGCGTTTTTCTTTCATTTAAAATTCATTGGTAAACTGACGGAACAATATAATTATACCACATTATTATAAAATATTCAATAGAAAAAAGTAATCTCACATGATTTTTGTGTATTTTCAACAAATGGCTGAAAAAATTTCATACGCTTGAACAAAAAAAGAGAGCTGAATATCAGCTCCCGGTATTGATAATGTTGTTAGCTTAACGCATTTTGTTCTTTACTCTCTTTGCCAAATGAGTATTCATTCTATGGGCAATCTGCTCTAATTATTTAAAATGCCTATTTACAAGGCATTTTAAATAATTAATACTGGGTTTCCAAAGGGCAGCGTGACGCTGCACCCAATCACGGAGTTACTGCCCATAAAAGATAGAAGAACACGTCGCTCATGATTTACCATAATAATAGATTTCCCAAATGGTTATCAGTCCTTGTCAATGCCAACAACTTAAGAGATTTTGCACCTTGAACTTTTGTCAAAAAGTATTCAATTTTTGGCGATAGCCATAATTATTTCAAATACCAACGGTATTTGAAATAATTAATACTGGGTTTCCAAAGGGTTGAATAACCCTTTGGCAGGGGTACGGGGACAGCGTCCCCGCTTAAGTTGTTAGCATTGCAGTCCTTGTTGGGGGTACGGGGACGGTTACTCCTTACAGTGTAGAGAGATGTCACGAAGTGACAGAAGGGTGCAGGTTGCCAGTGGAGACCTCTCGCAAAGCGAGAAGCACCGACCGAACCGACAGGTGAGACCGCGGCTCCTGTTAGGAGTCTCCGTTTAAGCTGACATCATTACCAGTTTCAACTATAATTTCAGCATATCATCTTTTCTCGCTTAAAGCTATAGAAGCACGGTTCTGGATCATATCTGCTGCATTTTCTGCGGTTGTTTCTCCTGCAAAGTAGGCAGAAGCTTCTTCAAGGCAGATATTCAGGACGTCTGCATCGTAGTCGCCGTAAATAGTATCGCAGCCGAGAATGTAATTTGTGAGTTTTTCCTCTTCTTCCTGAGTAAGAGGATAATATTTATCGCCCTTGCTTTCACGATAATCAACGCTTTCGCCGTTTTCATCGGTGAAATGCGATGATCTGTACATATCACGTTCAAAACCGTCTTTTCTTGCTGAAAGACCTTGAATGTTCGTTTTACCGCCCCATTCGTTTTCGGCAAGCTGATATTCCTTTGTGAAATAGCTGCGGACGAACTGCCATGCTCCTTCTTTATCGGGGCAGGTAGCTGAAATAGCGATATTTTCCGAAAGATCAAGCTTTCCGCCGCTTCCGTTTGAGGAGGGATAGCCGACAAGAGTGATATCATCCCTTGCGTCAACGTCTCTTGTATAGCTTAAAGAGGTATCTCCGCCAGCCCCTATTTCAGAAACAATTATTCTGTCATTGCTCCACCAGTAAAATTTATCGGTGTAATACTGCTGATGAGCTTCAGGATCGCTCAATTTATCGGGCATATCCACTTCGTCAACGAAACGATTGCAGAATTCAAGTATCTTTACAAAATCAGGACTGTTGAAATGACACTCGCCGCTTTCGTAATCCACAAGATCGGTTGCGGCATAGAATAAATTCCTGAACATTTCCTCTTTGCTCATGCCATCGTAAAGATGATCGGCAGTTGACGGAGCGTTGTCATAGAGGGATATCATATCATCAAGAGTCCAGTTTTCCTTATCGGTAAGTTTAGTTTTGGCAGCCATTGTTTTAATACTAAAAGAGGGGGCAAGAGAATAAAGCTGACCGCTGGAATTTTCGCAGGCTTTAAGAAGATTTGGCATAAGGGTATCACGGTTTACATCCGGATCGTTTTCCATAAACTGATAGAGGTCTACAAAAGCGCCTTTTGCTGACAGAGCGGTAATATCATTGTGATTCTGAGTGATTATAATATCAGGAGCTTTTCCGGAGATAAGATCCATTTTAAGCTGATTCATGGCTCCGTCGGCAGTATATGGCGGTTCTTCACTGTTGTACTGACTGTAATCCACGATTTGTATGCGGTATTTGTTCTGACTCTGGTTGAACTGATTAACAATATCGCTTCCGCCTCCCCACAGCGATGCAAGAGTTAAAACCACTGTATCGGAGAGTTCGCTCATATTTCTTCTTCTGAGATATATGAATTTCATCTGATTGCTGTAATTGTCCGAGCCAAAAGCGACAAAATCGTTTTCGCCGACGGGATAAAGTGCAATAGCTCCGATATCTGAATCATTCCAGTTTAAAACGGATTCAAGGCTTCCGTCCGCTTTTACGCCGTAAAGAGCGTCTGAAAGCGGAATGAATAAGCGGTAATCCCCACGTCCGCCTGTGACAGCTCCGTTCGGAGAATAATCTGTGGTCGAAACGGCGAACGGCTCAGTAGAGATTCCGGAATCAGGGTTTACATCGTAAAATTTCTGACTGACCTGCGGTGTATCTTCGGTGTAATCGGTAGAAGTTATTGCGAAGATCAATTTTCCGTCTTTATCGGCGACCATTTGCGCATCGTCAACGTAGATGTTTTCATCATCATCATCATTATGCTGATATAAAACCTTTACAGAACCGTCTTTGTTGATTTTAAGAAGAGTCGCATCCCGCAGACAAAGAACTGCACCGCCGTCATCCGCAGCATATACAGATGAGATCTGTAAATAGCCGTATTCATCGTGAAAAGCTTCAAGTCCGTTCACGTTTATTTTATCGGTAAGTTCGCCGTTTTCGCTGAAACGGCAGAATATATAGCTTTTGACAGCGTTTGCCTCATAGGCTTCGTAGTCAAAGTTTTCATCGTATTCTTCGGGCATAACAACTCCGCCGTGGTCGGACATTGTAAGCAAGGCTGAAACTTCTCCTTTGTCAGAAAAAGAGTAAATCGGATACGCTTCGTCGCTTGAGTTGTATTCATCCGGAAACTGGAGCGTTATTTCCGATGAGGACGCAAAATCAGAACTGAACGAGAGTAATTTTGTGGATTGTGTGTCGCTCCCGACTGCCATAACGCTATCTTTATCCGGAATGTATCTGAAATCGCTCAGGAAGTCGATTCCTTCCGGTATAGTTAGCTGAGAGGCTTTATATGAATCGCTTAGAACCTCTTCCGCTTTCTGCGTTGTACGCTCGACGGTAACAGCTCCGCCTGCAACAGGTTTTGAGGAAGGATCTTCGGAAGCAGTTCCGGTTTTTTTACTGCATGATTGAAGCGACAGGCAGGCTGCAATTGCAAAGGCGGCAGAACGCCAGTAAAATTTATTCATTGTTTTGTTTCCTTTCGTTTTGAATCGGAATAACAGCGTGCAAAGGAGGCTTGCATGGTTTACACGATGTTTATTTTACATTTTTCAGTATAATTTCCGAGGCTAAATAAGTCAATAGCTTTTGCATTTATTTTGCATTTTTGTGAGCGATAATTTGCAGACAGGATATGTTTGCATTGTTAAAATAAAAAAATATATTTTTGCTTCGTCTTTTTTGCCATTTTAAATCACTTATTTATAGAGACAGCTTAAAGCCGTTGCTGAAAATTTGCTTTTTAGGGGTTGTATATATGAAAAAGTTCGCAGCAATTTCAATTATTCTATCAATGATATTAGTAAACGCATCATGCGGAAAAGGTCAGAAAAAGCCGGAAGCTTCGCCGGAAGTCACTGTAACTCAGACCATTTATAAAGAACAGCGTCTGATGCTTCCGGATGATCTTATCTCTTTTCAGGACCTTTCCTATAGTGAATCAAACGGAGTACGGCTCGTATACAAGAGTATTGACGGAGCGATAAAATTTATAGGATTTAATGAGCGAATGGAGTATAATGCTCCGATTGAGCTTGCTTTTGAAAGAAAAGCGGACGAGGTTATCGTTAACTCGGAATCGGACGGAGGCTTCACCGTTTTGTGTCAATATAAGGACGTTGAGAATGCCAGAGCAGAATTTGAGATACGATGCTATAATGCGGACGGAGAATTTTCCAAATCAGTGAAAATAAGCGGCATGGAACGCTATTTTACCGTCGGAGAATCGTTTGTGAGCGGAATAGTTCGTTACGGAAGCGGCTATATACTTCCTTTCAGCGGCGGAACGGCTCTTCTTGATGAAAACGGCAGCGTTACCGATGTTGCCGACAGTGACAATGACTTTTTCTACGGAGAGGATTCCGATGGCAATATGATAGTTTCTTCAGTGAGCGGATATGCGGTTATGGACGGAAAAAGCGCTGAAACGCCGCAGGAAATGATTCCCTATGGAGGATATCTGAACCGTAAGGGAGGTCATGTCAGGGGAACGGGAGATTATAAGCTCTATTTCATGATGATCGACGGAATTTTCGGTCTTACCAAATCGGACGAGCTTGTTAAAATTACGGACTATATTGCTTCGGATGTAAGCAGTTCTGAGCTTATCCAGATCGCTCCTGCCGGAGAAGGAAAATTTGTTGCTACCGGACGTGATAATAAGACCAGAGAAGCTTATTTATCGCTGTTAACAGTACGTCCGGACGATTATGTTCAGAATAAGGAAACGGTAGTTGTAGGAGTTTCGGGAAATGTAAATTCCGATAAAAGAGAGCTTTCTGTCGAGTTCAACAAATACAGCGATAATTACTCCGTTGAGATGAAAGCTTATGATGACAGTGACGAAAAGCTTAAAGAAGACGTCCTTTCCGGAAATGCTCCGGATGTTTATTGCTACACCAATACCGGAACGATGTATCGTTATGCAAATTTGGGCGCTTTTGCCGATATGTGGGAGCTTTCAGCAGAGTACGGAGGATTTTCCAAAGACGATATTCTTGATAATATAGTTCAGGCTTATGAGTATAAGGGCGGTCTTTATGGAATTTCCGATCGTTTCTCCGCAAACTTTCTTCTTGCAAACAAAGATATTATCGGGGAGGAGTACAGCGATTGGAATTATGATGAATTTTTAAATATCGCTGAAAATATGCCTGAAGATATGTACCTTGGAGTAGAAAGACAGTGCAGCAGTCCGGAGGATGTTTTTGAATTATATTGCATTGAAAATCTCGGCTCGTGGATAGACTTTGAAAGATCTGTATGCAGCTTTGATTCCGATGAATTTATAAGGCTTCTTAATTTTACGAAAACTGCAAAAACGGTTGAAAAATTTGACTGGGCGGAATATTCCGATGATGAACAAAATTTAATTATTCATGAAATGTATCATACGGTAAAAGACAAAAAGGCTCTTCTCTTAACACACAATTTCAGCAGCCTTTCAGATCTATCCTATATTGCCGATATGTATGGCTTTAAGGACGGCGAAGCGGCATTTCTCAACTATCCGTCCGAAAATCGCAGCGGCGTGATTTCACCTTGTTATCAGGGAGTTTATTCGGTTCTCAGAGGCGGAAAATGCACTGCCGGAGGCTGGGCGTTTGTAGATTATATCATGAGCTTTGATAATCAGGCGGACAAGAGCGCTACACTTTCTTCAACGCGATTTTCAACGAGAAAAGATGCTTTCGAGCATAATCTGCTCCATGATCAGCGTATATCGCAGAATCCTGATGTTATTATAGACGGCGAGGAGTGGCATAACTTTGAGTTTATAAATTGCGGAGCAGTCAGCGACGAAACGATAGGCTCAATAAAAGAGCTTGTGGGACGATGCACTGTTCTTGCCGGAGGCAATAAGCCTGTTGAAGATATAATGCGTGAGGAGTTTTCCGAATTTGTCAGTGATGAAATTACGGCGGAAGAGTGCGCTGAAAGAATTCAGAACAGAACTGAAATTTATCTTAGCGAGACTTCATAAGTTGTGCATATTGTATAAATCAGAACAGTTGAGATCACGGTTTGACTCTGTTTTTAATAGCTGATATTATATTGTAATGGTGATAATTAACAAAAATGAAAGAACTATTAAATATTTGTTGATTTTTAATAATAAAAATGATATAATTAGTTAGTAATTTGAAAACAAGTCCTAAAATAATGACAGGAGTGATTGAAGCTTGAAGATGGTTAAATGTCCTGAGAGGCATTATTATGATTCGGAAAAATATAAAAGTTGTCCATTATGTGCCAAAGCAGAAATGTCTAAAAAGGTAAAGGCAGTGAAGATAAAGCCAAAAACGCCTGTAATTCAAGAGAAAATGACTGCTGCTGTAAAATCTGAGCCTATCTCCGAGAAGAAAAAAATTCACGAAAAGAAGATAGAGCCTGTTGCCGAAGAGAAAAAAGCTCCCGAGAAGAAGCCCGAGCCCGTTGCAGAATTGAAAAAAGCTCCGGAAAAGAAGCCCGAGCCTGTTGCCGAAGAGAAAAAAGTTTCTGAAAAAAAGCCCGAGCCTGTTCCAAAGAAGAAAATTCTTGAAAAAGCAGACATTGCTGATGAAGCTTCAAAAGAGATAGAGGAACTTCTCAAGGATGAGGACGTTGTTATTGACGATTCAGGAAACATGGCTATAAATCGAAAAACAGGCACTCTTGTTAAATATATCGGAACATCAAGTGCGATCGTTCTTCCCGATTGTATAACGACCATTGGCAAATACGCTTTCAGAGGCAACGAAACTTTAAAAAAGATAGTTATGCCGGACAGCGTGAAAAAAATTGAAAAGTTTGCCTTTTGCCATTGTTTTGCGCTTGAAGAGATAATACTTTCCGAAAATCTCGAATTTATAGGCGAAAACGCTTTTTTGAAATGTCAGAGACTAAAAGATATAAGCTTTCCTGAATCGTTGAAAACTATAGGAAAGGGAGCGTTTGGACGATGCAATTCTCTTGAAAATATCGTCCTTCCGGCTTATCTTCAGAAGATCAGCGATCTTTGTTTCTTTTCATGCCGCAGACTCAGAAGAATCGTTATCTCAGGTTCAGTCGAAGTTATTGGAATTGCTGCTTTTTCCGAGTGTTACAGTCTGAAAAAAGTAGTCATTTCAAATTCTGTCACAGTTATCGGGGAGAGTGCGTTTTCATGGTGCAGATCGCTTGAAAGCATAGATATTCCGCATACTGTCAAGACTATCGGAAACTGGGCGTTTTATGGCTGTCAGAACCTCATTGAGCTTAGGATAAGCTGTCTCACTAAGGACATTAAGGAGGACGCTTTCTGCGGCTGCGAAAGTCTTTACAATATAAATATTGCTGAATTTGATAATCCTGATATTTCGATAGACGTAGTTAAAAAAGGCAGAAAACAGACCATAAGGCTGCTGAAACAGATAAACCGTAAAAAGGCAGAGAATTATGCGAGAGAACATGGCATGAGCACACTGTTTATTTAAATCTTTTTTCTTGATTTTTCTCTTGACATTGCTGCATAAAGATGATACAATGTAAATGTAATAAATGCCATGACGAAGAGAAGTAGTGCAGAAATTCGTTCCCAGAGAGTGCGTGTAAGGTGAGAGCCGCATATCAGAGTCTGTATGAATAACACTTCAGAGCAGCAAACCGAAAGGGACTCTGTTTCAAGTAGGGGAGACGTTTTCCGCACGTTACAGCGGCTCAGAAGTGATCGCTTTTGCGGTAATTCAGGTGGCACCACGGGTTATATATTCCCGTCCTGTTGATTCAGGACGGGAATTTTTATTTATTTACGAAAGGAAAGATTGCAATGAAGCATACTGATATTAAGAAGATTATTAAATCAAAGGAAGAGTTCATCGGACAGAATGTAACTATCTGCGGCTGGGTTCGTACTTCCAGAAACTCTAAGAGCGTAGCCTTTGTTGAGCTGAATGACGGTACTTCGCTGAAAAATATTCAGGTAGTTATCGAAAAGGAGTCTGATCCCGATTTTAAAGAGCCTCGTGTAGGAATGTCCGTTAAAGTTACCGGAAATGTCGTTGAGGGAAGAAATAACACAGTCGAGATAAACTGTACTCCCGCTGATATCCAGCTTCTCGGAACTTGTCCATCGGACTATCCGCTCCAGAAAAAAGGTCATACGCTTGAATTTCTCCGCTCGATGCCCCATTTAAGAGGAAGAACGAACACTTTCAATGCGGTATGGAGAGTGCGTTCGGTACTTGCCGAGGCTATCCACAGGTATTTTCAGGAAAATAATTACGTATATATTAACACTCCGCTCATTACCGGAAGCGACTGCGAGGGTGCCGGAGAAATGTTTCAGGTAACGACCAACGGATACACAACTGAATTCAAGAACGAGGAAGATTACTATGCTAATGATTTCTTCGGCAGAAAAGCCGGACTTTCTGTTTCCGGACAGCTTGAAGGAGAAGTTGCCGCTATGGCAATGGGCAAGATATATACTTTCGGACCGAGTTTCCGTGCTGAGAACAGCAATACTCCGAAGCATCTTGCCGAATTCTGGCATATCGAGCCGGAGGTAGCTTTTGCAGAGCTTGATGACGTTATCGAAATTGCAGAGGAAATGGTTAAATTCGTTATCCGTGAGCTTCTTGAAGCCTGTCCTGACGAGATAGCATTTTTTGACGCTCATTTTGAAAAGGGACTCAAAGCTCGTCTTGAGGAGCTTATTTCTCACGATTTCGGCAGAGTTACTTACACAGAAGCTATTAAGCTTCTTCAGGAATCAGGAGAAAATTTCGTTTATCCTGTTGAATGGGGATGCGATTTGCAGACCGAGCATGAACGCTATATCTCGGAGAAGGTGTTCAAAAAAGCTGTTTTTGTAACCGATTATCCAAAGGAGATAAAGTCTTTCTACATGAAACAGAATGCCGACGGAAAAACCGTTGCCGCAGTTGATCTGCTCGTTCCCGGAGTAGGAGAGATTATCGGCGGAAGCGAGAGAGAAGCCGACTACGATAAGCTTGTTGCCGCAATGGAGGAAAGAGGAATGAACCTCAGCCTTTACAGCGATTATCTCGACCTGAGAAAGTATGGTTCAGTGCCTCACGGCGGTTTCGGACTGGGATTTGAGAGACTTATCATGTATACAACAGGTATGTCGAATATTCGTGACGTTATACTCTATCCGAGAACAGTTGGTTCAATCAGATAAAATAAAAAAGTACCGTAATCATCATAATATCGGGATTTTTAAGGGATGTATTCTCCTTAGGCAGAGAGATGTGCGAGGGGAGACAGTGTCTCTCTGTCTCACTCGTTCTGCCATTGAGAATCCCATTATTAATCGTGCGTCGCACCCGTTTATTTTATATTTTTACTACAGCTAACAGAGAACGTCAATGACGCCGTTCTTTGAATATATTTACAGAAAAGGAATGATTTTATGTCAAGATCGCTGTATATTCCGGAGGGGTATAAGCCCTCGCTCACTATCAGAGAAACTCAGCACGCTATCAAGTATATCAAGGATATCTTCCAGCAGGCTCTTTCTATAGTGCTCACTCTCGATCGTGTTTCCGCTCCGCTTATCGTTAAAAAGGGAAGCGGCATCAACGACGATCTCAATGGCGTTGAACGCAAGGTCGATTTCGATATCAAGGAAATTTCCTGTGACGCCGAGGTAGTTCAGTCGCTCGCAAAGTGGAAGAGAACTGCTCTTCACCGTTACGGCTACGAGCCGGGAGAGGGCATCTACACCGATATGAACGCTATCCGCCGTGATGACGATACCGACAACACTCACTCTATTTTCGTTGACCAGTGGGATTGGGAAAAGGTTATCACCCGTGAACAGCGTACACTTGATTACCTGAAAGAAACAGTAAAAAACGTCGTTAAGGCTGTTGTTTACACAAAGAGAAAGGTAAGCCACAGATATCCCGTTCTTGCCGATAAAATTTCTGATGAGGTGTTCTTTATCACAACTCAGGAGCTTGAGGATATGTTCCCGGATAAAACTCCCCGTGAGCGTGAACGTCTCATTGTTAAAGAGCATAAAACCGTATTTATTATGCAGATCGGCGGAAAGCTTGCAAGCGGGGAAAAGCATGACGGAAGAGCTCCCGATTACGATGACTGGGCTTTGAACGGAGATATTTTTTTCTGGGACGAGGTTCTTGACAATGCTCTTGAGATATCTTCAATGGGAATCAGAGTTGACGAAACTTCGCTGAAAAAACAGCTTGCTGAATGCGGAGCAGAGGACAGAATGCAGTATAAATATCACCAGATGATCGCTGACGGAACACTCCCGCTTACTATCGGCGGCGGAATCGGACAGTCAAGACTTTGTATGCTGCTCCTTGAAAAGGCACATATCGGCGAGGTTCAGTCCTCTATCTGGAGCGATGAAATGATCCAGAAATGTGCGGAAAACGGTATCACATTACTTTAATTTGATAAATTCATTTGCAGCTCTGTTCAGGAAGTGTTAGCAGCTTCCGGATATGAGATCAAGCTGTAAATTGTAAAAAAATTGTTACTGCTCCTATTTTTATGATAGGAGGAAATTAAATGAAATTTTCTAAAATGCACGGAATCGGAAACGATTACATTTATGTAAATTGCTTTGAGGAAAAAGTCTATGAGCCGGAAAAAGTCTCAGTCGTTTTAAGCGATCGGCATAAAGGCATCGGTTCGGACGGACTTGTGCTTATTATGCCGTCGGAAATAGCTGACTTCCGCATGAGGATTTTTAATGCGGACGGTTCTGAAGCTATGATGTGCGGAAATGCAACAAGATGTATCGGAAAATACGTTTACGATATGGGTTTAACTGATAAAACCGAGGTAACTCTTGAAACAAATTCCGGAATCAAGTACCTCAAACTTTTTCTCAGTGACGGCAAAGTTGATATGGTTACGGTCGATATGGGCAAGGCAATTCTTGTTCCGAGGGATATTCCGGTTGACAGCGATCTCGAAAGCTTTGTGAGCCAGCCACTTGAAGTCGGCGGAAATGAATACAAAGTCACCTGCGTTTCAATGGGAAACCCTCATGCAGTTATTTTTACCGAGGGTATAGACGAGCTTGAACTTGAGAAAATAGGTCCTCTTTTTGAAAATCATAAGCTTTTTCCAAACCGTATCAACACTGAATTTATCGAGATTATCGACAGTCATACGCTCAAAATGAGAGTATGGGAACGTGGAAGCGGCGAGACGTTTGCCTGCGGTACGGGAACTTGTGCAACAGTTGTTGCGGCAGTTCTTAACGGAATTTGTCCGAAAGACGAGGAAGTTCTTGTACATCTTCGTGGCGGAGATTTGCGTATTATCTGGAAAAATGACGGAACTGTGCTTATGACAGGACCTGCTGAATATGTATTTGAGGGAAATGTTTCTGATGAATTTATCGCTAAAGAAAAGGAGAATGTTGTATGCCGCAGTTAAATGAAAATTTTCTTAAATTAGAAAAAAACTATCTTTTTATAAATATTGCAAAGAAAATTGCCGCTTTTAAAGAGGCAAATCCCGATGCTGATATTATCAGAATGGGAATCGGCGATGTTACGCTTCCGATCGCTCCGGTCGTTATCGAGGCTATGAAAAAGGGCTGCGATGAAATGGGAGTTAAGGAAACTTTTAAAGGCTATGAAGACAGCGGTGCAGGATATGATTTCCTTAAAGAAGCCGTTTCAGGCTATTATAAGAGCTTCGGAGCTGATATTGCTCCTGATGAGATACGCATAAACGACGGCGCTAAGAGCGACTGCGGAAATATTGTCGATATTTTCGGTGACGATAACGTTATCCTCGTTACCGATCCAGCATATCCGGTTTATGTAGATTCAAATTTAATGAGCGGAAGAAAAATAATCTATGCCGATTCCAACGAGGAAAACGGCTTTGCGGCTATGCCGGATAAGAACGTTCATGCCGATATTATTTACCTCTGTTCGCCGAACAATCCGACAGGCTCAGTTTATACAAAGGCTCAGCTCAAAGAGTGGATAGACTATGCAAAGAAGAACGATGCGGTTATCATTTACGATTCTGCGTATGAAGCTTTTATCACCGATCCAGATGTTCCAAGAAGCATTTTCTGCGTTGAGGGAGCAAAGGAGTGCGCTATCGAGATGTGTTCGCTCTCAAAAACTGCCGGATTTACAGGAATGAGATGCGGATATACTGTGATTCCCGATGCTCTTAAAGTTAAAGCGGGCGACGGTACGGAAATTTCTGTTTCACAACTCTGGGGCAGACGTCAGGGAAGTAAATTCAACGGCGTTTCATATCCCGTACAGTGTGCCGCCGCCGCTGTTTTCACTGAAGAAGGCTTGAAGCAGATTCATGAAAACATTGCGTACTATCAGGAAAATGCCAGAATCATAGCTGACTGCATGACTAAGCTCGGAGTTAAATTCACGGGCGGAGTTAATTCCCCTTATATATGGTTCAAGTGCCCCAGAGATATGGGAAGCTGGGAGTTTTTCGATCTTATGCTGGAGAAAATATGTGTTGTCGGAACTCCGGGTGCAGGCTTCGGAAAGAACGGCGAGGGCTGGTTCAGACTTACTGCATTTGGCGACAGACAGCGTACTATCGAGGCTATGGAGCGTTTTGAAAAGCTCGTTGGTCAAATGTAAAGTAAATGAATAAATTGTAGCGAAAGAGACTGCATTTGCAGTCTCTTTTTGTATTATTTTGCAATTGCTCAGGGTATTTTTCTACAATAGACAAAAATATACAAAAATACTTTACTTTTTGGGTGAAATGATAATATATTCTGGCTTGATTGATAAGCTGAAAAAAGGATGGTTTAAAATGAAAATAAATTAAAAATGATATCAATACTTGCTGCCGCTGCGCTTTCGCTTTCAGCTGCCTCTTGTCTTGAACAAGAAGATGATGAAGAAAAAAATAAAGAATATGCCACATTGAAAATTAATACCGAAAGAACAAATAGAATATGAAATTATTTCTTTGAGTAATAAGAACAGCGGCATATATGCGATATTTATGTTGTGTGATGATGGTACTGCTGAAGTAGCTATAGAATGCTCTGAAACAGAAAGTACAATTAGTTCATCTATATTGGAGAAATATATTTGTATCGATGAAATAAAGCTTGATGATGTGATTTCACTAAATATTAATTATTTTAATGGAGAAATGGAATATGATATAGAAAATCTGAAATCTGAATCTGCTAACGGTACTGCTACAACTAATTTAGATAATTAAGGAAGTACTGATTAAATCCAGTGTGCATCTGATGCACAATCTCTGCGCGGTGTTGCCTTAATCAAAAGTGTTTATAGAGGCTGCTATATTATATTGGATTTTTTTTCTTTGTTGCATTTCTTGAAAATCTGCATAAGATAATATAAGCAGCAAAAAAGATAAATGCCGCTCCGGAGTGGTGATATACCCATGAATAGCTTTGAAGCATTGACGTTTTTCTGACGGCTGCTTTGAGATAGATTTTTCCGGAGCTTGTGTAAACTTAGTTGGTTTACAAAGGCTCCGGATTTTTTCTTTATTTGGAGTTTATATAATCATTTATTCCGCTGAAAATAGCGAAAGCAACCATGCTCTGATATTCGTCTGTGACAAGCAGCGCAGCTTCTTCCGGATTTGACAAGAATCCGCATTCAACCATTACAGTTGGATTTTCGCTGTAATAGCAGAGAAAAAGCTCTTTGCCGCATTGTTTTATCTCACGTTTGTTATCAGGCTGAATAAATTCTACAAAGCGGTTCTGGATAGATCTCGCAAGATCTTCACTGCCGCTGTTTGAGGACGAATAAAACATTTGCGCTCCGCTGTATTTAGTCTCGTTGAATTGATTCTGGTGAATCGAAACGCATACGGCATTGGAATTTTTATTGAAAATCGCTAAACGATTATCCATATCGCTGCTCTTCTGATTTGCAATGCCTTCAATGCCTTTGTCATGTATCGAAACATCCTCGTCTCTTGTAACTTCAACCTCATAACCGCTTATTTCAAGAAGATCACGAACTTTTAACAGTATGCTTAGATTTATTCCTTTTTCGGGAATACCTTCCGCTGTTGTACAGCCGCCGTCAAATCCGCCATGTGGGGAATCAAATTAAACTGGGTTTGTGTCAAGTCGGCGAACAGCTGATATTCTGCATTTGCTATGAATACAGTAAATGCTTCGTTTTGTGTGTATTGATTTTGGGAGGCAATGTATGGTATAATATATGACAATGATTCAGGAGTTAAGGAGGATTGGGTATTGAAAAAGAATATGTATATACCTATTGTGCAAGGAATGGCTGTGACAGCGATATTCCTTTTAACAGAGATAGTATTGAATCTATTGGGAGCATTTGACGGAGATATTCAGCTCTATCTGGTAGATATACCTATACGGCTTGTATTCGGAACTATTGCTCTTATATTGCTTGCCTTCAGTTTTAAAAAACAAAGGAGCAAGTTTAGCTTGAAGGAACTGTTTACGAATGCGATACCTAAAAGTGCCTATAAATTGCTCCTGCCATTCGTATTATTTCTGATAATTGAACTTTTGACTATGATAACTGCTGAGGAAATTTCCATGAAAGCTTTAGGAATATTCGGTTTAAACTCTGTTCAGCAACTGACTACAGGATATTTTGAAGAAGCTTCCAGGGCTTTGTTGATGTGCGGACTTTTAAAATATAATATCAGTACAAAGAAAAACAGACTGTATACCATATTTATCGCAGGAATCTGTTTCGGGTTAAGTCATATGCTGAATTTCTTCTTTGGCAATGATATTCTTTCCACACTCTGGCAGGTTTTCAGCTGCTTTGTATGGGGACTTTTCGTTGCATCAATATATATGCTTTCTGAAAATCTTACATTAATAATGTTAATGCACGCTTTATGGGATATTATCATAAGAGTGCCGAATGCTTTTTGCAGACTGCCCGAAAATTCAATACTATTGGACGGTATGTACATAATTCAAGACATTATACAATTCGGAATTATGACGGCTGCGTCAGTCTATATTTGCATTAAATATGATAAATTGCGATGAATTTTGATATGAATTCAAAATAATGAAGAGTTACTTGTTTTCATTATAGATCAGTTTTGAGGACAATAATAAAATATAAAAAACGGTAAGCCAAAAAGCTTACCGTTAAATTTTCCAATGGATATTGATCTCACGTTCATTATTCTCCTGAATCATATCTACCTCAATGAAGTCTATGAATTCCTCAACAATACTTCTGTCAAGGGCGGAGAAATGTGTGTATTTTTCAATCAGCGCTTTCTGATTTTCAGTATTTTCGCAGCGAATACGGTATTCCTTGATTTGCTTTTCTGTTTCGGCAATACGGCAGGATATTTCATGTTCCTCGGAGGAAAGGGTTTCTCGGAACATGAGGTAATCTGCATCAGAAATAATATCGTCGAGTCTGTCCTTGTACATTTTAGTCAGGCGATTCTTAGCAGTGCTGAGCTGAGAGTTAAGAAAGAAAATCTGCCGTTCCATATTTTGCATTTGTTCGCTTTTGATATCGACAATTGTAATGTTATCAGCTTGGCAGTAGTTTTCAATGATACGATTCAGTTCATCGAGAATTTTCTGTTCAAGGACTTTTCCGCTGATAGACTTTGTGTTGGTACAGTCCATCGCTCCTGTTTTGTATGTAGCGCACTGCAAACCATAATACTTGATAGTTTTAGCCTTGTTGTAGTAGACATTTCGTTTCATAGGACGTCCGCAGACTGCGCATCTGACTTTACCTGAAAGAGGAGAAAGCTCCTGCGAACGCTTTCCGACTCGTGTGTGACTATTGAGACGTTCCTGCGTCCGTGACCATGTCTCCATGTCTATTATGGCTTCATGCGCGTCGGGGATACGCACCCAGTCAGCCTGCTCCACCTTTTTTCGCTTTTTGTTTTTATAGCTGATATGGTGAGATTTCCCCTGTACCAGCGTTCCAGTGTACATTTCATTTCTGATAATTGCTGCAACCGTTGACTGCGTCCACAGTCCTTTTGAATTGCCGGAATCGGCGTTGGCATTGACGTATTTTGAGCCTTTCTGTCGCTTATATTCACTGGGACTTATTGTGCCCTGATCGTTAAGCTCCTGAACTATTTTGCGGTAGCCCTCGCCGCTGACGTACATTTCAAATATCTGTCTGACAACCGGAGCAGTTTCCTCATCAATAACAAGATGATGCTTGTTCTCCGGATCAATCTGATAACCGTATGGAGCGAACGAGCCTATGAACTGTCCCTGTGCACGCTTATAAGCAAGCGTTCGGCGAATCTTTGAGGAAATGTCCTTAACGTACATCTCGTTGTATGCGCTGGTAAAAAGCCTCATAGTGCCGTACATTTCACTGTCAGAGTCCGCATTGTCGGCAACTCCGATAAAACGGATTCCCCATTCAAGGAACTTATCGTTTATGTATTGCTCGATGACTACGGTATCTCTGGAAAAACGTGACTGATCTTTACACAGAACTATGTCGATATTGCCCTTTTCGCAGTCGTGGAGAAGTCTGTTGAACTCGGGACGGCTGCGGTCAATGCCGCTGTAGCCGTCGTCAGCATATATGTCATATATCTCCCAGTCGCGCTCCCGACAATAATCACGCAGCATGGACTTTTGGTTCTGTATACTCTGACTGGCGTCGCCGCCTGATTTGTCTCTGTCCTCAATAGACAGACGGCAATATATACCTACTTTTGGCACTGACCTCGCCTCCTTGCATCAGATTTTATTCTTGTCAGACTGTTTTCTTTGCTCGATCATTCACCAGCTTTTCTATCTTGGCAGTAACTGCCTTTTTCAGCAGTTCGGCATCACTCGATTTGAATGTACTGGTAGTATGTATAACGTTTTTCATAGCGTTCACTCCTTCCTTTTGGATTTTATGCGGTGCAGTTGAATTATATGCTAAGCTTGACCTTTTTGTGCGTATTTATGATTGTTATGCAAATATACCGGACAGATAGCTGATTATTTTAGCCGAGGCTATCAGATGATAACTGCTGTGCATAAAGAAGATCAGGGTGGTTCCAAATATCATGGTTATATTATAATGAACTCAGTGAATCTCAATAACGGTAAGCTGTACCACAGTGGTAATTCCGAACTTAAAAAGCTTGCAATGCATATTTATGAAGTGACAGGTAATTATTGTAAGCCTGAGAACGAAAAGTGACATCAATTATTATACCAAATTAATATTGTAAATTATATAGCAGCTGTAGTTATTTAGAAATCCTCCCCGTACGGGGAGGACGGCTGTTATAATTCGCAAGTTTCCGCATAATTCTGAAAAACCGGTTATTTTACCTGTTGACAAGTTTTGGGATATATGATATACTTTGAATAAATATAAAAATTTTTTCATATTTTATAAACCTAATTAAGAATGGTCTGTGTCAAGTGAAAATTTGAAAAATTCGATGCAATGACTGCATACTTTTGATAATATGTATAAATGTTTTGGGAGGTATTACTTTGGAAAAAAAGTTAAAAATAGCTGTCGCAGGTACGGGCTATGTGGGACTTAGTCTGGCGGTACTGCTGTCTCAGAACAATAAAGTATATGCTGTAGATATTATTCCTGAAAGGTGGATATAATTAATAATAAAAAATCACCAATACAGGATGACTATATTGAAAAATATCTTGCTGAGAAGAAACTTGACCTTACAGCTACTCTTGATGCTGAATCGGCATATAAAGATGCAGATTTTGTAGTAATAGCTGCTCCTACCAACTATGACAGCCAGAAGAATTTCTTCGATACAAGCGCTGTTGAAGCAGTTATTGAGCTTGTAATGAAATATAATCCTGATGCCATAATGGTAATAAAGTCCACTATTCCGGTAGGATACACTAAGTCTATCAGAGAAAAGACCGGTTCAAAGAATATTATTTTCAGCCCTGAGTTTCTTCGTGAGTCCAAGGCTCTTTATGATAATCTCTATCCAAGCCGTATTATCGTTGGCACTGATATGAATGACGAGCATCTTGTGGAGGCTGCTCATACTTTTGCTGCTCTGCTGCAAGAGGGTGCTATCAAGGAAAATATTGACACTTTGTTTATGGGATTCACTGAGGCTGAGGCTGTTAAGCTTTTTGCAAATACATACCTTGCACTCCGTGTAAGCTACTTCAACGAACTTGATACTTATGCCGAAATAAAGGGACTTGATACTCAGCAGATCATTAACGGAGTTTGTCTTGATCCGAGAATTGGTACTCATTATAATAATCCAAGCTTTGGCTATGGCGGATATTGTCTGCCTAAGGACACAAAGCAGCTCCTTGCAAACTATAAGGATGTTCCGCAGAATATGATGACTGCTATTGTTGAGTCAAATAAAACCCGTAAGGATTTTATTGCTGACAGAGTTCTTCAGCTTGCAGGCTACTATGCTTACGATGATAATTCTGCTTATGATAGGTCCAAGGAAAAACAGGTAACGATCGGTGTGTACAGGCTAACTATGAAGTCTAACAGCGATAATTTCCGTCAGAGTTCTATTCAGGGCGTTATGAAGAGAGTTAAGGCGAAAGGTGCTCAGATGATTATCTATGAACCGACTCTTAATGACGGAGACACATTCTTTGGAAGCCTTGTTGTAAATGATCTGGAAAAGTTCAAATCTATGTCCGACTCTATTATTGCCAACAGATACGACGTTTGTCTTGACGATGTTCAGGATAAGGTCTATACAAGAGATATTTTTAATAGAGACTGAATAGTGTATTTAAAGCGAGTATAAATATTATGATATGGATGCAGTTATTGCAGCTGCTCTTTCTAAGGCAAAAGAAGAATTGAAATAATATTGAAAAAAGCACACCCGAAACGGTGTGCTTTTTCATTGTATTAAGAACACCCCTGGCTATGCTGGGGGTCAAAGGAGCTTGCAAATATGTATATAAAGATAAAGAAACTTTGAGAAAATTCATATTAAGCGAGGGGGTTACATCAGATGTTTCTACTGATTTATTGAGTTTTATTTTCGGCAAAATTTGTTGATTTTGAATAATCTTGACAGAAAATCATGTGCAATTTTCCTGTTTATTTGTGAGCTTAGATATTGACAAATATGTGGGGGAATGATATAATTTTATTAAACTACGTTTATTATAAGTATGTGCAGAAAATCTTTGCTTTTTTAGTAAGAAGTATAGAGTTGTTAAGGCAACACCGCACAAAGACCGCTTGTCGGCTTTGTGCGGTGTTGCCCAAGACAAATGCGTAAGTTTTTTAAAGGGAATATCCTGAATTCTGAAACAGGCGGAGTTATTGAAGAATAAAAATTGAGTGTATTGCTTGATAAGAAAAATCTGGGCGAATTCAAATCTCAGTTTGTTTTTTACCGGATTGTTGCCTCAGAGATAAATATGCTATCATTGGCATAGTAAATCATTTATAGATATAAAGCAAAAACGATAATTGACAAAAATATTAAAATATAGTATAATCTAAAATGTATATTCTATGCGATTGTAAGCAGTTAATTACAAAGCATGAAATTTTTTAGGAGTGATTGGTTGTATGAAGGTTTGCTTAGTTGGTTCAAGTGGCGGTCATCTCACACACTTATATATGCTTAAGCCTTTTTGGCAGAATAAGGAGAGGTTTTGGGTTACTTTTGATAAGGAGGATGCCCGCAGTTTACTTAATGGTGAAAAAATGTATGCATGCCATTATCCGACAAACAGGAACATCAAAAACCTCATTAGGAATACAATCCTTGCATTTAAAGTGCTTCGTAAAGAAAAACCCGATCTTATAATTTCTTCTGGTGCTGCAGTGGCGGTTCCTTTCTTTTGGCTCGGAAAACTGTACGGTGCAAAACTTATATATATTGAAGTGTTTGACAGAATAGACAAGCCTACTATAACGGGCAAACTTGTTTATCCCATTACAGATAAGTTTATTGTTGAATGGGAAGAAATGAAGAAGGTATATCCAAAAGCAATCAATCTTGGCTCAATTTTTTAACGTGAGGATTAAAATATGATATTTGTTACAGTTGGAACTCATGAGCAGCCTTTTAACAGGCTTGTTAAAGAGATAGATTCATTAAAAGGAAACGGTGTCATTAGTGAAGATGTTATAATACAGACAGGATTTAGTACGTATGAACCCCTTTTTTGCGAGTGGAGCAAGCTATATCCGTATCAGGAAATGGTGAAAAAGGTTGCCGATGCAAGAATAGTTATCACACACGGCGGTCCTTCAAGCTTTATTATGCCTCTTCAGATAGGAAAAATCCCGATTGTTGTGCCAAGAAAAAAAGCTTTTGACGAGCATGTAAACGATCATCAGGTTGAGTTTGCCAAAGCGGTTGCAGAACGTCAGGGAAATCTAATCGTTGTTGAAGATATTGGCGATCTGAAACAGACGATTCTCAATTATGACAATATTGTCGGTGCAATGCCGGCTGAGATGAAGAGTAATAATAAAAACTTTAATTGCAAATTTGAGAAGATAGTAAACAGTTTATTTAAGCCATAATTCTGAATTTGCCTGCTGCGCCTGTGTGCGCATTGCTTTAGTTGTGATTCAGTTTGTAACGTTGAGGTGAATAATAGGAGCAGTTATGCAGAAATTTGATGTAACGGTTATTATACCGGCATATAATTCCGAAAAAACCATTGAAAAATGTGTGGATAGTGTTCTGACACAAACTTTAAAAAATGTTGAAATAATAGTTGTAAATGATGGTTCTGTAGATTCAACATCAAAAAAGTTATCTAAATATAGTGAATACAGCCAGCTATCGGTGATTAATCAGGAAAATCACGGCGTTTCATACAGCAGAAATATTGGTATTAAAAATTCAAATGGTAAATATATATTTTTCCTGGATTCTGATGATTATATTGAAAAAGATTTGTTAAAGCAACTTTTTGATTACGCTGTGGAAAATGACCTGGATTTAGTTTCCGGAGATCATTTGGAGTGCAATTCAACCTTGTATGGAGGAAATGAAAGTAAAAAGGATACCTTTTTTGTACGTGGAAATGAAATAGGAAATCGTTTTTTGGATGTATTTCCAAAATGCGTTTGGGCAAAATTATTCAGAACAGAGGTTATTAGAAGAAACGGCATTGTTTTTCCTGAAAAAATGTCTTTGGGAGAGGATCTTTACTTTTCATATCTTTTCTTTCTTAAAGCCGAGAGCATCGGAAAATGTTCGGGAGCCAAGTATATCGTTCAGAATGTAAATCCGAATTCACTGTCGAAAAAATACGTTCCCGGACTTGAAAATGATTTGGAAGAACAGTTGAGATTGTGGAAAAAGCTCGTCAAGAAATATCCGGCAATAGAATCAAATTATTATCTGAATGAATATGATATAGAATTGTATTTTATTGCTGCATACATAAATAATCTATATAAATGGGATTGTCCCTTGAGCAAAAAGGAAAAGCGAGAGCTTTTAAATCAGTATTTAATTTCAAAGAAAGAAATAATTATATCGGCGGGGAAGGGCATCAAGTGTCCAAAAAATCGTTATCAGAAGATACTTTCTATGGTCTTAAAGACTAGGAATGCATTTTTAATCGGACTTTTTTTTAAAACAAAAGAAAAGATAAAAGTATACAAATTTAATCGTTCAAAGGAATAATACAAATTTAACAGAGAATAAAAACGCCAAAAATAATGAATGTATTATTTTATAAGAATATGATAGGTGGAATTGAAATTTATGGATAACGAGAAGGAAAAAATAGATTTTGTATTGTTATGGGTGGACGATAATGATCCGAAATGGATAGATGAATATAACAAGTATAGAACCGATGACGGTGATACAAGAAGTCTAAGATACAGAGACATGAATTTGTTAAAATATTGGTTCAGGGCAGTCGAAAAATTCACACCATGGGTAAACAATATATATTTTGTAACCTGTGGTCAAAAACCTGATTTTCTTAATGTAGATCATCCTAAGCTGAAGTGTGTTGATCATAAGGACTTTATTGAGCAAAAATATCTTCCAACTTTTTCAAGCCATGCCATAGAGGTAAACCTTCATCGTATTAAAGGATTAAGTGAACAGTTTGTCTACTTTAATGATGATATGTTTGTTGTTTCTCCAATGAAAAAGACAGATTTTTTTGTTGACGGAAAACCTTGTGAAGCTGCTGTTATGGATATGTTTGTACCAATCAGAGAGCCATTGTTCACACCTCCTTGTGCAAATGCAGTTGTAATAAATAGAAATTTTGTGAAAAAAGATGTTCTGAAGAAAAATTTTAGAAATTTTTATAGTCTGAAATATGGAAAGGACGTCGTAAAGAATATTCAGCTTTCAGTTGGAAGATATTTTGCGGGTTTTCATAATTATCATCAGCCTACTTCGTTGTTAAAGTCTACTTTTAATGAAGTATGGGGGCTGGAAGCGGAAGTCCTGAGAAGATCTACTTCACATAGATTCAGAATATTGACCGATGTAAATCAGTGGCTTTTTAAGGATTGGCAGATATGCAAGGGAAATATTTATCCAAGAAGCGTAAAAAAATGTTATTATATAGTAATAGATAATAAAAATGATTTAAAAAATGCTGTTGCGGCTCTGGATTCAAGAAAATATAAATTAGTATGCCTGAATGACGGAAGAATTGATGATTTTGATGCCGTTAAATCAGATTTGACAAATGCTTTTGAACGACTTTTGCCTGAAAAAAGTTCATTTGAAAAGTGATTTTTTATTCACAGAAAGAATTAGTATATGGAGATCATAGCATGAAAATTGGATTAGTAACATTTCACAGAGCTGAAAATTATGGAGCGCTGCTTCAATGTATAGCGCTGTATACATACATTAAGAACAAAGGGTATGATATTGAGATAATTGACTATAGAAGTGATGCTGTTGAAAGTCCTTACAATATATATCCGAAAGTAGAAAATAATCCAATCAAGTATTTGTCCTCAAGTTTCTTTTCATTCATCAATAAAAAGAAGCTTGAGGAAAGAAAAGAAGAGTTTAATAAAGTTCGCAGGCTATTGAAGCATTCAGAGTCGGTAAATTCCGAAACGATAGAAAATCTGGATTATGATGTATATATCTCAGGAAGCGATCAATTGTGGAATACGGAGATAACTCATGGCTTTGATAATGCATATCTTCTGAATTTTAAAACGAATGGTATAAAAGCAACTTATGCAATGAGTATAGGAAATTGTAATAATCCGGATTATAAAAAAGAGTTTTTTATAAATGCAGTAAAAAACTTTGATTTTATCTCGATGAGGGAGAAGGATGCTGTTAATTTTATTTCAGAAATATCCGAAAGAAATGATATAGATTTTGTTATTGATCCTACCTTGCTTTTGTCCAAAGATGAATGGGATAAATTGATCGGTAATGAGAAAAAACATAAAATCCCGGAAAGATATATTCTTTTGTATTATGTAAAATATGATAAGAATCTTGAAAGAATGGCAGATGCTGTTTCAAGAGAATATGGCATACCTGTTGTATACATTAATTCTAATCCGAGAAGACCTATTTTATATAAATTCAGGAATAAAGTTTTCAAAATGTCTTTTGTTGGACCTCTTGATTTTGTAAGTTTAATAAAAAATGCTTCATGTGTAGTTACAAATTCATTTCATGGAACTGCATTTTCATGTATATATAACAAGGATATTTTTATGCTTTTGCCAGAAGGTACAGGCTCAAGACTGGAGTCGATAGCGAATGTGTTTGGAATACAGAACAGAATTTTCAAATCTTACGATGTCTTCCTTGAGAAATATAAAGATTGCAGTATTGATTACCGTTTTGACAAGTTTGATGCATTAAAAATCAAGTCTGAAAAATATATATCCAGACTGTTAGATAAAAGTAGATGAAATGTGAATTAGATGGAGACTTCATGTCCTTAATTAAGCTTAAATTTGTTATCACACAGGAACAGAAAATTGCACACTTTATAATTGCAGGTTAGGATAATGAAACAAAAATGCGTTTCAATAAGTGAAAACTTGCAATTGGTTTGTATACTCAAAAAATATAATATAGAAAGTTAGGCTTTAACCTTAAATATGGTATAGCCCAAAAATAATATGGAGGAGTATACCGCAAGTAGTCCGATGTATACAAATTATGTATTTGCATAATCAATAGAGTTCGGGTTATATAATCATTTTAGCCTTTGTTTTTTTACAGACAGTGCAGTAGTGTATTGCGGTATTATTTATTATGAAGATAGGAATATTAACTTTTCATAGAGCTTCAAATTATGGAGCTGTTTTACAGGCTTATGCACTTTCTGAAATGGTAAAAAAATTCGGTTGCAGTGTAGAAATTATTGATTATCGCTGTCCTGAAGTTGAAATGGCGCACAGACCCTTTGCTTCCTTTAAAAAGCAAAAATGGTATAAAGCTGCCGTATATTTCATAGGTAAATGTAAAAACGGAAAAACGTTTGATAAATTCAGGAATAGAAGGTTGCAGTTATCTGAAATGTATACAAGAGATAATGTTGGTACTATAAAAGATAAATATGATATATTTATCTCAGGATCAGATCAGGTATGGAGCAAACGTTTCTCTGGTTTTGATAAAACATATCTGTTGGATTTTGTTGATGATGACAGAAAAAAATATTCATATGCTGCAAGTTTTGGTTTTACATCATTTCCTGAAAATACAAAGGATGTATATCAGAAATACCTTGAAAAATTTCAAATGATTTCTTTGCGGGAAAAAACAGCGGTGGATTTGTTGAAAAATGAGTGTGGTATAGATTCATGTGTATGTCTTGATCCAACTTTAATTCTTGGTAAAGATGAATGGTTGAAATTTTCGGCAAAACCTGATTTAAACGAAAAATATATTTTGGTATATACCGTTCAACAGCCTGTTGGACTTTTAAATTATGCAAGAAAACTCTCTGAAGAAAAAGGATTAAAGCTCATCTATTTAAATAACAGCCGAAGAAAAGATCTTGATATAAAGCATATCAGATATTCAACACCTGAAGAATTTGTTGGCTTTTTTGCCAATGCTGAATATGTGCTTACGAATTCGTTTCATGGAACAGCTTTTTCTATTATATTTAATAAAGAGCTTGTAGTTGAAATAAAAACTCAAAAAAGTGTTAATACCAGAAGCGAGGATTTGCTGAAGTTGTGTAAAATTGATGACAGAATAATTAGTGATAATTACAGCGATTTTAAGATGTCGGAAATTAACTGGCAGAATGTAAATCAAAGGCTTGAAAATGAAAAGAAAAAATCAGTGGAATATCTTAAATGCATATGTAAAAATTAAAAGAGGAGTATAGCAGATGAGCCGAGAAGGAAATCTTGCAAAAAACACGGGAATACTTGCAATTGGTACTTTTTTGCCAAAATTGGCTTCGTTTATAACTTTGCCGATTTTAACGGGATATTTATCAAAGGCACAGTATGGTACATATGATTTGATTATCACGCTTGCCTCTCTCTTTTTGCCGGCTGTGACATTACAGATTCAGACTGCCGCTTTCAGATTTTTAATAGAAGTCAGATCTGAGGAAAAAAAGATTAAATCTATCATATCGAATATACTGATGTTTATTGTGCCTATTTCTTTATTAGGCGTAATAATACTATATTTTTGTTTATATAAAATTGAAAGCCGTATAAGGTTGCTTGTATGTTGCTACTATTTGTTTGATATAGTTGTAAATGTGTTTAGACAGATAGCAAGAGGACTTTCCAAAAATCTTAATTATTCCTTAAGTGCTATAATAAGTTCAGTTTTACAGCTGATTTTTGTGGTTTTATTTGTTTTTGTATTGAAAATCAATTTATTTGGTGCTGTTCTTGCGCTGACAGTATCAGAGATATTATCGGCATTATATATTTTTCTGAGTGTAAGAATTTATAAATATGTAGACATTAAAGCCTTTGATAAATCAGAGCTTAGGCGAATGATTGCTTATTCTTGGCCAATGGTTCCAAATTCAATGTCCATGTGGGTAATGAGAGTTTCTGACAGACTTGTTTTAACTTTTTTTAGGGGGGTGTCAGCCAATGCTGTTTATGCTGTAGCAAATAAGATTCCACAGTTGCTGACTATTGCACAGACTACATTTACTATGGCGTGGCAGGAGAATGCGACAATAGTTTCCAAAGATGAAGATGCTCCGAAATATTATTCTACTATGTACAGAACATTATTTGATTTGATGGCTGGTGCAATGATGATTATTATTGCTTGTACACCGGTGCTTTTTGCAATACTTGTACGTGGAGATTATTCTGAAGCATATATACAGATTCCTATATTGCTGCTTGCTATGTTTTTCTATGCCATGAGTACATTTTTAGGCGGCATATATGTAGCTTATATGAAAACCAAGAATGTTGGAATTACAACAATTATAGCAGCAGCATTGAATATAATTATAGATGTATCATTGGTTCATTTTATAGGGCTTTATGCAGCATCTTTATCCACTCTTGTAAGCTATATATTTCTTTTTTTCTATAGAATCATTGATGTTAGAAAAATTGTACCGATAAATTATGATAAGAAACATATGATATTTGTATTTATAATTATGACTCTTATAAGTGCATTGTGTATGTTGCATAATAATATTGCGAACATTTTTAATTTTGTAATTGCATTGATTGCATTTGTTGTTATGAATAAGGAATTTTTAAAAGTAATATTCAATAGTTTGAAAGCAAAGCTTGTAAGGAGATAGGCTATGGAAAATAAATTTCTTGATTCAACAAGATATATTAATCTTGAAAATAAAAAAATAAATAAGGATTTGCCTGAATTATATAGTAATAAGGAAAATTGCTGCGGCTGCGGTGCGTGCTATTCAATATGCCCTGTTTCTGCAATAATTATGCAGGAAGATGGGGAGGGCTTTTTATATCCGTCTGTATATGCAGATAAATGCATAGGCTGTTACAAATGCTTAAAGGTTTGTTCGTTTAATCCAAAAAAATTTTCTGATAAAGCTGATGATGAATCAGATATATATTTAGATGAAACTAAAGTTTATGCTTCACGAATTAAAAATCAGGAAATTTTAGCAAAAAGTTCATCTGGAGGAATGTTTACTGCTTTTACAGATTATTTGATTGATAATAATTATGCTGTCGTTTGCAGTATAATGGACTATGAAAATAAAACTCTTGAATTTTCAATTGTTAATGATAAAAATAAGCGTGATGAGGCAAGAGGTTCAAAATATTTTCAAAGTGACTCTAAAAATATATTTTCAGAGTCAATAGCCTATTTAAAAGCTGATGCTAATCATAGAATTGCATTTGTTGGAACTGGGTGTCAGACAGAAGCATTTAGAAAATATATATATATGCACAACTTAAATGACAGAGTATTACTTATTGATATAATTTGTCATGGTGTACCCAGCAAAAAAATTGTTATGGAATATATCAAATATCTTACAGGCGGTACCGGAGAATTTGACTATATTACTTACAAGGATAAAAGAAACGGTTGGAGTAAACCTGTAAGTTTAATTAAATATGATAACAAGGAATACAAATTAAATAAAGATATTTGCTATAATGCTAATACAATAAGACTGTCATGCAATGTTTGTCCATACACTAAAACAAAAAGAAAATCTGATATTACGATAGGAGATTTTTGGGGAATAGAGAAACAACACCCTGAATTTTATTCAGAAACAGGCAATTCATTAGTTCTTATACACAGTAAAAAGGGAATGGAATTATTTAACCGTATAAAGCCAGATATTGAATATGTAGAAAGTTCAGTAGACAAGTGTTTGCAGCCTAATTTGAAAAAGCCTACAATGAGAAGCAAAGACAGGGCTAAATTTTGGAACGATTATAATTCTAAGTCATTTTCTTATGTTGTAAAAAAGTATGAAATGATTGGATTATATAAAAAAATCCGTAATAAAGCCAAGAAAATTATCCGTGGAAAAAAGTGATACTTCAAGGGTTATTGTAGTAGTGTTCAGGAACAGAAAGGTGAGTTTAATACTGTGAAAGCAATTTCTATTAAATTACGTTTTAAAAAAATTACTTTGATTGAACTTGTTCTTTCATTGTGTTTTTTTTCATTCTATCTTCCAAATCAGGAATCTGTTTCAGGTAAAGTATATACTATATGGCGATTAGCGTGTTTATTAGCTACGGCTTGTGCTGTGTTGATATATATTGTCAAATGCCATAATAAAATATCTCTGAAGTATATATCAATTGTTTTGTTTTTCACATATATTTATATTGGAACGTCAATTCTGACTCCGGGCGGACATTTCCCTAAATTTACTTTTTTATGTGTAATTGGATTTATAACATTATTAGAAGTTAGTTTTCAGACTTTTCCTAAAAAAGTTGTTATCCGTTCATATCTAAAAGCAGGAATAGCGGCAAGCATAGTTTATTTTATAACATTTGTAAAATATTTTAATGTAGATGGCGGTATGCACAGCGGTCTTATGGTAAAAACAGGATACGGAATGGTTGAAACACATCAAAATTGGTATATTTTCACTTATGACAATGCATCAGTTTTTATATTTCTTCCAATAGCTGCTGCACTTTTATATTACTGTTATAACTATCAGAAAAAGGCAACGAAAGTTTATATAGGTTATATAGTATTAATATTGTTTATGTATATCTCTAAAATGGCTGTTGCTGCCATGATTTCATTTGTTCTTTTTGTTGCTTTAACATGGTATTATTTTAGAATGTATAATAAAAACAAAAGAATAAAATTAAAATTAACTTACTTGAATGTCCTTGCTATGGGATTGCTTTTATATATTGTAGTAATTTCATTTGTAGGAAGTGATTTAAGCTATACTATATCAGGATTTTTCGGCAAGGATGGAACTTTTACCGGCAGAGATGTAATATGGGCAAATGCGATTAAATATATTGTGAAATATCCTGTTTTCGGAAATGGTCTTGAATCAGAGGCAGTAAGATATGCTAAAATTATGATGGGACAATGTCATAATATATTGTTGGAAATTTTATATGATGGTGGTTTGATTGGCATTATCCTTTTGGTTTTTGCTGTTTATCAATTTAAGCCTAAAAAAAGTAATACATATTCAGCATATATTTTTTCGATTTGTTTATTTTGTTACATCATCGCAGCAGGATTTGATGCTAAATTAGGATTTCCTTACCCAATAGCAATTCTTTATTTTTCTTATTATTTAGAAGATAAACCACGACTTTTAAAAAAATCAACTTAAAATTTATGTAAAGTATCAGCTCAATAGCTTAGCACTCAATGTATATGCACTGATGCAGTGAAATAAAGAAGCTCCCCGACAAAGGGAGCTTCAATGCTTTATGAACTAAGTTTAATTTGATTCCTCATGTCCTGCATCAAGGACAATAACAGGAGGCTCATTCTCTTGTGAGAGCATAGCGACGGGAACAGCGTCGCTCTTGGCTTTCTGACTGATTTTAGCGGCGGCGCTGAGTCCTATGACCGCACAGCCGAAGATAACTGCTCCGCCGATAATTTTACGTTTGATCTTATTCATAAAAAAACTCCTTTTTATATATTTTGCGAACACGCCCTGTTATAGAATATGAAGCGTATTTTTTTAGTATGACTGAATTTGACGAAATAAGCAGATTTGTTAAGAAAACATCGTACAAAGATTTCAGGCATATTGCGTGCAGAGCCGTCGGACGTGCTTGGTGTGGCACTGCCCTAAATCGAGTTGCTGTGCCCTAAACGAAAACACCCTCGTTATAATCTGACGAGGGTGTGAATTGATTGGTAATCGGTGAATATAGATGTCTGCAAGCTTGCATTCAGAGTATGGATAAACTGAATCAATATTATCCGATCTTAACAAGTTTAATATTTGATAAGGTAACGTTGTAATAGTCGTTTCCGCCGAGAGCAAAAGCTATTTCAGCATCGGAGCAATTCTGGTCTATAGTAAGCTCTTTTGAGTAATGGAATTTTTCAGAACCGGCTTCAACATCATCAGAGAACAAAACGATACTTTTATCTGAACGGCTTCTTATTTCGACAGGCATTATTCTTTCAGCGGCAGAGGTACAGTCGAATTCAAGACGGTATTTTCCGCCTGATTTAAGAGAAATTCCCGACAGAACGGCAGTTATAGCATCAGGCGATTCACCGCCTGTAACCATGTTTATCCAGAATGATTTATCATAGCCGACATAATGAGCTGCATTTCCGCCCTTATCTGGGTCAATATCGAGGAGATATTCCGCATCGGCGGCAACATCAAGACCTATCTGATCGGATTCCATTCCGAGAGCCTGACAAATCTTATCAGCAAGGACATATGCACTGTTCTGCTGAGTTATCTCTGATGGATGCCAGTCTGAACCTATACCGTCAGCCTGATTCTGAACAGCTGCTCGATAGGACGTTATTCGTTTGTCGCCGGTTTCCGAGCTGTAGTTCTGTGCTGCCTGTTCGACAAGGGGATAAATATCATCACCCATAGTTCCTAATGTGCATATGATATAAGCGTCGGGATTTTTTCCACGAACTGTTTTAAGGAATTCTATATAACCCTCAATAAATTCAGAGCCCTTGCCTTCAAGATCAGAACCGATATAGCTTGAATCGTTTGTTCCAAGGTTTATAACGACAACATCATTGCTTCGTTTAGTGAAATCCCATTCGGTCGAATAATCTTTAAGCTTGCTGACCAGAGAGTAGCAATCGGGAATGAGAGAATCTGTATTTTTATCTCCGCTTGTATAACCGGAAATAATGCCGTGACCGCTGTAGCATACTGCGCTGTAATCGGCGTTGAGTTTTTTGGCTGTAAGGTAAGCGTAAGATTTCATGAAATTTTCGGTAGTAGTTTTGAAAGATTCAGAGCTGGATTTGCCCTCAACACCGTAAGCGCAGGTTATAGAATCTCCGATAAATTCAATAGAAAGCTCTTTTTCAGGTTCGGGGATGATCGGACATGCAGCGGATGAGGTTACAGAGATGTTTTTGATTCCGACAGCGCCGTTCATAGCTTCTGAAAGATGGATTACCTTAACTTTCGCTGTTTTCTGAGAGTCAGATTTAAAGACAGTGATGGTTTCTTCCGGCTGACTCATAACACTGTCAATAATCACTTCGCCGTTAAGTACAATTGCATAGCGAGAACGATGATCGGCATCGTTCTCAATACTGCTGTCTCCGGCAAGAGTTATTTCCAGACAAGAGCCTGTAACAGTAAATTCTGCGGCAGAACCGCTTTGAACAAGCCATGTTGTATCATCTTTGATTAAATTTCTTCCCATTAGCTTTACATTGGAATCGGTTGCAGCATAGTTTTTAGTAACACTCTCCCCTGTTGAGGAATTTGCCATTTTTCTGAGCAGGCATATATCGAATGAATCGACAGCTCCATCATCGTTGACATCATCGGCCTTGTCTGCTTTTTCTTTTCCAAGAACAGCATTGTTCAGATGTTTCAGAGCAGCAGGGGAATATTCATTCACAGCTGCGCCGCTGAAGCTTCCAAGTATAAGCATAGATACGGAAGCTGCTGCTGAAACAGAAATAATTTTTTTAAAATTCACGGAATCCACTCCTTTAGAACTTGTTCTCATAGGATATTGCACGTATCTTTTCGGCAAATTTTACTGATTACTGCGTTAAAAAAGCTTACCATACGACAGTATGCTTTCGCTTTTTCGCCTTGTCCTCAGTAAAATTATGCTCGAAAATCTACGCACAAATCCTATGAGAACAAGTTCTTATATAATAATATAGCTTAATAATACCACATTATATAAATTATTTCAACTGAAAATTAAAAAAACTTCCGAAAAATCGGAAGTCTTTTTAAAATCATTACTGATTTGTCCCCTTGAAGAGCAAAATTATAATAATTTGCTTAACATTTGTCTCATAACGGCGAGGTCAAATGAATCAAAAATATTATCCTCGCAAAGGTCGCCATTTTTCCAGTTGGTGAGAGAACCGTTTCCAAGAATATACCGCTGAGCCATAACAAGATCGGCGATAGAGAAAATGCCGTCAACGTTTACGTCTCCACGGACAGAAACAGATTTTTCCGCAGGAACTATCCAGCCGCCGTCATCGACAATCAGACAGAGCATTTTTATTGTGTCACCGTAATAAACATCCTCGCCGTAATCGAGAATCACTTCACGAACGGAACTATGCCATGAGGAATTGTCTGTACAAGCTGATGCAATAAGGAAAGGAGCGGTAAAGCAAAGATCGTTATAATCTTCAATTGCATTGCCGTTCAGATCATAGCCAGCCAAAAGTTCCCATGGATCATTGCCGGATTTTTCAGAAGCGAAAGATGTTATGTCCTCGGCAAATTTTTTAGCCTTTTCGTTTTTGTTTATGAGATAATCCATACTAATTCGCCAAGGCGTACGGCAGCTGTTGTATGAATAGCAACCATCATATTCGCTTTCAAGAAAATTTGGCTGAGAAGCTGTGAATTTACCCGAAGAATCTCTGATAACGAAATCTGGAAGAAGTCCCTTGCCGTTTTCGGAAGTTATATCCTCGATAATTTTATAGGTAGTATCATAAACCTTCATCCAGTTGCTGTCGCCTGAAACTTCGGCAAAAACCGGAAAATACTGCACGATAAAATCAGAAGGACGAGTTGCATGGTAATACATTTCACTGCTGTCGCATTCTGAAACCCAGTCGCCGAGAGCTATAGTCCAGAACTCATGATTAATGTCGTATTTCATAATATCGCCGATAACGGCTTTAGCTTCACTGAGATAGT
Source organism: Ruminococcus sp. (assembly GCA_017462565.1). Classification (GTDB taxonomy): domain Bacteria; phylum Bacillota; class Clostridia; order Oscillospirales; family Ruminococcaceae; genus Ruminococcus. The sequence continues at coordinate 129,213 of JAFTQW010000014.1, forward strand.
CGATCTCACCGGAGCTTCCCCAGACAGAATCCGCCATAAGCAGAGCGTAGGCAATATCCATATCACCGTCCGTTGCGGAATCGCATAAACCTCCGGTCATAGCTCCGTCATTTGCTCCGTCGATAAGAGCTGTTCCGTTATCACACTGCTGCCACGACATAAGATTAGGTCCGATATCGCTGAGATGAGCCTTGAAGTAACGATACATTCCGTCGAAATAATCTTTAGCCTGAGCGTCATAATCAGCCATGCTTGCAAAAATAAGCATACCGTAGCCGTGAGCTTCGGAAACAGTTACCGGAACAGAAGCATTGCCGCCGTTATAGTGTTCTTGGCTGTAATAGATGTAATACTGAGTTTCATCCGTAATATATTTATCCTGAGTCAGATATTTTTCTTTCCACTGTTCGTAAAAACTGAGCGTATCCTCTGAAAGAGAAGCCGTTTCATACGCATTTACGCATAACGGAGCTGATACAGCCAAAGATGCTGCAAAAGGAACAGATAAGAGCAACGCTGCTATTCTTTTTGTGATTTTCATGAATACTACCTCCCTGAATATATTGTGTTAATTTTATTATAGCATATTATATTATATTTTACTTCATTTATCTTCACAAAAACTTGCAGTATCTTATGATTTTATGTTATAATATTCATGAAAGGATGTGCGGTAAAATGAAAGAAGAAAAACCCTCGCTTCTTGAATATTTAAGCTTTCCGTTTGAAATAAGCGACAGCTATGGCGTTGATGAGGAATTTCAGTCTCTTCACTGGCATCAGGAATTCGAGATATGCTATATAAAAAAGGGCAGTGGGAAATACCTTATAAACGGCGTTGTTTATCCGTTTTCAAAGGGAGATATTTTTATGATAAGCAATAATGATATCCATTTATGTTATGATGAAAGCGATCTTGTAATGCAGGTAGTTATGTTTTCGCAGGATATTATTCATAAGGATTCCGTTTTTGTGCTTGATTTTGAGAAGAGTTCGATTCTATTAAGCCGAAGCAGAAAGATAGATTCGCAAAATTGCTATAACAGCAAATTATCTTTTCTTCTTTCACAGATGGAAGAGGAATATTATAGCAATCAGACAGGAGCAGAACTGATGATAAAATCCCTGCTGATGCAGTTTATTGTACTTTCTATTCGTGCATTGTCTGATGAACTTGATGCAGGATTCGCTTTTTCGGTCAGTTCAGAAATCGTTTCACTGATTCGCAGCGTTATTGACTATATTGACGAAAATTTTTCAGAAAGAACAGATCTTGCTTTTCTTGCAGAAAAATACGGTATAAGCGTTCCGTATCTTTGCAGCTGCTTCAAGAAGCTTACGGGAAATTCTCTTATTAATTTTCTGATTCAACGGAGACTTAATGAAGCCAAAATGCTTCTTATTTCAACTGACAAGAGCATTATTGATATATCAAATGAATGCGGTTTTCAGTCGCTTTCAAATTTTAATCATCTCTTTAAGAATTCAGTAGGGTGCTCGCCAAGCGTTTACAGAAAGAACAGAAAATACTCTTTTCAATAAAAATTTTTCACTTGAATAATCATAATGTATAAAATACGACAAAAATTGATGTAATGCTCTGAAATCCTTGAAATCAGTCAGTTTTAGTAGTATAATGGTACAGGTTTATATATGAATGAAAGGTGAAAGAAAATATGACGGAAAAAGTAAAAAAACCGACTGAAGAAAAGCTTAAGCCAAAGCTTTTTTCGGTTATGAAAAATTACTCTAAGGAACAGTTTATCAAGGATGTTGTTGCAGGTATTATCGTTGCGATAATCGCTCTTCCGCTTTCGATAGCTCTTGCGCTTGCTTCGGGAGTTCGTCCGGAACAGGGACTTTATACGGCTATAGTAGCAGGATTTATTGTCGCGTTTCTCGGCGGAAGCAGAGTTCAGATAGCCGGTCCTACTGCTGCCTTTGCAACTATTGTTGCCGGAATAGTAGCTTCCGAAGGAATGGACGGTCTTATTATTTCGACCATTTTAGCCGGAATTATCATGGTTATAATGGGATTCTGCCGGCTTGGTGCGCTGATAAAATACATACCCGGAACTATTACGACCGGATTTACTTTCGGTATCGCCGTGACCATTGTTGTCGGGCAGGTAAAGGATTTCCTCGGACTTACTTTTGAGAAATCTCCCGTTGAAACCGTTGATAAAGTTGCAGAAATTTTCAGAAGAATAGACACATTCAACTATCAGGCGCTTATTATAGGAGCAATATCGCTTGCAGTTATGATACTCTGGCCGAAAAAGCTTGAAAAGATTCCGGCATCGCTTATTGCAGTAATTCTCTGCTCGGCTATAGTAAAGCTTTCTGATATGAACGTTAATACGATAGGCGATCTCTATACTATATCATCTGCGCCGCCGAAGTTCACAGTGCCGGAGGTTTCTTTTGAAAGAATCAGAAATCTCATTCCGAATGCTTTCACGATCGCAGTTCTTGCGGCAGTTGAATCGCTCCTCTCATGTGTTGTTGCGGACGGTATGATAGGTTCAAAGCACCGCTCAAATATGGAGCTTGTCGCTCAGGGTGCAGCAAATATCGGCTCTGCTCTTTTCGGAGGAATACCTGCTACCGGAGCAATTGCCCGTACCGCTGCCAACGTTAAAAACGGCGGAAGAACTCCTGTTGCCGGAATGGTGCATTCAGTTGTAGTGCTTGTGATTCTGCTTCTTCTCATGCCGTATGCGTCGCTTATACCTATGCCGACTATTGCAGCTATACTCTTTATCGTAGCTTATAATATGTGCGGCTGGAGAAATATCAGAAATACGGTGAAAACAGCTCCGAAGAGCGACATTGCAGTTCTTTTCATAACGCTTGTGTTCACGGTTGTATTTGATCTTGTTGTCGCTATCGGAGTCGGACTTGTTCTCGCTTCAATGCTCTTTATGAAGAGAATGGCTGACGTTACCGAGGCTCATGCATGGGTTGATGTTGATGACGAAGATTCTGATCCTGATAATATTCTGCTGAAAAAAATTCCTAAAAACACAAAGGTTTACGAAATAAACGGACCGATGTTTTTTGCGGCCAACGATAAGTTCAGATATGTTCTTGACGATAAAAAAATAGATGTTCTTGTCATCAGGATGAGAAATGTTCCAGCAATTGACGCAACCGGAGTTGAATCGCTTATGAGAATAGTCAAGCGCTGCAAACGTCATAATGTGAAAGTCGTTTTCTCTCATGTAAACGAACAGCCGATGCACGCTATGATGAAAGCCGGATTCGGCGAGCTTGTTGGAAATGAGAATTTCTGCAATCATATTGATACAGCTTTGATAAGAGCCGAAGAAATTGAAAAAGAGCTTGCAGTAAAATGATTATCAGCCTCTCCCTTGTGGGGAGGCTTTTTCACAGCGGCGAATGTGCAGGAATGCACATCCGTTAATTTCAAAAAAACGTCCGCTCGAAACGCTTCGCACTCTCTCTTGTCAGGGACAGCGTGGAATGATGGCTTTATTGTTACTGTTTGAAATAATTTAGAGTTTCAGATTCTACGGTTTTCCCCACGCTGTCATTATTGGACTCTGTTCCATACCCTGCAAGGACGCTGTCCTTGACCTGCCAAAGGGAAAATCCTTCAAACGGTCGCCCGTCCCCCTTTGGAAACCCATTATTAATGTAATCGCTATGGCAACAGCATTTACATTTTATCAGAAAAGTGGTAAAATAGAAGAATGAAGATAGAAAGATTAACAGAACGGCTTTCCGAACTAACAGATCCGAGGAGGACGAGATACGGAAATATCCGACATAAGCTTGAAGATATCGTT
>JAFTQW010000015.1 GCA_017462565.1 Ruminococcus sp.
ATCTTTCGACCCGGAGCCATCTTTCATATTTGCTAACAATCCATTATAATCCGCTGCAACGCAGTTATGATGGAAGTCCACACAAATTGCAACCAGTCTTTCAAAGGTTATCATATTCCCATTGATAAACAGGAAAATATGTCCATTTTCATAGATGCCCGTGTTTTTTCTTGAACCGACACCGCCTGCACTTGCAAGTTTTCCATTGCGTTTGTATTTTTCATATCTGCCATTGAAATACAGTTTCAGAGAGCTGCCATTCTTCCACTTGATTTCAAAATAGTTGATGCTCTTATGTACGTTTGCAATCAACAAAATAATTTTGTCGGTTGGATTTTTAACAGGCTTTTTGGCAACTTGAATTTTGGCGGCTCTTACAGTAGATGTAGGTCTTTGCTTGTCAGGAGCATGATTGTCATTAAACTTTTTTATTATCATTGTTTTCTGCCTCCTTTTTGGCTCTTTTCATCATGTTGTATACGGTCGCACGAGTGACACCTAACACTTTGGCTGCCTCGGTAACCGTCAGTTCTTTCTGTTCGATGTCCGCAAGCACTTCGCTCAGGATTTTCACATCAAACTCCTTTGGCTTTCTGCCACGGTAAACGCCTTTCTGCTTGGCACAGGCGATACCCTCACGCTGTCTTTCAAGCAGATTTTCACGCTCAAACTGATTCAGTGCTGCAATAATGTTCACCATCAGCTTACCCGTGGGACTGCTTGTGTCGTACTGCTCTTTGACACTGTAAAGGCGAACTTTCTTGCGGTCAAATAGTTCAAATAGTTTCAGCAAGTCTCTTACCGTCCTGCTGAGTCTTGACCAACTTTCCACGTAAACCTCATCTCCCTCCCGAACGAACTCTAAAAGTTCGTTTAATTTCTCTCTGCCCATATCCTTGCCGCTCTGCTTTTCCTGAAAAAACCTTTCAATTCCATAGGGTTTTAACAGTTCCAATTGTCGGTCAAGGTTCTGTTCCTGCGTGGAAACCCTTACATAGGCTATTTTCACATTTTCACCGTTCTTTCGCTTTAAATTGTAAAATTTGACTATACCCATATTAAACACATCCGATTTTCCAAAATATGTTTAATTTGAATGGTTATCACCGCATTTTTGACGGCTTATTTTATATATCAAATTTATATCTTTCCTTATTTTTTATGCAGTTTTTCAGGTGGAAAATATAAAATCGGCTGTCATTGGGGTGGGCAATGACAGCCGGTTTATAAGTGATATTTAATTGTTTTCAATTAACATATTCGTTCTTCAATGCGATCGCTCATAGCATTTTTCTATGCTGAAACGGATTTCATTTCTTCTTCAAGTTCGTTAATTGTTTCTATAGGAAGTTTAGTAACCTTTGCAATATCTTCCTTAGAAACAGTGCCTAAGAGTAATAAGTTATAGGCAACCCCAACTACTCTTTCGTTGAGCCTATCTTCCATAGCCTTACACATATAATCGACTCCTTCCGGTGTTTCTTTGAAATATCTGGTACGGTCTGCTAATGGTGTCAATAACATATCCTCCGCCTTGCTGCACCTGAAATCATGTATCAGCTTGGCAAGGTCAGAAGTATCTTCCTTGTTTTCATATGCACCGTTTATGTACAGAATATGCTCTCCGTCATGAAACGGCTCACCTGTTGCAAGGTTCATACGTTCTATCGGATAAACTGCTTTTCCTTTGCCAAAGAAATCATTTTCGGTAATAAAAATTACGTAAGTGTTCGGCAAATCGGAAAACTGTTTCTTCGCTTTCAGGTTGTCAACGTCCATTGCACTTGAATGATATCTTGCTCTTTGCGGAGTAGCCCCTTTATCTTGTCTCTGAACCTCAAAATCATATTGCTGACCTTCACTGTCAACGCCAAACACGTCAAGGCAGATAGAACGCTCTCCAAAAAGATGCTGCAAATCATACTGTGTTTCTTCTTTGGTGAGTTTCAGGTCTGGCTTGTCAATGATGATACGAAGTACAAACTGAGCGAGTTCAAGATTATTTCTAAAAAGTTCACGCATAAAATCATCGTCTAAAGGACGGTAGTTTGCAAGTTGTTCAAGATTTCTCTGACGTTCTTCTTCCGGTGTGGGCAACGGTTTTAATTGATTCAATGGTATGCACCTCTTCATAGTATGATTCTTTGTCAATTTTATTATACCATATTCAGTTCAAAAAATCAAGATGGAAATGTTGACTTTTACACACAAATCTGATATAATATAAAAAATATCGTTTCAGATTATCCAAAAATACAGCTTTAAATTATTCTCTCTAAACACCCATCAAAAAGTCCCCCTCAATATGCCCCAGTATCACCGTGACTCTGTTTGTGACACTAATTACCCTTATAATATTTGTATCAGATGTACAGGGCGAAAGCATTTGTACTGAAACACACTCATTGTCACCATATGTGCCGGGTGTGCGTTTTGAAATAGCGAGTGGGAATAATAAACAAGACCTCAGAAACAGCGTATTTACGTCATTTCCAAAGTCTTAAAATCTCAGTGATAACAATTTGATAACAGGGAGCTAAACTGAAATGTTCTGCATTTCAAGTGGCTTAGCGGTTACGCCACTCTTTCGAGGGTTCGTGTTTACCGCAGTCATCGGTCGTTTTCGGCCAGTTAAGCTTCCATTCTGTATATTCGGCCTTGCTGATTTTACCGTCAGCAAGGTCTTTTTTTCGTCTTTGCCACTCAGTAAAGAAGTCGTTCATAAGAATAGAGCCGAAACAAATCGCCTTTCGCTGATTGCCGTCCTTATCTTTGCAGTCCTCAATGCTGATCGGGTAATGCTCGTCCAGTTCAAAGAGCATCATCATAACGCCCTCTGCCCCAAGAATTTCATCATCAGCGAGGAAACGAGGGTTCACATCAAGTGCTTCGGCAAGCTGTTCAACGAGTGCTTGCTTTGGTGTACGTGTGCCCGATTCATACTGTGCGATACGGACATCGGCAGACTTTTCATCAAATCCGACAGCCATACCAAGCTGTTTCTGTGTCATTCCACGGAAATCACGGATGCGGTGTATCTTATCTCCCATTATGCTCATGGTGGTTCACTCCTTATAATATGGTTCTGTATGTAAACTCATTATAACATATTTGTTTAAGGCAGTCAAGAGACACTAAACAAAAAAATTTAGATAATTTTCAAAAAGGTCTTGACAAAAGCAAATTTGTTTAGTGTAATAGTATTAAGCAAAAATGTTTATAAAGAGATTTTGCTAATACAGAACACAGAAAGGATTGACAAATAAGTTGATTCCATTTTTCATGAAAAGAATTTTTAGAAAGCTATTGACAAATTAATTTTTCAGTGATATAATAACAATATCTTTTAAAACCGTTGAAGCGGAGATAAAGCTGGTTATGCTTCCACAGAGAGTTCGGGGCGCTGAAATCCGGATGAAAAACAGGTCAGCAAATGGACCGCCGAGGGTGCAGTCAAATGAGTTGGTGCGAAAGAAAAGCATTAGAGTGCATTTATGAGAAAGCTTATGCGTAATATTTTTGTGTGAGTTATTTTAGTGCCTTTATGCATTTACTTTGCGATGCTCAGAGTATTCTGCAACGTTATGGTGTGCGTTAAACACCGGGGATATGATTGTATCCTGTAAAGCGCACGGTTTAATACCGTGAATCAAGGTGGTACCGCGGATAATGTTTATTCGTCCTTGACAGATAAGTTCATCTGTCAGGGATTTTTTATTGCCTGACAGAAATTCCGGAGGTGCATTATGAATTTTTTACCAGAATACGATGAGGTCAAAAAAATTGCAGAAAGCGGAGAATACGATATTCTTCCGGTAAGCTGCGAGATTTTAAGCGATATCTGTACGCCGATCGAAGCTGTCATGATTCTGAAAAATATTTCAACTCATTGCTATATGCTCGAATCTGTTGCGGAAAAGGAGAAATGGGGACGCTATACGTTTCTTGGTTTTGACCCGAAAACTCAGATAACTGCAAGAGGAAATGAAATAACTATCGGCGATATAAAAATGACAACTGATGACCCAAGCGTTCAGATAAGACAGATACTTTCAAAGAACAGAAGTCCCAAATTCAGCTATCTTCCGTCGTTTACGGGAGGATTGGTCGGATACTTCTCATATGATTTTCTTTCGTATACTGAGAAAACTCTCCGTATTGAAACAGAAGATACCGAGAATTTCAAGGATGTCGATCTTATGCTTTTTGATAAGGTCATAGCTTTTGATAATTTCCGCCAGAAGATAATCCTTATCGCAAATATGAGCCTTGAAGATCCTGAAACGGGCTATAATAAGGCTAAAATGGAACTTAAGCAGCTTGCTGAACTTCTCCGTAACGGAAATCGTAAAAAGGAAGCTGCCGGTAAGCTTACAAGCGAAGTTACAGCTCTTTTCGATAAGGAGCAATACTGCGGAATGGTTGAAAAGGCGAAAAAACATATCCATGAGGGTGATATTTTCCAGATAGTCCTCTCAAACCGTCTTAGCGCAGGCTTTGAGGGAAGTCTTTTCAACACATACAGAGTTCTCAGAACTATCAATCCGTCGCCGTATATGTTCTATTTTTCAGGAACGGACGTTGAAATTGCCGGAGCTTCTCCGGAAACGCTTGTTAAGCTGGAGGACGGAGTTCTTCACACTTTCCCGCTTGCCGGAACTCGTCCCAGAGGTAAGACAGAAAAAGAAGATAAAGAGATTGAAGCAGGTCTGCTTGCTGACGAAAAGGAGCTTGCGGAACATAATATGCTCGTTGATCTTGGAAGAAACGATCTCGGAAAGATAAGTAAATTCGGTACAGTTGAAGTTGAAAAGCTCCATAGTATCGAAAGATATTCTCATGTAATGCACATCGGTTCGACAGTTCGTGGGGAGATACGTGATGAATTTGACGGACTTGACGCTGTAAGCGCAGTCCTTCCGGCAGGAACTCTTTCCGGAGCGCCAAAAATACGTGCCTGCCAGCTTATTGCCGAGCTTGAAAATAATAAGCGTGGAATTTACGGCGGAGCTATCGGATATATTGATTTCACCGGAAATCTCGATACCTGCATAGCAATTAGAATTGCATATAAGAAAAATGGTAAGGTTTTTGTCAGAAGCGGTGCAGGAATCGTTGCAGATTCAGTTCCCGAAAAGGAATATCAGGAATGCATAAATAAGGCAGCGGCAGTTGTCAATGCTCTTAAAATAGCAGAGGAGGCGGATTTATGATTCTTTTGATAGATAATTACGACAGCTTTTCATATAATCTTTTTCAGCTTATAGGAGAAATTTGCCCTGATATAAAAGTAATCAGAAACGATGAAATGACCGTTCAGGATATTGAAAAGCTTGCTCCGGATAAGATAATTATTTCTCCCGGACCGGGCAGACCGGAGGATGCCGGAATAATAATCGAAGCTGTCAAAACTGTATGCCGCAAAATTCCGACTCTTGGCGTTTGTCTCGGACATCAGGCGATTTGTGCAGCATACGGAGCAAAAATCACCTATGCAAAAAAACTCATGCATGGTAAACAGTCAGTTATTGAATTTGATTCGGAATGCCCTGTTTTCATGGGAATAGAGAAAAATGCTCCTGTAGCGAGATATCATTCCCTTGCGGCAGACCCTGATACCATTCCGGAATGCTTCAGCGTAACGGCAGTTGCAGACGACGGCGAGATCATGGCCGTTCAGCATAAGGATTTCCCGATATTCGGCGTACAGTTTCATCCGGAATCTATAATGACTCCGGACGGAAAAATAATGCTCAGTAATTTTATTTCGTTATAAGGAGGACATAAGTCATGATTAAAGAAGCAATTGTTAAAATAGTTGATAAGCAGGATCTTACCTACGAAGAGGCTTATCAGGTAATATCAGAGATAATGTCGGGCGAAACAACTCCGACTCAGAATGCAGCGTTTCTTGCAGCTCTTTCAACAAAGAGCGCCAATTCTGAAACTATCGACGAAATAACAGGATGTGCTGCCGCAATGCGTGACCATGCGCTTAAATTTGAGAATGACCTTGATCTGCTCGAAATTGTCGGAACAGGCGGCGATAACGCTCACAGCTTTAATATTTCAACGACTTCTGCATTCGTTATTGCAGCGTCGGGAATCCTTGTTGCCAAGCACGGAAATCGTGCGGCTTCATCGTCGTCCGGAACTGCTGACTGCCTTGAAGCTCTTGGAGCAAATATAAGTCTTGAGCCGGAAAAGTGCCGTGAACTTCTTGAAAAATCAGGCTTCTGCTTTTTCTTTGCTCAGAAATACCACACATCCATGAAATATGTAGGTTCTATACGCAAAGAGCTTGGAATCCGAACAGTTTTCAATATTCTCGGACCTCTTACAAATCCTGCCAACCCGAAATATCATCTTCTCGGGGTTTACAATCCTTCTCTTGCCGAACCGGTTGCCGAGGTTCTTATGAAGCTTGGTTCAAAGAGGGGAATGGTTGTTTACGGAACGGATAGGCTTGATGAAATTTCACTTAGCGCACCAACGGCTGTTTGCGAATATAAAGACGGATGGATTAAAAATCATGAAATAACTCCGGAGCAGTTCGGCTTTGAAAGATGTACAAAAGACGATCTTCTCGGCGGTACTCCTGCCGAAAATGCCGCAATAACACGAGGAATCCTCAGCGGAGAAATTACCGGACACAAGCGTAATGCCGTTCTTCTTAATGCAGGAGCAGCAATTTATATCGGCGGCAAGGCAGATTCTATGAAATCGGGAATCGAGCTTGCAGCAGAGCTTATTGATTCCGGAAAAGCGCTTGCGGCTCTTGACGCTTTTATTGCCGGATCAAATAACTGAGGTAAATGTATTATGACTATTCTTGATAAGCTTGCCGAACACGCTTTTGAGCGTGTTCGGAATGCAAAGGAAAAACGCTCTCTTGATGAAATAAAAAAGCTTGCAGAATCTCTTCCGGCAGGAAAATTTGAATTTGAAAAAGCCATTGCCAACAGTGACGATATTGCATTTATATGCGAATGCAAAAAAGCGTCTCCGTCTAAGGGCGTGATCGCTGAAGATTTTCCGTATCTCCGGATAGCTAAGGACTATGAAAAAGCCGGAGCAGCCTGTATTTCGGTTCTTACTGAACCGAAATGGTTCCTCGGAAGCGATGAATATCTCCGTGAAATAGCCGCAGAGGTGAATATACCGTGTATCCGCAAGGATTTTACTGTTGACGAATACATGATTTATGAAGCCAGGCTTCTTGGAGCAAAAGCGATTCTCTTGATTTGCTCTATTCTTAAAGAGGAGCAGATAAAAAAATATATCGCAATCTGCGATAAGCTCGGACTTTCGGCGCTTGTTGAAGCTCATGATGAAAATGAAATAAAAATGGCTGTAAATGCCGGCGCACGGCTTATAGGAGTAAACAACCGCAATCTCAATGATTTTTCCGTTGATACTGATAATAGCCGCCGCATGATAGAACTTGTTCCGGATGGAACGCTTTTCGTTTCGGAGAGCGGAGTCAAAGATGCGGATGATATCCGTCTGCTTCGTGAAGCCGGAGCCGACGCTGTTCTTATCGGAGAAACTCTTATGCGTGCCGAGGACAAAACTGCTAAGCTTGCAGAACTGAGAGGAAAAATATGACGAAATTAAAGCTTTGCGGTCTTAGAAGAGAGTGCGATATCGAGTATGCAAACGAGCTTTTGCCGGAATATATCGGATTCGTTTTCGCTCCGAAAAGCAAAAGATATGTTAAACCGGAGCTTGCTCTTGAACTTAGGCAAAATCTTGACAGCGCTATTATTCCGGTCGGAGTTTTTGTGGATGAAAAAACTGAATTAATTACCGATATGGTAAAAAGAGGTATCATCAGCGCAGTTCAGCTCCACGGAAGCGAGGATAATGCCTATATTGCGGAATTACGCAGGCTTGTCGGCAGTTCGGCTGAAATCATCAGGGCTTTTGTTGTGAAAAGTGAGAATGATGTTGAAGCGGCAAACAATTCAGACGCCGATTACGTTCTTCTTGATTCCGGAGGCGGTTCGGGAGAAGTTTTCGATCATTCTCTTATAAAAAATATAAACCGTCCGTATTTTCTTGCGGGAGGGCTTACTCCCGAAAATGTCGGCGGAGCTGTTTCAAGGCTTCAGCCCTATGCTGTTGACGCAAGTTCATGTCTTGAAACGGACGGATTCAAGGATTTTAACAAAATGTCTGCCTTTGTCAGGGCGGTAAGAAAGGATTAATTTACATGGCTGAATCAAAAGGAAGATTTGGCGTTCACGGAGGACAGTATATTCCCGAAACTCTTATGAACGCTGTTATCGAGCTTGAAAACGCTTATAATCATTATAAAAACGATCCGGAATTTAATCGTGAGCTTACGGATTTGCTTAATAATTATGCAGGAAGACCATCGCTGCTCTATTACGCTGAAAAACTTACAAAAGAGCTTGGCGGAGCAAAAATTTATCTCAAGAGAGAAGATCTTAATCATACCGGTTCCCATAAAATAAACAACGTTCTTGGTCAGGCTCTTCTTGCGAAAAAAATGGGGAAAACACGTCTTATTGCGGAAACAGGCGCAGGTCAGCATGGAGTTGCAACAGCAACGGCTGCGGCTCTTCTCAATATGGACTGCGTTGTTTTCATGGGAAAAGAGGACACAGAGCGTCAGGCGCTCAACGTCTACAGAATGAGACTTCTCGGAGCAAAGGTCGTTCCTGTAACAAGCGGTACGGCAACTCTTAAAGATGCTGTTTCCGAAGCCATGCGTGAGTGGACTACAAGAATTGACGATACTCATTATTGTCTCGGTTCAGTAATGGGACCGCATCCGTTCCCGACTATCGTTCGTGATTTTCAGGCAGTCATTTCCCGTGAGGCAAGAGCGCAGATACTTGAAAAAGAGGGCAGACTCCCTGACGCTGTAATTGCCTGCGTCGGCGGAGGCTCTAATGCAATCGGAAGTTTCTATCACTTTATTCCCGATGAGGGAGTACGTCTTATCGGATGCGAGGCTGCCGGAAGGGGAATTGATACATTTGAAACCGCTGCCACTGTAAACACCGGCAGAATCGGAATTTTCCACGGAATGAAGTCATATTTTTGTCAGGATGAATACGGACAGATCGCTCCGGTTTATTCAATTTCAGCCGGACTTGATTACCCCGGAATAGGTCCGGAACACGCAAATCTTCATGATATTGGAAGAGCGGAGTATGTTCCGGTTACCGACGACGAGGCTGTAAACGCATTCGAGTATCTTTCAAGAGTTGAGGGAATAATTCCGGCAATAGAGTCCGCACACGCCGTTGCATACGCAATGAAGATTGCTCCGACAATGGATAAGGATAAAATAATTATCATAACTATTTCAGGAAGAGGCGACAAGGACTGTGCTGCAATTGCCAGATACAGAGGGGAGGATATTCATGAGTAATATAAAATCTGCCTTCAAAAACGGGAAGGCTTTTATTCCATTTATAACCTGCGGAGATCCTGATCTTGAAACGACAGGCAAGGTAGTACGTGCCGCTGTTGAAAACGGAGCAGACCTTATCGAACTTGGAATTCCTTTTTCCGATCCGACGGCTGAAGGCCCCGTGATTCAGGGAGCAAATATCCGTGCGCTCGCAGGGGGAGTTACGACAGATAAAATCTTTGAATTTGTAAAAGAGCTTCGCAGGGATGTGAAGATACCTCTTGTTTTCATGACATATGCAAATGTAGTTTTTTCGTACGGTGCAGAGAAATTCATGTCGAAGTGCTGTGAATGCGGAATTGACGGAATTATAATCCCTGATCTTCCGTTTGAGGAAAAGGGCGAATTTTCCGCAGAAGCAAAGCAATACGGAGTAGACCTTATTTCGCTTATCGCACCGACATCAGAAAATAGAGTTTCAATGATTGCAAAAGAGGCAGAGGGATTTATTTACTTGGTTTCAAGCCTTGGCGTAACGGGAGTAAGAAGTGAAATTACAACGAATATTGCGGATATCATGAAGGTAGTCCGTGAAAATACAGATGTACCATGCGCTGTTGGATTTGGAATTTCAACTCCGGAGCAGGCTGCAAAAATGGCTTCTGTCTCGGACGGAGCAATCGTTGGCTCAGCAATTATCCGCATCATTGAAAAATACGGAAAAGAAGCAGCTCCATACGTCGGGGAATACGTTAGATCCATGAAAGATGCAATTTCCAAATAAAAAGCTGCCAAAATTGCTGCGGTATTCATAAATAAATTTAAGCCATAGTACTTCTGATTTTACGGTTGGAGGTACTATGGATTTATTATTGACATATTGCGGTGATCATGGTATAATTTTTAGTAAGATAAATCGGAGTTTGCAAAGGAGTAGAAAGTTAACATGAAGATTGTTTCATATGATGAAAAATACAAAAATGATTTTATAGAGATGAACAAAGCATGGATTTCTGAGATGTTTGAAATTGAAGATGAAGACATTAGAGAGCTTGAAAATATCGAACCATATATAGAAAATGGCGGACAAATATTTTTTGCCATTGATGATAATGATGCTGTTTTGGCTTGCTGTATGATTGCTCCAAGAGAAGATGGTGACTGGGAAATAATGAAATTTGCCGCAAAAGGTATGTTCACAGGAACAGGTGCTGGCAGTGCTTGTTTAAAAGCTTGCATTGAATATGCTAAAAAAAGTCAGTTGGATAAAATTATCATTGTATCAAATAGAAAATGTGTTCAGGCAGTACATCTATATCAAAAGTTTGGATTTATAGAAATTCCGGTAGACAAAGGAAAATTTCCTTTTGAAAGAGCTGACATTGCATTCGAAATGCGTTTACAATAAGAAAACAAATTCTGATTTATGCGAGTAATAAAATATAAACAACAAGCCCGAAAACGGTTCATACAAACCGCTTTCGGGCTAAAAATTATATATTGGTATTCTGCTTGATGGGCAGACTTTTTTATTTTATTCAGCTAAAAGCTTCTCCGCACTTGCAAGCTTAACGCAGATAACGAACAGCTCCATAGCCTTTTTAAGTTCGTCAACAGGCGGATATGTCGGAGCGATACGGATATTTTTGTCATCAGGATCAACGCCGTATGGGAAAGTAGCTCCTGCACCTGTAAGAGTAACTCCGGCTTCACTGCAAAGCTGAACGATTCTCTTTGCACATCCGTTAAGAGCGTTAAAGGAGACGAAATAACCGCCCTCCGGTTTAGTCCATGAACCGATTCCGAGGGGAGCGATTTCTTTTTCAAGAGTCTGACAAACAATCTCAAACTTAGGAGCAATAATTGCCATATGTTTTTTCATATGCTCGCACATATTTTTAAATGTACCAAAGAATTTAACGTGACGGAGCTGATTCATTTTATCGTAGCTGATGATGCTGATTCCGAGATGTTTTTTCAGCTCTTCAACGTTTTTCTGGCTTGCGCCCATAACAGCAACGCCTGCGCCGGGAAAAGTGATTTTCGATGTAGAACCGAAAATATAAACGATATCCTCGTTGCCTGCCTTTTTAGCCTCGTCAAGGATATTAAGTATAATCGTCGGAGAATCGGTAAGGTGGTGGATGCAGTAAGCGTTATCCCAGAATATTCTGAAATCCTTTGCAGCGGGTTTGAGCGCAGCAAAACGCTTAACAGTTTCATCGCTGTAAGAAATTCCGTCAGGATTTGAATACTGCGGAACGCACCAGATTCCTTTTATAGAATCATCCTCAGCAACAAGTTTTTCTATCATATCCATATCCGGACCATCAGCCGTCATGGGAATATTGATCATTTCAATTCCAAAAAATTCAGTAACCTTAAAGTGTCTGTCATAACCGGGAACAGGACAGAGGAACTTTACCTTTCCGCACTGCGACCAGGGCTTTTCACCGAGAATACCCTTATTAAAAGCTGTCTGAACAGCCCAGAACATAGCGTTAAGGCTTGAATTTCCGAAGATAATAACTTCGTGTTCGTTAACGCCGATCATATCGGAAAAAAGCTTTTTTGCTTCCGGAATGCCGTCGAGCAGACCATAGTTACGAACATCGATGCCATTTTCACTCATGAAATCGCCGTCGTCAAAAACACTAAGCATATCCATGCTAAGCTCAAGCTGTTCTTTACACGGATTGCCTCTTGACATATTAAGACAAAGACCTTGCGCCTTAAAGTCATTATAGAGAGCCTCGGTTTCATTTTTAAAGCCGATGAGCTGCTCCTTATTCATTTCAGATAAATTCATTTCCGGAACCTCACCTTTCAAATTGATAAATTTATACCAATTAAAAGTATAACATAGCTGTGTAATTTTTGCAAGTGACAATATAACAAATATTAAACGGGAAAAATGTTTTTTTTTGGTGTTTTCGGCATAAAACGAGTTATATGCCTTTAAATGTATGGTTATATTTACTGAAAATCCAAGCTTATATTATAACTATTTGATAAATACAGACCAAAAATATTGACAAACCGGAATGATTTATATATAATAAAAGTGATATATAAATTATAGATATAAACATATACTTTTTTAGGGGAGAATCGGGAATAAATGGAGGTTTTGACATTATGAAAAGATTATTCTCGGCGCTTTTATCTGCTGCATTATTTCCGACAATTTTGAACTGTACAGGAAGTCCTGTTTCAGCCGATTATATTCCGGAAAACATGGATTTTCATGAAACTGAAGAAAACTCTGAAAATGGTCTTGGCTGGATTTATTTTGATGATTCTGCCGAAGTTTTATCATCCGATCAGAGTGAGAATTCATATAGCTTCGGAGCGTATCTTGATAAAAACAATACCGATGTGTATAACGCTTTTATCAGGCTTTCCGAGCCGTCTGTCGAGCAATTGACGGTTAAGCTTCCTGAACCCGTATCTATTGAACTTTCGACCAATATTCCCTCTAAAATGACCGATGAAGATAATCAGATATACGGCAGTGCTCTCTTTGCAAACTGCCGTCCGGGAATTGATTCTGCACTTTTTGATGTTCCTGAATTATTCTGGCTGGATATAACTCAAATGGGAGTAAACGTAAAAAATTACAGTTCCAGCTATAATATGCGCACTAAAAAATATACCATTGTTATGGAAGCAATAACGTTTTCTCCGGCATTTTTTGAAGCTTACGGTTCAATGGAATCGGTTCTGGAGTATAAACAGCGCCTTAACGAAGCGGCTGAAAATGTTCCCATAGAAGGGGAAACACGCTATGAAAAGCTGAAAAGTATTCATGATTATATATGCAATTTTACATATTATGATCTTGAAGCGCCGTTTAGCACTTCTGCTGTCGGAGCAATTGTGGAGCCGGGAGCGGTTTGCGAAGGTTATGCGGAAGGATTTAAATTTATTTGTGACAGTTTAGATATACCATGCATTCTTGTTGTCGGGAATTTTTCAAGTACGGATGACGAAGGACATATGTGGAATTACGTTCAGATGGAAGACGGGAAGTGGTATGCCATTGATGTAACATGGGATGATCTTGACGGCAAAAACGGCGAGGAGCTTCAGTACAAATATTTTCTTAAAGGCTCCGATAGCTTTTCAAAAAATCACACTCCTGTATCGGAATTCGGAATAACCATGCTTAATTATCCGGAATTATCAGAAAGCGATTACGTTCCCTCATCGACTGAAACTGATCCGGAATATGAAACAGGGGATGTTAATCACGACGGAAAAGTGAATGTTGCCGATATCGTTTATTGTTCAGGAGCTGTTCTGAAAACGCATACTCCCGAGTTTTCCTGCGATGTTAATGATGACGGCATGGTCGATGCGTTTGATATTGTTCTGATAAGAAAGCTGGTAATTGAAAAAAGTTATTAAGGGGACGCTGTCCCCTTAAACCCTTGCCAAAGGGTTGATCAACCCTTTGGAATCCCGAAAGTAATCATCTCAGATACCCATAAAGGGTATCTGAGATGATTAGGGCAGAATGCCCAGACGGAAATAAAATCTTTTGACAATGAATAAAGAAAATAAAGTCCGCTTGATAAACATATCAAAATTAAATGCTGATGTACTGATATTTTTTCAAAGATTGCTTTACTTTTTGAAGATAGAGTGATATAATTGTAAAGGTTATTTTTATCAGAAAGAGGCATTTTAATGAAAAAATTTATCGACATTTTTTTAAGATCATTTGCAACAGGCGCAGCAATTGCCATAGGAGGAATCGTTTATTTATCATGCGATAACAAATACTTAGGAGCGTTTTTGTTTGGAACAGGACTGTTTGTTATACTTAATTTCGGTTTTAATTTGTTTACCGGAAAAGTCGGTTATGCTGTTGAAAACAAACCCTCGTATATTATCGAACTTGTAATAATCTGGTTTGGAAATCTTGTCGGAACAGCAGTATCAGCGATGCTTGTTTTAAATACGAGAATTTCCGGAATAAGTGAAAAGGCTGACGGACTTTGCCAAGTTAAAATGGACGACACGATCGCCAGTATATTTATTCTTGCATTTTTCTGCGGAATGCTAATGTTTATCGCCGCTGACGGATTTAAAAAGATAAACAATCCGGTTGGACAGATGCTTGCGGTATTTCTTCCTGTAATAGTTTTTATTCTCAGCGGATTCGAGCATTGTGTTGCGAATATGTTTTATTTTACTCTTGCCGAGGCATGGAACTTGAAATCGTTCGGATATCTTATTATAATGAGTCTTGGAAATGCCGCTGGAGGAATTTTCATTCCTTTACTCAGAAAAGGATTTATTACAAAATAAAATAAGGAGCTGTTTCATACATTTTGTGAAACAGCTCCTTTTAGTTTATTTACTGAAAATTTCGTCTTCTAAAGTATCATAGTTCATATCAAAATTAACTCTGAGCACCGATTGATAGTTACCGTATTCATCGTATACGTCCTCTCCGCTGTAAGAGCCCTCAACAGGAATCTGAATTTGTTTTGTATCATATCTTAATGCGGAAGGAAGTTTGAGCGAAAACAGATAAAGATCCGTTTTAGACATATTGGTTGTGATATGAGGAAGAGCGTTTTTTGAAACGTTGATTATAAATTTCGGACCGGACTTTACTGCTTTCTTCATAAGAGCAGTAATAACATTACGCTGTCTTGAAGTTCTTTCAAAATCGCTGTTTCCGACATATCTTATTCTGGAATAGCAAAGCGCCTGTTTGCCGTTCAGATGAACGTCGCCGCCCTTATCGAGAAGATCGTCATATTTATCATCGCCCATTAGTTCGTTGACTTCGTTTATCAGGATAACGTTGATCTCGTTAGCTTCCTCATCGGAAATTTCGAGATCAAGTCCGCCTGCGGCTTCAATAATCGATGAAACGGCATTAAAATTCACAGAAATATAATTGTCGATTTTAACGTAGAAATTGCTCTCGATAGTATCCATAAGAAGATCAGGGCCGCCGTAGGAATAAGCGGCATTGAGCTTGTCCATTCCGTAACCAGGGATATCAACATAGCAGTCTCTCATAAAAGATGTGAGAATGGTCTCGTTGGTCTTTTTATTCAGCGATAGCAGGATCATTGAATCGGAACGTCCACGCTCGTCGTTTGTTCTTGTGTCAGTTCCTATGATAAGAACACTTTGAACATATTTTGCGCTGAGAGCGTCTTCGTTTCGATTTCTTGAACCGCTTTCAACGTGTTCAATCTTGCTTATAAGGCTTAATGAAACGCACGAATAGATTCCGAAAAGAAGCAGAAAAATAACAAGAAGCGATAGAATAACTCTTGAAATAACTCTTCCGAGAATGCTTTTGCGTTTTTTCTTTTTTCTTTTTTTAGGAGCGGACTGTCTGCCGTATCCGCCTCCGACAGGAGGACGCTGAGGAGGCTGAGGCTGTCCACCGTAATAAGGCTGATTCTGATAATACGGCTGCTGGGGCTGCTGCTGTCCGCCGTAATATTGTTGATTCTGATAGTATTGCGGCTGTTGATTTCCATTGTAGTACTGCTGATTCGGGTTATTATAATTGTTATAAATGGGATTAGCATTGGTATTATTCTGCTGATTGCCATGATTTGCCTGCTGATTATAAATTCGAGCGTTCTGCTGATACTCATTTGAATCGTTTGGAATATACATTGTGCTTTCATTATCGGTGTTTTTCAGATGTTTTTCTGAGTTATCGTTATTTTTATTCTGCATGATGAACTCCTTTCAAAAAAATCTGTATCCGGAAATTAATTGCTCCGGATACAGATTAAAATCAAAGTTTTTTAATACTTACAGCTATATAGGTTAAAACAGAGCAAACCAAATTATATACGATAAGAGCCGTTGCCGACATATAGACGTAATTTGTTTCAAATGCTTTTGAAAGAATCATCAGCATTCCAAGACCGAATCCAAGGATGATCGAAACGGTCTGAAAAATAAGTCCGATTATAACAGCGGAATGAACAACCTTTGTTCCTATAATAAGCTGTGCAAATGAAGTGAATTTTCCTGTCGTTGCCATAGAAGCGCTTAAACGGACGGCTTTTTTCGATTCTTCATCAAAATCATCGTGAAGTCTTTTCGGAAGAATTCTTATCATTTCTTCAGGAACTCCGAAAAGCAAACTGATTTTTTTAAGAGAAATACAAGGGTCAACGCTTTTCAGTATCATACAAACCTTGCTTTTGCAAAGTCTTTTCGCCCATTTTTTAACATTCTTATCGGCAGTGATATCAACAATGAACATAGCCGCAAGATTGCCTGATAACGAAAGATAAAGAGCTTCCTGATTAGCGGAAGTTATCTCCGCCTCTTTGGTTTTGGTGGGAATGCCTTCGATATTATGACTGGTCATGAGTTCCCGGTTTCCGAAAAGAAGACGCTTATTGTTTATCCAGCCGCAGATTCCCATAGATTCCTCAAAGGAGTAGTTATCGATCTGGTAAAGATATTCTTCTCTTCCTTCGGTTACATCCTTGAAAAGCATACGCATAATACTTCCGGCATGATAAGTAAGGCTGGCGGCTTCGAGAAGAGCTTCATCAATTTTAGTATTTGAAAATACCTTTATTCCTGCAAGTTTGACTGTTCCGTCAGGGAAGAGCGAATCTGCATTGACAAGTACTGAATTTGTATCGTAAAAATCATCTACGCTCTGATAGCCGAGCATAATTCCCTTATTCGGAAAAACCGCAGCGGCAGTATTCTCAAGGGGAATGTTAACGACAAAAGGCATGGCGATACATGAAGTTGCGCATATAAGCATACTGAATATCGAAAAACCGAAAGCGGCAGATTCAAGCGTAGCAAGAGTTCCCTTAGTGAAAAATGTAAGGAAGCAGGATACGATTACAGAAACGATAAGGCAGAACGGTGTCGCCTTGTGACAGTATGTATCCGCCATATCTGATGAATAAGTATAACGCAGAAAATCGGTAAGAAAATCGGTTTTTCTTGTTGAGGCAAGAATTGGAAAATCTCCGAGTGTTCCTCGTGTGAGCCGTTCCGCACGTTCTTCGTCTGTTACATAAACAACGCCTGTCCGGTCGAAATTTTTTGAAACAAACTTAAAGTTTCTTGCGGCACGCCGTACGATAAGAAGCTTTCCCAGCGAATTGATAAGCAAAGCCATTATTCCGACTGGCATATAGATATGAATGTTACCCTGAGAAGCCATTTCTGGTTTGAGTAAAGCCGGAATCAAAGCTATAATGCATGAAAGAGCCGTTACAGCAGTCATTGAATCGGTATCGGCTGAAAGAGTTAAAACCTTTTTCAATCCCTTTGAAATAACAGGCATGGAAGAGATGACTGCAATTATGCCAAGCAGCAGATGAACTGCGATATATGCTTTTGTATTGCTTTTTTCAAGAATATTTATCAAGGGCAGACCAAATTGGTTGGCGACCGTTATAAAAATACTGAGGAATGCGGTCATTGCAAGAATGCAGACACGCACATTTATAGTGCTTTTCAGTTCGTAGATATCACGTCCGACATCCTCGACGTCGCCGTAATAATTAAAGTCAACGATACGCTTTGTACGTTTTTTCCTTGATTTTGCAGAAAGATATTCATCCTGTTCCTGAGTTATGTGAACATCAAGAGCGCCGGCGTCTACTTCCGCTTTTTCGCTTAGATTAATGCTTGTCTTTTCTGCTCTTGGAGCGGGTTCAACAGGTTTTGCAGCTTCAACGGCAGCAGGAGAGGGGACGATATCGGTGATCTGTTTTCTTCCTTCGGGACTGTCGTATTCCGCTTCGATTTGCGCACGGCTGCGCTTTTTCTTTTTGAAGGACGGTGGAGTGTATATATATTCTCCGTCAAGGCTTTCATAATTATAAGTGTAATCTGCTTTTTTCTTTCTCTTTTTTTTCTTGCTCTTTTTCAGATTTTCGATTTCCTTGGCACGGGTAGAATCGCTCATACGTCTGATTTGCGGAGCTGAGCCGGGGGATAGCTGAGTAGGTGGGATAGTTCCGGTGTTGGCAGAAGCTGATTTCTGATGAGTTACAGTGCGTATACTTCCGATATTGTCTTTATCAACGACAGAGATTCGTTTTTTTGAAAGATCCTCCGGCTTGAATTCGTCCGCCGGAGTCTGCTGACGAAGAGCTCCGTCAAAAAGATTTGATTTTTTATGTGAATGAATAGGTGAAGAAGCTTGTTCAACGCTTGTTTCCGAAGCTTTTAGCGTTGAATTGAGAATTTTCTGAGCGTCAACACGTCCCACCTGAGTTTTCGGCGATTGATTTTCGGGAGAATACTCGTTCAGAATATCCTCCAAAGATAATTTCTGATCCGGCATATTGATTCTCCTTTTATGAGATTCTGCGCTGTCTGAGCGCCTCATACATAAAAATTCCGGCGGCTACAGAAGCGTTAAGGGAGTTTATTTTGCCCATCATAGGCAGTTTTATCATAAAATCGCATTTTTTCTGAATTAGTTTGCTTATTCCGAATCCTTCTGAACCGATAACGAGAGCACAGCTTCCGGTTAAATCTGTTTCGGAATAATCGCTTCCGGATGCGTCTGTTCCGTAAATCCAGACTCCGTTTTCTTTAAGAGTGTCGATACAGGAGGCAAGATTTGAAACTCTTGCAACGGGAACATAGCTTGCCGCTCCGGCAGAGGTTTTAAAAACAGTCGAATTCAGCGAAGCGCTGCGGCGTTTAGGAATTATAACACCGTCTGCACCGGAAGTTTCAGCTGTTCTTATAATTGCGCCGAGGTTATGCGGATCTTCGATCTCATCGCAGATAATAATGAAAGGCTTAGTACCTTTTTTTTGCGAAACGGCGAGAATATCCTCAACTGAGACATACTGTCCGCAGGCTCCGAAAGCTACAACTCCCTGATGGGAAGCTCCGCCGGATAGCTGAGATAGTTTTTTATCCTGAGCGTCTTTAACCACAATATTATTTTCTTTTGCAAGACGACGGATAAGATTAAGGCTTCCGCCTGTTCCGTTTATGTAAATAGTGTCAAGCTGAGCGCCTGATTTAATAGCTTCAATAACGGGATTTCTGCCGCATATTATGTTATCGGCATCATTGTTTAAATTTTTTTCTTTTTCCATTTGCATCCTTTCAGAGGAATCCTCCTCTTCTCCTTTTGTTCTTTTTTACGCAGTATTACGCTATGTATCATTATATCATCTATAAGCCAAAAATACAAGTATTTTTTTAGATGTTTCTTTTGTATTTTTCTGGAAAATAATGGGATTAACTGTCAATTTCAATCACGGTAAATTCCGGACGGTTAAAAATTCTCGGAATGAAAATCATTCTCAGCGGCTTGGCAAGTCCCTTGCTTATTATATGAACTGATTTGCCATTATTGTAATCGAACATTCCGTTGGTATAGTCGGGGAATAAGCCCTGATCGGGAGCATAGAGTCCTTGTTCGAGAATAAAAGGTATGCGCCATTGTCCTCCATGAGCGTGACCGGAGAGAATAAGATCAAATTTAACATCCCCGCTGTCGAGATATCTTTCATATTGTTCCGGCTGATGGGCGATAAGGATATTGTAAAAGTCGTTATCGAGGGTTTTAAAGGAATTTTTCAGCTGATCGTCCTTGTAAGCATTTATTACGCCGTAAATTCGGATCGGTTGATTTTTTATATCCAGCTCGAAATAATCTCCCATTGGAACGGAAATCCCAAGCAATTTTACCTCTTCGATAAAGCTTTCTTCATCGTCCCGCATTCCCTCATGATTTCCGGGAGTGTAGAAGCAGCGGTAATTTTCCGCAGCCCATTTCATTAGAGTAAGCACGTGTTTAGTGCCGCCCCATTGGTCAACAACGTCGCCGCCGAAAATTACGATATCGGGTTCAGCGCTTTCGATTTCCTCGATAAGACCGGACTGATCTGTTCCACCGAAAAAGCAGTTATGAAGGTCTGAAATAAAGACGATTTTCAAGCCGTTCGGGATTTTATCAGATTTTATTTTATAGTTAACTGTTTGAAGCATAAATCCCCATATATAGAGCAAAATTATGACGGCGGCAGTTATTCCGATAAAAATAAGCCGTCCTCGGAGCTTTTTGCGTTTTTCAGTCATTCTATTTTCTCCTTTTAGGATTATTTATAATATATTATACACCCTGAAATATTTAATTGCAATAGACAGAGATAATGTTTTACAAATTTTTTGCAAAAGCTAAGAACCTGTCCGCATAATTTTTATGTAGACAGGTTCTTAGGACTGCTTATATATTTTTTATTTCGAGTGCCTTTAACAGTGATTCCTTCATCGTAATCATCAAGAAAACTGTGATAGTTTTCACCGTCATGATATGAAATAAGCGTTCGCAGATTGACATTTTCGGCGCTTCTGAAAATATTCATATCGACTGCCGGATTTGATTTGCGAAGCTCGTTAAGAAGTTTTTTTATCTCATAACGCTTAGAGCCGTTTCCGCCGGAAGAATTTTTTTCCGTAATACGGCAGGCGCACTGAGAAAAACTCAATCCGCAGTATTTCTGCCATTTTATAATATCCTCTTCACGAACGAGATACAGCGGGCGGATAACCTGCATTCCGCTGTAATTTTCACTGTGAAGTTTTGGCATCATAGTCTGCATCTGCGAGCCGTAAAGCATTCCCATGAGAATTGTTTCGATAACGTCGTCGAAATGGTGACCGAGTGCAATTTTATTGCATCCAAGCTGCATAGCAGTTTTATAAAGCCAGCCTCTTCTCAGCCTTGAACAGAGAAAGCATGGATTGCCGCTGCTTTTTTGAACGGAATCGAAAATTTTTGTATTATGCATTTCAACAGGAATATGCAGTCTGCGGCAGTTATCAAGAATATTTTCACGGACTTCATCGGTGAATCCAGCGTCCATAGCGAGAAAAACGGCTTCAAAGGACGTTTTTCCAAAGCGTTCAAGTCTTTGCATACACTTAGCTAAGAGCATGGAATCCTTGCCTCCGGAAATGCAGACCGCAATCCTGTCGCCGTTATTTATGAGCGAATATTCACGGATTCCTTTATTAAACTTAGTCCAGATAGCTTTGTTGAAAACTCCGGCGATCGCTTCTTCAGCGTCATCCGGAATTGACTTGAAGCTGCTATTCATCAGATCAGACATTGAAGCGGAAAAGAACTATATCGCCGTCCTGCATAACGTATTCTTTACCCTCAAGGCGAACAAGACCTTTTTCCTTTGCAGCAGCCATAGAACCGCATTCCATAAGATCGTTAAATGAGATAACCTCGGCACGGATGAAGCCTTTTTCAAAGTCTGTATGTATCTTTCCGGCAGCCTGAGGAGCTTTTGTGCCGTTAGTAATAGTCCATGCACGAACCTCCTGCTTTCCGGCTGTGAGATAAGAAATGAGTCCGAGCAGAGCGTATCCTTCTTTTATAATACGATTAAGACCAGAAACCTCAAGACCGAGTTCGCTGAGGAACATAGCCTTATCTTCGGCTTCCATATCGGAAATTTCAGCTTCTATCTGAGCGCAGATAGGAAGAACAGCCGAGTGTTCTTCAGCGGCAAGCTCCTTGACCTTTTTGTAGTTTTCATTCGTTTCAATGTTATTAACGAAGTCATCCTCGCTGAGATTAGCGGCATAAATAACTGGTTTTGCCGAAAGCAGGGGAGTGGATTTTATAAGTTCACGTTCGTCATCGGTGAAATCAAATCCTCTTGCAGATTTTCCGTTTTCGAGATGAGCTTTGAGACGTTCAAGAAAATCAATTTCGATAAGATATTTTTTATCGCCCTTAACAGCTTTTTTAGCACGGTCAATACGTCTGTCGATCATTTCGATATCGGAGAAGATAAGTTCAAGATTTATGGTTTCGATATCACGCAACGGATTAATGCTTCCGTCAACGTGGATAATATTTGCGTCCTCGAAGCATCTTACGACGTGAACGATAGCGTCAACCTCTCTTATATCGGCGAGAAATTTATTTCCAAGACCTTCGCCCTTTGAAGCGCCTTTTACAAGACCGGCGATATCCACAAACTCCAGCGTTGCGGGAGTAAATTTATCCGGTTCATACATTTCTGCAAGCTTATCAAGACGTTCATCGGGGACGGAAACGATTCCGACATTTTTCTCGATAGTGCAGAAAGGGTAATTTGCGGATTCTGCTCCTGCGTTTGTAAGTGCGTTAAAAAGAGTACTTTTGCCGACATTCGGCAGACCAACCATTCCAAGCTTCATTTAATTAACATATCCTTTCTTATTGCTCTTCGTGAACAATTCTTTTATTATTGACAAGTGAATTCACAGTAGAATTCTGAATTTTAAGTTCTCCTCCGGCAGTTCCGATATCAAGAGGCTGAGCCGCAAGAACGTTCAAAGTAACGGCAGAATCTATTACAGAAACATTTCCCGAACCGGATGAATCGCCGATGCCGGTAATTTCATCGCCTTCGGAATCAATAATTATCTCGGCATTTTCGATAATTGCATTAACGCTTCCGCCGATCGCTCCTATGCATGAATGCTTAGCGGAACGCATTTTCATACTGATTTTGCCTTTTTTGATGTAAACGCTGCCCTCACCGTCTTCAAGAACTCCGATTCCGACTGCCTGTGCGCCTGTACATGACATACTTATATCGGCAGAGGACGTAATAGTTGCGATACCGTTTGTACTTCCGATTCCGGTAACTTTAATTCCCGAAATGGTAATATCAAGACTGCATTTTTCAGAGATCTCAATATTTGCGTCACCGTTAAAGCTTCCGACAGCAAGTCCGTTATGCGAATACATATAAATCCGGATTTTTCCTGACATCAGGTTTATCTCCGATTCACTGTCGTTATAGCCGCCTCCGATGCAGAGACATTCGATGCTGTTGCATATAATTTCCAACGAACCAGTAGTATTGATGGAAATATCGCCGTAACCATGATCGTAGTCGTTTCCGATACCGATACCGTCAGCAGCATAGCAGTCGATAGTGAGAGAACCTGTTCCGGTAAGCTCAAACTGCGAGCCCATCGGTACATAGATTCCGGAATAGCCGAGTTTATTTGTTTTAACTACATTAAGCGAAAGACGGGCGTATTCTCCTACTGATATAGTAGGCTTGCTGTTTCCGCTTGTTATATTAACGTTTTTAAGGGTAAGATCGCAGCTATGATTATCCATAATGGAGATGTTCATTTTAACCGATTTTTCAGGATCTCCGATAATAGTGAGCTGACTTTGATAAACATGGATATCGGTATATTTTTCAAGGGCAAGCTTAAGTATATCAAGTTCTGAATCATTTCTTGCCGCATAAATTTTCTTTATGCCGTCGGGACGTATTTCAAGATTAGTTTTGATTATTTCATCTTTGACGTCTGCGGCAATGCTGTTAAGGAAAAGCGGCTTTGGTTTAGAGGCATAATATCCCTGAATAAGGTCAACTCCGAGTCTGATAAGCGTTTTTAGTTCCTGAACGGTTTCAACGCCTTCAGCAAGGGATTGAAGCTGATTATCATGACAAAATTCGATAATAGAAGTAACGAGCTGCTGCTTTTTCAGATCGTTCTGAATATCGCTGATAAGCGAACGATCAATTTTTATATAGTCAGGAGCGTAATTCAGAAGATTTGAGCTGTTGGAATATCCTGAACCGTAATCGTCGATAGCGAGCTGGGCATGAGTAAAGCTGCATCTTTTTTTCAGAGCTTCCATTTCTTTAGCGGAAACATCACTGTATTCTACAATTTCAATAACAGTTTTTTCGATAAGCTCACCATATGTGAGATAAAGTTCGTTGTAATCATCGTCAGTGAGCAGAGAATTCGGAAGACAGTTTATAAAAAGCTTTTTATTTTCAAAAACCTTCTGATTATCGCTGAGCATTTTCAGAGTATTGAAGAAAGTCAGCTTTTCAATTGCGTAGAGATTGTTCTGATTTCCGGCAATTTTCAATATCTGCTTCGGAGTCATTTTAATATCGCCGGTTGTACGCATAAGAGCTTCATAAGCGACGATTTCACCCGTATTTGTTTCAACAATAGGCTGAAAATAATATGTAAGAAGATTTTCACGTATTATCCGTGAGAAAAGCAGAGCGTTTCTATACGAATCCTTTTCACGGATATAGCTTTCCTCTGAGAACCAGTTTATAACGCCTCTGCGGCCGTTTCTGGCTTCGTAAAGAGCGAATTCCGAATAATTCACCAGCATATTGAAGTCAGAAGCTTCATCCGGATAAGATGAACAGCCAATAGAAAGACTAAGACGGCTTTTATCGGAAATATCAATAATTTCTCCGAAATTATCGGTAAGAACGCAGTTCTGAACAGCTTCATCCATACTGTTGAGAATATTATAGATGGTCATTCTGTCACAGTTGCGGAAGAATGCGCAGATCTCATAATTGGATTTCGAGCCGATTATAATATTTTCACCGGCGAATCCTTTAAGAGTTTCCGCAACGGAAGTCAGACAGTTGTTGGTGCTGTCCACAGTCAGGTAAGAACCAAGCTTGTCCATGCCGTTGATGTAAAGAGTTGCAAGGCAGCAATTCTGAACTTCGGGCAGAAGGTTTTTTATTTTCTGAGAAAAAGACGGATAAGAGGGTAGACGTGTTATCGGATCATACTCAATAAATCCGTCCGACTTTTTCGTTTCGGTTATCTGGCGTGTAAAATCCTGAATAAATCCGAGCCATTCATCGCTGCTTTCATAGATATTCATTTTAATAAATTTTGTAACATTATTTCTGCAAAATTTGTATATATGCTTCTGACCTTCAACCGGATTTTTTGAAATTATTTCAAGAAGATTAAAAAATTCAAATTCATTAAGCTTATTAGAATTGCAGGCGAGCATACGGCATGAAGCATCGTCAAGGTAAGCCGCCTTATCCTTTGCAATATATGTAAAGGCTCCTATATTGCCTATAAACTGCTGAAAAACTTTCCAATCATGGCTTAGTTCCGGAGTTTTTTGCTCAAAATTAAAAATACTCATAATTACTCCAATTACCGCATAATAATTTATGGAAGCACTGATTAAATCTGGTATGCAGGGTGCGCAGTCAGATTTTTCGTCGGATTATACAGAGACGATACAGACACGATTTATTCAGTGATTCCTTAGAAAAGAGACGAGGCTGCGGTTCTGCATTAAACGGTATGCAGACAACCGTGATTTCCGAACTTTATACATACATTATTATACAGTAAAATCCATTCAAAGTCAATAAAAAACCAAAAAGTAAATGCAGCTTTCAAAAAAAATAAGCCGCCCTGACGGACGGCTGGTATGTACGGGTATCAGTCAAGGAAATCCTTGACCTTTTTGCTGCGGCTTGGATGACGAAGCTTTCTGAGAGCTTTTGCTTCAATCTGGCGGATACGTTCACGAGTAACGTCAAAACGCTGTCCGACCTCTTCAAGAGTACGTGATTTGCCGTCCTCAAGACCGAAACGCAGTTTAAGAACCTTTGCCTCACGTTCGGTAAGAGTTGAAAGAACCTCGTTAAGCTGTTCTTTAAGAAGCGTATGCGAAGCGGCTTCTGCCGGAGCAGGTGCATCATTATCCGGTATAAAATCTCCGAGATGACTATCCTCTTCTTCACCGATAGGAGTTTCAAGAGAAACGGGATCCTGTGCCACACGCATTATCTCACGAACCTTGTCCACGTGCATATTAAGCTTATCGGCAATTTCCTCCGGACTTGGATCATGACCGTTTTCGTGAAGAAGCTGGCTTGAAACCTTTTTAACTTTAGTTATGGTTTCAACCATATGAACCGGGATTCTGATAGTTCTTGCCTGATCTGCAATTGCTCTTGTTATAGCCTGACGAATCCACCATGTAGCATAAGTTGAGAATTTAAATCCCTTTGTGTAATCAAATTTTTCAACGGCCTTGATAAGACCGAGGTTGCCCTCCTGAATAAGATCAAGGAACTGCATTCCTCTTCCGACATATTTTTTTGCAATACTTACAACGAGACGGAGATTAGCCTCAGAAAGTCTCTTTTTAGCGTATGGATCGCCTGTTGCCATTCTCTGGGCAAGCTCAATTTCCTCTTCGGTTGTAAGAAGCGGAACTCTTCCGATCTCTTTAAGATAAATCTTAACGGGATCGTCAATAGAGATGCCTTCGGTTGAAAGAGCCATTTCAAGGTCGTCGGTCAGGTTTGAATCCATGCCGATTTTAAGGTCGGTGTCAATATTAAGATCCTCAACGATTTCGATATTCAGATTTTCACAGTTATCATAGAAGGTATTTATCTGGTCAACGTCAAAATCCATTTCTTCAAGAGCGTCGGTGATTTCTTTTGTAGTGAGTTTGCCGTTGGTCTTTCCCTGTTCCATAAGGGCATCGATAGTGGTTTTTTTGTGTTCCATAAGATTTCCTCCTATTTTTTGCTTTTGGATTTAAAAAGGTTTTTCAGATCATCATCGCTGAGATTATCTGATTTGACTGATTTATGATTTTTCAGAACCTGAACGCAGTCGTTGAAAACGTTCCGATTAATCGAATGTTCACGGTTTAAAGCCTCTATTCCGCTTATTCTTCCCATTTCTTCGGCTGAAAATTCATCAGCAAGAAGTGAAAGCGAGAATTTTTCACTTGATTTCATACGTTCAAGCAGAGCAGAATAAACTTTTTTATTAAATGATGTTAAAAAAATTTCCGGCGGCGCTTCCTTTTCGAGCAATTCAGCTTCTTCGGGATGCTTTATCAGGAAATAAATTATATACTCCTCAGCCTTTGCTTCCTTACGCATTGCTGCGGCTTCGGGATTTATATCATCACGCTGAAAAGCGGTTTTAGTTGTGATATTCCGCCATTCGTTTTTCTGAGCAGAACGGCGGCTCTTTTTGAGCAGATCATCTATGTGGCTTTTCAAAACCTGCGTCGGAATATCGCATTTTTTTGAGGTTCTTGAAATATAAACCTCACGTTCGAGGGGCGATTCTATATCGGCAAGAATTTTGGCGGTACGTTTAAGCAGTTCAACTCGTCCCATTTCGGAAGAGATATCGATTCCGTCCTCGCATTTATCCAGCATAAACGCAACAGCGTCGTTCGAGCCGTCCAAAAGCATTTTAAAGCGGTCACGTCCGAACTTTTTTATGTATTCATCGGGATCTTTTGCGCCTTCCATGTGGATAATTTTTGTTTTCAAACCGACGTCTGCGAAATGATTTATCGCTTTCTGCGTAGCCTTCTGACCTGCGCCGTCGCTGTCGTAAGCAACTATAACTTCTTCTGCGTAATGGCTGATAAGTCTTGCCTGATCGGGAGTAATAGCCGTTCCGAGAGTAGCGACAACGTTTTCAAATCCTGCCTGATTCACGGCAATAACGTCCATATAACCTTCGCAAAGGATAATTCGTTTTGTGTCGGCATTTTTGGCAAAATTCATTGAAAAGAGGTTAGAGCCTTTATCGAATACCGGAGTAGCTCCCGTATTGAGATATTTTGGCTGGGAATCATCAAGCACACGTCCTCCGAATCCGATAATGTTTCCACGGAGATCAATTATAGGAAACATGACTCTTTTGCGGAACATATCGAAAACCGTACCCTTTTTTGATCTTCCCCCAAGCCACGCGTCAACGATCTCATCGTCGGAATATCCCTTTGAGCGCAGAAATTTTGTAAGTTCATCCCATGAATCGGAAGAATAGCCGAGACCGTATTTTTTGATGGTTTGCGGCAGGAGTTTCCGCTGTGCAAAATATTGAAGTCCTGTTTTGTCAGAACCTTTAAAAAGATTTGTGTAGAAGAAGTTTGCGGCAAGACGATTCATCTCATAGATCCGAGTTTTCCGTTTAGCAAGCTTACTGTCCTGAGAGTTATTCTGAGGAATCTCTAATCCCGAACGCTGGGCGAGAAGCTTGACGGCTTCTGTAAAATCGAGATTTTCAATTTTCATCGTAAAGGTTATAACGTCGCCGCCTGCGCCGCAGCCAAAGCAATAAAAGCTCTGCGTATCGGTAAAAACTGTGCATGACGGAGTTTTTTCCGAATGAAACGGACACGAACAGACGTAATTTCGTCCACGGCGTATCAGCTGTATATAAGTGCCCATAACAGTGTCGATAGGATTTGCGGCACGAAGCCGGAAAAGAAATTCATCGTTTCTTTGCATGGAATTCTCCTTGTTATTTCCAGAATTTCGGGACGAAAAGTTCGGTATAAAGGTCTACTGCGTAACCGTCGCTCATTCCGGAAATATAATCGCATACGGCTCTGTCTGCATCAGTTTTTTTCATGATGATGCGGTATTCATCGGGAAGCTTATCGGTATGTTCGATGAAGTAGGAATAAAGCTTTTTCAGCAGAAGTTCCGCTTTAGCTTCCTCTTGTTTTGCAGCCGGATTCAGATAAACTTTATCGAACATAAACTGTCGCAGGTCATCATGAGCTTTTCGTATTTGCGGAGCAAAATCTATCTCATAAGCTCCGTGTTCAATAACGGAAGCTATAAGCGTCGTAATTCGCTTGGCTTTGGTATTACCAAGTATTTTTACGCAGTCAATGGGTAAATCGCTGTTTTGGAGAATACCGGCACGGATAGAATCTTCGATATCGTGGTTTATGTAAGCGATTGTATCCGCAAGCCGGACTATATTGCCTTCTTTTGTATCGGCAACTTTATTTGTATGGCATTCGATGCCGTTGCGCACGGCATAAGTGAGGTTCAGACCTTCGCCGTTTTTTTCAATTTCATCAACAACACGAACGCTCTGACAATAGTGCTTGAATCCGTGCGGACATATTTCGTTTAGTATGCTTTCGCCGCAGTGACCGAAAGGCGAGTGACCGAGATCGTGACCAAGGGCGATTGCTTCTGTCAGATCTTCGTTCATGCGCATACCTCTGGAAATAGTACGGGCAATCTGTGAAACCTCAAGAGTATGAGTAAGGCGGGTTCTGTAGTGATCTCCGACAGGCGAAAGAAAAACCTGAGTTTTACGTTTAAGACGTCGGAATGAATTACAGTGAAGAATCCGGTCACGGTCACGCTGAAATTCAGTCCGATAAGGACATTTTTCTTCATATCTAAGACGCTTTGTATTAGTCTCATCAGTACTTGTGCAGGCGTATTGGCTTAAAATTCCTGCTTCTGTCATTTCAGTCTGTTCACGAACATTCACAAAATCCCTCCTAAAAACAACTTCTACAATACTTATACTTTAAAAACTGTGAAAATCCTTTATTTTTAAGAAATATTTTTCACAGAGGAAAAATCCTCGAAAAGCTCCTCTAATTCATTAATATCAGCCGAACCGTTGGTTATTTCGGTAATATTTTTTAAAAGGGCGTCTTTTTTTTCTGAAAGAACGAGAATTTCAAGAATAACTTCTGTTCCAAAATCGGAATTGACAGTAATGGTATCGTAATTTGGCAGTATATAAGAAATTTTTCCATACATTCCATAATCTGTTTTTATTTTTAGACGCCGGCAAAGGCACATATTCATGATATGAGCTGCGTCGCAGGCAAGTGAAGCTGCATGAGAGTATGCACGAACAAGACCGCCTCCGCCGAGCAGTATTCCTCCGAAATAACGGGTTACGACAACGCAGACGTCGGTAAGTCCACGTTTCTGAAGAACATCGAGAACCGGAACTCCGGCAGTGCCCTGCGGTTCTCCGTCATCGGAATATCGGGAAATATTATCATTCCGAAGTATATAAGCATAAACGTTGTGCCTGGCTTTTCTGTGCATTGCCTTTATGGAATTTATGAAATCAACCGCTTCATCATTGGTTTTTACGGGAGCAATGTAACCGATAAATTCAGAACGTTTTTCTATAAAAGAATCATTTGCAGGCTTTGAAATAGTGTAATAATTCATAATTTTACCTATAGTTTGTTTAAATGAAAATAACGCAAAAAGCCGGTCGATGAAGACCGGCTGTGCGATTTACTTATCCATATTGAAACGCTTCTTGAATCTGTCAACACGTCCGCCTGTATCAACGAGCTTCTGCTTGCCTGTATAGAACGGATGGCACTTGGAGCAGATTTCAACCTTGATGTTTTCCTTTGTGGACATAGTTTCAATCACATTACCGCAGTGGCAGGTAATTGTAGTCTTAACAAAGTTAGGATGGATACCCTCTTTCACGATTGTCACCTCTTTCACAATTTTTGTAAACCATGCAGCCCATCAATTCCCTTAGACAGTAGTGCTTCGTTTATTACGGTAATTAATTATAGCATGAATAAAATCAAATGTCAATAGTTGAATAATATATTTTTTTTATTTAATTTATAGATACAGTGATTAAAATATAGTAAATTTCTTTTCCGGCATCATGAAATAAAATCCATTACGAGGCTTACAGCGTCTTTTTTTGCGTTCAGCAGTCAATCTTTCGACATATGCCCATATATCCTCACTGAAATTAGATGTCAGTTCCAGCGCCCGTGCATCGTCATAGCTGAGAAAAAGATGTATTTTGGGACTAAAGTCCTTAAAATGTCCGTTATAATTCTGTCCGGGGAAAATATCCTTTGAAAGAGATTTAGCGCTCGGATATGAATTGGCAGCGGTCAGACGCATACCTTCATGGAGATCGTATAATGATACAAGTTCCTTGGGAAATTTCAGAAACAGAACGGCATCCAGCTCGTCGGAATAAGCGGAGATCACAAGAGGAGATAATGAAACCACAATAGCAGGCTGTGTATCGCCGTAAATGAAATTTTCATTGATAAACGGAAAATTTGTTATCATTTCGTTTTCCTGAAAGACGTTTAGTTTCAGAAAGTCATGTAGGATCTGTTTGTATTTCTCCTTTGACATGGGGAGCATCCCGGGTATTGAAGCCGAGGAATAGAAAGAAGCTAAATAACTCATAAAATCCCTCGGTTTATTATTTCATTACCTTAGTGAAATCAGCAGCCAGTTTTGCTTCCAAAGCCTGAGCTTCTTCGTGAGTGTCAGCCTTGGCAGTGAAATAAGTCTTGATTTTCGGCTCAGTACCGGAGGGACGAACTATAGCCTTAGAGCCGCCTTCAAGGAAGAATGCAAGAACGTTCGACTTAGGAAGAGTGAGCTTTGTATCAGTTCTGGAAACAAGATCCTTGGAAATACTTGTCTGATAATCATCGAATTTGACAACCTTGAGACCGCCGATTTCAGCAGGATGATCGTTTCTTAGAGATGTCATGATCTCAGCCATTTTCTTCATTCCGCTCTCACCCTCGAAAGTGAAGCTGTGGAGCGTCTGGAGAAATACGCCGTATTTTTTATACATATTTTCACGAGCCTGGAGCAGTGAAATG
The DNA here is from genome assembly GCA_017462565.1 of Ruminococcus sp. Lineage (GTDB taxonomy): Bacteria > Bacillota > Clostridia > Oscillospirales > Ruminococcaceae > Ruminococcus. The sequence goes on from JAFTQW010000015.1 coordinate 31,638, forward strand.
CCTTGTGTACGGTAATAAGCAGCCATTTCGCAGATAAGCATAGATGCGTTTACAGCGTCCTTATCACGAACATAGCTTCCGGAAAGGTAGCCGTAGCTCTCTTCAAATCCGAAAATATAACGATTTTCCTCGCCCTTTGCTTCAAGAAGACCGATCTGCTCTCCGATAAATTTGAATCCTGTAAGTACGTCGATTATTTCAACACCGTATTCCTTGCCGATAAGATTTACGATATCAGTCGTGACTATAGTTTTAACAGCGATAGGATTTTCAGGCATAGTACCCTTTGCTATACGCTGCTGGCAGATATATTCAAGCAGCATAGCTCCGACTTCGTTTCCGGAGAAAAGGGCATAACCGTCGCCGTCCGGAACAGCAATGCCGACACGGTCACAGTCCGGATCAGTAGCGAGGAGAAGATCAGGCTTGACTTCGTTACAGTATTTAAGACCGACTTCAAGAGCCTCACGGATCTCAGGATTCGGATACGGGCAGGTAGTGAAGTTTCCGTCAGGATTTTCCTGTTCTTTAACGACGGTAACATCGGTTATGCCGAGTCTTTTAAGTATCTCACGAACAGGTTTGTTTCCCGTTCCGTTGAGGGGAGTATAAACAACTTTAAGTCCGCTTGAAGCGCAAAGATCAGTATTGATGCCTTCAGCGAGAACATTTTTGTAGAAGTTTTCGATAACTTCGTCACCGATATACGAAATATTGCCTTTAGCGAGTTCTTCATCAAAGGATGAGGATTTAACGCCGCTGAACATATCGAGCGAATTTATTTTTTCAAGGATTATCTCGGCTCCCCTGAGAGTGATCTGGCAGCCATCCTCGCCGTATACTTTATATCCGTTATACTTAGCCGGATTATGGCTTGCCGTTATCATGATACCGCCCTGACAGTTTAACGCACGAACTGCGAAAGAAAGACAGGGAGTAGGCATGAGATTTTTATAAATATGAACTTTTATTCCGTTAGCTGCGAGAACCTCAGCGGCAGCTTTTGAAAAAACGTCAGATTTGATTCTGCTGTCAAATGAAATAGCAACGCTGGGATTTTGATACTCTTGGTTGAGGTAATCGGCGAAGCCCTGTGTAGCACGTCTTACTGTATAAATATTCATTCGGTTTGTACCTGCGCCGATAACGCCTCTCAGACCGCCCGTACCAAATTCCAGGTCACGGTAAAATCTATCGTTTATGGCGTCGTTATCGTCTTTTATATCAGCAAGCTCTGTTTGCAGATCAGCATCCTCCTTGGCGTTTTCACACCAGAGATTATAAAGCTCCATTTCTGTCATTATAATACCTCCTAATTAGAAATATAGATTATTATATCACATTTTTTCCAATTTGAAAAGAGTTTTTTTCACTTTGCGATAAATTTTTATGTTTTTACTATATGAAAAAGTGCAGCCTGATGTGATTGTATTGTAAAAGGGCTGATTTACGGTTGATTTTAAGCTTTTATATTGCATGATATATGATAGTATAGGGAAAAAATAATTGCGGTTTGTGTAGAAATTACTCGGTTGAAAACGTTGCTTTTTGTCATATTTTGAAAATACAACAAATAATCTCTTTACATTAAAAAGAACTGCCGTAAAAATTTACGGCAGCTTACTTATAGATTGAGCAATTTTATTAATCTCCGAAAGAAACACCGATATCACGGGCAGCGATAACGAGATGATTATCCGTATCGACAAATTTTGTTTTTCCGGCAATGTCCTCAAGCTTGTTTGAAGTGATCTTGTTGCCGATTTTAGCAACAGTTCTGCCGTATTTTTCCTTTGCAATAAGATACGCTGCATGAACGCCGAACTGTGTTGAAAGAACACGGTCGTAGGCGCTTGGTGCGCCGCCTCGGAGCATATGTCCCGGAACGCATACACGAGCCTCGATACCTGTATTGGACTGAATCTGTGCGGCAATACGGCTCGTTGCAGTGATTATACCGGCTTCGGCACGTTTCTTTGCACGTTCTTTTTTCTTCATTTTAGCTTCTGCAACATCGAATGCTCCCTCGGCAACTGCGAGGATAGAGAAAGTCTTGCCGGAAGCGCTTCTTGCAATTACGGCATCGCAGATCTTGTCGATATCGTAAGGGATTTCCGGAATAACAATAATATCAGCTCCTCCTGCGATACCTGCATTCAGAGTGAGCCAGCCGGCTTTGTTTCCCATTATTTCGCAGACGAGTATTCTCGAATGGCTTGCAGCGGTAGTATGCAGACGATCGATAACATCAGTGGCAATGTCAACAGCAGTATGGAAACCAAATGTCACGTCCGTACCATAAATATCATTGTCGATAGTCTTAGGAAGACCAATAACATTCAGTCCTTCATCGGCAAGGAGCTTGGAAGTTTTATGCGTACCGTTTCCGCCGAGAGTAAGGAGACAATCAAGCTTTTGTTTCTTGTATGTTTCCTTCATATTTTTAACTTTATCGACATTATCGTCGCCGATGACCTGCATCATCTTGAACGGCTGACGTTTTGTACCGAAAATGGTACCGCCCTGCGTAAGAATACCCGAGAACGAAGAGGGCGACATATCTTTGCAGAGATTGTTGATAAGACCGTAATAACCGTTGGAAATTCCTACGATCTCAACATTATCCTCGCCGAAACGTTCATAGCAGGCCTTTGCAACGCCTCTTATCGTAGCGTTAAGTCCGGGACAGTCTCCGCCGCTTGTAAGAATACCGATTCTTCTTTTCATGATTTTATACCTCCGTTATATATTGATAAATTGGTTTTGTTATATTTATTGGCTCAGCTTCCGAATTCACGTATATTCTGTTCAAAGAATTCCTGAAGCTTTTCCGGCGGCATAGGCTTTCCGTAAAGAAATCCCTGCGCAAAATCGCATCCGGCAGATCTCAGAATAGATTCCTGAACTTTATTTTCGATGCCTTCGGCTATAGTTTCAATTTTTTTCGATTTAGCGATTCTGATAACCGCTGAAACTATTTCATAAGCAATATTGTCGCTTGCAATATCGGTTATAAACGAGCGGTCGAGCTTGAGAAGCGTGATCGGGAGCGTCTGCAAATAGCTCAGTGATGAGTAGCCCGTTCCAAAATCGTCCATGGCGAGCTTGACGCCGAGTTCACGGAGTTTGTTCATCTGTGAAACGGCATAGTCGATATCGTTCAGGGCGAGACTTTCGGTAAGTTCGACTTCAAGCCACCGGGGCTCAAGATTGGTTTTAGCAAGCGCATCGAAAACCTTTTCTTTCAGGTCGGACTGATAGAAATCGGTCGAAGTAAAATTGACAGACATAACAATGTTTGGATATCCCATTTTCTGCCAGAGCTTATTCTGACGGCATCCCTCGTTGAGAACGAATTCGCTGATTTTTCCGATGAGATGACTGCGTTCGGCGAGAGGCACGAACGCATCGGGAGCAATAATAGTTCCATCCGGCTTTATCCAGCGGATAAGAGCTTCAACACCCATTATTCTTCCGGTAGAAAGATCAATTTTGGGCTGATAAAAGAGCTGGAGCTCGTTGTTGTCAATAGCAATTGCAAGCGCTTTTTCCATTTCACTGCTTACGATTATGGAATCGTGCATACTTGATTCGTAGGCACAAATGCTTCCCTGACTTCCGCCGCTTGATTTAAGCGCAAATTCAGCGTGTTCCATAACGTCGAGAAAAGAACTGCCGTCTTCGGGAAGCCTTGAATATCCGGCGGAACAGCTCAGATTAAGCGAAGCAAGCTCGTCGACGGCAAGCTTGGCAAATTCATCCTGAATAGATTTTATGGTTCTAACGGGAAGTTCGTTATCTCCGTAATCACGAAGAATGAGAGCAAAGTTATCGCCGCTTATTCTTGCGGCAAGTCCTCCCGGAGTTACGAATTTATAAAGAATATGAGCAAAATTTCTGAGCACATAATTTCCGTTAGTATAGCCGCAGGTATCGTTGATGATATGAAAACGGTCTATATCCAGGACGATTATCCAATAGGAATAATTGAGAAGACGGCAGGTATCGTAAATTTCCTGACCGCTTCCAACGAGTTTATTTCTGTTTGCGATTTCCGTAACCTCGTCAATATATGCAAGACGCTCGATAAGGAAATCCTTTTCATGCTCCTGAGTTGTATCGAGTATCGCTCCGCCGAAAAGCGGGAGAGTATTGTCTGTTCCCTCTATTGATTTATAGCGGTAGGAGTACCAGCGGTAAACTCCGTCGGAGGATTTTATTCTAAGCTCAATGCTTTTAACTTCGGTCGTATCGTTGGATTTTATAGCGCTGTCGAACTGAAGTCTGTCGTTAGGGTGTACGAGCGATCGAAATTCATTCAGCGAAATTATGCTGCTTTTCAGACCGAGCATCCTTACCATTTCGGAAGAAGCACGGTATTTTTTCTTATCAGAGCTCATAATAACGCCGATTTCGGCAAGCTCCATTGAGGAATTGAAGAAGTCGTTTGCGCTTGCAAGATTTACTCTCATTTTTTTTATCTCGGTAAGATTGAAACCTGTGCTGAGGTAAATACATCTTCTTTTGGATTTTTTTACAAGGGACGTACTCCAAGCAATGCTTGTTACAGATCCGTCGGCATTTTTAAATCTTGATTCATAAGAATTATTGCTTATGATCTTTTCAAATTCTTCGCTGTCCGGAGCATTTATGCCGAATGCTTTCCAGACAGAAGCCTTCTGATTGGAATCGTTTTCAGATATACCAAGGAGGTCACGAAGCTTTTTATTCAGAAAAACATATGAAAAATCGTCGCTCCAGATAATCATTTCAGTGTTAAGATCTTCTGCGACTTCCGGTTTAATGAGCGTGCTTATACGGTTTTTATGAGTCCATGTAAGCAGAAAGAGAAACAGCGGCAGAAATATTATTGTTGAAAGATATATTATCATTGTGATATGAGCGAGTTCCGGAAAAAAACAGCAGTATGTTCCTACTGCGGCAGTAGCGGCAGTGATTATAAGCACTGCTGCGAGCAGATTAAAATTACCTTTTTTCATTAAGACCGCCTCCTCTCCAAATAATACCAAATTTATTATAGCAAAAATAACTGAAAATGTCAACTAAAAAATTGCCGCTCTGATACAAATTTGATAAAATTGCCGGAAAATTACAAGAAAATTTCACATAATATACACTTTTGTCTGTTAAGATGGTATAATGTAAAAGAAAAAATACAAGCGCTGAAATAAACGGAGGTAATTCTATGGCACATATTTTAGTTGTAGACGATGAAATGAATATCAGAAGAGTAGTTCGTGAGTATGCTGAATTTGAGGGGCATCAGGTCACAGAGGCAGAAAACGGCATTGAAGCGGTAAATCTCTGCCATGATACTGATTTTGATCTTATCATAATGGACGTTATGATGCCGAGACTTGACGGCTACTCAGCCTGCAAGGAGATTCATAAAACCAAGCAGATACCTGTTATAATGCTTTCGGCAAGAGGTGAGGAATATGATAAGCTTTTTGGCTTTGAGATAGGCGTTGACGATTATGTTGTAAAGCCGTTTTCGCCGAAAGAGCTTATGGCGAGAGTAAAGGTCGTACTCAAAAGAAATTCAATGGCTGCCGAAGCGTCTCAGCAGGATAAATATGTTTTTGAGGGACTGGAGGTTGATATTTCCGGCAGAGAGGTTTATGTAAACGGTCAGAAAGCTTCTATGACGCCAAAGGAATATGATCTTCTGTTTTATCTTGTTAAGAATAAGAATATTGCTCTTTCAAGAGACAAGCTTCTTGAAGAAGTTTGGGGATACGATTTCTTTGGCGATGACAGAACTGTCGACACTCATATAAAAATGCTGAGAAACAGTCTTGGCGAATACAGAAAATTTATCGTTACTCTGAGAGGAATGGGATATAAATTTGAATCCAATTAAAAAACTGCAAAACGCAAACAGCAGGATTCCTCTTAAATTCAAGATATGGATGTATTTTATTGTATTTACAGTTGCGGTATTTGTGCTCCTCTGGATTTTTCAGATATTGTTTCTTGAAAAATTTTATGAAAGCATGAAAACTCAGGACGCTTCTGAAAGCATGGATGCGATCTCAGAAGCATATGATAAAATGGATAAGACGGAATTCAACAGCTTTATCAGTAAAGTTGCGGTTGATAATGACTTATGTATAGAAGTTCTTGACAGATACGGACGTTCAATTTTTTCAAAGGATGTTCTCGGTGATTGTCTCATACATGGAAAGGAAAACAGAACAAGAGTGTACATTGTTAACATTCTGCAAAGTGAAGATAAGATCATCCGTTATAAAATCAAAAATACCCGAACCAACTATGATATGCTGCTTTTTGGCTGTACTCTGGGAGATCCTGAAAATCCGAGCGGATTTATACTTATAAATTCGGCGCTTGTTCCGGTCGGCTCAACAGCTTCTATTATAAAGCGTCAGCTTATGCTTATTACGGCTATACTTATTATTGTGGCGTTTGTGATTTCACTGTTTCTATCCAAAAGAATTGCAAGACCTATAACCGGAATAACAAGATCTGCTGAAAGACTGGCTAAAGGCGATTTTGATACCAGATTTGAAGGAAAAGGTTATCTTGAAGCGAAACAGCTTGCCGATACGCTTACATATGCTGAGAAAGAGCTTTCAAGAGTTGATACAATGCAGCGTGATCTTATCGCTAATGTTTCACACGATCTGCGAACTCCGCTTACAATGCTAAAAGCTTATGCGGAGATGATTCGTGATCTTTCCGGTGACAATCCTGTTAAGCGAAATGAGCATCTTGAAATAATCATCAACGAAACTGATCGTTTATCGCTTCTTGTAAACGATATTCTCGATCTTTCCAAGCTTGAAAGCGGTAAGCAGAAGCTTAATCCATCAGAATTTGAAATAAAAGGCAAAATGATGGAGATCATAGATCGTTTCAGCGGAATATCTGAGAAAAAAGGCTATCATATCAACTTTGAACCGGATGAAGAAAGAATGGTTGTCTGCGACGTTGTTAAAATTGAACAGGTTATTTATAATCTTATCAACAATGCGATCAATTATACCGGAGCGGATAAACAGGTTTATGTAAGACAGAAAAACCTTGAGGACGGCGTTCTTATTGAAATAGAAGATACCGGCGACGGTATCGAGGAAGATAAGATAAAGCTGATTTTTGATAAATACTACCGTTCAGAGAACCATAAACGGGAAGTAGTAGGAACAGGACTCGGACTTTCAATCGTTAAGGCAGTTCTGAAGATGCATAATTATGATTACGGTGTAAGAAGCGTGATTGGAAAAGGTTCGATTTTCTGGTTTAAGATCAAAACCTGATAATGATAAAAATTAATTGAAGTTTTACAAATTTATCACAAAAATTTCACAATAGCCTTCTATAATAATAATTGCTGAGGGAGAAATCCCGAAGCTGATTTTCATGGTAGTGTAATGTTTACCCCAACATTGCATTATTAAATCCCCAATAATCCCTATATCATGGCAGGTGAGCTTCCTTTCGAGGAGGCTCATTTGTTTTCTGCTTTTTAAGACGGAGCATCTGTATTTATTATGTTATATATTTAAACAGGCACTGATTTAATCAGTGCCTGTTTAATTTCAGATATTTTTGGAATTATGCTGCCTCAGACGTTTTATTATTCTTATTACAAAATTTGACACGGCGGACAGGACACGATTATAAGAACGGTCAAATTCTCCGGCATATGTAACAACTTCTCCGTTGAATCCTTTTTTAAAACGATACACGCCGTAATTGGGATGATTTTCGTTCTTATAGAAAGGAATTCCCTGAAAATCGTGAACGAAGCATCCGTTGTCAACAGCGTCGCTTATCATAGTCCACTGCATGAGATAATTCGGCATAACGTTTCTCATATGTGAAGACGAAGCTCCGTAAACGTAATGTGATTTTCCGGCATATCTGACGCAGATTGCTCCGGATAACGGCATTCCCTGACAGTAGCACATATAAAGACTGCAATCATCGCCAAGCTTATCGAGCATATCTGCAAAATAACTTTTTCCTCTGATAAGAAAATCGTCCCTTACGCCTGTTTCAGTCATAAGAGCATAGAAATCATCGAGCGCTTCTTTTCCGCAAACGGAACATTTTACGCCGTGACGCTCGGCAACTCTTATATTGTATCTCCATTTCTTGTGAAACGAAGCAAAAAGCTCCTCTTTGCTTCTTCCGTAGAAATAAAGCATATAATTATCCCGAACCTGTATTGTTGAAAGTTCGGAAGCGTTTTCCTTGTGGTCAAAGCCGAAAGATTTTATAAATTGTATGTATTCCGTATTTTTTTCGGAAATACACGGGTCGATTTTAAGCTGATACGCATGACGTTCTTTTGCAAGCTCATCAATAGCATCAATAAGCTCCCTGAACGTTTTCTCATCGTCATAATCGCAGATCGGTCCATGGGGACAATAAAACAAAGACCTTCTTATAAGAGGAATCTTTTTAATAAGAATAAGAGCCGTTCCCTTTATTTCGTCGTTTTCATTTCTTACTGCAATAATTTCACAATTCCAGTTTTCTTTAAGATTCGCCCATTTTACAGACTGTGTAAAGAATCCGTTTTTATGTGATCTCACGAAGTTTTCATACTCTTTAACTTTATTTTCATCTTGCAAATTAATTATTTCACTCATGATAAAACTCCTTCATTTATTGTTCTGATACAAAAAATATATCATACAATAAGCGAAGGAGTCCTCATAAAAATGCAAAAGAAATGAATATTTTAAGCAAAATCGTTTTCAATAAGCAGTAATAATATTTTGAACATACTGCTGCATTTCTTTTCTTGATTCAACAGCATGAGTTCCGCTTACAACTTCCCACTTCTGCTTGTCGGTAAGCGACGAAAATTTCTGCATGGCCTCGGGATTTTGTGCAAGAGCCATTCCTAATCCAACAGGCATTTCAAATTTGTCCATAAAATCAACTCCTTTAGACTTATTATTTCTCATATCATAAAATTTATACTCATAATTCAGCGAAAAGCATTGTAAGCGCACTATTTTTGTGATATAATAAATTATGAATGGAAAGCTGCGCTACAGCAAAAACTGCACATTACCCGACGGAGGCTTATTATGGAACAAAACGAAAAAATCATAAGACTGATAAAAAATAAAAAGAAAGGCATTTTCCATCTGATTTTCAGCCGATTATTCTTTATGATAATCCTGATAGCTTTTCAGCTGCTTCTGTTTGTTTCAATTTATGACATTATAAGAGAAAACATTCCGTTTTTTCCGATACTGCAAACCATTTTCTTCCTTGTCATGATATTCTATCTTTTCCGGTGCGATATGGATTCAACTGCTAAACTGACATGGCTTGCTATTATAGTATTGTTTCCCATTCCGGGAAGTATTTTTCTATGGTACACACGAAACAGTATCGGTCATAAGGCTAACAAAAACAGGATTGAATATCTCATAAATGAAACCAAAAATAAGCTTGTTCAGAGCAGAGAAACATTTGAAAATCCGGTTCTGGCAAATTCAGGTATAGACGATTTATGCCGATATATCAACAGAACCGGGTGTTTTCCTATTTACGAACATACTGAAACAACTTTTTTCCCTTTGGGAGAAAATAAATTTGAAGCTATGCTGGAAGAGTTGAAAAAAGCCGAAAAATTCATCTTCATGGAGTATTTTATCATTAGCGAGGGCTATATGTGGGGAAAGGTTCTTGAAATACTTATCGAGAAGGTAAAACAGGGAGTCGATGTTCGTGTAATGTACGACGGAATGTGCGAAATTTCATCACTCAGCTTTGACTACGCTTCAAGAGTTTCCAAACTGGGTATAAAATGCAAAGCTTTCGCTCCTATAATGCCGTTCATCTCAACTCACTACAATTACCGTGATCACCGCAAGATACTCGTTATAGACGGAAATGTCGCCTTCAACGGCGGAATAAATCTTGCCGATGAATATATCAATAAAACCGTCCGCTTTGGTCACTGGAAGGATACTGCGGTTATGCTTAAAGGCGACGCTGTTCAAAGTTTTACCCTCATGTTTCTTCAGATGTGGAATATCAGCGAAAAAAATCCCAAGTGGGACGAGTTTCTGACGCTTCCGGAGAAAAAATCCAGAACCGACGGTTTCATAATGCCCTATGCCGATTGTCCTCTGGACGATGACAAAGTCGGTGAAAACGTTTATATGGATATTCTCAACCGTGCGACAAAATATGTTCACATTATGACTCCTTACCTGATTCTCGACGGCGAACTTGAAACTGCGATAAAATTTGCAGCCGAGAGGGGAATAGACGTTAAAATAATCCTTCCGGGAATTCCCGATAAAAAGGGCGCTTATGCCCTTGCGAAAACTCATTACAGCTCGCTTATCAAGGCTGGAGTAAAAATTTATGAGTATACTCCCGGATTCGTTCATGCGAAAGTCTGCGTCTGCGATGATGAAAAAGCTGTTATCGGAACGATAAATCTCGATTACCGCAGTCTTTATCATCACTATGAATGCGCAACCTATATGTACAAGGCAAGCTGCATTGAAAGTATCGAAAACGATTTTACGGATACTCTTGCCAAATGCCGCAGTATAACTCCGGAAACTATCAAAAAAGAAAAATTGTATTACAAAATAGTTGGAAGCGTTCTTAAAATTTTAGCTCCCCTTATGTAAAAATTACAAATTAGATATAATCATAAAAATCTCTTGTAATAAAAAAATTTTTATGGTATAATACTAATGTATTTTAGAACTTGTTTTTATTCAAGGAGGTCACAGCTTGGAAGAATATATTTACATAATCATCGCTCAAACCGGTACAAGACCGGCAAGATTCTTCAGATTCTTCACGAAAAAACCATATAATCACGTTTCTCTTTCCGGCGATGTAACTCTTTCTGAAATGTACAGCTTTTGCAGAACTTATCGCCGCTTTCCTCTTCCTGCAACTTTCAATAAGGAAACTGTCGGAAAAGGTACGCTCGGAAACTTTGATTTCATTCCCTGTGAAATTTACAGGATACCTGTAACGCATGAGCAAAAAGAAGAATATAATCGTACTATACGTCATTTTGTAAATCACAGAAGAGTGTATTCATACAATCTGCTCGGTCTGCTTGCCATTTACTTCAATATTGAACTGAAAAGAGAAAACAGCTTTGTCTGTTCACAGTTTGTTGCCTATACTATGAGCAAGATCGGTATTAAGCTCGACAAGCCGATTTACCTCTACCGTCCTGATGATTTCCGTAATTTTCCGGGAGCAACGCTTATTTATTCAGGCGAGCTTAATGATTTTTACTATAATATTCATTCAAAAAAGCTCACAAAGCGAAATCAGGTAGCACATTGAACGTAATTCGTCAGGTGAAAGCAGATATGCGGCGCAGTATAATCTGCTGTCGGGAGCTATTTCCGACAAATTGAAGCTTATCTCATGGTCAAGAAGCTCAAAATGAGCGGTATTCCCGCTGAGATTAAGACTTGCGGGAGCTATTTTTTCATCCGAAAGTCTATTGTATGAATTTGAATATGAATTTAAAAACATCCATGAACCTATCATCAGGAGCATATAAACAAAAATTGCTCTGAGTAAGGTTCTTTTTCTTTTTCTACGCATTATTTCTCCTATTTCATTGAATTAAGAAGCTCTCCGAGAGATCTTCCTATAAGCTGCCCTGAATACTGAACCTGATCGAGAGTGTTTCCGTGCGAACCAACCTCGATAAGCAGACTTCCTGTCGTAAGATCCTGATTGTAATGGCGGTAATCAAATAAAATCGGTCTTGTCAATCCCGGATTATCACCCTCCAGCTTCTGCTGAAGATTACAGGCGAAGTGAAAATTTTTCATGTAATTAGGCATTCCGAGAGTTCCGTCATCACAGCCTGAGATTATCATTATCTGAGCAGCCTCTTTTCCGTCTATTTCCACATATGGCTGATAAGCGTAATTTTCTCCGGCTATGGCGTCACGATGAATGTCGAGAGCGACTTTAATTGTCGGATACTGCTCCAGAATCGGAACGATTGACGCTCTGCTCCGATCGTACGAACCGTTATAAGACGGATAGTCGTGAATCGTTCTTACATGAATAACGCCTATTCCCTGTGCTTCAAGCTCTGCCTGTATTGCATCGCCTATCATAACGACATTTTTTGTTTCATCAGTTGTACGATAATTAAAATTGGCGTCAAGTTTTTCCCGGACGTACGGCTCGAAGCTTTCGGTCGTGTGAGTATGATATATAAGAACCTGCGGTTCGGAAGTATCGCTTATGGTAAAATTCGGGAGGTATCTGCTCTCCTCCATAAGCTTTTCATTAGGTATCGAAGTTTTATTGTTGACCTGTCCGCATTTTTCCAGGTCAAAGAAAGCTGTTCCGCTGTATGGAGTATAGGTATTGCGGATAATATCTCCTCCGGCAACCCATTCGCTCTCCGAAGGATAAGGTTTTTCTCCGGGAGCTGAAGATACCATTTCAAGCGGACTGACGAGTTTTACTCCTTTTTCGGCGACCTCTTCATTAAATCCGTAACCCTCGGATAAAATCACGCTTTCGCTGAGAATATCATCCTGTTCGTTTGAAAAATCACGGCTGATAACGGACGTTTCTTCATTGTTCTCAGCGGAAACGGCTGCGGACGGAGTTTTTTCTGCGCTGAATCCGCTGGTTTGTGAAAGAACAGACTTTAATCCGGACGCTCCCTTAAAAGTTGCTGCAACCGCAACCGGAAGCGTCAGAAGTACGCAGAATTTTACTATTCCTATAACTTTACGACGTTTGTGACGTGTCATATCCTCACCTCATTATTATAACCTTTTATTTGATTATATTCATGAGAAAGCTCTGATATTTCTTAGATGACATTTTTCTTGCTTTTCTCTCATAATGTTTTATCGAGGTGATTTATATGTATGAAACTTACAGTGCGAAAAGATTTTTATGGCTTCTTGCCCTGGATGTTGTTATTTTCTCGATATGCAGTGTTTTTTTCCTGATAGCAAAGGAAATGTTTTTCTCTTCCGCTCAGGAAAAAAACGATGAAGCCCCTATTTCTCTGCCTGTAATAATGTACCACAGTGTGTACGGCGAGCAGCCGTCTGAATATATCGTGACTCCGAATCAGCTTGAAAGCGATCTTAAATGGCTGAAATCCAACGGTTATACATCCGTTTCGGCAAAAGAGCTTATTGATTATACTCAAAATGACGGTGAACTTCCGGAAAAACCGGTACTAATAACTCTTGATGACGGACACTATAATAATCTTTCGGTTCTGCTGCCCCTGCTTGAAAAATATGATATGTGCGCTGTTGTTTCGGTGGTCGGAAGCTACACGGAAAGGCTTGCATATAACGATTCTCATAACGATAAATATTCCTATCTTACATGGGAAGATATTTCAGCCCTTATTGACTCCGAAAGAATAGAGATCGGTAATCATACATACGATATGCATTCTTTTAACGGAGTAAGGAAAGGCTGTTCAAAACTTGCCGGAGAAAGCGAAGAGGAATACCGCAATATTTTAATGAGCGATCTGTTGCTTCTTCAGAATGAAATAAAGAACAAAACCGGAATTTCTCCCTATATTTTTGCATATCCGTTTGGCTATATAAGCAGAGAAAGTCTGCCGGTAATAAGAGAATGCGGATTTCTGGTCACTCTGACCTGCTATGAGAAAATGAACTATATAACCCGTAATCCAGATTCGCTCCTCGGACTGAATCGTTACAACCGCAGCGGATTTTATTCAACCGAGGAATATATGCGAATGCTCACACGTGAAAAAGAAGCATAAAAAAGTTCACATCAAGCATTTTCTGCTTGATGTGAACAAAATAATTATCCAAGAACTACGAGTTCTTCACCGCTGTGGTCGTAATCGGAAGCATCTGTCGTTACCGTTGAGGAGGATTCCTGCGTCGTTGCAGAAGTGCCGTCATTGGGGGAAGTTTCAGCTGCACTTTTTTCGTGGGTAACATTGAATTGTTTCATTATATATTCAAAAAACTCATCAAACGAATTAACTCCGAGCTGTTTCCAGTAATCGTCGTATTTCGGATCACGATATTTATCATAATATTCCGGAATTGCTCCGGTTTTCTCATATTCTGACGTAATAGAGGTAAAATTATCAGTTAAATATTTCATATCCGGATAAATTTTCACCATTATCACAGCATAAAACACAAACAAAATCGTTGAAAGAGATGAAACTACAATTGCAATTATCGAAAACGGTTTTCCTCCACGTCTCTTTTTAAGCGAAACGATTGCCATTATAAGCGCTATCGGTACGGCAATAAAGCTCAAAACGCTTCTGAAAATGATAAAATTTATAAGACTTATGCAAAATGCTGCAATAGCAAGACCCGTTCTCTGTGAGTCAGGAAGAACTTGTCCGTTCGGATAACCGATGTAATTATTTTCATTTTCCATAAATTTCTCCTTAAAGGCTTGTCTCCCAGTTCCAGCTTCTTATCTCAAGCTCGTCAAGATTATAGGGCGTTTTCTGGTATACGCAGTAATTCAGCCAGTTTGAAAACATAAGATTTGCCGTACATTTCCATGAAAACAGCGGCATTTTATCCGGATCGTCATCAGGGAAATAATTATACGGTATCTGAATATCGATTCCCTTCTCTACATCACGCCGATACTCGTTGGCGATAGTATCTCTGTCGTATTCTGAATGTCCGGTAATAAAATACTGCCGTCCGTTTTTGTTTGCGACGATATGGATTCCGGAAATATCGGATGAAGTCAAGATCTCAAGCTGAGGAATTTTCTCGATATCTTCTCGTCTTACTTCTGTATTTCTTGAATGCGGAACGAGAAAAACATCGTCGAATCCTCTTAAAAGCTGGCAGTTGCTCACTTCTGCCCTATGCGGAAAAATTCCGAACATTTTCTTTTCAAGAGGATATTTAGGGATTCCGAAATGATAATAGAGTCCTGCCTGAGCCGCCCAGCAGATATAAAGAGTTGAGAAAACGTGAGTTTTAGACCACTCCATAATCTTTGTGATCTCTTCCCAGTAGTCAACCTGTTCATATTCAAGAAGCTCGACAGGAGCGCCGGTTATTATCATCCCGTCATAGCGGTTTCCTGCAATCTCATCAAAGGTTTTGTAAAACGACTCAAGATGACGCTGAGAAGTATTCCTCGAAGTATGCGAAGCCATCTGCAAAAGGTCTATATCAACCTGTATCGGCGTATTGCTGAGAAGCCTTAAAAGCTGACTTTCAGTTTCAATTTTTTTTGGCATGATATTGAGGATAACGACCTTCAGCGGACGAATATCCTGATGCTCTGCCCTGTCACGGGACATTACGAAGATATTTTCTTCTCCAAGCGTTTTGAATGCCGGAAGTTCAGATGGTATTCTTATTGGCATTTCAAATCGCTCCTTTCTTATTTATTGTGTTTGCAATTTTGACAGCCGTTCATAAATCTGTCGATATTTTCTGCAGTTTTGCTGTTTTCCGGCAGAAATTTCAGTTTGCGGAGATTTGCGTATTTTTTTTCGTCGGAAATCTGGAATTCCATTGTTTCAACAGCTTTAATGCAGCTTTTGAATATAACCGAGCGGACAAGTCCGTCGCAGAGCATAAGATCTCCGCCGTCGTCATAATCGTAAACGACAGTCTTGTCCTTTTCGTATGAATATGCGATAAAGCCGATCACCTCGTCTTTATCAACAGCTTCCGTTATGTGAAACGAATCTGATGCTGCCGATCCGGAAAGCTCTTCATAGCCGTCTGCGGTAAACTTTTCCCGAATTTCGAGCATATCAGTTCTCCTTACCAATAGCGTTTCTGAGCGCTCTCAGTTCGTCTGCGGTTAGCTCACGATAGCTTCCCGGTTTAAGCATTCCCAGTTTCAGCGGACCTATACTGATTCGGCGCAGACGTGCAACCTCCAGTCCGACAGCTTCGCACATTTTTCTTATCTGACGATTTCTGCCCTCTTTAATAGTGATAAGAATAACGACTCTTCCCGCTTCTTTATCCTTGACGACAACGCTTGCCGGAAGAGTTTTCTTTCCGTCAATAACAACTCCCTCCGACAAAGCTACAAGCTGATCGTCATTTATGTCCGGACGAACTGTAACACGGTATGTTTTTGAAATATGACGGCTTGGATGCATAATGCTGTTTGCAAATTCGCCGTCGTTGGTGAAGAGGAGAAGTCCCTCAGAATTTCGGTCGAGACGTCCAACGGGATAAACTCTCTCCTCAACATCTTCAAGCAGATCCATAACGCAGCGTCTGTCAAGCTCATCCGAAACGGTTGTAACGTATCCTCTCGGCTTATTCATCATTATATAAATGAAATTCTTTTTTTTCGGTATCATTATGCGTTCGCCGTCTATCGTGATAAGATCTTTATATCCGCACTTGTCGCCGAGCTTAACAGGATGACCGTTTATCTTTACTCTGCCCTGGGAGATCATCTGCTCTGCCTTTCTTCTTGAACATACGCCGCTGTCGGCAATCATTTTCTGAATTCTTATTTTTTCCACTTTATCAACCTTTTCTATCAGGAAAAATATTTTCCAATTTTTGTAATAAATTTTTCAAACCAATTTTTTTCATCTTTTTCACAAGAACTCTCGATCTGCTTAACGTCTGCCTCTTCAGCGGAATACAGAGGAATTCTCCGTACTTCTCTGCCCTTGAAGCTTATTTTAAGCTCGGCAAGCTCTTCGCCCTTTTCAACGGGAGCATATACAAAGGGAGATGCGACAATCTGAATTTCAAAATCCTCCTGCGATGCAGCAAGAGTAGTTATATTTATAGGCTCGTCTCCGGCTGTAACAGTAATTTTGTCGTTTTCGCCTCCGGCAAGCTCAAGCTCAAAAAGCTCCGGTATTTTCAGTTCAAGATTATGTGCCGCTTCAAAACCGTAATCATACATTGCCGCATGATCGCTCCAGTCGTTCCGGTCGTTAAGAGTAACGCAGATGAGATTAAGTCCGTCCCGTTCACACGAAGAAACGAGACATCTTCCCGCTTCGTCCGTGAAGCCGGTTTTTACTCCGTAAACTCCGTCGTACATATTCAGGAGCTTATTTGTATTTTTCAGCCAGCGTCTGTAAGGAGGATTGCCGAATTCAAGCTCTATGCTCGATTGAGAACAGATATCACGGAAAATCTCGTTTTTCAAAGCTTCTCTTGCAAGCATAGCCATATCGCAGGCAGAAGAACCGTGCCCCTCGCCTTCAAGTCCTGACGGAGTAACAAAAAAAGTTCTCGAAAGCCCTAATTCCTTTGCTTTATCGTTCATAAGAACGGCAAAATTTTCTATACTTCCGGCAATTTTTACGGCAGCAGCATTTGCAGCGTCATTTCCGGATGGAAGAAGCATTCCGCAGCAAAGAGCATATTTGGTAACGATATCGCCCTCTTGGAGTCCCATTGAAGAGCCTTCAACCTTTATCGCATCGCTGTCCACGATAAATTCGTCATATAGATCGCCGCTTTCGAGGCAAAGCAAAGTGGTCATAATTTTAGTGGTGCTTGCCATAGGAAGCTTCTGAGAACTGTTGGATTCAAAAATTATTTCTCCGGTATCAGCCGAAATCAGAACAGCTCCTTTAGCGGTAATTTCCGGTTTTTCCGCCGAATTTGCATAAAAACCTCCAAGCGGAAGCGTTTTCAAAAGAATAAACGCCGCCGCAAATGAAACGCAAAGCTTTTTCATTCTTAAACCTCCGTAACAACGGTGCAGACCTGCACCCGATTTGTTACAGAATATGCAGATTTATGCTGTTTTATGATTTTTTTTGGATTATTCCTCAGAGGATTCTTCACCGGATTTTTTCTTGCCGATAAAACCTGATACTTTGTCTATAATTCCGGGAACTTTTTCGATAGCAGTGCTTATCGGATCGCTTGAAACAGTCATGGGAACCATTTTTGCCGTTCCGTCAGGAGAAACAACGAGAAAGCCCTCCGGCTTTATAGAAACTCCGGCGCCTGCGCCTCCGCCGAAAAGGTTTTTGTCATATTTAGACGGAAGATCAGAACCGCCTGAAGCAAATCCGTAAGAAACCTTTGAAATAGGAATTATCGTTGTACCGTCGTCAAGCTTGATAGGTTCGCCGATAATAGCGTTTACATCCGCCATTTCCTTAACCTTTTCCATCGATATTCCTAAAAGCTCGCTGACTGATGTTTTACCTGTATTCATATTATAAACCTCGCTTCTGTATTATTTCTGCTTTTGGGCAGATTTTTTTAGTTTAATTTTATTTGGAAGAAATACTCTGAAAATATATGTTATCAGGAACCATACACCTGCTATAACAAATGTGCCAAGTCTTAAACTAAGCCTGAACGAAATATCCCAGCGGCTCTTGTTCAAACCAAATCCGGGCTGTATATCGACAGTTTTCAGCCTTATCGTGAAAAGACGGCTCATCTGTGCAAGAATCCTGTAAAACGCTGCGCTGATTCTTCCGTAATTCAATGCGCATTTATATGCGTCCTCGTTTGCAATCACAAAATCGACGTAAAAATCGCTGAATTTAAATCCCTTGAAGATCTTGTGAACAGGTCTTTTGGCGCTGTTCCATATATCAAGTAGCTTATTAAATTTCTTTTCAAGCGAATCTTTTTCTTCGTTGTCGGCATACGATTTTTTTGTTTTTTTCCTTTTTGAAGTTTTTTCCGATCTCTCTTTTATTTCCGGAACAGAATCATCCGTTTCCTTCTCTTCAGACAAAGAGGTCTGCGATTCTGCATCATCCGTTTCATCTTCAAATTCTGACTCCATTCCGTCGGAATCATCGGGTATCGCAGTAGTTTCCGCAGATTCAGAAGATTCGGATAATTCATTTTCTTCCAGATCTCTTTCAATTAAAACAGATTCCGGCTTCTGAGCTCTCTTTTTTGGCGGCTTAACTTTTTTTCGTGATTTTTTTCTTTTGAGCCAATTAAACACTCCGCCTCCGTCAGAATCCATAATATTTATTACCCAAAGATTTACTCTGTATTTCAGTTTGCCGTCAATATAACTCAGCTCTCCGCCCATTGGAATAATTAAAATCAGAAGAATTATTCCCAAAACGGCGAGGAGAATAATTAATAATATTTTTAAAACAATCATTTCCCGCCGCTCCTTTCATAATGGCAATTTAAATCATTTCATCAATTACAAGCTGTTTTTCTTCGGAAATACCGCTGCTTGCTGCGAGAGGCGGAAGTTCTGAAACGGAGCTTAAACCAAAGCTCCTCAGAAAAACTGCCGTTGTACGGTAAACAAGCGGTTTTCCTGGAATATCAAGCCGTCCGGCTTCCTCAATAAGACCTTTTTCAATAAGATTATTTATAACCGACGAACTGTCTATTCCTCTTACATTTTCAACAAAGCCCTTTGAAACGGGCTGATTATAGGCAATTATCGTAAGCGTTTCCATGGCTGCATTTGAAAGAGGAGCGGAACGTTTGGTTTCAAGAGCGGCACGTATCTGCGGGGCAAATTCACTTCGTGTACACATCTGGTAACTGCTGTCGAACTTTTTTATACAGATGCCGCTTCCGCAGTCGTCATAACGTTCGTTGAGAAGCTTTATCATTGCGGACAGAGAACCGACTTCGATTCCGCAGGCTTCCGAGATACGATATGTTTCAACCGGTTCTCCGCTTGCGAAAAGAACCGCCTCTATTGCTCCGAGTTTCTCTTTGATGTCCAAGTTTTCTTCACTCCGTTCCTTCTTCCTTTAAAAAATACAATCATATTGTCATCGCTGATAGATATCCGTCCCGATTTTGTAAGCTCAAGAACAGCAAGAAAGGTCGCAACTCTTGCCGAACGCTCGGTAACGCCCTCGTAAAGCTTGTCCATGTAAACCTCTCCTGTTGAATAAAGCTCCCTTAAGATATGAACCACTTTCGACATAACGGATACTATTCTTCTTTTTACAACAGAATTGATTTTGTTTTCAACTTTCTGCTTTGTCATTTCAGTTTTGACATTTTTAAAAGAAATGGCTCTGTAAGCCTCGGCAAGCCTTTCAGCTTCGTGGACGAGGGTATAGGTCATATCAGATTTTATCTTCATTGGCTTTCTGACGAAAATATTTCCGCCAACGTAAGATTCAGCCAACTTTGCCGCAGCAATTTTGCAGAGGGAATACTCAATAAGCGTTCCCTCCAGCTCTTTTTTCATCTGTTCGGCAACCTCAGGCTGAGGAAGAAGCGACGCTGTTTTGATATAGATAAGCCTTGCCGCCATTTCAAGAAACTCTCCGGCAAGCTCTAAATTCTGTTCATGCGCTTCATTGATATACAAAAGATACTGTTCAAGAAGCTTTGATATTTCGATATCGCAGATATCAAGTTTATGCTTTGAAATAAGGTTAAGGAGCAGATCAAGAGGTCCTTCAAAAACCTCAAGTTTGAATGAAATGGTTTCCATTATCTGCCTCTTACTTAGTATAAACCGGAATCCATGAAACCGATTTCCAGATAAGATCGCTTATAAAGCTTCTTGCATAGTAAAGAGGATTATACTGTGCAGGGATATAACTCAAACCAACGATAACAATGAGAAAACCAATCTGTATCTCTCTCTGATGCATATAAAACCAACGGTCGAATTTCTCGCTTGTGAAATAACGGAGCACGTTGAATCCGTCAAGCGGAGGAAGCGGAATAAGGTTGAATATCGCAAGTCCGACATTTACTTCGACCAGATAGATCATAAGCAGCAAAACGCAGAACACAGGAGTTATCTCATAGGTGTGAAGAGCATTATACCCTGCTTCCGTTGCCCTGATCACGCTGTATATAACGGCTGCTGCAAATGCTGCGAGCAAATTTGAAACAGGGCCGGCAAGCGCCGTAAGAGCGATTCCGGCACGGTACTTTTTCATTCTCATAGGATTTATCGGAACAGGCTTTGCCCAGCCGAATCCCGTTAAAACTATCAGCAGCGAACCGATAGGATCAAGATGCGCAAACGGATTAACTGTTAATCTTCCCTGTCTTGCGGCAGTATCGTCTCCGAATCGATACGCAACAAAAGCGTGAGCCGCCTCGTGAAGCGGAAGGACGAGAAGAAGCGTTACGATTCGTGAGAAATATTTAAGAAAAAATTCAATATCCATAATATCCCTTTCATTTCTTATTCATAGTTACATGAATATTATTATACTACATTTTCTCAGATATTTCAAGTAATATGTGAAAATTTTCATTTCCTCTTCATATAAAAATTAATTTTGAAAAAAATTTCCGTTTTTTTTAAAAAAACTCTTGCATTTTTTTTCAAGATATGTTATAGTATTAATGTTGTAATTTTATAAGCAATGTTTCTATATGAATTTTTTAAGGAGGTGCAACCTAATGGCAAAATGTGATATCTGCGGAAAGGGCGTAACTTTTGGAATTAAAGTTTCCCACTCACACAGACGTACAAACAGAACATGGAAGCCAAATGTAAAGCGTGTTAAGGCTATCGTCAAGGGTACTCCTTGTCATATCTACGCTTGCTCAAGATGCCTGCGTTCTGGTAAGGTTGAGAGAGCTTAATTTTAAGCATACATTCCGGAAATATCGAGTGTCCTTCGGGGACGCTCTTTATTTTTGCCTTATAGACGAATAAAATCAGTCCCCAGATATTTTCCGAGGACTGATTTTTCAGATTATTAGAACAAGTTCTTACTTAACGTATTTATCAAGACCGTCGATTTTCTGATCCTTAACAGCCTTTGCTACAAGTGCAGCAACATTATTTGCGCCCTCTTCACAGAAATGCGTTCCGTCCGTAGAGCCTTCTACCACTCCCATAAGATGATATTTAAGCGCGGAATCATAACCGATAGAGTTATAATGAGATACCATAAGAGAATTTAGATCAATGCACGGAATATTATATTTTGCAGCAAGTTTTTTGCAGGCGTCACAGTAATTTGTGTAGCTTCCTGCAAACTTCCCGCCTGAATACGCTTTCATTCCGATAACAGTTGTTACAAGAATCGGAGTTGCACCTTTTTCTGTTGTCGATTTAATAAACTGAGTTAAATACCATTCATAAGAGCCTTCTGACGGATTATCAACATTTCCGCATACCGGAGCATATCTCTCGGCATTGCTTGCAGCCGAATCATTGATAGCGAACTGTATCATTACATAATCGCCCTCTTTAAGGCTGTCGGCTATGGTTTGGAATCTTCCCTGATCGTAGAAACTCTTGGAGCTTCTTCCGGCGATTGCGTGATTTGAGACTGTAACGTTGTCTGCAAAATAATTCTGGAGGTAATATCCCCAGCCCTGCTGCGGAGCGTAGCTTGCTCTGTAGCTTTGAACCGTTGAATCTCCGGCAATGTAGATAACCGGCTTATCAGTTTCAATTAGAGGATCATCCTTGTTTGGATCATAGATCTCGGCGATAGGTTCATCGGTTTTCATGAGCGTAAGGCAGTCAAAGTTCGGACCGCCCCCGGCTGTTGCCGAAACAAGCTTAATAGTATTCTTTCCTGCTTTCAGAGGCAGAACTATTCCTCTTTCACCCCATGCTGTCCAGCTTCCTGTTCCTGTAAACGGCTGCATCCAGTATTCCTGAGTGTTTCCGTTAACGAAAATTTTCATCTGTCTGTCAGCGTCAGTACCGTTTGCTACTCTGAATGTTACAAGATAATTTCCATCGGATTCAGCGTCAACAGTCCATGTGATGCTGCTGTCAACAACATTATCAAGATTAACATAGCCGTCTTTAATAAAACCTGCGTTGCTTGACTCCTCAACGCCCAATTCCCATGTCTGATTAAGGGCGAAATAATATCCGGCAAAAATATCGGCTGTAGTTGTCGTAATTGGCTCTTCGGGAGGATAATACTCGATTTCCGGCAAAGTATCAAGCTCAAGTATACAGCGCTGAATAAAAAGCGCATCCTCATTGGTAATGCCGTCATTATTGACGATATCCGCATTAACAGCGCCTTGTGCAGTTAATCCCTTTGGCGCGCCAAGACCGTAAACTCCGGGATTTGAAAGGCTTTGCATTATAAATACAGCGTCCGACATATCGACCTTTCCATCAACATTAACGTCGCCCGGATGCTTTTTTATAACAAGGCTTGTTGAAGTCGTTGCAGTTGAAGTTGTGGCAGAAGTAGTGGTTGTTGTGGTGGTGGTAGTTGTAGTCGTCGTTGTTGTTACAGGAGGGTATTCAACAGCTTCCAGTATCCAGTTCTGACAGCTGTGTCCGTTAATTTCCCACTGCTGAACGTTTGCTCCGCTTGTTGTCATTGCGTTTACTATCTCAACAGCTCCCTTATCTTTAGAGCATCTTGAAACCATTGTATAGCTTCCGTCGGAATTCTCAAAAAATCTGAACCACTGTTCTCCGTTGTTAGTATTTGTATTCAAAGCAATATTTGCTCCGTTTTCAGCGCTTCCGGAATCAACATTGAGAAGATAAGTCGAACCGCCGTCAAGATATGTATATACCTCGTAATAATTATATCCCTTGTGTTTCAGCCGCCATGTGTTATGAGCGGCAGGCTCTGAAGCTCCCCACTGCTGAACATTTGCGCCCGTCTGAGCGGAAGCGTCGGCAACCTCCATATAAAGTCCGCTGTTTACATTGCGGAACATATATGTTTTGCTTGTATCCATCACAGCAGGTTCTTTTCCGATAGTTACAAGACCGGACATAAGCTCGGCAAGCTTCTGCGATCCGGTTTTACTTTGATGAAGATCATCGTCTGCGGCATAATAGGCTTCCATAGCGTCAAAGCCGACAGAAAGACCAAATTCCTGCCAAGGGGTGAAAAGATCAACGACCTGAACTCCCTGTTCCTGACCGATAGTATCAAGCTGACCGCCGAACCAGCGTCCGCCAAGCAGGGGATTGCGGTTAAGATCGCTTCTTCTTCCTTGCTGCTTAACAAGAATGACTTCCATGCCCTTAGCCTTTGTTTTCTTGACCATATCGGTAACTGTTTCATAATATTCTGTTGCATTTGAATAATTGGTATCGTTGATACCTATTGAAATAATATAGTAATCGCCGGCTTTTCCATATGCTTCTATGGGAGCAAACTGTCCCGCATCAACAAAGCCTTTTGCATACTGACCGCTCGCAGCCATATTTCTTACCTGATATCCGCTTTCGGAAATATAACTCCCGAAATACTGTCCCCAGCCGTGCTGAGCAGTATCGGGGGTATTGTAATAATTTGCGACAGTTGAGTCGCCGCAGAGCCATACGGTCGGATTTGTTGTTCCGGTAGTGTTAAGCTGAGTTATTTCAAGCGTACTCAGCGTAAACGGAGTATTTGCTCTTCCCTCTGTCGCCTGAATATTCAGCTGACCGTCGGTAACGGGAATCTGGAACGTTTCAACCGCATTATTTCCGGTCAGGTTCATAAGCTGGAGCATTCCCTCCGCTTTTATGCTCGTTCTGGAGGTATTTCCCGTTGTAACTGTTATCTGATACAAGCCGTTGGGCAAATCAACGTTAAATGTATTGCTGACGTCCGTACTAATAAACTGCACTGCGTCGCTGAGTGCGCCCGAACCTGCCGCATCAACATCCTTGACGCTGCCTGTTTGCGCAAAACCGTATCCCTTTCCGGAATCATATCCCTCGGAAGCGGAAACCCCTGTATATTCGCTTGCCGCACCCTTGCCTCCGAAATCAAATTTCCAGTTTGCAGAAGCCGCCTCAGCTCCTGAATTTTTCAAAGCTCCGGAAAAACCTATCCCGCTGAAAGCGGTAATTGAGAGTGCAAGTGAAGTTAAACCGCTCACTATTTTCTTTAGATTCATAAGAAACCTCCAAATCAATGTAAATCAGAGTGTTTTTACATAAATCCGTTCTTGATATTGTAATGTAAAGACACTCTGTGTACTATTTATCTGATTTAATTTTATCACAATTTATTATTGAAGTCAATAATTTTTTTATGAAGTTTTGAATCATTTTTATTACATTTTGCTCTATCTTTGCTTTTTACTATGCACAATTATTTACTTTTAAAAAAATAAATGACTCAA
This sequence comes from Ruminococcus sp., assembly GCA_017462565.1. Lineage (GTDB taxonomy): Bacteria > Bacillota > Clostridia > Oscillospirales > Ruminococcaceae > Ruminococcus. The sequence continues at coordinate 56,639 of JAFTQW010000015.1, forward strand.
AAATATACAGATAAAAAACTCAATATCATATTGTTTTATACGCAAACTTGTGGTATTATATTTATATAGACCGATTTATTCGCTTCACAATTTAATAAAAGGAAATGTTACATAATGCAAAAAGATGACACACACAACAATCACAGAAAACGTATGCGTAAAAAATTTCTCGAAACAGGATCAAACGGATTCTACGAACATGAATTTCTTGAAATGATCTTATTTTATGCAATTCCAAGAATTAATACAAATCCCCATGCTCACAGACTTATCAAGCATTTCGGAAGTCTTGAAAAAGTTCTTGCCGCCGATCTTCATGAACTGATGGAGGTGGACGGTATCGGTGCTTCCAGCGCCTGTATTATAAGCGCCCTGGCTGAAGCGGCACGGAGATATTTGAATTCGTCCGAGTTTCAGCTCAAATTTACGAACAGGGATGAAGTTAAAAATTTTTTTATTGAAAAAACTAAAAATATCACCTGCGATACTTGCTTGATTATTTCCGTAAGCGCACAGCTTGAACTTACTGGAATAAGCCGTCTTCCTCTTGAACAGCTCCTTTTCAGTAAAAATTCTTCGAGAGAATTCATTGAAAATGTTATCAAGGGCGGAGCAGACAGAATAATTGTTGGATTATGCCGCCCGAAAAGTCTTCCTATTCCGACGCAAAGCGATTTTAATCTTACAAAAACTATGGCGGAAGCTCTTGACTCCATAAAAGCAGAGCTTATAGACGTATTTATTTGCGGTCGTGGAAATGCTTTTTCTATGCGAAGCAGCGGAGCGTTCAGCTTCAAAAAAATATAAGGCAGCACCGCACAAAGGAGTCAGAAAATTATGTCAAAATCCGAAAAACAGATTCTTATGGATAAAGTCTTTGAAAACGGCATCGGTTCATTGAACGATCATGAATTGCTTCGGCTTATTCTCTCTTACGCTCAGAAAAGCCAAACGGCGGAAACTGCCGATACGCTTATGAATAACTTCATTGGGATCAGATCTATCGTCGATGCCGATACACGAATTCTCGTCAATAAATTTGGAATAAGCGAAAATTCAGCCGTTCTTCTGAAAATGATCTGCGCATTATCTCAGGAATCAAGCCTTGGGAAAAATAGTATAACTTATCTTAAAACATCAGGTGATGCAAAGGAATTTTTCCGGAAAAATTTTATCGGCGCTTCGCAGGAGTATTTTATGGTGATTGCGGTTGACGATAATTTCAAAAAAACTGACATTTTTCGTTCCTCTTCCGGCAGTGATCTCAGCGTTCAGACAAGCAGCCGTGAAATAGTAAAATTTGCCGTAAAAAGCAATTGCAGCCGTTTGTTTATATCACACAATCACCTGAATGAAAACACATCGCCATCGGAAGACGATATTATTTCAACAAAAAGAATAATTTCTCTGCTCGAAGCTCTCGGAATCACGGTTATCGACCATATTATAGCCGGAAGAAACTCGGCGGAATCAATGCGTGAAAATCCGTCGCTTGATATTTTTGATAATGTTCCTGCTTTTGATTATAAATTCAGAGGTCGCCTTTAATAAGAAGCTGTGATAAATGCAAAAAATTTGCAAAAAATATCTCTGTATATTTGACATCTTTTATTTTAACTGATAAAATTATAATAGGTTTGATACATTTAAATTACAGAGGTAAAAAATTATGATAAATATACTTATTATTGAAGACGATCAGAATATTGCAAAAATGATAAAGGCAACCCTTTCTATTGTAAATTATAACGGATATTGCTGCTATGACGGCAAAAGCGGTATGCAGGAAGCCTTAAAAGGCTCTTATGATCTGATACTTCTCGATATTATGCTTCCGGAAATGAACGGCTTCGAGGTCATGAATCAGATAAAAAACTGCGGCACTCCCGTAATTTTCCTTACGGCTGTTCAGGATGTTGCCGATAAGGTGAAGGGACTTCGTCTCGGCGCAGAAGATTATATAGTCAAGCCCTTTGAGGCTCTGGAACTTCTTGCACGCATTGATGTTGTACTCCGCCGCTCCAACAAAACGCAGAACATAATCTCTTACGGTTCGATCACGGTCGATATCGCAAGCCACATCATTACCGATAATAATGTTCCGGTTCAGCTTACCCCAAAAGAATTTGACGTTATCGTGTATTTCCTCCAGCATCAGGATATCGCCGTTTCAAGAGAACGGCTTCTTTCCAATATATGGGGATACGAATTCGAGGGCGAAAGCCGTACTGTTGACATCCATGTTCAGCAGGTCAGAAGAAAGCTTAATCTGAAAGACAAGCTCATTACTATCCCGAAACTCGGCTACCGACTTGAGAGTCAGGAAAAAACATGAAGCTCTGGCAAAAAATATTCCTCAGTTCTCTGTGCCTGATAATAGCTGCCGTAAATGTAATTTCAATAGTCCTTCTCAACAACAGTCACAAGCTGCTTATCGAACGTGAACGCTCGCACGCTATCAATGAATACGAATATTTTGCGGCTTCTTTTGCAAATACGGTCGTTTATGAACGTCTTAAAGCCGATAAGATAATGATGACCGAAGAGGATATTAAAAAAATTGCCGCCGATATAGTAAGCTCACGTTCTCAGGGACAATCTGCCGCCGCTGTTTATGACAGCAATAAGACTCTTATCGAAAGCAGCGCTCTCCCGGAACTTTTCGGTCTTGATGAGTTTTTATCATATATTTCCGGCATTGGAACTTCGGTCGGCGATTACTATATAAAAATCTTCAAATGCGGAGACATCCACTATATGACCGTATGTTCAACGCTTAAAATAGAGGATAATTTATATCTTATCCTTACGGCGTCGGACGTTTCCGAAATATATGCTCTCAGAAGTCAGCAAACTGATTTTGTAAGAAAAGTCAGTCTTATTTCCGCAGCCATAATTTCGCTTATTCTTCTTGTTACAATTATATTTCTTCTTCGTCCGCTCAGTAAGCTAAATACCTACACAAAAGCTATTGCCAAAGGAAATTATAAGATAAGAATCCGTAAAAAGGGAAGCCACGAGTTCCGTGAACTTGCTGAAAATATGAACATTATGGCTGATTCTATCCAAAGCCACGCCGCCCGACTTGAAAAAATCGCCGAGGACAGACAAACTTTTATTGCCAATCTTGCGCACGAAATGAAAACTCCGCTAACATCTATTCTCGGATTTGCAGATCTGCTCAGAATAAAAAGAAATGTCAGCGACAAGGAACGTTTTGAATACGCCAACGTTATAGTTGAAGAAACCAAGCGTCTGCGCTCGCTTTCAGGAAAGCTTATGGAGCTTATCGCTCTCGGAGGAACCGAAACCGATAAAAAGCCCGTCAGTCTGCCTTCCATGATAAAGGAAACCGAAGCGGCGCTTACTCCGATACTCCAGAAAAATTCACTGTCGCTCGCCTGCGTTTCAGAGGATATAACGATTTATGCCGACGAGGAGCTTTTCAAATCGCTCCTTTACAATATTATTGAAAACGCCATAAAAGCTTCGTCTATAGGACAGCAGATAACTCTTCGTGCCGCTATGACCAGCGGAAGCGCAGTTATCGCTATAAGCGATCAGGGAATCGGTATGAGTCAGGAGGACGCAAAAAAGGTTTTCGAGCCGTTTTATATGGTCGATAAATCACGAAGCCGAAAAGCCGGAGGCGCAGGTCTCGGACTTGCTCTCTGCGTGAAGATCGCCGAACTGCATAACGCTGTCCTCACTATCGACAGTCATCTCGGTCAGGGAACGACGGTTTATATCATTGTTTCCGGGGAGGAGTGCCTGTGAAACATACGATAGCTTTTATTCTGTTTCTTGCGGTTATCCTCGCTTTAGGATATTACAGCGTAGACCTGGCAGATCTGTTTTCTCAGAACTCGCAGCTTGAACAAACTCATATCCCATACAGTCAGAATCATAATAACGCTGTTTATATAGCAGGCGAGGAAACAGGCTTTAGACCTATGGATATTCTTGAAGAGCCAGACTTACCCTTGGATAATAAGACTATCCGAAATATCTGTACTGCAATTATACTTGTTTTAAGCTGTTATGATGAAAATACGGAATGTCCGGATTCTTTTGCCGAAGCTTTCAGTAATTCCCTGAACTATAGCAATAACGGATATGTATATACTGAAAAATTTGAGTATGAAAACTTTAACGGTCAGACAAGATATATCGACTGTATTTTCAAAAATGATAATTATCGTCTGGTATATCTGCGGTTCTATTCGCCGGAAACCTATGAGCTTTCATCTGATGAGGCGGAAGCTGCTCTGGAGGCATTCGATAAGGATTCAACATCGTTTTATTCATCCACAGAAGATGAAATTAAAAATTTAATAGCCATAAACGAACCCGATCCCTATTATGACTATGAAAGCGATTATGATAAGACTGTCGGTTCATACAATGATTTTGAATTTGATTACAATATCGGCAAGGATGACAGCTTCGACTATGTTTACGAACACTTGAAATATGTCTATGATTCAACTGAAATCTATTCCGATTCTGAAACTGTTAACTTCTGGATAAAGTCATGTTTGCTTTCAAGATATATTGTAAACGAAGGTTCATACTATTTATCATGCGTTTCACATATCGTTGAGGGAATTATGATAAGCGACGGCTATTCCGAACCGGAATACACCATACATCAAGGCAGAATATATCAGACGGTTCAATTCAAGGGCAACCAGCTTATAACTATATATAACATCGCAGAAAACCGTATAGAGGGATTTTTTGCTCCTTCATATTATGATTGACGGGAGGAATGAAATTGAAATCAAAAATTCTTTTTACTTTCCTGCTCGTTGCCATTGCTATTATCGGATTTAACGGTACGGATATCGCAAACCGTATTTTCGGGATCAGCGATGCCGAACAGACTGCCGTTTCCAAAAATTCGATAAAAACCGACGCTGTTTATATATCCTCGTATGATGAAATATCCTTTGATCCTATGAAAATAATAGACTATCCAAGCAGAAAATCTACATTTATTAACCAAAGCGAAGATATCGTGTTTGGCTTCTCAAGCTCATCGCCTTTTACAATGAGCGATATGATAGAAATACTCATCCGGAATATCAGTCTTTACAGTGACAAAACCGCTTATGCTGAACCTGCTGACATGGATATTTCAAAAATGATATATGTCGATTCAAACGGTTATTTTTTCATTGAAAAACATAAGTATTATAATACCAAACATGAAGAAAGATACGTTGATATGATTTTTGACAGCAATAGTTTTGATATTATCTATCTAAATTTTTACGATGATAAAGAATATAATCCAACGTCTGCTCAGGTTCAGAAAGGTATCAGCAGACTTCAGGAATACAGCAATGCGTATTTTGATTCTATAAACGAATACCGTGATATTGATAATTGGATATTCCATTCTTATAACGTTCAGCATGGATATGATGAGGAGCCTGTTTTTCATTTCAATGCAACACTTTATGAATCAAAGGAAATACTTGCTGCCTATATATCATCAGTTTGCGGAAACGCTAACACTGCCTCTAAAGTATCGGGAGGAAGCAATCCTGTAATCAAATTCTTCATGAACGTTACAGCTCCGGCGCTCGTCACTTTTGAGGACGACATAGCCTATGGTGAAAAATATAATGGAAATATTAATTATGATGAACCTTTTATTGCAACAATCCAGGTATTGAATCCGTATAATATATTTTATGATGTTATAGACAGCGGTGCGTCATCATATGCAAATGGAGAATATGATATAAAATACGGAAGTTCATCGCCATATGACGATGCGGAATACGCTCCTTATAACGGACGTATCTATCAGACAATAAAAACAAACTATTCAGAAAAGTATGTTATCATTTATAATATCGTGACAAATGAGATAGAGGGATTTTACATCAAACCTGTTGAAAAACTCTGGTAAGATAAAAAACGGCGAACCGTTATTGGTTCGCCGTTTAATTTATTATTTATTTTCAACTGCTGTAGATCTGCTCCTTGAAAGAGTAAATTCAGTGTGCTTAGAAACCTCTGCCTCCGGATTATTTTCGTCCGGAAGAGTTGTATGTATAATTATTTTCATATTGCTGAAACCGTCCATGAGCTTTGAGAGTCCGAATACGACGTCACGGAGGATATCTTTCTGATTTGCAAGGTAAATTTTCCCGATAGTAGTATCAGGATTCTGCTCGATAACAGTAAACATAAAGCTTATTGCCTGTTCGCAGTCGGACGGTATATCAACAGGCGGAGTCAGGCTTAATTTAAGATTTATCGAACCGTCCTCTGCAACAAACTCCGCAAGATCTGAATTTTCGGCATATCTGCTTAAAATGTCGATGAGAACGGCGTTTGTCGTATGTATTTCGGTATAATTTCTGAGTTCATCCATATCGTTCGCCGCCTTATCCGAGAATAGCTTTAAGAGCGTCGATTCTGTCAGTTTTCTCCCATGCAACGCCGAGATCCTCTCTTCCCATATGACCGTATGCAGCAAGCTGTCTGTACTGAGGCTTTCTTAAATCGAGCATTTCGATAATTGCAGCCGGTCTGAGATCGAATACCTTTGAAACTGCGTCCGAGAGCTTGTCCTCGTCAATCCTGCCCGTACCGAATGTGTCAACGAGAACAGAGATAGGCTTTGCAACTCCGATAGCGTAAGAAAGCTGTACCTCGCACTTATCGGCATATCCTGCGGCAACGATATTTTTAGCAATATAACGAGCCGCATAAGCAGCGCTTCTGTCAACCTTAGTCGGATCCTTTCCGCTGAATGCTCCGCCGCCGTGGCGTGAATATCCGCCGTATGTATCAACAATTATCTTTCTTCCCGTAAGACCGCTGTCACCCTGCGGACCGCCGACAACGAAACGTCCTGTAGGGTTAATGAAAATTTTTGTATTGCCGTCCATAAGCTCTTCCGGAATTATCGGACGGATAACGAATTCCTCAATGTCCTTGCGGAGCTGTTCAAGGCTGATATCAGCCGAATGCTGTGAGGAAACGACAACAGCGTCGATTCTTGAAGGCTTTCCGTCATCATACTCAACAGTGACCTGAGTTTTTCCGTCGGGACGAAGATAACGGAGAGTGCCGTCCTTTCTGACCTCTGTAAGGCGCATAGCAAGCTTGTGCGCAAGAGAAATAGGAAGCGGCATAAGCTCCGGAGTTTCATTGCAGGCATAGCCGAACATGATTCCCTGATCGCCGGCGCCGTTTGAAAGACCGTCGCTCTCATTATTTTCTTCTCTGTATTCAAAAGCCTCGTTTACACCCATTGCGATATCCGGGGACTGTTCGTCAATAGAAGTAAGAACAGCGCAGGTGTGAGCGTCAAAGCCGTATTTTGCTCTGTCGTAACCGATATCTGCAACGACCTTTCTTGCAATTTTAGGAATGTCGATATCTGCTGAAGTCGATATTTCACCCATACAAAGAATCATGCCTGTTGTTACGGCTGTTTCACAGGCAACTCTTCCGAGCTTGTCCTGCTCTAAAATAGCGTCGAGCACTGCGTCAGAGATCTGATCGCATATCTTATCGGGATGACCTTCTGTAACTGATTCCGAAGTAAAAAAACATTTGCTCATATTAAAACCTCCTGTAAAAATAAAGAGCATTCCATTCCGGAACGCTCTGGTTTTTCTCAAAACTCCTCATCTTCCGGATAAACCGCAGGATTTAGCACCTTGTCTGATTAAACAGTCAGGTTGCCGGGCTTCACAGGACCTGTTTCCTCCGCCGCTCTTGATAAGGTTATATTTTTATTATACACCATTGCGCACAATTTGTCAATAGAAGTCGTAAGATTTTTTAGAGCAACAGCATTTACTTTTTGTTGATAATTAAGGGGACGCTGTCACCTTAAACCCCTGCCAAAGGGATATCATCCCTTTGGAAATCCAATATTAAATTATTACAAATACCCCAAAAAGGGGTATTTGTAATAATTAGGGTGGATATTCTATGGAATATCCTTTTGCAGGAATTAAGAGAAAAACATCCCCTTAAAAATGTAGAAAAAGTAAATACGGCTGTTATAGAAAAAATTGTGAAAACTATTGACATTCAGAAAAAAAATGATATAATATATTTGTATGGCAATGATGGGATTGACTGTTTACAGCGTGTTTGCAGAGAGAAAGCGGCTGGTGTGAGCTTTTACATGAAAAACAGGTGCTGCCCCTGAGCTTCCGTGGGAAACTTCGGCGTATTTCTGCGTTAAGGATAACGAGAAAAGAACGTGTTTCTTTTGAATTTGGGTGGTACCACGAGAGCCTTCGTCCCATGCGGCGAGGCTTTTTTGCGTTTTTATGCCCGATATACTTAATGATTTTTATTAAAGGAGATAAATTTTTATGCAATGGACCGGACTTAACGAGCTTCGTGAGAAATATCTTTCTTTCTTTGAAAGCAAGAATCATACAAGAATGGCAAGCGCATCGCTTGTTCCGCAGGGGGATAAAAGCCTTCTCCTGATAAATTCGGGAATGGCTCCTTTGAAGAAATATTTCCTCGGACAGGCTGTTCCTCCTAATAAAAGAGTTACAACCTGTCAGAAATGTATCAGAACTCCCGATATTGAAAGCGTTGGAAAAACAGCTCGCCACGGTACATATTTTGAAATGCTCGGAAATTTCTCTTTCGGCGATTATTTCAAAACAGAAGCTATCGAGTGGGCATGGGAATTCCTCACAAAAACTCTTGAAATTCCTGCTGAAAGGCTTTGGATAACTATTTTTGAAAGCGATGACGAGGCTGAGCAGATCTGGGAGAAGCATATCGGAATCCCTCATGAAAGAATTATAAGACTTGGCAAAAAGGATAATTTCTGGGAGCATGGTTCAGGTCCATGCGGTCCTTGCTCGGAGATTCATTTCGACAGAGGAGAAGCTTACGGTCCGTTTGAAAGCTTTGAACAGGCAAGCGACTGCGACCGTGTTATCGAAATATGGAATCTCGTTTTCAGTCAGTTCGACAGCGACGGAAACGGAAACTATGCTGAAATGAAAAACAAGAATATCGATACCGGAATGGGACTCGAAAGACTTGCCTGCGCAATGCAGGGAGTTGATAATATTTTCGAGGTAGATACCGTTCAGAATATTATGAAGCATATCTCGAAAATAGCCGGAGTTGAATATAAAACCAACGCTAAAACCGACGTTTCGCTCCGTGTTATCACAGACCATATCAGAAGTACAACTTTCATGGTCGGCGACGGAATCATGCCTTCAAATGAGGGCAGAGGATACGTTCTCAGACGTCTCCTCAGAAGAGCTGCACGTCACGGCAGACTCTTAGGAATCACAAAGCCGTTTCTCTGCGATGTATGCGATACCGTGATAAACGAAAATGCCGGTGCTTATCCGGAGCTTGCCGAAAAGAGGGAATATATCAAGAAAATTATCGGTGTTGAGGAAGAAGCTTTCGCTAAAACTATCGACAAGGGAACAGAACTTCTTAACCAGTTCACAGAGAAACTTGCTTCGGAAAATAAGACTGTTCTTTCAGGTGACGACGCATTTAAGCTTGCCGATACATACGGATTTCCGATAGATCTTACTATTGAAATTTGCGAAGAAAAGGGACTTACTGTCGATACCGAACGCTTTAAGGAACTTTCTCTTGAACAGCGTAATAAGGCTAAGGCTGACCACCTTGCAAAGGCTGGTTCTTCATGGGCTGATAACAGCATAAAGGTCGAAGCTCCCGCAACTGTATTCAAGGGTTATACTGATTTTGAAACAGCCGGAGCAGAGATTCTTGCTATTTATAAAAACGGCGAGGAAATCGAAACTGCCGTTGAGGGCGAAAACGTTGTGATCGTTCTTGACGCTACACCGTTCTATGCCGAAAGCGGCGGACAGGTCGGCGATACGGGCGTTATTCTCATGGGTGAAAATATCGTTTCAGTTGTTGATACTATTAAATCAGAGGGACATTTCCTCCATATTGCCGAAATCGAACAGGGAAGCATTTCTAAGGGGGACAAGGTTCTTGCTAAGATTGATAAGGAGCGCAGACTTGCTGTAATGCGCAATCATACGACGGCTCATCTTCTTCAGTACGCTCTTCGTCAGGTTCTCGGCGAACACGTTCATCAGGCTGGTCAGCTTGTAAACGAGAAAGCCTGCCGTTTCGACTTTAATCACTTCAGCGCAATGACCGACAGCGAGATCGCCGAAGTTGAAGCGCTTGTAAACGCTGAGATAATGAGCGCTGTTGACGTTACAATGCAGGAAATGCCTATCGAAGAGGCTAAAAAGCTCGGAGCCATGGCTTTATTCGGCGAGAAATACGGCAATACCGTAAGAGTTGTAACGGCAGATAAGTCGGTTGAATTCTGTGGCGGTACTCATATTTCAAATACCTCCCAGATCGGATTGTTCAAAATCATTTCCGAAAGCTCGGTAGCTGCCGGAGTAAGAAGAATCGAAGCTGTAACAGGTCTTGGCGTTCTTTCTCTTCTCAACGATTACAAGAATACGATCGCAAGATCCGCAAAGGCTCTCAAACTTGCAAATGTAAGCGAACTCCCCGAAAAATGCGCTTCTATGGCTGCTGAATCAAAGGAAAAGGACAAAAAGCTTGAAAGGCTTAATCAGCAGATAGCTAATGAAAAAATTGCTGCAATTTCTGACGGAGCAGAGGAGATAAACGGCGTTAAGGTTGTTTCCGCTATGCTTACGGGAGTATCTCCGGACGCTCTCAGAAAGCTCGGCGACAGCATTAAGTGCAAATCGGAAGATGTTATAGCTCTCTTTGCCGGAGTTGACGGTGAAAATGGTACATTCTACTGCGTATGTACTGCCGGAGCTGTGAAGAAGGGCGCAAATGCAGGAAAAATCGTTCAGAGGATATCTGCAATAACAGGCGGAAAGGGCGGCGGACGTCCTGACAGCGCTATGGCAGGCATCGGAAAGACTTATATGGTTGATGAAGCGCTCATGGCGTTCAAGTCTATCGTGACCGAATTTATAAGCTGAAAAAGGAGAATTACTATGGATTGTTTATTTTGTAAAATCGTAAACGGTGAAATTCCGAGCACAAAGGTTTATGAGGATGAATACGTTTACTGCTTCAAGGATATCGCTCCTATTGCTCCGGTTCATTACCTTATTATCCCGAAAGAGCATATAAGCGGCGCTGACATGATCAGCGAAGAGAATTCCGGACTTGTTGCCAAGGTTTTTGAGGCGGCTGCAAAAATTGCCAAAAACGAGGGCATTGAGAGCTTCAGAATCATCAATAACTGCGGCGACGATGCCGGACAGACTGTAAAGCATCTCCATTTCCACCTCCTCGCAGGAGTTAAAATGGGATGGGGTTCGGAATCTCTCGGTAAAACTGAATGATCGGGAGGAATAAGCTTGGCAGGAACATATAAAATGACAATTGCCGGTCTTGAAAGGGAACTTGTGCGTTGTCCTTTGAACGATAAAATAGACATCGCCGCATTTATAATGTTCTCCGATGTTGAACTTACAGTTGCTTCGGCTTCGGAGCTTCTTAAGAAATGTCCGGATTTCGATGTTATTCTTACAGCTGAATCAAAGGGAATTCCTCTTGCTTATGAAATGTCAAGGCAGTGCGGAAAACCTTATGTTGTCGCAAGAAAATCCGTTAAGCTTTACATGACCGCTCCTGTTGCGGTCACTGTAAAATCAATAACGACCGCAGCAGAGCAGACGCTTTATCTTTCACAGGAAAAGGCTGCTATGCTTAAAGGCAAAAGAGTGCTTCTCGTTGACGACGTTATCAGCACAGGCGAATCCATTTCCGCTCTTGAAAAACTCACATTGGCGGCAGAGGGCGAAATTGCCGGAAAAGCAGCCGTTCTCGCAGAGGATACAGCTGCGGACAGAGACGATATAATTTTCCTGGAAAAGCTTCCGCTTTTCTTCAAGTAACATATTATGAAGCGAAAAATGATTGGAGCTGCGGCAGCGTATATGGCGGGATTATTTTTCGCTTCATTTTTTCATAATGCAAAAATAGTTCTTATTTTTGCTGCCGTCGCTGCGATTCTTGCGCTTATATACATAAGAAAAGGTTTCAAACTGTGTGATTTTGCAGTTATTGCCCTGTTTTTCGCAGTTTCTTTCAGTGCAGAACAATTGTATACGCATTTTTATTATGACAGAATAATCGTTTACGACGGACAGAACGGAAGCTTTGAGGGTGAAGTTGCGGATGTAAAATATTACTCCGGAGATAATGCCCTGTATACTCTTAAAGGAAAGATAAACGGAGTTCAGCCGGCGAAAATAAATTATTACGGAAATGTTCTGAATGCTGATTACGGCGATATCGTAAGACTTGAGGATTGCAAATTCTCTGTTCCCGAAAGTACATATCTTTTCGACAGCGAGAGTTATTACAAAGCTGATGGGATTTTTCTTGATGCCGGTTATTGCAGCAGCGTTTCAACTGAAAAAATGAAACGAAAAATTTTCAGGAAAGCTCTTATGAGTTATCGTGAGAAAATGATCTCTAAATTCAAAATTTCTCTTGGCGATAGCAGCGGAGATTTTCTTGCCGGAATGGTTTTTGGTGAGAAACAGGGGATGAGCGATAATCTTAAAACATCACTGTATCGCTGCGGCATAGGTCACATCCTTGCGGTTTCAGGACTTCATATTTCAATAATCGCTATGGCTGTTATGGGATTTCTGAAAAGACTCAGGGTAAACAAATATGTTTCATTTGGCTTGGTTAATGCGGTTATGCTCCTGTTTATTTCAATGGCAAATTATCCTGTTTCAGCCGTAAGAGCTGCGATTATGATGAATTTTCTTTGCTCCGCAAAGCTTTTCAGACGACAGAACGATACGTTCAATTCTCTTGCAGGAGCCATTCTTTTAATCTGTATTTTCAATCCTTATGCAATATACAGCAGCGGCTTTCTTCTTTCAATTACAGCAACTTTCGGTATCGGCGTTTTCGGTCCGTATATGTCGAGAAATTTTCCAAAAGATTCATTATTTGGAAAATTCCGCAGAAGCTTTGTGGTGTTGCTATGCACATCGATTTGTATTTTGCCTTTGAACATGAAATTTTTCGGTGAAACGTCGCTTATTTCTCCAATCACGAATCTTATTATAGTTCCTCTTTGTTCGGCTGCGCTGATCATTGGATTTATCTTTGTAATAACAGGGGGAATCATTCATGTTCTTGGCTTTGCGGACGGCATCATCCGATTAGTTCTTTACATTTCAGATAAAGTATCAAGGGAAGATATGGTCTATTTCTCCTGTGCAAGCGATACGGCTATATATCTTGCGTTTGGTTTGGCTTTTGCTGTGATTTTGATTCAGATTATTTTTGGAAACAGAAAAGCTACGGCAGCTGGACTTGCAGTTTCCTGCGGAATCATCTGCATTTTTTCATCAGTATACAGCAGAATCAGATTCAACAGCTTTAATATAGCGGTTCTCGGCAGGGGAAGTAACGCTGCTTTTGTCGTATCATATCAGGGCGAGGCTATCGTTATAGATCTCAGCGGACATTATCGTGCTTCGGAATATGTAAGGAAATACCTGTCTGAAAACAGTATAAAAGATGTGGATAAAATGATACTCACAAGAAATATTCCTTCGCAGTATGCCGCCTTTTCATACGATCTTGAAATGCTTCCGATTGATTCATGGATAGCGGTCGGAAATGAATGCTTGCTTGAAGCAGAAGCGGCAGAGTATATGCAAAACGGCTTTGAATTGTCAGGCAACGGTTACAGTATTGAATATTATGACGGTTTGCTGTCGGTCGACTGCAGAGGGAATGAGGTCGTTTTCTCAAAGGCAAAATCAGGATTTATTTATGAAAATTCCTTTAATGTATATTACGGAAGAAAACAGTCCGACGCAGAAAAACTCAGCGGAAGCAATATAATTTATGTCGGTGAAAGCAGCGGCGACGAACTTAATAATTTTGAAATAGAACTGTCGGAAAACGGCAGATATAATATAAGGAGGCTGTAAATGCCTAATACTGATCCTAAAACGATAAAATCCTTAATTAAAAAGGGAGAGCTTCAGAATCTTTATTATCTCTATGGAGAGGATGTCGGCGGAGTAGAAAAGCTTACGAAGCAGATAATCAAGGCTGCTGTAGGCGATAATGAGGATTTTGCTCTTAACCGTATAAACGGAAAAAATATTGATGCATCTGAATTTCGTGATATTTCTGAAATGATGCCGATGATGTCGGATTATAACTGCCTGCTGGTGAACGATTACAACTGCGAGGAGCAGCGTGAAGAAACGACAAAACAGATCATTGAAACGCTGAAAAACGTTCCGCCGCAAACGGTTATCATTTTTAATGTAACGGGATTTGAGATAAAAACTAAATTCGACTACAAAAAAAAGTGTCGTGTTATTACTGATAAAAATAAAAAAATTGCCGATATTATATCTAAAAACGGTTCGGTAGTTGAATTTTCTTTAAAAACTCCGCAGGAGCTTTCAAAAGAAATCGCAGCAGCAGTTTCAGTAAAGGGATGTTCTATCTCAATTGAAAATGCGAGAGATCTTGCAGAAAGGTGTCTTTCTGATCCCCTTGCTATAGAAAATGAAATAAATAAACTCTGCTCTTATGCCAATGGAGCGGAGATAAACCGAAAAATGCTTGATGACATGGTTCATCGTCAGAGCGGAGTAACTGTTTTCAAGCTTGCGGATTCGGTTGCGGCATTCAACGGGAAACAGGCGTTTGAGGCTCTTGATGAGCTTATGGAAAATAAGGATAACCGTGGTTCTGTTCTGGCAAGTATAACTAATTCTTTTCTTGATATGTACAGAGTTCAGCTTGCGAAAAAGTCCGGACGGAGCGCAAATGATGTTATTCGGGATTTCGGATATTTTAATCGTGGATTTATTATTGAAAAAATGTTCAGGAGCGGTTCGGGAATCGCCATAAGCAGGCTTCGATCATGCATCTCGATACTTTGTGAAACGGCGGTTCTTCTTAATTCAACAGGCGGCGATGAGAAAATCGTTCTGGAACAGGCGGTTGCAAAAATGCTTACAACGAAATAAAACGGTGATAAAATGATAAAAATAGATCAGGCAATAATTGTTGAGGGAAAATATGATAAAATCAAGCTTTCCTCGGTTGTGGACGGAATTATAATCGTGACAAATGGATTCAGGATATTCAAGGATAAAGAAAAATTAGAGCTTATCCGCTATTACGCCCGAACGACCGGAATAATTATCCTTACTGATTCCGACAGCGCAGGACGCAAAATACGAGGCTATATTAAGGGGGCAGTTCATGATGGGAGTATAAAAAATGTCTATATCCCCGATATTTTCGGTAAGGAAAAACGCAAGGATAAGCCGTCCGCCGAGGGAAAGCTCGGAGTTGAGGGAATAGATTCCGATATTCTTATAGAGGCATTTGAAAAAGCCGGAATAACAGCTTCCGAAAGCGATAGTGTTCACGATATAACAAATATGACTTTATTTGAAAACGGTCTTAGCGGCGGTCAGAACAGTAAACTTCTTCGTGAAAGGCTTCAGATGAAGCTTGGACTGCCTTCGCTTATGTCATCATCTTCACTGATCGAGGTTCTTAATACAATGATGAACGGAGAAGAGCTTGCTGAGGAGGTTCGTCTTATCAAGGAGGAATTGAATGGTATATAGCAGTCTGCTGTTTATTTATGGCTTTTTTCCGCTGTCGATCATGATTTATTATATTTTCAGAAGGAAATTTCCTAACGGTGTGCTTTTGATTTTAAGTATGATTTTCTGCGGAATAATAAGCGTTTATTTTCTGATGTTTATGATTTTATATACGGCTGTCAATTTCGCCGCCTGCAATTTTATTGAGAAAAAACGCTCGAGCAAATCAGTTTCGGGAATTATTTTTTACTCAGCAGTTATTTTTGATATTGCAGCTATATTTACGTTTAGAACAGATTTCTTCTCAGGTTTTAAGGAGCTTATTTACGTTCCGGATGGATTTTTCCCGATTGGAATTTCATTTTTTACCCTTTCTGCTGTGGGAACGCTTATAGACGTTTACTTCGGAAGGCTGAAAGCGGAAAAAAATATAGTAAAATTCGGACTTTACATTATGTTCTTCCCCAGACTTCTCATGGGACCTGTTTTACGGTATTCGAGTTTTATAAAAATGCTGAAAAACCGTCGAGACGGTCTTAATGAAATCGGAATTGGATTTACTGTTTTCGTTAAAGGACTGGCAAAAAAAGTAATTGCTGCCGACAGTCTTTATATGCTTTATTCCGCAGTTCATGGCATTGATATAGAAAATATGACCGCTCTTACTGCATGGATAGGAATAACGGCTTATCTTCTTTGTCTTTATTTTACTCTTTCAGGTTTTTCCGATATGGGAATAGGGATAGGATACTGCTTTGGTTTTAGATTTCCTCAAAGTTTCAATTATCCGCTTTTCAGTACGAAAATACGCTATTTTACTACGAGGTGGCATATTCAGATAATTCAGTGGTTCAGACGGTATATTACCAAACCTCTTTCATCACGATTCAATAATAAAATTATTAAGAAGCTGATTTTCATTGCTGTATGGGGACTTTTTGGATTCTGGTATACTTTTAGTATAAATGGCGTTGTATGGGGAGCTATTATAGGCAGTGCTGTTACTATTGAAAATCATTTCAGCAATGAAAAAATACTAAATATAACAGGCATTATTTACACTTTTTTAGCGGTTGTTATTGCTTCTGTTTTTTTATCAGGTAGCGATCTTTCATATTCACTGAAATATCTGCTTGTTATGCTCGGCGGAAACCGTGCTTTTGCTGATTCGCTTTCATTCTATTTTATTAAGTCATATATCGTAATATTGCTGATAAGCGTTTATGCAGCAACAAGTCTTTTCCGTAATTTGATGATACGTTCCGGAAGAACGTGGATACGCAATGCAGTTGTGATCGTTTCTCCAGCAATTGTGATGGCTTTTATGATTATCTGTACCATTATGATCTCTTACAGCGGAAGCTCGGAAATGATTCTTTTGCGATTATAGGAGGATGATGAAATGAAAAATACTGCGAGTAAAGTTACAGCTATCGTTATGCTGGCTTTTGTTTCGTTTTTTCTCGTTTTTACAATTATCGGTCATAAAACCAATTCCTCATCCTATGAACAGGATTCATCGGAACATATCACTGAACTTTCATTTGAAACGCTTATTGACGGCAGATTTTCAGATACACTTAATACTCTGATCACCAGAAATTTTCCGGCAAGGAATAGCTGGATAGCTGCTAATTCGGCATTTCAGGCACAGTTCAATGAAAGCATTGTAAACGGAGTATATGTTGATGAAAAGATGCTTCTGAATGCTGAAATCTCGTTAAGACCTTCTTCTGAAAAAAGTGCGCAGGAAATAAAAAAATTCCGATCATTATACAGCGGAGCAATGTATTTTGTTGCCGTTCCGACTTCTTCCGGAGTTTATGAGGAGTATCTTCCTAAGTACCTTCTCTCAAATCCGGAAAGCCGGCAGATAAATACGTTTTACAACAGTCTTGGAGCTGATATACGGCAGATTGATGCGTACAACATACTTAAAATGCTTAATGAAAATTATATTTATTATCGCAATGATACTAAATGGACAAGTTATGGGGCATACTGTGTTTACAGAACCGTTATCCAGAAGCTGGGATTTATTCCGATAGCTTACGATAAATATACTATTGAACACGTCACAAATGAGTTCCGTGGCACTCTTTACAGCAAAACGCTTTATTCCGGAGTTAAGCCTGATATGATAGACTCTTACAAATTTTCTTCCGGAGCTGAGATAGCTGAATGTATTGGATTTGATAATAACGGGCAAGCTCAAAAGCAGACTATCTGTGATAAGAAAAGGCTTGATTCCGGAAATAAGTATGATTTTTATGCCGGAGGAGAACTGCCTTTACTTAAAATAAGTACATCGGTAAATAATGAGAGAAAAATTCTTGTTATCAAAGACAGCTTCGGAGATTGTTTTTTGCCGTTTCTTGTTCAGCATTACAGCGAGATAGCCGTTGTTTCTCCTGAAAATCTGGAATGTTCTTTGAGTGAGCTTATAAATACCGAAGATTACGAGCAGATGTTGTTTATTTTTGGCATTGACAGCATCAGTGACAGCAGTAATTTTGAAAAGCTGAATTTATAATTTTGAAAGGAAGATTGAATATGAAAGCATTTATTACAGGAGCAACATCCGGTATCGGAAAAAAAATCGCAGAAAAACTCAGCGAAATGGGCTGGGAGCTTGTTCTGACGGGAAGGAACAAAGAAGTTCTTGAGGAAATGCAGTCACGTCTTGGAAAAACGGAGATAATTTCTGCCGAGCTTTCTGATAAAAACGAAGTGTTCAGGGTTTATGAATTCTGCAAAGACAAAAATATAGATATGCTCGTAAACAATGCAGGATACGGTCTTTTTGGACGTTTCGATGAAATTGATCTCGATGATGAGATAGATATGATAAACGTTAATATAACTGCTCTTCATATTCTTACGAAGCTTTTTCTGCGTGATTTTAAAAAAAGAAACAAGGGAATCATTCTTAACGTCGCTTCTGTTGCAGGATTTATGACCGGACCTCTCCTTTCTTCATATTATGCTTCAAAAAACTACGTTTTAAGGCTGTCTCTTGGTATTTATGAAGAGCTCAGACGTGACAGATCAAAGGTAAGCATTACTGTTCTTTGTCCCGGACCGGTAGATACCGAATTCAATAACCGTGCAGGAGTCAGTTTCAGCGCAAAACCTATAACGGCGGATTTTGCTGCGGAATATGCCATTAAAAAGGCTCTTTCAGGAAAGCTTTTCGCAATTCCCGGTCTGACAGCGAAGTTTTGCGCAGTCGGACAGAGATTTGTTCCGCAAAAGCTGCTTTCGGCTGTCACATATGAGATCCAGCACGCTAAAAAAACTTCCGGCGGAAAAGAAAGGGCTTTTAAATAATGCGGGATATAAGCTATCGTGTAGCTCTTGGAGGAATTGTTTCGGCATTATGCCTTGTGACGATGTTTCTTGCCGGAATCATTCCGGCACTGTATCTTCTTCTTCCGATGATAGCCGGAGTTCTTATGATGATAATTGCCGTTGAAGTCAGCGGCAGCTGGGCGATGCTGACATACATAGCGGTAAGCCTTTTATCAATGATCATAACGTTTGATAAGGAAGCGGCTTTGATTTTTATTATGCTTTTCGGTCATTATCCGATTTTACGGATTTATATAGAAAAAATTCAATTGAAAGGAATACGCTGGCTTATTAAATTTGCTGTTTTCAATATCTGCGTTGTTGCATATTTTTATGTAACAGTGTATATTTTCGGTCTTGATCAGATGCTTGAAGAGTTTGGCGAATTTGGCAGATACGGAGCATATATCATGCTTGGAATTGCCAATGTTATTTTTGTTCTTTACGATATCAATCTTGATAATATTTATAGGATATATCGACAAAAGCTTATGCCCAAATTCAGAAAAACAAGGTGAAAATAATTTTTTTAAGGCAACGGCTTTTAAAAAAGTGTATTCTGGCTGATATTGGGATTTAAAAGGAATAATTCCATTTTGTAGCAGTCCGGAGTTGCCGACGCATATATGGTCTTCGGACGCTCTTCAGACTGAGCCTCTTGATTTTTCGTCAAGAGGCTTTTTATTTCAGAAAAATATTGACATTTGTGAAATAATGATGTATACTATAATCATAGTTATTATAACTAAATGGGTTTCTATATGTGAATAAGAATGACGATGAATATATTTGAGGAATTTCCTTTTTTAAGGAAATGCTGATTAAATCCAGTGTGTTGCTGGCACAGTAAAATTTTTTGTCATATCAAAAAAGCTCCTTGACGGACGTTGGTCTGCCCGTGAAACTTTTATGTAGTCGGATCATTCGGCTGCTGCACAATCTTTGTGCGGTTCTGCCAAAACTATTCTATAAATTAAAGATAATTAAAATGATATAATTTTTTGATGCTGATAAAAATTTCGTCGAAAAAGTATTGACAAATTAGATTTTCCGGTGTATAATATAATTAAAGCTTTTAAAACTTGATTATCTGTCAATATTTCGCTTTGATAATACAAAGTGATTAATGAGTTTTAAACGCTTTTCTTTCTTAATGGATTCAGCCGTTCTTTTTAGAACGGCTGAATTTTTTATATTCCTCGCTATTCTAAAAAGCATCAAATATTATGCGTCAGATGCAAAGCCGGATTTTTTCAGACCATATAAAAACCCTACTGCACAATCTATATACTTAATTTAATCAGTACTTACATAGGGCTTGTTTGAAAAATCCGTACATTCGTCAAAACGCCCATAAATCACTGTCTGTGTCATCGAAAATCTTTGTCAGGCGACAGCCTGCCTGCGGATTCCTTCCTGACATACATCAATTTCTGTACATTTTCCGAACATAGCTATTTTTCAAACAAGCCCTAAGTTTTTTTATTTTAAAAACTAAAAAATGCGTTGACAAATTTCATGAGTGGTGGTATAATTATTTTTATGTAAGCAATGCGCATTTTGTCAATTTAATGCGTAAAAACGTATCGTCCTGTTCACAGCAGGTGAATAATTATAAGGACGTATTACAGGTGGTCGATGCTAAGCGGATATGCGGATTTTCTGAGTACGGCTTATTAAATCTGCATATGTGATGTCTGACGGAAGCAATGCATAGCTTTTATTTGCCGGCGTTCGTCAGACGTATTAAGCGCAGCATTGATATTTCCATATTTTAACTGAAAGGAGAAGGCTTACTATGAGTAATTTAATTAATCCCGAATTTAAGATAAGAGAGGTCGCCGAGCGAATTAGAGCCACTCGTGAATCAGTAGGCTTGACTCCGGAGGAAATGGCTGAAAAAACCGGTATAACTACCTTCGAGTATCTTGCTTATGAGGGCGGAGCAAAGGATTTCAGCTTTAGCTTTATCTATAAATTTGCTAATGTTACAGGCGTTGAAATAACTGACCTTATGGAGGGAGAATCGCCTCACATTAACAGCTTTGATATAACAAGAAAGGGAGAGGGGCTTCCCATTGCCCGACGCAAGGGACTCAGCTATCAGCGCCTTGCACCAAATTTCAGAAATAAAATAGGTGAGCCGTTTCTTGTAACTATTCCATATGTTGACGAAAAGTTCAGAGTTCCGCACGCTCATACTCATGAGGGACAGGAGCTGGATATAATTATAAGCGGTCAGCTCAAAGTTCGTGTCGGCGATAATGTCGAGGTTCTCAGCGAGGGCGATTCCATTTATTACGACAGCTCCGAACCCCACGATGAATGGGCAATAGGAGGCAAGGAATGTAAATTTTACGCTGTTGTTTTCGGTACTAATCAGTATGCGGGGGCTATGTCGCATCTTGAACCGGTGACGCTTCCGGGAACGACTAACTTCGATCTCGCAAACGTTGAAAATCCCGTTGCGGATAAATTCGTTGAAGTTGAAACAAACAGCGAGGGCGCTCTTACCGGAATTAAGTTCAAGAATGAGGAAACTTTCAATTTCAGCTTCGATATCGTGGACGCTCTTGCAGCGAAAGCTCCCGATAAAACGGCTCTTATTTACGTTTCTGACGATTTTAAGGAACGCCGCTTTTCCTTTGCTGAAATAAAAAAATACTCAAACATGACTGCTAATTATTTCCTTTCAAAGGGAATCAAAAAGGGCGATAAGGTCATGCTGGTTCTTAAAAGACATTATCAGTTCTGGTTTGCTATTCTTGCTCTTCACAGAATCGGAGCTATCGTTATTCCGGCTACAAATCAGCTTGTTCAGCATGATTTCACATACCGTTTTAAAGCAGCTGACATTAAAGCTATCGTCTGCACAGGCGATGGTGACGTTGCTCATCAGGTTGATCTTGCTATCGAGGAATCCGGAATGGATATAATCAGGATGATGGCTCACGGCGAACGTGAAGGCTGGGCTTCGTTCGATAAGGAAATGTACGAGTTCAGCGACGTTTTTGAGCGTCCGACAGATCCGGATAAGATCTCATGCGGAAGCGAACCTATGCTCATGTATTTCACATCCGGAACGACTGGTTATCCGAAAATCGCTATGCACAGTCATAAATACGCTCTCGGTCACTTTATCACAGCTCGCTACTGGCATAATGTCGATCCTAATGGAATCCACTTGACAATTTCAGATACAGGCTGGGGCAAGGCTCTCTGGGGCAAGCTCTACGGTCAGTGGATGAGCGAGACCTGTATTTTCGTTTATGATTTTGACAGATTTGACGCTCATAAAATTCTCCCGATGTTCAAAAAGTATAATATTACAACTTTCTGCGCTCCTCCGACCATGTACAGATTCTTCATTAAAGAAGATCTTTCCAAATATGACCTTAGTTCAATAAAATATGCTACAGTTGCCGGTGAAGCCCTCAATCCGGAGGTTTACAATCAGTTCCTCAAGGCAACCGGAGTTAAGCTTATGGAAGGCTTCGGTCAGACTGAAACTACCCTTGCAATCGGCAATTTTGTAGGAATGACCGCAAAGCCCGGTTCTATGGGCAAGCCGAGCGCATTGTATGATATTGATATCGTCGACGCTGACGGCAACAGCGTTAAGCCGGGTGAAACAGGCGAGATCGTTGTTCGTCTCGATAAGGGCATTCCGTGCGGACTTTTTCTTGGATATTACAAGGACGAAGAAAAAACAAAGGAAGTATGGTACGATAATATCTATCATACAGGCGATACCGCTTGGCGTGACGAGGACGGCTATTTCTGGTATGTTGGACGTGTAGACGATGTTATCAAGTCGTCCGGATACAGAATCGGACCGTTTGAGATCGAAAGCGTTATCATGGAACTTCCTTATGTTCTTGAATGCGGAGTAAGCGCTGCTCCTGATCCGGTAAGAGGACAGGTAGTTAAGGCTTCTATCGTTCTCACAAAGGGAACTGTTGGAACGGACGAACTGAAAAAAGAGATTCAGGATTATGTTAAGAAGCATACTGCTCCTTACAAATACCCGAGAATCGTAGAATTCCGTGACGAGCTTCCTAAAACTATCAGCGGAAAGATAAGACGTGTTGAGCTGAAAGGCTGATATATTTATCATAAAAAGGACGAACTTATTAAAAGTTCGTCCTTTATTTATGCGTCAGGATTTTTCGCTGAGATAAATACCGATTCGGCTGTTGAGAATGTTCACGCATTCGTCGACACTCTTTTCGCCGTCAAGAACGCTTTCATATTCTTCTTTTATGATAGAATCGATCTGCTTATCATAGTATGGGTAAAATTTAATACTTTTTATGTAATTAAGAGTCTCGTCGATTGCTTTATCAGTCATTGTAAATTCTTCACCTTCATTATAAATGGATTGATAGACCTCACGAATACTGCCGCTGGTGTATGGGCTTGTTTCATAAGCGAGGTTATGAAGTGCGCTTTCGGTAACAGGAATTCCATGGAAATCGAGGCTGATATTCTGCAATACTTCATCGCTGAAAAGAGCGTTCAGAAATATCCATGCTCCTTCTTTGTTTGGACTTGCGTCCATGATAGCATAAAGTGAGTCTATTTGCGCCGAAGCTCCGTTTCCGTTTGCAGATGGAAAACCTGTGTATGTTATATCTGCTCCATTAAAGTCGTTATAATAAAGTGTGGTGACGGAACTGTTTATCCCGAAGAAAGTCATGACATCTACAAGAGCAGTATCGTCTATGAGGCTTCCGGTTGGATTACCTGTTTTGCGTTTATCCTCAATTTCCGGAAGATCAAGCAGAAACTCCAGAACTTCGGGCAGATTTTTACTGAAATCGCAGGTATTGCTTTCAAAGTCGATGCAGTCATGACCGATATTTTTCATCATATACTGCCATAGATCAAATTTGGTCATCTGAGCTTTGAGAAAATCGGAGCTTGCAGGCAGAGTGTCATATGCTTCAATAGCCTGAGAATAAGTCCAGTTAGCATATTCGCTGTCGAAGCGTGAAGACTTTACAGCCGCAGTATCAAGAAGAAAGGTGTTGAAAAGAGCGCTGAGTTCTCCGTTGGTTTCAAGGGATTCAAGGACGTTCGGGAGAAAATCTTCTTTCTTTACACCATCGTAATTTTCCATAAGAGGGTAGATATCGGCAAGGTAGTCCGATCTGCGCAGACTGTCGATGGATTGAGTGTCCGCCATGACAATATCAGGGATTTTTCCAGTCAGAATATCCGCAGTAAAATTGGAAAGCGACGTTGTTTCAAAGTGGTCGTCCTCGGTGTAATAATCAATAACGTTGACGGCATAAAGCTCATTTGAGTTATTGAAGTCGTTTATCAGGGCTTGGATATCCTGATCCATGTGCAGCGCAGCCATAGTGATGACCGTTTTTCCGGTTGCTTCAGGAGCTGTTGTTGTTACCTCGCCGTCCGGAGCTGAATCGACAGATGAACTGCTGTTTTCTCTGCCGCACGATATAGTGCATAAAAGTGAAAGCGCTGTAAGAGCCGATAATATAGATTTTTTCTTCATTTTAATTACTCCTTTGTTTCTTTTTCTTTTATCCAAACTGTTCTGACAGATAGAGTGAGATTCTGTTCTGGAGCAGTTCTGCACATTGTTCCGCAGTTATTTCTCCGTTGAAGAAACGTTCTGTTTCCTCGTGATAAATATCGCTGACCATATCTGTTTGTTCAGAGTATCCTTCAAAGTCATATGAATACGGAACGGCTTCGTCAATGAGCTTATCAACTACAGCAATCATCTCATCAGTAACTTCTCCTATTTTGACAATATCTTCTGTTCCGTCCGGATTTATTCCCTTCTGGAAGGTATATCCGGTATAATCTGCAAGTTCTGGGAAAATAGTTTCGTCATAGCTTTGCGGAGCTTTACTGTATTCAACAAGAAGTTCTCTTCCGCTTTTAGTAACGGGAAATCCGGTTTGCATACTGCGTGAGCTGTAGCAGAAATTCTTGTAATACTCGTCACTGAGCATAAATTTAACGAATTCCCACGCAGCTTCTTTATTTTCAGAATTTTTTGTAATTGCCAGACATTCATGTGAGGTTGTGATAACAGGTCTATGACCGTCTGTGAACACATCGCCGAGAATAGTTATCGGTTCGCCGCCGAATTTTCCTTTTGTCATGTTAAGGTAGCTGCGATAGTTGTAGAGGTCATCCTGTGATAAAATTGCTTTATCATTAATGTACTGCTGCTGTAACATATTATCATTCAAACGTATTTCTTCCTCGGTCATTTCGGGATAAGAATAGTAATCATCAGTTACAGGCTCGCCTTCGCCGCAGTATTTAAGATGACGGAGAAATTCAGGAGAATCAAATCGACAGGTTGCATTTTTAATGTCTATCCATTTGTACCAGTCGAACTGAATGCGGTCATACTTAGTGTTGCCTTCGTTAAAGGAACGCATTCCCATGTCATCAGGCTTGTTTTCGAGAAGATTCATATAAGAGTCAAATCCCCAGTTATCGGCTAAATCTCCGACAAACTTGGTTTTGCCGACGTAACCAAGGTTGAGGTCGAACATATATGGCATAACATAAGCGTGTCCGTTCTGATTGCCTTTAATGAGCGAATTTAAAGCAGCAGGAACAAAGGAATCCTCGTTAAGAGTATCATCGTTTTCCATAAAATCGAGCATATCGCAGAGAGCTTCTTTTTCAATTAAATTTACTCCAAAGCTGCCATATCCGCCGAAAAATCCGTTCATATTGTCCAAAATGAGAACATCCGGCAGATTGCCGCTAAGAGCATCCTGAGTAATTTGTTCCTCGAATGCAGACAGGCTTGAATCGTTGACATCTCTGCTAAGATAAGTTTTCACATCAATCTGAAAATCATCGTGAGTTTCATTAAAATAGTCAATAACATCAGTCATCATCCAAAGCTCGCTTACTGCTCCGATTGTAATATGCGGAATATTTTCCAGCTCTTCAGGATCGCAGGGGATGAATTTTTTCAGGTCGCAGCTCCAGTTGGAGTAATTTTTGACAGGAATGATGAAGCTTCCATCAGAACCAACGGCAAATCCGGCAACCTTGTCAGCAGTTAAGCCGGAGCGGTTGACGCTGAACAGCGGTTCTACTGAAGAATCGTCTTTGCGGACTCCGTAGATATCGCTCATGGAGCGGAAATACATCGAATAATCGCCGCTTGCCGGAAGTATCTCGTCATAGACAGAGCCTGAGATAGTATAGTTTATACTGCTTTTTTCGAGCGTTCCGTCGGAATTAATTTTGTCGATACGGAAAGATTCTCCGTCCGTCACAGCACAGACGATAGAACCGCTGTCGTTACGTCCGATATTTTCAACGTATTCCTCTGAATCGGTGCTTATCGTTCCGATGTAAGAACCGTCGATTCTGAACAGTTCATACGTTGAATTTACGCATACAACGACCGTTTCGCCGTCGGAAACAAGTCCGCTTATCTGGAGGTCCTTTCCTGGGGTAGTCGGGAAGTCCGTTACTTCATTATCCGTGAGCATCTCGCCGTTGAGGGAGTATGTCCTCATGCGGAAGCTATATTCGGCGGAATCATCGTACTGCTGGACT
Organism: Ruminococcus sp.; assembly: GCA_017462565.1. Taxonomy (GTDB): domain Bacteria; phylum Bacillota; class Clostridia; order Oscillospirales; family Ruminococcaceae; genus Ruminococcus. The sequence continues at coordinate 83,191 of JAFTQW010000015.1, forward strand.
GCCGTGGGATCGTTATAATCCGGTTCAGGCATATCGCCGTGGTCTGCACATACCACGAAGACTACAATTGTACCGTTTTCGGTAATATTGATATCATAAGATACGCCGTAATCAAAGTTTTTTATGCCAATGTTTCTGAACTCGGAAAAGTTTGAATCTACAGTCCAGAATCCGACAGTTTCAGCGCCGGAGCCGACTATCAGATATTCTGAGTTCTTATTGAAAGGACAAAAACGGTAGATCATGTTCATATCGTCAGGCAGCGGAAGCGACGTTTTCTTATAGGAAACATTGCTGAGCGATTCTGCTGTAAAACTTTTGGGATTATTATTTTTTTCCGGTTTTTTAATGCAGGAAACTGCTCCTGCAAAAATTGTTAAAGCTGAGATAAACGCAATTATTTTTTTCATAATAAAAACCTCCTTGAAAGATAATTTTCCTGTTTTCTATAAACAAGTGATTTTCATGTATGAAAAAGACGATAAATCGAAACATTTCGTATAATTGCACAAAAATGATTCTTGTTTTGTGTGATAAGTGCTGAAATTACTATTTAGGCTTTTATTTTTTTAGAAAAAATGTTATAATATTATAAATGAAAGTAAGCACTTTTACAGTTATTTATATTTTTTAAAAATAATTTGATTTGAGCAGGTGAAAAATGAATAATTTTAAGAATATTGCCGTTGTGGTTGCCGGTCTCGATGAAGAGTACCAGTATAATATTATTAACGGAATCAACAAGTTTGCTCGTGAAAACGAGATAAATGTCTCTTATTTTGCAGCATTCGGCGGAATGCTCGCAAGCAGACGTTTTGACATCGGAGAATACAGTATTTATAATTTTATTGATTTTAAAAAATTTGACGGCGCATTGATTATGACCAATACCATTTGTGATCCGGAGGTCAAGGCAATTATTATTGAGAAGTTAAGAAGCTCCGGAATACCTGCTGTTGTTCTTGATAGCTCGGAATATCCTGAATTTTACAGCATTTGTATTGATAATGACAATGCAATGGAGGAAATGGTGAACCATATCATTCAGGAACATGGCGCAAAGGTTATCAATTATATTTCCGGACCGCTCTCTAATCCCGATGGTAAGGCAAGATATGAAGCTTTCCTTAAGGTTATGCGTGAAAATGATCTGAATGTTGAGCCTGAGCGAATCTATTTCGGCGAATTCAGAAGCCACGACGGAAAACTTGCTGTCGAAGAATTTGCAGAGCGTGAAATGACTCTGCCGGACGCTTTCATATGCGCTAACGACGCTATGGCTCTTACTGCGGTCACAGCCCTTGAAAAGCTTGGATATAAAGTTCCCGAAGACGTTATGGTTACGGGATTCGATTATACAAATAATGCAAGGAATTTCTGCCCGGCGCTCACTTCAGTAAAAAGACCGCTGTTCACTGCCGGATATAAGGCTTGCAGTATAATTTATGACGTTATAAACGGCGGAAAACCGCATAAAGACACAATTCTTGAGGCTTATCCTGTGTTTTCGGAAAGCTGTGGCTGCACAGATGAATTTTCAGACGATTTCAGAGATTTCAGAAAAACAACTCATAGAAACAAAGAGCGGACGGACTCTAATATCTCAATGCTGAACCGTCTCACTGCACGTCTTGCGGAAACAGAAACTGCTTCTGAGCTGTTTGATGTTCTTGAAGAATTTGTCGAAGAGATAGGCTGTGAAAAGTTTTCGCTCTGTCTGAAAGAGGATTGGCAGGAAGCTTATAACGTCAAGCTGATCGACTCGGACGCTGAAGCTGATGCATTTAACGTATTTATGACAGCTCCGCTTATCTGGGAAAATGGCGAGAGAAGAAATGTTGAATACTTCCCGGCAAATGAGATGAATCCCGAAAAGTTTAAGTCTGGGGGCAACATCAGTTATTTTCTTCCTCTTCATTTCGGGGAAAGATGTCTGGGTTATTACATAATCACAAACGGGGATTTTCCGATAAACAGCCTTCTCTGTCATACTCTCACCATGAATATCAGCAATTCTATTGAAAATATCCGCAAGCTTCTTCACCTAAATAACGCCATGGATGAGCTGAATCGCCTTTCTGTTATAGATCCTCTTTGCAATATTTATAACAGAAACGGATTTATCAACGTTGCGGACGATATGTTTAAGGAATGCGCTGCAAACCATAAGAGCATTATGCTTAGTTTTATTGATATGGATGGACTTAAATTTATTAACGATAACTACGGTCATAACGAGGGAGATTTTGCAATCCAAAGACTTGCAAGCACGATTTCTGAATGCTGCGGAAAAGGAAGCGTCTGCGCACGCTTTGGCGGAGATGAATTCGTTATTTTCGATACCATTGTAAACGACGGCTCGGCTGAAACTCTTGCAAGAAAGTTCGGAGCAAAGATCGACAGCATAAATTCGATCATTAAAAAACCGTATACTCTTTCAGCAAGCGTCGGCAGTATAATTACTGTTCCGGAAGAAGGCGATACGCTTTACGGTATAATCAAGCAGGCTGACGATAAAATGTACGAAATCAAGAAAACTAAAAAGAATGCGAGAAAATCCGAAAAAATTAAATAAAAATAAGGAGCTGTTCATACAGCTCCTTTTTCACGTTTATTTATTTTTCTTATAGCCGAGAAATTTCAGCGCTGCAACAGGATTTCCCAGTTCGTCGCTGACATTTACATTGTAGCAGCAAGTAGTCCTGCCATCCTTGATAAGCTCGGTTTCGGCTATAATACGTTCAGTTTTCGGAACTCCGACAAATGAGATATCAGTGTTTATTGATACGATTCCGATCTGCTGCCAGTTTGAAGCAACAGCAAAAGCAAAGTCGGCGAGAGTGAAATAAACTCCGCCCATTATCCCTCCGGCAGCATTTTTATGATGCTCGTTCAGAGAAAGGCTTACCTTAGCGTAATGGTCGTCGATTTCGTCAATAACTGCACCGGCTTCTGTTGCAAAGCGGTCGTTCTGAAAAAGTGAACGAACTCTTTCAAGCTCTTCTTTTGATACCATTTTAACTACCCCTTAAACGAGAGCCGACATATCATAAAGTCCGGCTGACTGATTTTTAAGGAAAACAGCCGCATTGATTGAACCCTCGGCAAAAACTGTTTTTGAAGCTGCTGAATGAGAAAGGGTGATAACTTCGTCATGTCCGGCAAAAATGATATCATGTTCACCAACGATCGTTCCGCCTCTTATTGCGTGCATACCGATCTCGCTCTTTTCACGTTTCTGACGGCGGGAATGACGGTCGTAAACGTAATGCTTTGAATTATCAAGAGTTTCGTTGATAGCGTTTGCGATCATTATTGCAGTTCCGCTCGGAGCGTCGAGCTTCTGATTATGGTGTTTTTCAACAATTTCAATGTCGAACTGATCTCCGAGAACCGATGCAGCTTTTTTTGCAAGCTGAACAAGCAGATTGATTCCGAGGGACATATTGAATGTGAAAAATACCGGAATCTGCTGTGCTGCATTTTTTATCTGATTTATCTGCTCATCGTTGTAGCCTGTTGAAGCGAGGACTACCGGAGTTCCGGTAGAAAGGCAGTAATCAAGCAGGGCGTTCAGCGAAGCAGGATTTGAAAAATCAATAATAACATCGGCTTTTACCGGAAGCTTGTCCGGAGCGTCAACGATAGGAAAATCGGCGTACTGCTCGGTGTAGATATCTATTCCGGCAACGACTTTGCAGTCATCGCGCTCCTGAATACAGCTGTAAATGGTTTTGCCCATTTTGCCGTTTGCGCCGCATATAACTATATTTGTCATTAAAAACACTCCTTAATTTGGATATACTCTCCATTCATCATCAGTGCAGTAAACGTATACCGGCACCGTGTAGGTTTCGTTATTGTAGCTGATATCAAGATAAACACAATATCCGTCGGTTATCTCCATCGGAGAAATGTTGACATCATTATATTCATCTCCGATATCATCATATATTTCTTCAAGCTGTTCATCATCAAGCTTTTCCTTTTTTTCGATTTCGTATGTAGAATAAGGCGCTTCGCCTGAAGCCACTCCCAAATCGTCCATCCAATCATCGTATATTTCGGTATCTTGAATAGCTTCCAGATATCTTGAGGGCAGTATTGCTTCAAGCATTGCGTCAGCATCATTGTTGTTTGAAGCATTAAAAAATCTTTTTATTGCAGCTTCATATGAATCGTTTTCATTTTTGGTGCTTTCTGATATCTTAGTTTTCGCTTTTTCGTCATTATTATCATTGCCGCATGATGAAAAAGCGCATACAGTAATTGCTAAAGAAATTATACCGGCAATAATTCTTTTCATGAATTTCTCCTTTGAATTACAGGGCGAAGGGGTCGGTCTTATGACCCATTCGCCCTTAGCTTTATTACTTTATAAGACCATGCTTAGCAAGCGCAGCTCTGAGTACTGACTTATGCTCATCTGACATTTCGCAGAGCGGCAGACGGCAAGGTCCGACATTCCAGCCTGTCATATTGAGAGCTTCTTTTACCGGAATCGGATTTACTTCAATAAAGAGAGCGTTTATAAGGTCGAGATACTTAATCTGCATTTCAGTTGCCTTGGCAAAATCGTTGTCGAGACAAAGCTGAACCATATCGTGAGTCTCTTTCGGGAGAATATGCGAAAGAACTGAAATTACTCCCTTTCCGCCGAGAGACATAACAGGAACGATCATATCGTCGTTTCCGCTGTATATGTCGATGCTGTCGCCGCATTCGGCAATGAGCTTGGCAGTATAGCTGATATTTCCGCTTGCTTCTTTTACAGCGGCGATATTCTTATGCTTTGAAAGCTCCTTAACGGTTGCGATATCCATATTCATGCCGGTTCTTCCCGGAATATTATAAAGGATGATCGGTATGCTTACAGCGTCTGCAATTGCGGAGAAGTGGAGAATAAGACCTTTCTGCGTTGTCTTATTGTAATAAGGAGTAACGAGAAGAAGAGCGTCTGCCCCTGCCGCTTCGGCTTCTTTTGAAAGCTCGACGGCATATTTAGTATCGTTGCTTCCTGTACCTGCGATTACCGGAATCCTTCCGGCAGTTCTTTTAACTGCAAATTTGATGCACTCAAGATGCTCCTCATCGGTCATAGTGGAGGCTTCACCGGTAGTGCCGCAGATAATAATTGCGTCGGTATGATTTTCGATCTGATGATCTATCATTTCTCCGAGACGGTCATAATTAATAGATCCGTCGTCATTGAACGGTGTGACAATGGCAATGCCGGCACCGGTAAAAATTGTATTTTTCATAGAAAAGTTCTCCTTTCAGAAAGACGATTCATTTAAAGTGTAGATATCCCAGCTTTTATCTTTTTGCATTCCGTGAGATTCATAAAATCCCGCAGAGTTTTTATTCCAGACGGCACATTTCAATTCGATCTGTTCACAGTCGTTTGCGGCGGCGATTTCTTTTGCTTTGTCAAGAAGCTTTCCGCCGATACCGCATCCCCTGTATATTTCACGGGCATATAAATCTTCGATATACAGAATTTTTCTTCCTGAAAAAGTTGTGTATTTGTAAAAAGCGTTCATTAAACCAGCCGCTTTGCCGTCGATATATGCAATATAGCTCATAAGCGCATGGCTTTCTATAAGCTCTTTGAAACGCTGCTGCGTCATTGTGAATATATCCAGAGCATTGTGGTATTCCATAAGCTCTCTGGTAAGAATGAAAGCAGTTTCCGTTTCTTCCGGTGAAGTGATTTTTATGTTGATTTCCATCAGTCAAAATATCCTTTAGCTGCAAGAAGCTCGGCAAGAAGGACTCCGCCGCCTGCTGCGCCTCTGAGAGTATTGTGAGAGAGACAAACGAATTTGTAGTCATACTGTGTATCTTCACGAAGACGTCCTGTTGAAACAGCCATACCGTTTTCAAGATTTCTGTCAAGCTTAGCCTGTGGACGGTTATCCTCTTCAAAATAGTGAATGAACTGCTTTGGTGCGCTTGGAAGCTCAAGCTCCTGCGGAACGCCCTTGAAGTCAGCCCAGAGCTGAAGGATCTCTTCCTTAGAGGGCTTGTTCTCAAAGCTTACGAAAACAGCGGCAGTATGACCGTCGGAAACAGGAACTCTTAAACACTGAGTTGTGATTGAAGGAGTTGAAGCCTTAACGATTTCATTGCCTTCGATTGTTCCCCATACTTTAAGCGGCTCCTGTTCGGATTTTTCTTCTTCTCCGCCGATGAACGGAATGAGGTTATCGACCATTTCAGGCCATGTTTCAAAGTTCTTTCCTGCGCCTGAAATAGCCTGATAAGTACAAGCGAGAACATTTTTCAGACCGAATTTTCTGAGCGGATGAAGTGCAGGAACATAGCTCTGAATAGAGCAGTTTGACTTAACTGCGATAAAGCCTTTTTTAGTGCCGAGACGTTCACGCTGAGCCTTGATGATTTCGATATGATCGGGATTTATCTCCGGAACTACCATAGGAACATCGGGAGTAAAACGATGAGCGGAGTTATTGGAAACGATAGGACATTCAGCTTTTGCATAAGCCTCTTCAAGAGCTTTTATCTCGTCCTTTTTCATGTCAACAGCGCAGAAGCAGAAGTCAACCATTCCTGCGATCTTTTCGATATCGGCAGTTGCGTCGAGAAGCTTCATATCTTTCATTGATTCCGGCATAGGAACAGACATCTTCCAGCGTCCTCCGGCAGCTTCTTCATAAGTCTGACCTGCGCTTCTCGGGGAAGCTGCAAGAACCTTTACTTTGAACCACGGATGATTTTCGAGAAGAGTTGCAAACCTCTGACCAACCATACCTGTTGCGCCGATAATACCTACGTTATACTGTTTCATATTGATTTCTCCTTAGAAAAAATTTTTCAGAAAATAACAAAAACCGGTTGCAAACCGGCTCATCATACGTTATAATAGAAATGTTGACATAGCAGACAAGCTGTATGCCGATAGCTCTCCATCATAAAGTGAATGATGACAGTCACAAACCTATTAAGCCTGTGACCAGAACTGAGTTTACCAAAAACAGTTCTTCGGCGGCATTGCCTTTCACCATTCACCATAGGAGCGGTAATCCCGTGAATAGCTACTCATCGCAGCCGCACCTCTACCTGTATATTTACTATAATATCACTTAATTTTTCTTATGTCAATACTTTTTGAAAAAAATTTGCAGTAATGTGTGTTTTCCGGCATATAACGGCGATTCTGTTTTTCTTAACCTTGGCGAAAGAATGCTTACTCTATTGGGCGCAGACCTGATTTTCTGAAATTTCTTTGAGAAATTTCAGAAAATCAATATCGGGTTTCCAAAGGGGATGTACTCCCCTTTGGCAGAGGGTTTAAGGGAGACAGCGTCTCCCTTGCATTGCCGGAGAAAGGAGATAAAATATGGAATTATTAAAATCAGATTTTTATTATGATCTGCCGGAGGAGCTTATTGCCCAGACTCCTGTTGAGCCGAGAAATTCGTCAAGGATGATGTGCGTGAACAGGAAAACGGGTGAAATAAGTCACGACCGTTTCTATAATCTATGCGATAAGCTCAAAAAGGGTGACCTTCTCGTCATGAACGATTCAAGAGTTATTCCGGCGAGACTTTACGGCGAAAAAATCGGTAATCAGACCTTCATTGAGTTCTTTCTTCTTGAACAGAAGGGCGATAAGATATGGGAGATAATCTGCCGTCCCGGAAAAAAGGCGAAGGTCGGAACACGTTTCAGCTTCGGAGGAGGAAGGCTTGTCGCCGAGGTCATTGAGGTAAAAGACGACGGAAACCGTATCGTGAAATTTGAGTGCGAGGGGAATTTTTTCACGGCTCTTGACGATGTCGGACGGATGCCGCTTCCACCCTATATCACGGCAAAGCTTGAGGATAAGGAACGCTATCAGACCGTTTATTCAAAAGAGCTTGGTTCGGCGGCAGCTCCTACAGCCGGACTTCATTTTACTCCCGATCAGCTTGCGGAGCTTCGTGAGCGAGGGATAAAAACAGCGTTTGTAACGCTTCATGTCGGACTTGGAACTTTTCGTCCGGTAAAGGAAGATAATGTTCTCAACCATAAAATGCACAGCGAGCATTATCATCTCCCGAAAGAAACAGCCGATCTCATAAATGAAACAAAGTTAAGCGGCGGAAGAGTTATAGCGGTCGGAACGACCACCTGCCGTACTCTTGAAAGCGTTGCTACCTTTTACAATGAAATTGCCGAGCATGACGGCTACACGGATATTTTCATTTATCCCGGCTATGAGTTCAAGTGCATCGACGGTCTTATAACTAATTTCCATTTGCCGGAGAGTACTCTCATAATGCTTGTTTCAGCGTTCATGGGCTATGATAATACTATGAATGCTTACAAGACAGCCGTTGAGGAGCGTTACCGCTTCTTCAGTTTCGGCGATTGTATGTGCATTCTGTAAGGAGTGAGTATGGATACAGACAAAGAAAAAGCCGTTCGGAAACAGCTTCGTACAGACTTTATTATTTCTTTAGCCGCCGGAATGATACTGCTTGGAATGGGAATATTTGCAATTATCGTATGCATAAGCTATTCCTCTTTTGCATCAGAAATCGGATTGCCTATTAAATTTGAACAAATAACAGGTTTTCCGCTTTTTGACATATTCGGATATTTGGCACAATCCATGTTTGCCTTTCTGATTCTGGGTATGTATGGATTTTTTCCGGGATTAAGCGGAGCTGTCATTATTCTGAGAAGCAATATCATGAGGCTGTTTAAAAATAAATTTGCTGATGAATCTGCTTATTATCGCTGGTCAGCAAGAATGAGCGTTGTCGACTTGTGTATCGTTATTGTGAATGTTGTTTCTACCATAGGATTCATGCAGCTTGGAATATATCCGTTTATATACACAACTGTGAATATTATGCTTGCTGTGGTAATGACTGCAAATAAAGTGGTAATGATGGTAAATGAAATAAAAAGTTCACAATTGAAAAAGAAAAATGACGAGGAGTATCTTATGAAAATTTCAGCTTTATTCAAAAGTATTGTCGATTCGGATATCGCACCGATAGTTATCTGCGAGACGGATCATAAAATCGTTTATATGAATCCTGCGGCAGTTGAACGTTATGCCAAAAGGGGAGGAGCAAACCTTATCGGGAAGTCGCTTCTGGATTGTCACAATGATGAATCCAATGAAAAAATCAAGTCCATAGTGGCATGGTTTGAAGAAAGTCCGGAGAATAACAGGATCTTCACTTTCCATAATCTTAAGGAGAACAAGGATGTTTATATGATAGCTCTCCGTGACGACCACAATATACTTATCGGATATTATGAAAAGCATGAATACCGTACCCCGGAATCGGATTTGACTAATATCAGGATTCCAAAGGGATAATATCCCTTTGGCAGGGTGCAGGGGCAGCGCTCCTGCTGGGGAATCGGGGCAAAGCCCCGCAAAGGACAACGCAGATAGAAAACGGTAGATTCTTAAACTCTAATTTTTCAAACAGTAACAATAGAGCTATATTCTACGCTGTTCTGAAACTGAATGGTTTCGTTTCTGTTGTTCTTGTGAGCGCAGAGCGAACACGCCATAAACTTGCGGTGGGAAAAGTAAGAATAAGTTCTAACTTAAACGTTGAAAGTCTTTGACGATAGTTTTGATAAACCGTCCGCTCGAAACGCTTCGCTCTCTCGCTGGTTAGGGACAGCGTGGAATGATGCTCTTTTGTTAATTCTTGATGATTTTTAGATTTTAGGCTCTACTGTTTCTCTCCACGCTGTCTTTTGCGGGGCGCCGCCCCGATACCCCGGCAAGGACGCTGTCCCTGCACTCTGCCAAAGGGGAGTACATCCCCTTTGGAAACCCATTATTATTAATTTCAAAGGAGATTTTATGTTTACTCTTTTAAAAAAGGAAAATAAAGCAAGAAGAGGTCAGTTTGAAACAGTTCACGGAACCTTTCAGACTCCTTGCTTCATGAATGTCGGAACTGCCGCCGCTATAAAAGGCGGAATCTCTTCCGTAGACCTTAAAGGTCTTAAAACTCAGGTTGAGCTTTGCAACACCTATCATCTTCATCTCCGTCCCGGCGATCATGTTATCAAGCAAATGGGCGGACTTCATAAATTTATGAACTGGGATAAGCCTATTCTTACCGACAGCGGCGGATTTCAGGTTTTTTCCCTTGCAAAGCTCAGAAAAATTAAAGAGGAGGGAGTCTATTTTGCTTCTCATATAGACGGCAGGCGTATTTTTATGGGACCGGAGGAGAGTATGCAGATACAGTCCAACCTCGGTTCAACAATTGCTATGGCGTTTGATGAGTGTATAGAAAATCCTGCGCCGCATAAATATGTTGAAGCTTCTGTGGAGCGTACAACACGCTGGCTTTACCGCTGTAAGGAAGAAATGGCTCGTCTGAACAGTCTGCCCGATACGATAAATAAGAAGCAGATGCTTTTCGGAATAAATCAGGGTTCGACATATGACGACATCCGTATAAAGCATATGGAGGACATCGCCGCTCTTGATCTGGACGGCTACGCTATCGGAGGTCTTGCCGTCGGCGAGGAAACTTCGGAGATGTACCGCATTATCGACGTTGTTGAGCCGTTTATGCCCGTGAATAAACCACGCTATCTCATGGGAGTTGGAACGCCTTCCAATATAATTGAAGCTGTTGCAAGAGGCGTTGATATGTTCGACTGCGTAATGCCGAGCAGAAATGCACGTCATGCGACCGTTTTTACCTGGAGCGGAATTATGCACCTCGGCAATAAGTGCTACGAGACCGATCCACGTCCGGTCGACGAACAGTGCGATTGTCCGACCTGCCGTAATTTCAGCAGAGCGTATATACGTCACCTTTTTAAAGCGAACGAGCAGCTTGCAGGCAGACTTGCGGTTCAGCATAATCTTTACTTTTACAATACGCTCACGGAAAAAATCAGAGAAGCTATTGACGAGGACAGATTTGAACAGTTCAGAGGAAAATATTCAGAGCTTCTTGCAACGAGAATTTAGGAGATGATTTTTAATGAAAACAGCAATTTTTGACCTTGACGGTACTATTGCCGATACGCTTGCCGATCTTGCGGACGCTGTAAATTATGCTCTGGATAAGCTGGGGTATCCTGTTCATCCATATGAGAGTTTCAATCAATTTGTCGGCAACGGAGTTCAGAAGCTCTGCTATCGTGCGCTTCCTGATGACAAAAAAGATGAAACCGAAAATCTTGTCGGGCTTTTCAGCGAATATTACAACGAGCATTTTCTTGATAAAACTGTGCTTTATAAAGGCATGAGCGAAACTATACATAAGCTGGGATCTTTCGGAATCAGGCTTGCGGTTGCAACGAATAAGCCGCAGGATTTTGCAAGAAAAATTGTCGATGCGCTTCTTCCGGATGTTGAGTTTATATCGGTTCTCGGAGGATGCAGTGAAAGACCGAAAAAGCCTGATACAGCTATAATTCGTGAGATACTCGAACGGCTTCCCATTGAGGATAATCAGGTTTTTATGATAGGCGACAGCAATGTTGATATTCAGACGGCAAAAAATTCAGGAATTATCTCTATCGGCTGTATATGGGGATTTCGTGGACGTGAAGAGCTTGAATCCGAGGGAGCGGACTACATCGCCGAAACTCCCGGGGATATAGCAAAAATAATTCTTGAATGTTAAAGGAGCGATATTATGAGCAGAAAGAAAAAAAACGAATTCGAGCCGGAGCTTTATACGGAAGAACAGCTTGATGCGATAGATCAGCATATAGTTCAGCATTTCGGTGAATATAAAAATGTTTTTCACGAACTTGTTTCACCCGATGTCCATATTGATATCTGCATTATCGAGCCTGATGAAGAGTGCGATTATTATACTCTTGTCACAATGGGGGCAGGAGCGCATAAAATGAATGTTCCCGAAAAGCTCGCAGGGCAGGGACTTGAACGTGCGGAACTTGTCATCTGTCTGCCGTCCGACTGGAATATAAACAGTTCGGATGAAAAAGACTACTGGCCGATAAGACTTCTCAAGGATATAGCGAGACTGCCAATCAATTCCGATACATGGATAGGTTGGGGACATTCTGTTGAAAATCAGGAACCCTTTGCCGAAAATACAGAGCTTTGCGGAACGCTTATCCTTTCTCCGCCTTTTGGAGAGGATTGCTGCGTCTGCGTTATGCCTGACGGCGAGGAAGTCAATTTCTATCAGCTTATCCCCATTTATCAGGACGAAATGGACTTCAAGATAGAACGTGGAACAGATGAGCTGCTTGATATGTTCGATAATGAGTTAAGTCCGATTATCGAGCCTGGCCGCGAGCCTTGTGTAAGACGTGTTGATTATACCATAGTGGACAGAGAAGAATGGCACGTTGGCTCGATAAGGGAGAAAAATCTCTCCGTCGACGAGATAACGGGATATAATCATATGGCGATATATCTTCGCTGGGCGATTGAAAACGACTTGATGTGCGTGAATTTCAATGAAGCGTTTTCGGATACTGTTAAGGCGGTCAGATCCGGAAAAAACACCGATCTGCGTGAATTTATCCGTGACGAGCTGGAGGGAAAGCTTTTCCGTGAGATGTTCAATGAAGAGGGCGAAACGTTTGCTGAATTTTATTATAATCACGAAAATGATTACGGCGAACCTTGCTATCCATGCGATGTAGACGATCATGCGCTGAAATATTTCGGAGAGGAACGCTATAATTCGGACGAGTTTCAGGATGAAGCTTATCTTTTCGTACCATTTGACGAGGATTATTACAACGCCATGAAAGAGTATATCGAGCATTATTATGCTGAATTCAGGAATAAATGATTGATTTGAAGAAACAAATATTTTATAAGTATTGACAATCGGTCGGATTTGGTGTAAAATATAATATGTGTATTTATATCATGAGTACTAAATAATCATGACAGCAGTATCTTCTTTTTTGTACATAACGGTGACAGTGTCCTCCCTTATAAATACTGGAAAAAGCAAATAATGCTGTTCATGTAAAAGAATTGTAAAGGCGGTATAATAAATGGGTTTATTCAAAGGAATTTTCGGTGCAAACGGCTATAGTAACCGTGAACTGAAGCGTATCGAGCCTATTAAAAATAAAGTTCTCGAACTGGACGAAGAGTATCAGAAGCTTTCAGACGCTGAACTGAAGGCAAAAACTGTTGAATTCAAGGAAAGACTTGAAGACGGAGAAACTCTCGACGATATCCTGCCGGAGGCTCTTGCAACTGTCAGAGAAGCCGCATGGCGAGTTCTTGAGAAAAAACCATATCCGGTTCAGATCATCGGAGCTATTGTTCTTCATCAGGGACGTATCGCCGAAATGAAAACCGGTGAAGGTAAAACTCTCGTTGCCTGCGTTGCTTCATATCTTAATGCTCTTTCAGGTAAGGGTGTTCACGTTGTTACGGTAAACGACTATCTTGCAAAAACTCAGGCAGAGGAAATGGGAAAGGTTCATCGCTGGCTGGGTCTTACGGTCGGCTGTATTCTTCATGGACTTAACAACGACGAGCGCCGTGCAGCATATAACTGCGACGTAACATATGCTACCAATAATGAGCTTGGATTCGATTATCTTCGTGACAACATGGTTACTCATAAAGAAGAGCGTGTTCAGCGTGTTCCGAACTTCGCTATCGTCGACGAGGTTGACTCAATTTTGATTGACGAAGCAAGAACTCCGCTTATTATTTCCGGAAGAGGCGATAAATCTACAGAGCTTTATTCTATCGTAGACCGTTTCGCTAAAACTCTTACATCAACTACTGTCGTTGAAATGGACGATAAGGTCGATCAGGACGCTATTAACGAAACTGCCGACTATATCATAGACGAAAAAGCAAAAACTGCTACTATCACTCAGCGAGGAGTTAAAAAGGCTGAAAAGGCATTTAATGTCGATAACCTTATGGATTCTGAAAATATGACGCTTCTTCATCATATTAATCAGGCTATTAAGGCTAACGGTGTTATGAGAAACGATATTGACTACGTTGTTAAGGACGGCGAGATCATTATCGTTGATGAATTCACAGGCCGTCTTATGATGGGAAGACGTTTCAACGACGGTCTGCATCAGGCTATCGAGGCTAAAGAGGGCGTTAAGATAAAGAGCGAATCAAGGACTCTTGCAACTATAACATTCCAGAATTTCTTCCGTCTTTACCAAAAGCTTTCCGGCATGACCGGTACTGCTATGACGGAAGAAGGCGAATTCAAGGAGATCTACAAACTTGATGTTATCTCTATCCCGACAAATAAGCCTGTTATCCGTATAGATCATAACGATCAGGTTTACAGCTCGGAAAAGGGCAAGTATTCGGCAATTATTGATAAGATAATTGAGTGTCACGATAAAGGTCAGCCTATCCTTGTAGGTACGGTTTCTATCGAAAAGTCGGAGCTTCTCTCCGCCATGCTCAAAAGAAAAGGCATCAAGCACGAAGTCCTCAATGCTAAACAGCACGCTAAGGAAGCCGAGATCGTTGCTCAGGCAGGTAAATACGGCGCTGTAACTATCGCTACAAATATGGCCGGACGTGGTACTGATATCATGCTCGGCGGTAACGCTGAGTTTCTTGCAAAGGCTGAAATGAGAAAGCGTGAAATGTCCGAAGAGCTTATCAACGAAGCTATCGGTTTCGCAGATACAGACAATCAGGAGGTTCTTGCCGCAAGAAAGCTCTACCGTGAGCTTTATGATAAATTCAACGCTGAAGTCAAGGAGAAGGCTGTTAAGGTCAAGGAAGCCGGCGGACTTTACATTCTCGGTACAGAGCGTCATGAATCAAGACGTATCGACAATCAGCTCCGTGGACGTTCCGGACGTCAGGGCGACGAGGGTGAAAGCTGTTTCTTCCTTTCAGTTGAAGACGATCTTATGAGAATTTTTGCAGGCGAGCGTCTTGAAAATATGATGAGAACTCTCAATGTTGCAGAGGATATGCCTATCGAGAGCAAGCTCCTCACTAAAATTATTGAGTCCTCGCAGAAAAAGGTTGAGGGTAATAATTTCAGCATAAGAAAGAACGTCCTCAATTACGATGACGTTATGAATACTCAGCGTGAGATCATATACAAACAGCGTTCACAGGTTCTCGACGGAGAAGATCTCCATGAGAGCATCCTCAACATGATGGAAGAGCTTATTTCGTCAACTGTTGATTCTTATCTTATCGACGACGATGTTAAGGACGACTGGAATATCGTTGGTCTTAAGGAACACTTCCAGGGCTGGCTTATCGGTGAAGAGGATCTTGAATTTACCGAGGAGGAGCTTGCTTCCGTTACCAAGGAAGATATCGTTAACGCTCTTAATGAAAAGGCAGGAGAAATTTATCAGGCTAAGGAAGAAGAATACGGTACTGATATCATGCGTGAGCTGGAGCGTGTTATTCTCCTGAAAGTTGTTGATACAAAGTGGATGGCTCATATCGACGATATGGAAGAGCTTAAAAAGGGTATCGGACTTCGTTCCTACGGACAGAAGAATCCTGTTATTGAATATCGTTACGAAGGATTTGAAATGTTTGACGCTATGGTTGAATCTATCAGAGAAGATACAATCCGTATGCTCCTTACAGTTAAGGTTCGCAAGGACGCAATTCCGGAGCGTGAGCAGGTTGCAAAGCCGGACGCTCCTAATGCTGGAGCAGGCGACGGAAGCTTCTCAAATCAGGCACGTTCAAAGAAGATCGGAGATAACGATCCATGTCCGTGCGGAAGCGGAAAGAAGTACAAGAAGTGCTGTAAATCCAAGGATATGGCAAATAAGTAATTTTCAGAAGGCGGATGATTTTGTCCGCCTTTTGCTGTAATCAGCGAAAAAAGGAGAGTATCATGAAAAAATATATCATCGCCCTTGTCCTGACCGGATTGCTTGTCGGATGTTCAGACAGGGATGAAAGTACTGTTTCAAACGTAAATGAGACCACTTCCGCTCCCGAAACGACTGCGGAAACAACAACCGCGGAGGAAATAACAACAGAATCTGAATCTGTTTCAGACGGATATAATTTTAAGGTAGAAACTGACGGAATATTTTTTTGTGAAGGCTCAATTTGTCAGAAAATAGAGCTTGACTGCTCGGAATTTCTGGAGTCTGTGGAAAAATATGATAAAGATCCGGAGGAGTTTCTCACAATTGCTGATTTCAATTTTGACGGCTATGACGATCTTTTTGTACCAACCAGAGTCGGAGCGCCTAACATTCCCGGAAAATATTTCTATATGAACCCGACAAGGGATTTTAATCCTTTTGAGGAATGGGACGAACTTAATAAAATTGGTTTATTAATGAGCGTTGACAGCGAAAATCAGGTTTTGAATCTTTCCGAAACTGGCAGTGCTGTTGATCATGAAGTTACTGTCTATAAATGGAAAACCGGAAAGCTTCATCCTTTGTCTCATGAAATTCAGTATGCCGTTTACAATCAGATTTATATTGACCATTTTGAATTTGATGACGCTGGAAAAGAAACTTTTATTAAAAGGGAACGTGCGCTGCTTGACGAAAATAATGAGTGGCTGGGTACAGAAGAAGTTGAATTTCCACACAGCTATGCTTTCAGCGTGAATGAGAACAGCGTTGAAGTTTTGCTCGACGGAGAAATCGTTCAGAATATTGAATGCGGTCATACTCTTAGTGAAAAGAATCTGTTTTTTGAGGATTATGATTTTGACGGTTACAACGATTTGTTTATTATTAATGAAAATTTTAATGGAACTTATTACCGGTATGTTCCTGATACAGGACTTTTTGAAAATTGGGATGAGTTAAATAAAATCGGAAAATTTATGTATACCGGAGTTTCATCCAATGTGAGCATAGGAAAAATACTTGTGCAGGATGACGGAAACGGTCAGACTTTTATTTATAAGTGGAGTGATGAAAGTCTTATTTTGGTAGAACGCAGTGAGACTGTTATTGATGAAAATACAAATGAATCCGTAAAAAAGTGGTATTATATTGATGAAAACGGGAACGAGGTTATCCGTGACGCATAAGGGAGATGAATAAATGAAAAGAAAAGAACTAATCAATTTGATATCTGCCGTATGCCTATGCGCCGGAGTTTTGTCCGGATGTTCAGATAAGGAAAAAAACGCTGTTTCAAGCGAAAAAGAGATAATTATTGCTCCTGAAACTACTTTGAAAATAACGTCTGCAACAGAAGAAACTACAGCTTTAGCAACTGAAGCTCCTACCGAAGCTGTTACTCAACCGGAGGTAAAAACGACCAACGCCCTTACTTATTCCATTGATGAAAACGGAATCGAGCTTATTGTTGACGGTGAATCGACTCAGTACATTTCACTTGGATATGAGACGGAAAAAAGAGATATTGTTGCTGATGATTTTGATTTTGACGGATATAAGGATATTTTTATTCCGGCAAAGGAGTATGGAGGCATTCCAGGCACTTTTTATCGCTATATTCCCGATTCAAAGCAGTTCGAGCCATGGGATGAGCTGAATAAGATAGGTCGGCAAATGACTGTTTACAATGGCGAGCCAATTCTTGTTCTCAGCGATTATTCTCAAACAGGCAGCAGATACACATATTATAAGTGGAATAATGAAGTTCTGGAAAAAATTTCGTTCAAGGACGTTTACTTCAGTAATTACGAGATATCGGATTACTATGAGTATTCTGCGGACGGAAGTAAAGTTCTTGTAAAAAGAGAACTCAGAAATTGGGAAAACAATGCGTTATTGAAAACTTTAGAGCGTGACGAGCTTGTGTATTTTTCTGTCGAGGAAAACGGGATAGAGGTTCTTAGAGACGGTGAGGTCATACAGACTATTGAGGGGAATTACGCTGAAATCTATGCTCCTATAGCAGAAAACTCATATTACACTATTGAAGACGCAATATATAAAATGGACTATGATTTTGACGATTATCTTGATGTTTTTATTCCTGATGATATCAGTTATAATTCAACGGGAACATACTACCGATATGATCCTGATACCGGACTTCTTGAAGAATGGAATGAGTTGAACAAATTAGATTCAAGAGCATATGCAAGCAGGAAAAAAACGATAAATGTTTATCAAGGCGTTGGGGAAGATTTTTGTACAACCGCTTATCAATGGGATAACGGAACTTTGAAAGCAATAGGCTACAGAGTGCGTGGGACTTCTGATGAAGACGGAAAATCTACGGTTACTGATTATACTTTTGACGAAAACGGAGAAAAGGTTTTTTCTGAATCTTATGAGGCAGGAGAAGCTCCGGCTTTTTATGAATAACGAGGTGATATCTGATGTCAGGTTACAGTGTTTTTGCTCGATACTACGACGAATTGACTGCCAATATCGACTATGTCGGGCGAGGGGAATACTTCCATGAAATTATAAAAAGATTCAAGGCAACTAAGGAAAATATCCTCCTTGATCTTGCCTGCGGAACGGGAAGCATTTCCGAGGTCATGGCTCGGCTTGGTTACGATGTTATCGGAGTTGATAACTCCGACGAAATGCTCGGAATGGCCATTGAAAAAAAGTTTGAAAGCGGACTTAATATCCAGTATCTTTGTCAGGATATGCGAAAGCTCGATATGTTCGGGACTGTGGATGTGATAATCTGCGCTCTCGACAGTATAAATCATCTTGCAAATCTTAATGATGTAAGAAAAGTTTTCGAGGGAGCGGCGTTTTTCTGCGAGATGAACGGTCTTTTCATTTTCGATGTCAACACGCTTTATAAGCATCGAAAAATTCTCGCAAACAATACTTTCACATATGAAACCGACAGCGTTTACTGCATCTGGGAGAATACTCTTAATGCGGAAACGGACGAAGTCAGGATGAATCTCGAATTCTTCGAGCGTGAGGAAAACGGTCTTTATTCGAGAAGCGGCGAGAGCTTTTCCGAAAAAGCTTACAGCGAAGAAACTATAGAAAAGCTCCTTGAAGAAAGCGGATTCGAGGTTCTTGCTAAATACGGCGACGATACTTTCGAGCCGCCTGCGGAAACTTCACAGCGCATAATTTATGCGGCAAGGTGCATTAAAAACGGACAAACTATATAAAAGAGGTAGATTCAGAATGGGAAAATTATACAGAGCAATCTCAGCCGACGGTTCGGCATTTGCAGAGGTTATTGACGCAAAGGATATCGTGGCGGAGGTCGAAAGAATTCACAAAACATCAGCAGTCGTAACAGCAGGTCTTGGAAGACTTACCATAGCGGCTTCGCTCATGGGATATATGCTCAAAAATGACGGCGACAGCATTACTCTCCGAGTTGACGGCGGAGGTCCGGCAGGTCAGCTCACTGCGGTTGCGGATAACTGGGGAAACGTTAAAAGCTGCGTTGGAAATCCTGTAGTAGAGATTCCGCTCAACGCTCAGGGAAAGCTTGACGTAGGCGGAGCTGTCGGAATTGACGGAACGCTTTCAGTCGTTAAAGATCTTGGAATGAAAGAGCCGTATGTCGGAGTTATACCGCTCGTTTCGGGAGAAATTGCAGAAGATATCGCAAGCTATTATGCGACAAGCGAGCAGATACCGACCGTTTGCAGTCTTGGAGTTCTGGTGAATCCTGATCTGACTGTGAAGTCTGCGGGAGGATTTCTCGTTCAGCTTCTCCCATTTGCTGACGAAAAATGTATTGACATAATCGAGAAGAACGTAGCCGGAATGCGTCCGATATCGGCAATGCTTGACAAGGGAAAAACTCCGGAAGAGATCGCAGGAATGCTCCTTGAGGGTCTCGAACCGAACGAGCTTGATTCAGCAAATCCTGTGTACGGATGTGATTGCAGCCGTGAGAGGACGGAAAGAGTTCTTATCAGTATAGGAAAAGACGAGTTGAACTCAATCGCTGCTGAGGGAAAGGATACATCGGTCTGCTGTCATTTCTGCGGAAAGGAGTATGTTTTCACTCCGGAGGAAATAAAAAATCTGATAAAATAAAGGAAGTCATAAACTCATTTTCAGACAATATTTTTGATTTCAGGAGGTATTTATGTACGAAAATAAAACCGAAGAGCTTCCGGTAAAAACAGTTCTTGCCTGCGTCGATACCGGAGAATTCGATGCGGAAACTTCTATAAACGAACTCGCCGAGCTTGCTGAAACTGCCAATGCCGAGGTAGTGGGAACGGTGATACAGAGGAAAACCTCCTACGATCCTGCAACTTGTATGGGCGCAGGCAGACTTCAGGAGCTTAAAGAACAGCTTGAACCTCTTGAAGCGGAGCTTGTCGTTTTCGACCATGAGCTTACAGGAATTCAGGTGCGTAATATAGAGGAAATTCTTGATGTTCGTGTTATCGACCGAACTACGCTTATTCTCGATATTTTTGCTCAGAGGGCAAGAACGAAAGAGGGTAAGCTTCAGGTCGAGCTTGCTCAGCAGAAATATCGTTTGCCGAGACTTACAGGAATGGGAACTGCTCTTTCAAGGCTCGGCGGAGGTATCGGAACGAGAGGTCCGGGCGAAACTAAGCTTGAAACTGATAAGCGTCATATCCGCAGGAGAATTTCTTATCTTGAAAGCGAACTTGAAGAGCTGAAAAAACACCGCAGTTTCTCTCGTTCAAGACGTAAAAAGGACGGCGTACTCTGCGCAGCGATAGTCGGATATACTAATGTAGGCAAATCCACTCTGCTTAACGCTCTGACCGATGCCGGAGTTTTTGCCGAAAACAAGCTGTTTGCAACTCTTGATATAACCTCACGCTCAGTGGAGCTTCCCGACGGAAGAACGGTAATGCTTATTGATACGGTAGGACTTATACGCAGACTGCCGCATAATCTTGTGGAAGCTTTTAAATCGACTCTTGAAGAAGCTGCCGCAGCGGACGTTATTCTTAATGTACAGGATTTGTCTTCACCCGAAAGAGTTCAGCAGGCGGAGGTTACGGAAAAGCTTCTGAGCGAGCTTGGATGCGGTGATATTCCGAAAATAAACGTTATGAATAAACTTGATGAGGCAATTGATGCTGATACTGTTTTTGAGGATGATTCTACTGTTCTTATAAGTGCAAAAGAACGCATCGGATTTGATAAACTCCTTGAATGCATTGCAGCAAAACTTCCGGAAACTGCAAAGAGAATGAAGCTTCTTGTACCCTATGACCGTACCGCCTTTATCGGAAAAATAAGAGAAGACGGCAGGATTTTTTCCGAGGAATATACCGAGAACGGAACTCTTATCGACGCTCTTGTAGATATAAAACTTGTGAAGGAATCGCAGGGGATGATTATTTAGCTGATTGATGATTTTTGCCTTAAAATCGGCAGATGCAACCTGCCGTTGACAAATTGTAAAGCATGATTGCTTGAATGTAACCGACATTCATGGTATGATTTTTACAGAAACGATGAATTGAATCTGCCGGCGGATTCGTGGTTCATAGTAATAGTTTAAAAGGAGAAAATCACAATGATACTTGCAGATAAAATAATCAATTTAAGGAAGAAAAACGGTATGTCTCAGGAAGAGCTTGCCGAGAAAATGGACGTGAGCCGACAGTCGGTTTCCAAATGGGAGGGAGCGCAGTCCGTTCCCGATCTTAATAAGATAATCATGCTTTCTGAAATATTCGGGGTAACTACCGATAGTCTTTTGAAAGACGAGCTTGACCTTGAAATGCTTTGCAGTAATGAAATTTCCGATGATACTCCTTATTTAAGAAAGGTGACTATGGAAGAAGCCACTGCATTTCTTAAAACTAATATACGCAATGCCGGAAGAACTGCTTTGGCAATTTTGCTTTTTATATTATCGCCTATTCTTATGATAATTCTTGCCGTTGCAGGAGAAACAGGCAGGATCCCTCTGTCAGAAGATCAAGGAGGCGAGATCGGATTTGTTGTTATGATAGTTATCGCTGCGATCGCAACAGCAATTTGCATTGTCATAAACAGAGAGATGTCGCCGTATGAATTCCTTGAAAAAGAAGCTATCGAAACTGAATACGGCGTTTCCGGAATGGTGAGGAAGAAAATGGAGAGCCGTGAAGCTTCTCACACGAAAAGTATTATCGTAGGAACTATTCTTTGTATTTTGGCTATTGTTCCGCTGTTGGCAATACAAATAATTAAGGGAGAAAACGATTTTTACGACGCTTGGGGCATAGGAATGCTCTTCTTTATTTGTGCAATAGGAGTTTATTTTATTGTAAAAACTACTGCCGAGTTTAATGGCTACCGCAAGTTGCTTGAAGAGGAGGATTATTCACGGGAGAAAAAGTATGAAAAGCAGAACAAGGTGAATATTTCTGCGGTATACTGGCTTGTCGTTACAGCAGTTTTCTTACTTCTTGGATTCAGTTTTGATGGCTGGGGATGGAAATACGCTGGTTTGGTATGGCCTATTGCAGGAATTTTATACGGCGTTATATATGAATTGAAAAAACTTGGCAAAAAGAAATGATAGTGCAGCAGCATTTTGGTATGATGTCGGTAATTATTAATAACTGGATGACGGATGTAATATTACTTGTCAGTAAAAAAACAACTCCCTACACTGTAGGGAGTTGTTTGCATTTACGGCAGAGAGCACGGGTAAACTGTTATTGGAAGAGTTGTTTGAAGTGTCAACCTTGTTCGCCCATTCTTGCTCTGATATATTTTTCAAGCATATCGACAGTACCGTCGATTCCAAGACGGCTGCTGTTTATGCTGAGGTCATAAAGACGTGAATCGCCCCAGTGACCTGAACAATGATAGTTATGGTAACGCTTTCTTTTTCTGTCTTTTTTATCGATAAAAGCTTTTGCTTTATCTTCAGAAAGCTCATAAACTTTCATAACACGCTTTATTTTTTCGTCCATGTCGCCGAGAATGAACAGTGAAACAAGCGACGGGTATTTTTTTAGCTTTGTTTCAGAGCAGCGTCCGACAACAACAAAAGATTCTCCGCTTTTTGCCTTTTCCTCGATAAAATCAAACTGCATTTCCGCAATATTGTCCTCGATAGAATTGCTGTAGCCTCTTACTGAACGTGAGAAAAGACGATGCTTCGGATTTTCGTTATACTTTTCAATCTCTTCCGGAGCAAGACCGGTTTTTTCAGCAATTTCCGTAATAAGATGTCTGTCATAAATCGGAATATTGAATCTTTTTGCCAAAGTCTCAGCAATAACACGTCCTCCGCTTCCGAATTCACGTCCGACTGAAATAATGATCTGTCCCATGATAAAATCCTCCTCATCCTTATTAATTATAAGTATCTTGCGAAAATATATACTGTTGAAATCGCAAGAACTATTACTGTTGCCGGAGCAAGCTTCTTACAGTATTTTCCCCAGCCTATCGGATAGCCGTTCTTCGCAGCTACTGATGTTCCGACTACGTTTGCAGATGCTCCGATCGGAGTTGCGCTTCCGCCGATATCGGTTCCGATAGAAAGCGCCCATGCAAGCGTATTCAGGTTAACGCCGGCTGTTGCGGCAAGGCTCTGAATAACGGGAACCATTGTTGCTGCAAACGGAATATTATCAACAAATGCGCTTGCAATTGCAGAAACCCAAAGAATGATCGCAACCATAAGCATAACGTTTCCGCCGCTGATCTTTTCGATAAATTCAGCGATAAGCTCAAGAATTCCGGTTTCTTCAAGTCCGCCGACAACTATAAATAATCCTATGAAGAAAACGAGAGTTTTATAATCTACCTTTT
The DNA here is from genome assembly GCA_017462565.1 of Ruminococcus sp. Lineage (GTDB taxonomy): Bacteria > Bacillota > Clostridia > Oscillospirales > Ruminococcaceae > Ruminococcus. Next base: position 106,810 of record JAFTQW010000015.1, read on the forward strand.
TAATAAGCTCCAAAGCGTTTTTTCCCGAGGTTATGAGCGTAATTGCAGCAATGAAAAGTCCGATACTTGCAACGGTAAGATGAGTCATCGCATGAGTTATAAGCAAAACGACTGCGATGCCAAAAATAACGCTGCTGATAATGAAATCCCTTTTATTGGTTATAGCTTCTGAAGGCTTAGGAAATTTGCTTAGATCAACGTTTGAAGAACCTTCTGTAACTATCTCTTTTCTGAAAGCAAAATAGAAGAAAACGATAGTGAAAACAAGGCAGATACCTGCGGCAACACCTGTATTCGTAAGAAAATCAAAGAACGAATATCCAAGCGAAGTTCCCACGATAATATTAGGCGGATCTCCGCACATTGTTGCGCTTCCTCCGAGATTTGCGCAGAATATCTCGGAAAGTATCATCGGAACAGGATTGAATTTAAGTAGTTGTGCAAGCTCAATAGTAACCGCTGCAAGGAACATGATAACAGTGATACTGTCGATAAACATTGAAAGAACAGACGACATTATCATAAAAGTAATGAAAATCGGTATAGTTTTGCATTTAACAAGAAAAGCTATCTTCATGCAAAGCCACCTGAAAAATCCCGCTTTAGCCATTCCTTCAACCATGACCATCATTCCGGCAATAAAAATAATAGTCGCCCAGTTAATTCCCTTACTTTCGCTTTCCGTAACCTGATACCAGAAATCCTTAGTAACAAAGCCTTTGATTGCGATCGTATCCCATATTGCCTTTCCGCTTCGCATACAGATGCCGAAAACGATGATAAGCGTCAGAATTCCGCTTCCGAGAGTAACGTAATGCCGTTCAATTTTATCAAGAACTATCATAACAAACATAGCTATGAAAATTATAACGGCAAAGATTTGTGCTGCTGTCATAAACCAACCTCCATAAAACTGCGGTAAATATACCTGATATGTAACAAATATCGTCAACTTAAGGCATTCTGCTTCTTACTCCCCCTTTGGCAGGGGTACGGGGACTGTGACTCCCTACAGTGTAGGGAGATGTCACGAAGTGACAGAGGGGTGCGGGTCTCCAGTGGAGACCTCTCGCAAAGTGAGAAGCACCGACCGAACCGACAGGTGAGACCGCGGCTCCTGTTAGGAGTCCCCGCTTAAATTGACAATATTGCTTATATAGCGTCAGGTGTAAACCGCTGAAATAAATTTTTCTGAAGCACTGCTCAGAAAAGCCCTTACGAATTATAGCACATCTTCCAAATTATTTCAAGATTATTTCGCATTTTTTATTTTTACGCTTGCTTTTCTACAAATCGAGTCCGTATTTTAAATTTTTCCGAAAAAATTAGTACATCTTGTCAAAATGTATTGCAAAAATTAAGAGCTTGTGATATAATAAATAGTAATTCAATGCAAAACAAGTTTGAGGGGTGAGTCTGTTTGATCATCAGAAAAATGAAATTATCCGACTATGAAACCGTTTATGCATTATGGCTTTCCTGCAAGGGGATGGGATTAAACGACATTGACGATTCCAGAAACGGCGTAGAGAGATTCTTAAATAGAAATCCTGAAACCTGCTTTGCCGCTGAAATAAATGATAAGCTTGTTGGAGTTATTATGGCAGGAAACGACGGCAGGAGAGGGTATATTTATCATACCGCAGTTCATCCCGATTTCAGAAATCAGGGGATAGCAAGAACACTGGTCGAAACCGTTATGAAAGCCTTAAAAGAATGCGGCATAAACAAGGTCGCACTCGTTGTATTTGAACGGAATCAGGGGGGCAACGATTTCTGGGAAAAACTCGGATTTACTGTTCGTAACGATCTTGTTTACAGAAACAGATCTATTGTTGAAATGGTTCGGATCGATACCTGAGCCGCTTGAAATTACTCTGGCATTTTTAGGAGAAAAATATGATGTATCTTTTACTTGTAGTCGGCTTTGTACTGCTCATCAAAGGAGCCGACTTCTTCGTTGATGGAAGCTCGGCGGTTGCTAAAAAGCTCAGGATACCGCCTCTTATTATCGGTATGACCATTGTTGCTATGGGGACAAGCCTTCCGGAAACATCCGTAAGCGTTAGCGCTTCGCTTGCAGGAAAAAATGATTTGTCCATAAGCAATGCAGTCGGCTCGAATATTTTTAATCTTATGATCGTCGCAGGCTTCTGTGCGATATTGTGTCCGCTTCCTATCGGAAAGGATACGCTGAAAAAAGATTTTCCATTTTCCATTCTTGCTGCCGGAGTTCTTCTTGTTATGGGAGCAGTTTCCGGTGAAATCACCCGAATAGATGGTATTCTTCTGTTGCTTTTGTTTGCTTTTTTTCTTTATATGATGATTAGAAGCGCTCTTAAAGCAAGGAACTCCTCCGGTTTTTCTTCCGATGATGAAGAGATAAAAAATCTGCCCGGCTGGCAGTGTCTGCTTTATATTATCGGAGGAATAGCTGCGATCGCTTTTGGCGGCAAAATGGTTGTTGAAAGTGCATCCGATATAGCGCGTAATTTCGGAATGACTGATAATCTTATCGGAATGACCATTGTTGCTCTCGGAACAAGTCTGCCGGAGCTTGTAACATCTATTGTTGCCGCAAGAAAAAATGAAATGGATATGGCTCTTGGAAATGTTATCGGCTCTAATATATTCAACATTCTTTTTGTTCTCGGAATTGCCGCAGCCATTTCACCTATCGGATTTACTTCGGCAAATATGATCGATACTGCTGTGCTTATTGCATCAAGTCTGCTGGTGCTTATATTCTGCCTTCCAAAAAGAAAACTCGTTCGCTGGAACGGAGCTTCAATGGTAGCTGTTTATGCCGGATTTACTGTTTATCTCTTTTTAAGATAATAAGAGCTTGTACAGTGAAATGATAATATAACTTTTAAGGAGGAACAATAACATGAAAAAGAAAATTTTATCATTGGCTCTTGCTATGCTCTGTATGGGAGCTTGCTTTGTCGGCTGCGGTGATAAGAATGAAAGCGAGAGCGAGGGCAAAAGCGAATCATATATTGAGAAAAAAATTGCATCCATGAATTCCGCTTCAAGCACACTTCAAAAATCATTTAGCGCATCTTTAATTGATCTTGAAGATTTGAATGGAGCAGATATTTATTCAATCAGCGGTTGGATAGAATTAAGCGATTGGGATTGGGAAAATGCAGAAGAACCTGATAGTGATGCAACTGTGTTAAACTCAGACAATGCAGAAAAACTGCTTGCACATTATGTTCAGTTATATTTTAGTGATATAGTTAAGTTTGATGCTGCTGCGGTTTATGTTAATGAGGGTGAGGTTTTGGGTACTTGCTGTACAGACGGTGAATATTGCGGAACTTATCCCGACGGTCTTATTACATACGCCGACTACGAAAATTCAGGTAAAATAGATATGCAGGAATGCATGAACAGAGTTGAAGAAAAGATAAAATAAAAACAAGGGACTGTTTTCAGTCCCTTAAAATTTTGTATGATCGGAAATAAAAAGAATAACCGAAATGAGAAACAGTGGGAATAACGCTCTTTCCTTGAAAATAAAAAGCGTGAAGAGTATTGCTGAAAACCCAAGCTTTACCGCAGTCAAAATTTTTTCCGCAGTTCGTTCACCGGAAGCGCCGAGAGTGAACAGCGATATAGCCGAACCTCCGTCAAGCTGTTTATAGGGAAGCAGATTATAAACGGAAAGCGCAAGGTTTATTGTCCGGAATACAGGAAATAAATTTGCCGATTTACAAAAAGCAAATATAAAAAGATTAAATGCCGGACCTGACAGAAGCACAAAAAGCTCTTGTTTAACAGGTGATGCGGCATTTTTTTTGAGTATCATGCAAATACCTGAACCCATAAAATCAATCGAGGTTATTTTTCTTTTGGAAATAAATGCGGCGAAAATATGTCCCAGTTCGTGAAGAATGCAGGCGGTATAAAACGATAAAATCGTTCCGTTTTCCTTGCTCAGGAATATAAGAGCGTTGAAGAGCAAAAAAGTAAAATGTATCCGGAGCTGTATATGATTAATCTTAAAGTTTATCAATTAACGAGGCAATAAAGTCGATCGGATTCGGAAAAAGCTCTTTCGGCTGCGATGCAAGGGTAGTTATCCGATGCAAAAGACTTCCTGCAACGTCAGGATAAATCATGTTTGCTCCGAAGAGGAGAGCTGAAATAATAATACACATTACAGACTGCATTGCCGCAGCGTCATCAGCTCTGCCAAGACGTTTATTATCATATTCTTCAAGAAGAGCCTCCGGAGAATCTTCTTCCGGTTCGGTTGGTGTAGTGATTTCGTCATTATCGTTCATGATATCAGCTCCTTTTTAAGGCAATCTCTAAAAACATATTTTCACAAAAATCAGCTATGCATGGCATTGGCAGCGACAAACCCTCTCGGAAGGCGACAGTCCGCCTTCGAGTGCTTTCCTTGCAACTGCCGCACCTATCTGATTTTTGTCTAACTAAACAGGTTTTTAGAGATTGCCTTAAATAATTATGCTGAAAAAAGATGAAATAGTACAGAAACGAGACCCTTTAAGATATTGGAATCTATGCTTGTATATTTTTATCGGAGCGACAGCATTTACTTTTCTGTTAGTTATTAAGGGGACTCTGTCCCCTTAAACCCCTGCCAAATGGTGAATTCACCCTTTGGAAACCCACAATTAAATTATTACAAATACCCCATAAAGGGGTATTTGTAATAATTTAGGAAGAATCCCCAGACGGAAATATACCGTTCAGCAGGAAATTAAAGAAACAAAGTCCGCTTGATAAATATAAAAAAGTAAATGCTGTCACCGTGGAAAAAAGCTTTCTGTCTATTGACAAGTTAGCGAAAATATATTATAATAATATGTAATGCTTTAAAATTTATTTTTATAAGGAGTGCATTTAAATGGCTTTAAAAAAGATGTCCAGAGAAAGCTACGAAAAGCTCGTTGCAGAACTCGATGACCTTAAAATCAATAAACGTAAGGAAGTTGCTGAAAGACTGAAAGTTGCCCGTTCCTACGGAGACCTTTCAGAAAACGCCGAATACGATGAAGCAAAAAATGAACAGGCTATCCTCGAAGCTCAGATCGCAGAGCTTCAGTATACTATTGACAACGCTGAAATCATTGAAGATTCAAACATCTCGGTTGACGAAGTCGGCATGAGCTCAAAAATAACTATTAAGCGTGTTGATACCGGAAAAATCGAAACCTTTACTATTGTCGGAACAAATCACGCAAATGTAAGAGAAGGACTTATCTCTGATGAGTCTCCGATTGGTAAAGCTGCTATGAAGAAAAAAGTCGGAGATATTTTCCTTGTAGACGCTCCGGCAGGCGAACTTCGGTTTGAAATAATGGAGATTTCAAAATAAATTCCCCTTGAAAGGATGTTTAATATAATGAGCGAAAATCTTAAAAATAATTCCGGTCAGGCTGCTGAGACTGAACAGGATATAAATATTCTCAAAAAAGACCGTCTTAATAAGCTTGCTGATTTAAGAGAGCTTGGGAAAGATCCGTATCAGATAACAAAGTTTGATGTAACAGGTCATGCAGCTGACTATAAGGCTGAATATGAAGCAAAAGAAGCAGAGATAATTGCTGCCTGCGGAGATGACGAGGAGAAGAAAACCGCTGAAATAGAGGCTCTTCACGCATCAACTGTCAGAATTGCAGGACGTATTATGAGCTGGAGAGATATGGGGAAGGCTAACTTTATCGATCTTCGTGACGGCTCAGACCGCATTCAGGTTTATATCCGTTCCAACGATGTCGGAGCAGACCTCTTCAAGGAGTTCAAGAAAAAATGGGATATCGGTGATATCATTGGTGTTGAGGGCTTTGTTTTCAGAACTAAAAAGGGTGAGATATCTGTTCATGCCCGCAACATCGTGTTGCTTTCAAAATCTCTTCTTCCTCTTCCTGAAAAATGGCATGGACTCAAGGATCAGGATATGAGATATCGTCAGCGTTATGTTGACCTTATCGTGAATCCGGATGTTAAGGATACATTCGTGAAGAGAAGCCGTATTATAAGCGAGGTAAGAAATTATCTTGATAATCTTGGCTATATTGAAGTCGATACGCCTGTTCTTCACACTCTTGAAATCGGCGCTGCCGCCAGACCGTTTATTACTCATCATAATACACTTGATATGGATATGTACCTCAGAATCGAAACAGAGCTTTATTTAAAGCGTCTTATTGTCGGTGGATTTGAGAAAGTTTATGAGGTCGGACGTATTTTTAGAAACGAGGGTATGGATACTTCTCACAATCCGGAATTTACTTCTGTTGAAATGTATCAGGCATACACCGATTATATCGGAATGATGGATCTTATTGAGAATATGTACAGAACTATCGCTGAAAATGTTTGCGGAACTTCTAAGATCACTTATCAGGGAGTTGAGATCGACCTTGGTAAGCCTTGGGAACGTCTTACCATGGTTGAAGCTGTTAAGAAGTATGCCGGAGTTGACTATAACGAATGGGAAGACGATGCTGCTGCCCGTGACTGCGCTAAAGAAAAGGGCATTGAGGTTGACGAGGGTGAAGCCGCAACAAAGGGTCATGTTCTTATTGCATTTTTCGACGCTTTTGTTGAAGATAAACTTATTCAGCCTACTATTATTTACGATTATCCGGTTGAAAATTCTCCGCTTGCAAAGAGGAAGCCTTCAGATCCGGCATTTACAGAGCGGTTTGAGTATTTCATCTACTGCCGTGAAATGGGCAACGCTTTCTCAGAGCTTAACGATCCTATCGACCAGAAGGAACGTTTTGTAAAACAGGTTGAGGCTAAACGTGCTCAGGGAGCAAATGCAGAGGTTGATGAAGATTTTGTAACGGCTCTTGAATACGGTCTGCCTCCAACGGGAGGTCTTGGCTTCGGTCTTGACAGACTCGTTATGCTCCTTACAGACAGCGCTTCGATCAGGGATGTTCTGCTGTTCCCGACGATGAAGCCTCTCCCGAACGAAAACTAAGAAAATAACGGGGTTTTGATAGGTTTTGCCGGGTTTCGTTAATCCAAATTTAACCCGAAAAAAGGGGTTTACGACAAATTTACGACAAATGACTTCGAGGACAAAGGCGGATTTTTACGACAAATGGCTGTCGTAAACACCGTGAATCGAAAATCGTTAATCCAGTGGCTTCATTGTAGTGGCTACATTGTAAAAACGGCAAAAAATCCTTATAAAATGGGTGTCCGCAGTCGTTTACGACAGGAAAATCCAAACTATTTACGACAACAAAAACAGAGCTTCAATCTTACGGTTGAGGCTCTATTTTTTTGTCTGAAAATCGTATCCTTTCCTGATTTCTGTTTTTTCGTATAATGAAGATGTCAGGAGGTGCAATAGTTGAAGCAAAAGGATTTTCATATATATTTAACCGAGCAGGAACGCACTCAGGTCATAGGTGCTTTGATTGAACTCAAAAACAGCCTTATAGCACAAGGCAGATATACCGACGCAGTAGACGATATACTTATAAAACTTACGAAGGCTCGAAAGAAACGCCTTGCTGTGCATTACATTTGAATAAGATAGGTTAAGCCGCTTGTTTCTCTTATTTGAGAAGCAGGCGGCTTTTTTTGCGTTCTAAAAATTTTTTTGAAAAAATTTCAAAACAGAGTCCCCAAAGGGTGTCTCTCAGTGGGAACAAGTGAAGGGGGTTAAAAACCACTCCTAAACGGAGTGCCTCCCTTCGCTGCATTTTGACAACTGAATACACAGGCACTAAGGACTTTATTTCTGATGATTAGCCCGAAGGAGGGTACGCCATAACCTCTCTTTTATGAGAGCAAGCGAGAACTCCCGTCCTGAAACTCGGATTGCTACCGAGATTGGCAATGACAGTCAGAATGATAATGATACTTCCCTATGGGGCTGGCGGAGAACCCGGCAGAGGTGAAATCCCTATGATACGGTGCAGCACACCGTAACCTTAGTGCTTCCCACAAGGGCAGGCGGTGTAAACGGTCTGCCCTCCGCAGGGGTAGTTGAGAACAAATACTGCGGCTGATACATAGCCGACTTTATATAAGATCGGTTATGAATACAGCGAAGCCGATTTATATAAGATCGGTTATGAATATAGCGAAAGGAGGAAAAGCGAAAGATGTCAAACTGTAAAACCATAGCGATATGCAATCAGAAAGGCGGCGTGGGCAAAACCACAACGGCGGTCAATCTCGGTATCGGTCTTGCTATGCAGGGTAAAAAGGTACTCCTTGTGGACGCTGATCCACAGGGAGATTTAACGACCTGTCTCGGCTGGCAGGAAACAGACGAGCTTCCCATCACAATTTCGGATAAGCTGTTGTCCGTTATAATGGATAAGAATGAAAATCCGTATGACGGTATTCTTAGGCACGAGGAAGGCGTGGATTTAGTTCCGTCCAATCTTGATTTATCGTCAATGGAAATGAGCCTTGTCACCGCTATGTGCAGAGAGATGGTAATGAAGAATTACCTGAGTGAAATCAAAAACGGCTATGATTATGTTCTCATAGATTGTATGCCTTCGCTCGGTATGATTACCCTTAACGCACTCACAGCGGCGGACAGCGTGATTGTACCCGTGCAGGCTCAGTATCTTCCGGCGAAAGGAATGACGCAGCTTCTAACAACTATATCCAGTGTGAAGCGGCACTCAAATCCGCAGTTAAATATTGACGGGATACTCCTAACCCTTGTGGACGGAAGAACAAACCTTGCCAAAAGTACCGTAGACGCATTGCGTGAGCAGTTCGGAAGCCATATCCGTACAGACAGGTTCTACCACGATTGTAGAAATGCACAATGTTCTGCGTGATACGCCGAAAACCGGGGACGACAGCAATCCCGGACTTTGGATTGCACTTGCGGGACTTTCCCTGATCGGCATTACCGCCTGCGGTATTGTAGGCTTTAAGAAAAAGAAGAAGGGAGAGAATCAGTAATGGAGCTTAAAACCATTATCGCTATCGTATTAGTCGCTTTTATCATCGGCGGCTTTATTTTTTTGCAGGTACGAAACAAAAAGAAGAAATAACGGACTGGGGGCGGAGGTTGTTGGGGTCCCCACGGAGTCATTTAGACTTGCAGAAGCCTTAAAAGCAGATTTAGCCGTGTTCCTTAAAGAAAAACTGAACCTTACACTGTCAGTGGAGAAAACCAAAATCACCCACGCAACTGACCGGGCGAGATTTCTTGGATATGATATTTCTATCTCAAAAAGCCAGGAAGTCACAAAACGCCAGGGCAGGAAAGTGAAAGGGTACAGCGGCGCAATGAAACTGTATATGCCGCATGAAAAGTGGGAAGCGAAACTGTTAGAGTATGGTGCAATCCGTATCAAGAAAGACAAAGTTACACAAAAAGAGCATTGGAAAGCCATCCACAGACCACAGTTCATTAACCGCAAAGATATTGAGATTCTGTCAAAGTACAACTCTGAAATCAGGGGGCTGTGCGGGAGAGCCGAGTCAGAATGTAGGCAAGAGCTTTATCAAGAGCTACTGCGCTGTCTGCTTGGAGGGTGCTGTCATTGTTTTAGCGTGTATCATCTTTTCGCTCTTTGCCGCTTCGCCGCCTGTTGTCAATCCTGACGCTGCGGCGGTAACACAGGTGTGGGCATATATCGGGGAACTGCTCTTTAATATGTTGGTGCTTGTCGGAGCTGTGAAAATGAGCGACCGGATTATCCGTGAGATGATGGGACTTTAAGGAGAACGAAATGAAATATATCTACAACAGATTTGAGGGATACACCCTTAAAGATTGCGACTGTCAATACTGCCTTTACTCCGGAGGAAAGCGAAAAGGCAAAATAACCTGTCTTGCAGACGAGTGTGTCTGTGCCGATGAAATCCGCAGGGCGAAGGAACGCAGCCGCAAGGAAAGGAGCTTTAATGGAAGTAAAAATTAACCGTGAAATCAGAAATTACACGGAAGCGATGTTTTTCGGACTGTCTTTAAGACAGTTCATTTTTTCAGTCTGTGCCTGTGCGGTGGCGGTAGGACTTTATTTCCTGCTGAAACCCTATGTCGGCACGGAAACCGTATCGTGGATGTGTATTTTGGGAGCTGCACCCTTTGCAGTTCTCGGCTTTATCAAATACAACGGAATGACCGCAGAGAAATTTATCTATGCGTGGATAAAATCGGAGTTTCTTATGCCGAAGAAGCTCGTCTTTCATTCCACCAACACCTACTTTGAGCTGATGAAGCCGGGTATGGAAAAGAAGCAGAAGGAGGTTTTGAAATCAAATGATTAAAACGCTTACCAATTTATTCAAACAGGATAAGGAAAAGTTTGTTGTGCCGAAGGGCGTTCAGAATGTGATCCCCATTGCCGCCATTTATGATGACGGCATTTTTCAGGTTGGCAGGGACAAATTTTCTAAGACCTTTAAGTTTTCGGATATAAACTACGCCGTGGCAAGCCGTGAAGATAAGGAAGCGATGTTCCTTGAATACTCGGAGCTGCTTAACTCTCTTGATTCCGGTGCAACGACAAAAATCACAATCAACAACCGCCGCTTAAACAGGCTGGACTTTGAGAAAACAATCCTGATTCCAAAGACGGGCGATGAGCTGGACGAGTACCGTGAGGAATACAACAAAATGCTGCTCGAAAAGGCTACCGGGGCAAATGCTATCGTGCAGGATAAGTATATGACAATCTCGGTCAATAAGAAGAATGTGGAGGACGCCCGTACTTACTTTGCCCGTGTGGGAGCTGACCTGATCGCCCATTTTGGCAGGCTCGGCAGCAAATGCGTAGAGCTTGAAACGGACGATCGACTTCGTATCTTCCACGACTTCTACCGTGTGGGAGAAGAAACCGCCTTCCACTTTGACATTAAGGAAACACGCAAAAAGGGACACAGCTTTAAGGACTATATCTGCCCGGATTCAATGGAATTTGAAAAGGACTATTTCAAGATGGGAAACCGTTACGGCAGAGTTCTTTTTCTCCGTGAGTATGCCTCCTATATCAAGGACAGTATGGTGGCGGAGCTGACTGACCTGAACCGAAACCTGATGATGTCGATTGATGTTGTTCCCGTTCCAACAGATGAAGCAGTCAGAGAAGCAGAAAGCCGATTGCTCGGCGTAGAAACGAACATAACGAACTGGCAGCGCAGGCAAAATTCCAACAACAATTTTTCCGCAACCGTTCCCTATGATATGGAGCAGCAGAAAAAGGAAATGAAGGAGTTTCTCGATGATTTGACGACGAGAGATCAGCGAATGATGTTTGCTGTCCTGACAATGGTGCATACGGCGGAGACAAAGGAACAGCTTGACAATGATACCGAAGCTCTGCTTACCACAGCGAGAAAGCACCTTTGTCAGTTCGGCGTTCTGAAATTTCAGCAGATGGACGGGTTGAATACGGTTATGCCTTTCGGCACACGAAAGATTGACACCTTCCGCACCCTGACTACGGAATCATTGGCTGTGTTCATTCCGTTCCGGGTACAGGATATTTACCACGAGAACGGCATTTATTACGGTCAGAATGTAATCAGCAAAAATATGATTATCGCTGACCGTAAGCAGTTACTCAACGGCAACGAGTTTATCTTGGGCGTATCCGGCGGTGGTAAATCTTTTGCCGCAAAGGGCGAGATTATCAATCAGGTATTATCAAGCAATGCCGATATAATCATTATTGATCCGGAGCGAGAGTATTCACAGCTCGTAAAGGCAATGGGCGGCGAGGTTATACACATCTCCGCCACCTCTGCAAACCATATCAATGCTATGGATATGACGAAGGAATACGGAGACGGTGCAAACCCGGTTATCCTGAAATCCGAGTTTATTATGTCGCTGTGCGAGCAGCTTATCGGCGGCACGAACTTGGGAGCGAAGCAGAAATCTATTATTGACCGCTGCACCGCTTCGGTTTACCGCACCTATCAGCAGAATGACTATAAAGGCGAAGTGCCTACTTTGCAGGACTTCCGTAATGAACTTTTGAAGCAGGACGAGCCAGAAGCAAAGGAAATAGCCCTTGCCATTGAGCTTTTCACCAACGGTAGCCTGAATACCTTTGCAAAGCATACCAATGTGGATACCAATAACCGCCTGATCTGCTATGACATTCTCGACCTCGGCAAGCAGCTTATGCCTATCGGTATGCTTGTCGTGCTTGACAGTATCTTAAACCGCATTACACAGAACAGGGCGAAAGGCAGAAATACCTTTATCTTCATAGACGAGATTTATTTGCTGTTCCAGCACGAGTATTCCGCTAACTTCCTGTTTACCTTGTGGAAGCGAGTCAGAAAGTACGGAGCTTATGCAACAGGTATCACGCAGAATGTTGACGATCTCTTGCAGAGCCATACCGCAAGGACAATGCTCGCAAACTCTGAATTTATCATTATGCTCAATCAGGCTTCCACCGACCGCTTGAAACTTGCCGAGCTGCTCAACATCTCTGATTTACAGATGAGCTATATCACCAATGTGGAAGCCGGACACGGATTGATTAAGGTGGGCAGCTCCCTTGTGCCGTTTGCGAATAAGTTTCCCAAGAATACAAAGCTCTATAAGTTAATGACAACCAAACCGGGCGAGAGTGCGTAACTCTCGCCTTTGCCTTATAAAGAAAGGAAAGTCTATGAAAAAAACAATTTGTATCATTCTGATTGTGGCGTTTGTTGCTTTGTTTGGCACAAGCGCCTATTTTATTTATGACCATTACAGACAGGAAGAACAGCAGGCGGAGCTTTACGACAGCCTTGCCGATATAGTGGATTCTGCCGCAGAAACAGAGGAAGAACCCACAGAGCCGATTTTATATACAGAAGAAAAAACGGTGCTGCCGGAGCTTGCCGAATTGTATCAGCAGAACAGCGATTTAGCGGGCTGGATTCGCATAGAAGATACTAATATCAATTATCCGGTAATGCACACGCCGGATAATCCTGACTTCTACCTGAAGCACGGCTTTGACAAGGAATACAGCGACTATGGCTGTCCTTATGTGCAGGAGAATTGTGATGTGCAGTTACCGAGCGACAATGTGGTTATCTACGGACACCATATGAAAAATGGCAGTATGTTTGCCGATCTTGAAAAATTCAAAAGTCAGGACTTTTGGCAGGAGCATAAGACTTTTTTCTTCAGCACCGTAACGGACAGATATGAATATGAGATTGTTTCCGTGTTCAAGACATTTGTTTATTCGGACAGTCCTGAATCCTTTAAGTATTATCACTTTGTAAACGCTGAAATGCCGGAGGATTTCTCCGCATTTGTTGACAAGTGCAAGGAGCTTTCCCTTTATGATACCGGAGTATCAGCAGAATACGGGGATAAGCTGATAAGGTCAGAGGTCATATTTATTCGCTGGAGGAGGATTTAGAAGAACATCACCCTGAAATAGCCGTAGAGGATTGCGTGTCTCAGATTTTTGCACAGGAGCAAAGCCGAGAGCTTTTGGGAGCAATAAACTCTCTGAACGAGAAACAAAGGAAGCGGCTCATTGCTTATTATTTTGAGGGAAAAACCTATCGGGAGATTGCCGATGAGGAAGGTGTCGATCATAAAGCCATAGTTCATAGTGTTGAGATCGCCTTAAAAAATCTAAGGATTTTCTTGGAGGCGAGTCCCCAAAAGACCTTTCCCAGTGGGAACAAGTGAAGGGACTTGTTCCTATTCCGGATATGGAACGCCTTTCAAATACTTATATTGAGCGGAATTTATATAATATCCACATTATAACAAACAAAGCCGAAAAAATCAATGCCAAACATTATTCGTCCGGTTTTCTGCATTATTCGTCCAAAAATTATGGGAATACAGATTTTGAATTGTTTACGATCCCGTTCCGCTGTATTTCATTGCGCCATACATCCAGAATTTGTAACTTAGCCAGAAGAACAGTACACCAATCAGCGGCGACAGCCATGACAGCATGGGTACTTCATCCGGACGGAGTATCACAATGCTCGGATAGTATGCAATA
>JAFTQW010000016.1 GCA_017462565.1 Ruminococcus sp.
CGAAAATTGTCTCTCTCGCTTCTAAATCAAGCAAAATACGGTCGCCTGAGTAAAAGTAAAATGAGGTTCAAAGCTGCTCTTAATCCCGATGTCCTTTTACGTATTCTTCTTTCTCGTAAAAAGTAAATGCTGTTGCCGTGGAAAAATCTTTTAAACCCCTTGACAATATCTGCATAAAGTAGTAAAATATAAATGTATGGAATTATCTTACGGTATGTATTTAGCCGTAAATGAGAACTTCAGGTTCTAATATATGCCAAAAGCAGAATGGAGAATATGTATGATTAAGAAAATCGGTGTTTTAACAAGCGGAGGCGACGCACCGGGAATGAATGCCGCTGTAAGAGCAGTTGTAAGAACAGCTATCAGCAAGGGCATGGAGGTTTACGGCATTCGCAGAGGCTATGTCGGACTTATTACAGGAGATATATTCCCGATGGATGAAAGAAGCGTTTCTGATATTATCCATAGAGGCGGAACTATTCTCTGCACAGCAAGATGTCCTGAATTCAGAACGGAAGAGGGCGTTGAAAAGGCAAGAGCTAAGTGTGAAGAGCTTGGCATCGAAGGTCTCGTTGTAATCGGAGGAGACGGTTCTTTCAGAGGAGCTGCCGATCTCTCCGCAAAGGGCGTTCTTTGTATCGGTCTTCCCGGAACTATTGATAACGATATTGCTTGTACTGATTATACGATCGGTTTTGATACAGCAATGAATACAGCTATGGAGCTTGTTGATAAGCTTCGTGATACTTCCCAGTCACACGACAGATGTTCTGTTGTTGAGGTTATGGGAAGAAACGCAGGTCATATCGCCGTTAATACAGGTATTGCCTGCGGTGCGACAGATATTATCACAAAAGAAATTCCTTATGATCTTGACGCTATTGCAAAAACAATGCTTGAAAAGAAAGCAAAGGGCAAGCAGAACTTTGTTGTTGTCGTTGCCGAGGGTATCGGTCATGCTGACGAAATTGCCAAGGTTCTTCAGGAAAAAACTCATGTTGAAACAAGAGCAACTATTCTCGGACACGTTCAGAGAGGCGGATCTCCTACATTAAGGGACAGAGTTGAAGCTACAAGAATGGGTTATTACGCTGTTGAGCTTCTCGAACAGGGTATCGGTAATCGTGTTGTTGGTATTAAAAACAGCCAGATCGTTGACTATGATATTCAGGAAGCCCTCTCTATGAAGAAAGATTATGATGAAAAGCTTCATCATATTGCAGAACAGATCGCATTCTGATAAAAAAGTGAGCTGTGTACGTTATATTGTACAACAGCTCTTGTTTTTAAAAAACAGACGTTATTGTTTTCCCCGATGCTTCGGAAGCGTAATTCCAGGTATCAATATGGCTTTCGCTTAGAAAATATTTCATATCCTTAATGGGGGAGATATCCTCGCAGGTATCTACGATAATAAGTTTGATTTTCATTTTTTCCGGAATAAGGGCTTTGATGTAAACGCTGATGCTTTGCCCTGCATGGATATTTTCTTTCGGCTCGGCAAGACCTGCAAGATTAGGCGCAAGCTCGACAAATATACCGTAATCTTCGATAGAACGGACTATTCCGGATACTGTTTCTCCCGATGAGAAAAGCGAAGCGTTTTCTTCCCATGTTCCGAGAAGCTCTTTGTGAGTAAGGCAGATACGGGAACCGTCGTTTGATTTTACAACAGCTTTTATGTACTGACCTGTAAAGAAACGGTCTGAGGGATGAGAAATTCTCGAAACGGAAATAGCGTCAATAGGGATAAGAGACGGAATTCCGCACCCTATATCTACAAAGCAGCCGAATTGTTCAAGATGTGTAACTCTTGCATCAATAATGTCTCCGGGTGTGAGCTTGCTGATGTATTCGCCCATACATTTTTCCTGAACCGTTTTTCTCGAAAGAACGGCGATGATATCTCCGGAATTTTCTTTTATCTCCTTGACTATAAAGCAGACCGGTTTATTTACCCGTGATATAAGAGCTATATCACGGGTTTTTCCTTCAGCGATACCTATTGCGCCCTCTTCCCGTGGAATTATTCCCTTTCCGCAGGGAAGATCGACTATAAGATTGTGCGAATTATCACATACGGACACTCTTGCTTCGAGAATAAGTTCCTTGTTCATTGCTTCTTTAAGTCCTTCGATAGATGAGATAGATTTCAAATTTAAATCTGTTTTGAATAATGAGCCTTCGGGTTTATAGTTCATATTTTTACCTCCGTTATTCTGTTCATGGATAGTTAATTCTATGCAGGAAGAGATAGAAGTAGAACGTTGCTTTAAGGAATCAATGATTAAATCGCACCTGACGGCTCAGTACGCATCTTGCTTGTATATTTTCCGGCGTCTTGAACAGAAATCCCTAACCGGGAACCGTCCCCTCTGTCACTTCGGGTCATCTCCCCACACTGTGGGGAATCACCTTGAAATACGGCAGTATTCCTGCGTCATTTCTGTACAATCTGACGTGGTCTTCCCTTGCAGGGGAGGTGCCAGCGAAGCTGACAGAGGGGCTGACCGACAGATTAAAATATGCGCACTGGATTTAATCAGTGTTTCCTTAATATTTACGAATCTGAACGGACATTAAGACCTCCGAGAGCGTTAAGAATTGCGCTTACATTATTATTGCTTGTATGCTCGCAGATAACGTAAGCCATAGCCGTTCTGCGGCGCTGCGGCTCTGGAATAACATCTTCCGAAGCTGGAGATTCCATTACTGCCGTGATATAATTATACGTTGTAACAGCAGTAGGAAGAACTGTGTAAGTTATTCCATGACGGAGTTTTGCTGCCTCGGTTGACTTTTTGTTGTAGACTATTCCCGTTTTATAAATATCTCCGACGCTTTCTTTTATTCGTCCAAGAGCTGCCTCGGCAAGCTCCGGAGCTTCAAACTCGGCTGAAACTCTTGATATCATTTTATCATCCTTTCATTTTTTTAGTATAGTTCAATATGTTTAAGTGGCGGTTTTTATTATTTTTACACAAAATCAAAAAAATATACTCTATAAATATTGATTTAAAATCCGTTTTGGGGTATAATTAGAAATATACGATTTTTTGAGTTTTTGCAAAGGAGGAAACGGCTTTGGATGTCAGACCGGATGATATTCTTGTTATGAAAAAAAATCACCCATGCGGTTCAAATGAGATGTATGTGATACGTGCAGGTATGGATTTTAAATTAAGATGCGTGAAATGTTCCAGAGAGTTTATGGTTCCAAGAAGCAAAATTGAAAAAAGTATCCGTAAAATAAAACGGGCTGAAGAAGGTTAGCTTACTGCGGAGTTTTTACTTATGTTAATTTGAAAGGAGAATTAAAATGTTTGAAAAACTTGCAGTAATGGAAGAAAAATATGAAGAAATAAGCCGTAAGCTTACGAATCCTGATGTTATAAGCGACAATAAGCTTTATTCGCAGCTTATGAAAGAATATAAGAATATGACGCCGGTTATTGAAAAATACCGTGAATATAAAAAGGCTTGTGAAGCTTTTGAAGAAGCAAAGGAGCTTCTTGACGGCGGCGGTCTTGAAAAAGATTTCCGTGAAATGGTTCAGTCGGAATTTGATGAAGCCAAAGAAAATATAGAGCGTACCACTCAGGAATTAAAGGTTCTTCTTCTGCCGAAAGATCCAAATGATGAAAAAAATGTCATTATTGAAATAAGAGGCGGCGCAGGCGGAGAAGAAGCTTCTTTATTTGCAAATTCGCTTTACAGAATGTATTCAATGTATGCCGAAGCCAGAGGCTGGAAGCAGGAGATACTTAATGCAAATCCGACTGAACTCGGCGGATTTAAGGAAATAAGTTTCTCTATCGAAGGCAGCGGAGCGTATTCACGCCTTAAATATGAAAGCGGAGTTCACCGTGTTCAGCGTGTTCCTGAAACGGAGTCTCAGGGACGTATTCATACCTCGACTGTAACAGTGGCGGTTCTTGTCGAAGCGGACGATGTTGAACTTGAAATTAATCCGACTGATCTGAAAATAGATTATTTCCGTGCAAGCGGAGCAGGCGGTCAGCATATAAATAAAACAGAGTCTGCCGTAAGAATCACATATCTTCCGACAAATGTTGTTGTTGAATGTCAGGATGAAAGAAGTCAGCATAAAAATAAAGATAAGGCAATGAAGATTCTGCGCTCAAGAATTTATGAGGCTATGCTGGAAGAACATGATGCCAAAATTGCATCGGAAAGAAAAATGCAGGTGGGAACAGGCGATCGCTCGGAAAGAATAAGAACGTATAATTATCCTCAGGGACGTATTACCGACCATAGAATCGGACTTACTCTTTATCGTCTTGAAGACGTTCTTAACGGAAATCTTGACGAGATATTCGATGCGCTCGCAACTGCCGATCAGGCGGCAAAACTTGCAAATCAGGAAGCGTAAAAATATGGAAACGATTTTGTTAAACGATAGCAATTCTCAGCTTGAAAAAGCGGCAGAATTTATAAAAAACGGAGAAATAGTCGGGATTCCGACGGAGACTGTATACGGTCTCGGGGCGGACGCTTCAAACGAAGACGCCGTGAAACGTATATTTGAGGCAAAAGGCAGACCGACAGATAATCCGCTTATAGTTCATCTTTCAGATTTTTCTTACGCAAAAGAGTATACCAAAAATATTCCCGAGCTTGCATATCGTCTTGCAGACAGATTTTGTCCCGGACCGCTTACAATGGTTCTTCCGAAGAACGAAAAAATTCCTATGGTAACGTCCGGCGGACTTGATACTGTTGGAATAAGAGTGCCGTCGCATCCTGTAATGAAGAAGATAATTGAGCTTTCGGGATGTCCGATAGCAGCTCCGTCGGCAAATACGTCAGGTTATCCCAGCCCTACCTCCGCTGAACACGTTATGCGTGATATGAGCGGAAAAATCGCTGCTGTCGTAGACGGAGGACAGTCTGAATTCGGAGTTGAATCAACTGTTATCGCTATAGAAAATGAAAATTCAGTAAGAATTCTGCGTCCGGGGTATATTACAAGAGAGATGCTGCTTGAAGTCTGCGGCGAAGTTATAATTGACCATGCGATACTTCATGAGCTGGAAGCCGGACAGAAGGCTTCTTCTCCGGGAATGAAATATAAGCATTATTCGCCGAAAGCGGATATAATAATGGTAGAGAGTTCTATTGATGATTTTATAAGTTACGTAGGCGGAAATATTTCCGAGGGTACTTATTGTCTTATTTTTGACGGTGATGAAAAAAATTTCCCGTATAAATTTCTTACATACGGTAGGGACAGCGTTCAGCAGGCTCATTGGATATTTCAGAGACTGCGTGAACTCGATGATATAGGAGCAAAAAAAGTTTATGTGCGGGCGCCTTCGGCAGAAGGAGTGGGTCTTGCGGTGTATAACCGCCTTATAAGGGCGGCAGGATTTGAGGTGATAAGGATATGAACAGTTTAAGCGGAGTTATGGTCGTTGGACTTACCGGACAGACCGGCGCCGGAAAGAGTACGGTTTCAAAGGTTTTTGCCGCTAACGGATATTCAGTTATCAATGCTGATATGGTTGCCAGAGAAGTTGTTGAAAAGGGAAGCAGATGTCTTGAGGAAATAGAAGATTTTTTTGGAAACGAGATAATCAATCCTGATAAAACGCTTAACAGAAAAGCCCTTGCGGCAATCGTTTTTTCGGATAAAGCAAAGCTTGAAACTCTTAATTCTATTATATATCCATATATCACCGGAGCTATTCTTAAAAGAATAAGGGAGTATGAAGAACGGGGCGAAAAATTTATTCTTCTTGATGCGCCGACGCTTTTTGAAAGCCGTGCCGATGATTTTTGCGAGATAATTATTTCCGTTCTTGCGGATGCGGATATTCGTGAAAAGCGTATTATTTCCCGTGATGATTTAACTCGGGAACAGGCAAGAAAGCGTATGAATTCTCAGCTTGAAGAGGAATTTTTTACAACGCATTCTGATTACATAATCCACAATAACGGTCATATAGATACTGTTAACGAGATTTCTAAAGAGGTTTCAGATAAGATAAAGGATTTTTATCTTAATCGTGAAAATTCTGAAAGCACAAGTGTTGATTACACTGTTTATGGAAGGGAGTATATTTGAAATGGAAAAAAATAACGAATTAGTAAAGGAATTGAAGGAGAAGCTTCTTTTTAGCCGTAAAAATGCTGTGTACAATATGTCTGATGAAGAGCTTGCAGAGTGCGACAGCTTCTGCGAAGACTATAAAGACTTTATGGATAAGGCAAAAATTGAGCGTGAAGCCGTTGCTTATTCAATAGAGCTTTTAAAGCAGAACGGCTATGTTGAATACAAAAAGGGAATGAAGCTTAACGCCGGCGATAAAATCTACCGCAATAACCGTGGAAAAGCCGTTCTTATGGCAATTATCGGTACAGCTCCTATCGAAGAGGGAGTAAGACTTTGTGCGGCTCATATCGACTCGCCAAGACTTGATCTGAAGCAGAATCCGCTTTATGAGGATACTGAGCTTGCTCTTTTCAAAACTCATTACTACGGCGGAATCAAGAAGTATCAGTGGACTACGATACCTCTTGCGCTTCATGGAGTTGTCTGCAAGGCTGACGGAACATCGGTTAACGTATCTATCGGCGAGGATGAAAGCGATCCGGTTTTCTGTGTGACCGATCTTCTTCCCCACCTTGCCAACACACAGATGTCGAAAACTCTTGCTAAGGGAATTACAGGCGAACAGCTTAATATTCTTATCGGCTCACGTCCGTTCAAGGATGACGAGGAAAGCGGTGCAGTTAAGCTTAATATCATGAATATTCTTTTTGAGAAATACGGAATTACAGAGGCTGATTTCATTTCCTCAGAGCTTGAAGCAGTTCCTGCGTTCAAAGCGAGGGATATCGGCTTTGACAGAAGTATGATCGGCGCTTATGGTCATGATGACAAGGTTTGCGCATATCCGGCTCTCAGAGCGACTGTTGACTGTAAAAATCCGGTTCATACGGTTGTAACGGTTCTTACGGATAAGGAAGAAACAGGAAGCGACGGCAACACGGGTCTTTGCTCAGCCTACCTTGAATATTTTATTGCTGATATTGCAGAAGCTCTCGGTTCTGATGGAAGAACGGTGCTCTCTGCTTCGGAGTGCCTTTCTGCCGATGTAAATGCAGCCTTTGATCCTACTTTCCCTGATGTAAACGAGCGAAATAACTGCGCATATATCAACAGAGGAGTTGTTGTGACAAAATACACCGGAGCAAGAGGAAAGTCCGGCACATCAGACGCTTCCGCAGAATTTACAGGAAGAATCAGAAGGCTTATGGACGAAAAGAACGTTATCTGGCAGACCGGAGAGCTTGGAAAGGTTGACGAGGGCGGCGGCGGAACGGTTGCTGCTTATATAGCTAATCTTAATGTTGATACGATTGATCTTGGAGTTCCTGTGCTTTCGATGCACGCTCCTTACGAAATTGTATCAAAGATAGACACATATATGGCATATAAGGCTTTTATGGCTTTTGTTGAGGATTAATAAATTAAACTTATAAAAAGAGCTGCTGTACAAAAAGTACAGCAGCTTGATTTTTTATTTGTCGTTGATAGTAACATCAATGATATCCGGCGATGAGTTTTTATCTCTTTCGGAGGCAACGTATGCAGCATAGAAATAGAATAAACTATACAGAATAATGACTATTCCGATAATAAAACGGGCTGCGCTTGCTGCTCCGAACGGATTAACAAACAGTATTATTGCAGTTATCATAAGAAGAACACCGCATATGCCATTGAATATTCTTGTGTTTTTGGACTTATTGTAATTAAAGGCTTTGATAAACTTTGTTATTCCCATGATAGAAAAAACGATTCCGCCGATGATCGCTATTCCAAGAGAAATAATTTTCGGAAGGAAAATTATAACGATTCCCAAGAGAATGCCTCCGATGCTGCTTGGAAGCATTACTCCCGGTTCTCCGGAAAAAAGCGAGGATATAAGCGTAATTATACAGCCCGCAATAACTATTCCTCCTATAATGTAAAATGCAATGTTGATTATCTGCGGAATAAACGCAATTATTATACCTGCGGCAGCCAACAATATTCCTTTTGAAATAAATCCGGATTTATTAACTTTCATTTTTTACCTCCTATATAAGAACATTTCCGATTTTAAGCCATATCCTACGGATAAGACTTGATTTTTCATATATGCCCTCAGAAATTTGATTAACAAGATCTTCGCAGAATTTCAGTTCGTCTTTATTTGGAGCATTTCCGCTGAAGTTTGTTCTGAGAGCGATATTCATAAAGTTTCTGAAGCTGTTTTTCTCGAATAATTCTCCGCCGAGCGCAGACTCTACATTTTCAGCAAATGCTGTATAATTATTATCATCATTTTTCAGTCTGAACATTAAAAGGAGTTTTTCCGCATAGGCGTACATATAACCGATCCTTTCGGAAGCTTTTCCTTTTGTAAACCTATTCATTCTTATATGGATGATAAGCATACGCCGCAGGAGTATTATTCCTGCTATAATAGCAACCGATAATATTGACGTAAGAATTATCTTAACTGCTAAAGGAATATGAATTCCTGTATCTGACGAGTCATGAGGAGAAGCATTTTTTTCGCTTTCAGAAACAATGGTTGAAGAAGTCAAAGAGGTTGACAATCTTGTAGTTGTGGCAGTTTGCTGTGAAGACGGGGCTGTTGAAGTGGTTGCAGCTGAAGTGGTGACATTCGTATTTGGAGCTGATGTTGTATCGGAAGTGGTTTCTTCAGGAGTATCGTGATTGATAGAGCTGCTCGAATATCCGGCAGTAAATTCAAACGGAACCCAGCCAAAGCCGTCAAGATAAACCTCTGCCCATGCGTGGCTTCTGTTGTCTGTAACGTTAACGGTGTAGGAACCGTCGCTGTTAAGGGAAGAATCGTTGAAATCATCAGCAACTATTACATATCCTGTTGCATATCTTGCCGGAATGCCGGCCATTCGGGCGAGGATAACTCCTGATGTTGCGTAGTGAATGCAATATCCTTTTTGATTCTCAATAAGGAAGTAATTGACGAAATCACGATTTGAAGGAGTTTTTCCAGGAGAGAGTGTGTAGCTGGTATCAGCGCTCATTTTTTCCCTTATTTCATTGAGTATAGCAAGCTTATCTGCGGCAGTTTCAGCAAATTCAGCCTTATCAAGTATATCTGCATATTCAGCATATACTTCGCTCATATCTTTGTCATTATCGGGGAACTGAAGATAATTTTCATAAACGAAGTCTCTGTAAGTATTTTCCAGAAGTTCAGCCATTATAATCTGACCATTGTTGTATTTTATAGAATCCCATGAACCTATAGTTACATCTGTTTTGAAATTGTCTTGAGCGTCAATAAGATTGTTTTTATTACAGTAAGAGAGAATTCTTTCACTCCATTCATTATCATCATGGAGATCATTTGTTGAATAAGTTTCTTCCAAAACGTATCTCAAATTTGAAGCAATATAATCCGGTTCGATAGGAACAAATTTATATGAAAAATCTCTTGCTGAGTTATTGATAGAAGAAACTATCATATCACGGTTATAAGAAAGTCCGCCGTAGTTGTCTGTGCCGTAAGGAGAGAAAATGCGGTCTTTATTAACTCTTGAAGTTATATCAATAGAAAGTTCAGCCGTACCGGGATTTATTAGTTTTGTAAACAGGCACGGAAAATCCTGTGGAAAAATTCCATATTCCTTAAAATCGCTGAACAGACCTTCTGAATAAGCCTTATCGTTTAATTCAAGCCATTCGTTGTCATCGTAAATACTCTTAACGGAATCTTTAAGATAAACCGCTCCGTCGTATTTTTTGTCGATTGTAACAATAAGATCGGTCGAATTATTGTATGAAACATGATCATGCGAGCCGAGCTTGTTTTTATTGCTTTTATACGAGAATCCGAATGCGCTTGCAAGTTTTTCAAGACTGTCTTCAATATTATTTACAGAAAAGTCTTCAAAAGCGTCGCTTATTTCAATTCTTTTCTTATTGATGGCGTCGCTTCTTTCATATCCTGTAAGCTTCATAATGATAAGGGTAACGGCAGATATGATAAGAATTACCGATATAATGAAAAATCCGCATTTTTCGGTTACTTTAAACTTCATCTGACGTTTAGGGAAGAAAGTGTTGTCTCTTCTTACAAAGCCGCCGGAACCGCCGGTATATTCTCCGACATCTATTGAAGTAACGGCGAACATGGCAAGCCAGTATGAAACGGTCAGGATTCCCCAGAAAATCGGTATCTTAATTCCATTATAGAGTCCTGTTTCGATAACCGGAAAGGTAACTAACAGAGGCAGAATAAGGTTAGGATGATATATCGTAAAAAAGTAAATAACAAAGGCGATAAGCCATATTCCGAAAATAAACAAAGTTGTTGTGGCGTCTTCTTCCATGGATGGTTTGATATATTTGTAATAATTTATGTCGCTGTGGAATGATTCTTTATAGATAACATTATAAACAAATTTAAATCCGTCGGTAATCTTGTCGATCATTTTGAATGCGAGAGCTGCAAATGCCACAAGTGAAGCCGCGATAGCCCACAAAAGTTTCCGGTTAACAAGTGTAAGAACGATGTAAAAAACTGAAAAAAACACAGCGGCTCCAATAACCTTCGGGACGTTGTAATTGAAGCTGAACATTCCGAGAAACGACATTATAACGGATACAAAGCCGATAACTGCAATTACAACAGCTTCAAATTTTCTTAAATCAGGACGTTTTTTCTTAACGGACATCACAATGCTGTCATGTATTATGATGCCGCTGCTGTTTTGAACGGTATGTTTTTTCATTACAATTCAATATCCTTTATTGATGAAGATATTCTTCCTATTACAATAGGAACAATGTTTATTCCAAGACTTCCGTCAGAAATTTTTGATGCATCGGCGGAAGATTTCACGATAACGGCAGCATTTTTTATATCGGCGTCAATTTTCTCGTCAATATAAGAAAATGCAGTATCGTTCTCAGAAGAAGTAATGTACGTAAATGATGAAAGTGAAATCCCGCTGTTATCGGCAAAATAGATGTCAGGTTCAGGACAGACGAGATCGTCGTTAAAAGAACATACAAGCTCTCTTGCGGTTTCAGCTATATCTTCCGGAGAAGCTATGATCCTTTCGGTAAATTCCTTGGATTTTGCGCTGTAGAAAACAATTTTGTGTATTCTTTCATTTTCAAGTAAAAACTGAGAAACGGCAAAAAGAGTTTCTATAAGCGTATCGAATACAGGAAGGGTGTAATCTGAGTCCTCATAGCATTTGAGATTAATGAAGATCATAGACGGCACATCCACGGGAAGGCTGTATTCTTTAACTATGAGGTCGTCTCGCTTTGAGCTGAGCTTCCAGTGAATACGGTTAAGCTTATCTCCTGCATTATATTCACGAAGGTCGAAGATTTCGGATGGGTCGTCGCCGGGCTTGAATTCGGAAAATACGCTGCTTTCCTCGTTTATTCTGTCCGAAAAATTCACCGTTCCGTCGATTTCGTGGATTTCTGGCATAATTGAAACAGAAGCACCGACTTTTTTAGCTGTTCTGAAACGGAACAATCTCATTGGATCATAGATATTTATGTATTCTGTTCTTATATTTACTATTCCGCAGAATTTTGAGCTTAGCTGAAACGTTACTTTCTGAGTATTTCTTGCCTGAACCGGCATATCAAGATAAAACGTGGTTATCTGATTGCTGAAGATATTGTAGTAATCAATGCGTGCCTCCGCTTTTCCGATCGGGATAAAGCTTTTGTTTGTCACGCAAAGCTGAACCGGAAAGGGCTGCTTTTTCGGAACGGTCTGATCTTTAATTACGATATCCGCCTTAACAGTATGTTTAAGTATCAATGCCATAATAAACATTACCACCGGAAGAGCCGCAGCAACAACAAGAAGAACAAGAGCAAAATCCCATAAATAGAGGATATAAAACATTACGCATATTATTATCATTAACAGAAATACTATTTTAGTTATGATCATAGCTTTACCTTCCGGATGATGCGATTCCCGGAACGGGAACTGATTTGATTATGTCGGAAATGACATTGGATGCAGTTACATCTGAAAGCTTGGCTTTTGAATTAAGCAATATGCGGTGTTCAAAAACATCGCCGCAGATAAAAGCAATATCATCGGGAATAACGTAATCACGTCCCATGGCGACAGCAATGCCCTTTGATATCTGCATAAGAGCGAGAGTTCCTCTCGGACTTACTCCAAGCTTGAGCATAGGGTGATTTCGTGTTGCAGACGAAAGTGCGACGATGTATTCGTAAATTCTGTCGTCCACATAAATATTCGAGATATATTCCTGAAGCCGAATGATCGTTGAAGCGTCTGCAACCGTATTGACCAGACCAAGAGGATTTGAATTGTATTTTGATTTAAGGATATTTACCTCGCTTCCGAAATCAGGATAACCCATGCTCAGTTTTATCATAAAGCGGTCGAGCTGAGAATCGGGCAGACTGTGCGTTCCGGCAGAACCGATAGGATTCTGAGTTGCAATAACCGTATACGGCGCCGGAAGCTTGTACGTTTTACCGTCAACTGTAATTCTCTTTTCCTCCATAAGCTCAAGAAGCGCAGACTGAGTTTTGCTTGATGTACGGTTTATTTCGTCTGCAAGAAAAAGATTGCAGAAAGCGGCTCCCTTGCGGAATTCAAAGCTGCCTGTTGACTTATTGTATATGTTGAAGCCGGTAACGTCCGACGGAAGAACGTCCGGAGTAAACTGCATCCGGTTATGTTCGAGAGACAAAGCCTTTGAAAAAGCGAGTGCAAGAGTAGTTTTTCCCACTCCCGGGATATCTTCTATAAGTATATGTCCTTTGCAGAGAATAGCAAGAAGAACTTTAATAATGATAGAATCTTTTCCGACTACCGCTTTTTTGACCTCGTTTACGATTGAATTTATCTGATTTGTATAATTATTCATTTATTATCTCCCATTAGTAAATTTGAATATAATTATTATATCATTTTTGTGAAAATTTTGCAAGCAAAAAAATGAAAAAGTTTTCATGAAAATATAGCATTATGCATACAAAATGTGGTATAATATTACTCATAGACAGATCATTTTAAATTTTGGAGGAATAAAATGAATATATCTGACGCAGAAAAAAGAGCAAAAGAGCTTTCAGCTCTTCTTGAAAAATACAGCTATCAGTATTATGTGCTTGATAACCCGGAAATTTCCGATTACGAATTTGATATGCTCATGCAGGAGCTTAAAGCGATAGAGGAAGAATTCCCAGAGCTTATACGTCCGGATTCACCGACTCAGCGTGTAGGGGGAATGGCTCTTAATACGTTTGAAAAGGTTCAGCATACGGTTCAGATGGCAAGCTTGCAGGATGTTTTTTCCTTTGAACAGACCGAGGCATTTGTTGAAAAGTGCCGTAACGAGCTTGAAGAAGCGGAATTTTCCGTTGAACCAAAAATAGACGGTCTTTCCGTATCGCTTGAATACGAAAATGGAGTACTTATGCGTGGCTCGACTCGTGGGGACGGTTTCACGGGCGAGGATGTCACTGCCAATCTGAAAACAATAAGAAGCATTCCGCTCCGGATTGAAAATGCGCCTGAATTTCTTGAGATCAGGGGAGAGGTTTATATGCCGAAAAGCAGTTTCTTCGAGCTTATTGAGCAGCAGGAGCTGAACGGTGAAAATCCGTTTAAGAATCCGAGAAATGCGGCTGCAGGTTCACTTCGTCAAAAGGATTCTAAAATAACGGCAAAAAGAAAACTGGATATGTTTATTTTCAATATACAGCAGGTTCGTGGAATGACATTTAGGTCGCACTGTCAGTCTCTTGATTATCTTAAAGAAAAAGGCTTTAAGACGATTCCTTCATATAAAATATGCCGTGAATTTGATGAAATAAAGGCTGAGATAGATCGTATTGGAATGGAACGGGCTGAATTCGATTTTGATATAGACGGTGTTGTTATAAAGGTTGACGATCTTGTTCAGCGTGAAATTATGGGAGCAACGGCTAAAACTCCGAAATGGGCTGTCGCATATAAATATCCTCCGGAAGAAAAGGAGACCAAGCTTCTTGACATTGAGGTCAATGTCGGAAGAACGGGAGCGATCACTCCTGTTGCGGTTTTTGAGCCGATTCTTCTTGCCGGAACGAGCGTATCGAGAGCCGTTCTTCATAATCAGGATTTTATCGACGAAAAGGATATCCGTGTCGGCGATATTATAGTTGTACGAAAAGCGGGAGAGATAATTCCCGAGGTTTTGCGAAGCGTTTCTCATGAGGAAAACAGTGTAACATTCAAGCTGCCCGAGGTTTGCCCCGTTTGCGGAACACCGTCCGTCAGGGATGAGGGAGAAAGCGCACTGAGGTGTCCGAACGTTCAGTGTCCGGCGCAGCTTTTGAAGAATATGATTCATTTTGCGTCAAAAAATGCAATGAATATAGACGGTCTCGGCGAAGCAAATATGAAGCTTTTTGTCGAGAGCGGACTTGTAAAGTCTCCGGCAGATCTGTATATTCTCAAAAAGGAACAGCTTACAAATTTGGAACGTTTCGGAGAAAAATCTGCTGAAAATCTGCTCAAAGCTATTGAAGCCTCCAAAAATTCAGAAGCGGACAGGCTGATACACGCTCTTGGAATCCGAAATATCGGACAAAGGGCAGCCACTCTTCTGTGTGAAAAATTCGGCGATGTAAACTCGGTTCTTGCTGCTGAAAAGGACGAAATATCTTCGATTGACGGCTTTGGCGATATCATGGCTGAAAACGTTTACAACGCTCTGCGTGAGCCGCATACGATAGAGCTTATAAAACGTCTTGAAGAATACGGCGTCAATATGACCTACAGCAAAAAGACTGCGATAGACGAGCGGTTCAGCGGTATGACATTCGTTCTCACCGGAACTCTTCCTACTATGAAGCGGAACGACGCTAAAAAGCTTATTGAAAGCTTTGGGGGAAAGGTAAGCGGCTCTGTTTCCAAAAAGACTGATTTTGTCGTTGCCGGAGAGGATGCCGGAAGCAAACTTACGAAGGCTCAGGAGCTTGGGATAGAGATTTTAAGCGAAGCCGATCTGATTGATAGAACTAAATAAAAGGAGATTATTATTATGGAATTTATTTGTTACCCAAAATGTACAACCTGCAAGAAGGCGCAGGCTTGGCTTGATAAAAACGAGATAGAGTACACCTTGCGTAATATTAAAGAGAACAATCCGTCTTACGAGGAGCTTAAAGTCTGGTATGAAAAGAGCGGTGTTCCGCTGAAGAAATTTTTCAATACAAGCGGACTTATCTATCGCTCGATGAATCTTAAAGATAAGCTTGCAGAAATGAGCGAAGAAGAGCAGCTCAAGCTTCTTTCAACAGACGGAATGCTGGTTAAAAGACCTATTCTGCTGAAAAATGGTAAAGTTGTGATCGGCTTTAAAGAAACAGACTGGGAGCAGTTTGTTAACCGTGATTAACAAAAATTGACAGAAAAATATCAATGTGTTATAATTATGTTGTTTTATAAAGCTTTACATAAAAATAGGAGTGATGTTTATGAAGCAATATGACATAACAGGAATGAGCTGTGCGGCTTGCAGTTCTCGTGTAGAAAAAGCAGTTTCCGCTGTGAACGGAGTTAAATCATGTTCTGTAAATCTTCTTACCAATTCTATGGGGGTTGAGGGAAATGTACCTGATTCGGCAATAATCAATGCTGTAAAAAATGCGGGTTACGGAGCTTCTGTAAAGGGAGGCACGTCTTCTTCAGCTTCTGTTGAGGATGAGGAAGATTCTGTAAAGAATCCTGAAATATCGTCAATGAAAAAAAGACTGGTATCTTCTGTTGTTTTCCTTATTCTGCTGATGTATATTTCAATGGGACATACAATGTGGGATTTCCCTCTGCCTGATTTTATGACAGGGAATTATGTAATGATAGGTCTCACTCAGCTTATCCTTTCAGCTATAATCATGATAATAAATCAGAAATTCTTTATTAACGGTTTCAAAGGACTGATAAGACGCTCGCCGAATATGGATACTCTTGTTGCGCTCGGCTCTATGGCTTCTTTCGTTTACAGCGTTTGGTCGCTTTTTGCAATGACCGACGCTCAGATGAAAGGCGATTCCGGAGCTGTAATGGATTATATGCATGAGTTTTACTTTGAATCGGCGGCAATGATACTGGCTCTGATAACTGTTGGAAAAATGCTTGAAGCCTATTCAAAAGGCAAAACAACAAACGCTCTTAAAGGTCTGATGAAGCTTGCTCCGAAAACCGCAGTTCTGATAAAGGACGGAGCAGAGATCACTGTTCCGGTAGAACAGGTGAAAAAGGGAGATATTTTTGTGGTTCGTTCAGGCGGAAGCATTCCTGTAGACGGCGTCGTTATCGAGGGCGAATGCGCTGTGGACGAGTCTGCCCTCACGGGAGAAAGTATTCCTGTTGACAAAACTGCCGGAGATACGGTAGCGTCGGCAACTATAAATATGTCGGGATATATCCGCTGCGAGGCGTCAAGGGTTGGCGAGGATACTACTCTTTCGCAGATAATAAAAATGGTTAGCGACGCTTCTGCTACAAAAGCTCCGATCGCAAAGCTTGCAGATAAGGTTTCAGGCATATTTGTTCCGGCGGTCATAGCTATTGCGCTGATTACTCTCGGAGTATGGCTGATAGTCGGACAAAGTATCGGATTTTCCCTTGCAAGAGCAGTTTCGGTTCTTGTAATAAGTTGCCCGTGCGCTCTTGGACTTGCAACACCTGTCGCAATAATGGTCGGAAGCGGAATGGGTGCAAAAAACGGTATTCTTTTTAAAACCGCAGTTTCTCTTGAGGAAACAGGAAAGGTTCAGATAGTGGCTCTTGACAAAACAGGAACTATAACATCAGGCGAACCGAGAGTTACCGATATCATTCCGGCGGACGGATACGATGAACGTTCGCTTTTAAAGCTTGCCAACGCTCTTGAAAGAAAGAGCGAGCATCCTCTTGCAAAAGCGATTCTCATAAGAAGTGACGAGGAAAAAATCGAGCCGGAGGAAGTTTCCGATTTCAGGACTGTTGCCGGAAACGGTCTTACCGGAAAGATAGGCGATTCAAAGCTTGCCGGAGGAAATTACAGCTTCATCAGCTCGCAGGCAGAAGTAAGCGACAGTCTTAAAATTAAATCGGAAGAGCTTTCGGAAGAGGGAAAAACGCCGCTGTTTTTTGCAGAAAACGGCAAAGCGGCAGGAATTGTTGCGGTTGCCGACGTTATAAGGAGCGATAGTCCTGAAGCGATTCGGGAGCTTCAGAATATGGGAATCCGTGTTGTAATGCTTACAGGCGACAATGAACGAACTGCAAAAGCTATCGGCAGACAAGCAGGAGTGGATGAGGTTATTGCAGGAGTTTTGCCGGACGGCAAAGAAAATGTCATTCGTAAATTAAAGAAAAAGGGAAGAACAGCAATGGTCGGGGACGGAATAAACGATGCTCCGGCTCTTACCAGTGCAGATACAGGAATTGCCATTGGTGCAGGAGCCGATATTGCAGTTGACGCAGCTGATGTTGTTCTGATGAAAAGCACTCTCAGCGATGTACCGGCAGCAATAAGGCTTAGCCGAAAGACTTTGAAAAATATCCGTGAAAATCTTTTCTGGGCATTTATTTACAATGTTATCGGGATTCCGCTTGCTGCCGGAGTTTACATTCATTTATTCGGCTGGCAGCTTAATCCGATGTTCGGAGCGGCTGCGATGAGTCTTTCAAGCTTCTGCGTTGTAACAAATGCTCTCCGTCTTAATTTCTTTAAGATTCATGATTCCGGCAGAGACAGAAAAATTAAGCCTGTTATTTCGGAAAGTTCCGAAAGGGTATCAGAATGCATGGTTCAGACTGTTAAGATAAAGGGTATGATGTGTTCTCACTGCGAGGGAAGAATCAAGAACGCTCTTGAAGAGCTTGACGGAGTGGAAGAGGCAATAGCTTCTCATGAAAAGGGAACGGCTGAAATGAAGCTTTCTTCACAGATTGACAGTAAAAAAATCAAAAAAGCTGTTGAAAGTGCAGGATACAAATTTCAGGGAATAAAATAATGCGAAAAAATCGCAGCAGAATAATTTTTGAATTCTGCTGCGGTTTTTTTGAACAGGTTTTTATATTTTCTTAACGCTGTCACGAACAATAATATCGCCGTTTACCATACGGACATCATGCGGCATATTGGGATTTTTTATTTTATTTCGGATCTGCTTGGCGCTTTCACGAGCCATTCTGTCTTGATTAACCTCATATGTTGTGATTTTTATCGGCGATATCCATGAAAGGATATAATTATCAAAACCCACAACCGAAATATCGTCCGGAACTTTAATGTTACGCTCTGAAAGCATATTTATAGCTTCATAAGCTGTATTGTCGCAGTTGCAGACAAGAGCCGTTGCACGTTTGGTTATATCGTCCGGAAGAGAAAATTCAATTTTTCCGACTTCGTTTCTGTCAGGAATTATCATATCGTCTCTTATTGGAATACCTGCATCGGCAAGGGCACGGCAATAGCCGAAAAATCTGTCGGTGATGCTGCTTGTTTCGCCGATAGTTCCGATAAACATAATATCATGATGTCCCTGCTGAATAAGATAATCAGTCATAATATACATACCATAGTAACCGTCGGAAATAACCGAATCGAATCCAAGTCTTGACTTGTAAGAATCGAGAAGAACGACCGGAACATCAAGCTCTGAAAGCATTTTAAGGTAATCGTCATTGAAAGGTCCCATGGCAATAATACCGTCCGCCCGGTTGCTTTTGACGAGATTGGGAACAATGAGATTTTGTTCAGCATCTTCTGTTATAACCTCAAGAACTCCTAAATCACCTGTAGAAGAAAAACTTTTAAGAAGCTTTTCGTATAAACTCCAATAAAAAGAAGAACCCTTTTCAAGATAACGGTGAGCGTTGAGTATGCCGATAAGGTGAGAATCCGAATTGGAAGAATCGGTTTTTTTATTGATCAAATACCCCATTTCATCGGCTGTTTTGATAATTGTTTCACGAAGTTCGCTTCCAACGCCGTCTTTTCCGCTCAGAGCTTTTGAAACCGTAACCACGCTTACATTAAGTTTTTCAGCAATATCCGCCATTCTGACTGCTTTAGCCATATTTAAACTCCTATACGCTTTTTTTCTTATGTTTTTTCGATGTCAGCTCGTAACTTACATCAAGCAGCATTCTAATTTTTTCGTCATTTGTGCTGTCGCCGAGCAAAATAGAAATCCAGTTTTCTTTATTCATGTGATATGCAGGAAAAAAGCCCGGTTCATGAACGAAAGAGCCTATCATAATCGGATCGCACTTCACATTAAGAACATATATAATCCCGCTTTCAGACAAACCAAGTTTTGTCTTTTCTACTTTCAGAACAGCGGCAAACCACTTACGGTTGTTACTATGTCTGAAAATCATACTGTTAGGCGATTTTGACCAGAGAAATTCTGCCTTTGCATTATATGCATGATCTATGTAAGCTCTGAGTTCATCACAATTCATATTTGTATCCTTTCACATACTTTAAATGTGCTTATATTAATTATAACATATAGTTAGTTTAACGTCAAGTCAATTTTATGTTTTGTGAGTGGCAGCAGCATTTGCTTTTTGTTATATTAATTAAGCGGACTTGGTTTCTTTAATTTTCTTCTGAACGGTGTATTTCCGTCCGGGCGTCCTGCCCTAATTATTTTCATTACCTCTTTACGAGGTAATGAAAATAATTAATATCGGGTTTCCAAAGGGATTATATCCCTTTGGTAGGGGGGGTAAGGGTGACTCCCTACAGTGTAGGGAGATGTCTGCTTGCTGACAGAGAGTATGGGCGACCGTTGGGAGCAGCGTCCCCTTTATAACTAACAGAAAAAGTAAATGCATTTTTTTATGATGTTTTGTGCATAATGCTGAAAAAGCATTTTTTAAGTAAATAAGCTTGACATTTTAAACTCAAAGTGGTATAATTTAATCATCGGATAAAGCAATATTGCTTTTCTGATAATCCTCTCTTTAATATAATATATTATAATCCCACTAAAACCGTCTATGTGCCCCTCCCAGAGCATAGGCGGTTTTAGTTTTAAAACAATCAAATTATTCTGTTTGAACACGCTTTGATGATAATTAAAATATAACGTCCTATTATTTTATGTTAAACATGCACAAATATAAATTGATTTTTTGGAGAAAATGTGGAAAAATAAAAATTAGCTAAATTTTTCTTGACTTTTTAAGTAATATGTGGTATCATTAAGTAAACCGAACGAGAGGATAAAGAAACATACTTCTCTTGTTTAAGTGAACTTCATTACCTAATTATAAAAAATAATTAACGGAGGTTATACTAATGAAAAAGTTTTTATCAGCATTCACTTCTGCAATCCTGACAGCAAGCTCGATTGCCGCTGCTTTTCCTGTCGGTGCAGCTGACACAAAAAAAGTGATCGACGACTTTGAGTCTTATGGAAACGCTTCAGATGTTTCAAGCGCTTATAAGGTTGATGATTCAGGCGGAGAGGTTAAGCTTTCGCTTACGAATTCTTCCGATGGAAGTAAGGCGCTTCAGTATGATTACGATCTCGATGATTCAGGCTATGCAGGAGTTACAAAAAATATCGGAAAAGCTGATTGGAGCGGCTTCACCGGAGTTAATTTTCTTATTAATGTAAATGGAAACAAAGAGCTTACTACAATAAGCTTTGTAGACGGAGACGGAGTTAAATGGGAATGCAAACAGAATCTTTCCGGAACAAAGGGCTGGACTGAAATCGATATTCCTTTCAGTAAATTCCAGACTGCTTCTTCTGCAAAATCGCCGAATCTTAAAGGCGTATCCGAGCTTTCAATTTATGCAAATGAAAATGACGGTTCTATAGTAACCACGACCACAACAACACCTCCTGTTGTCACAACAACGACAACGGTTCCGGTTATTGTTGATCGTGAAGGCTCTATGCACGTTGCAGGCAATAAGCTTTACGACGGAGCAAACAATGAATTTATAATGAAGGGTGTAAATCTTCCGCACGATTGGTATACTGATTATACTCAGACTTCTATCAACGCTGTTGCTGATTTAGGAGCAAATACCGTAAGAATCGTACTCGGCGAAGGTTCAACCTATACTAAGACAACTAAGGAAGAAGTAAAAAATATCATTAACTGGTGTAAGGCGAGAGGTCTTGTATGTATTCTTGAGCTTCATGATTTTACCGGAAACGATGATCCGGCTGATATTACAGTAAAAGCTGTAAACTATTGGAAAGAAATGCTTGATGTTATCAATGCGAACAAAGATTATGTTATCGTAAATATCGCTAACGAGTGGCAGGGCACATGGAATATGGGAAATCTTTGGGCTGATACATATAAAACAGCAGTAAAATCTCTTCGTGATGCCGGATTGGAAACAGCAATCATGATTGACGCTTCCGGTTACGGACAGGAGACAGGTCCTATGGAAAGCGCTTGTAAAGAAGTTCTTGAAGCTGATAAGGATAAGAATATAATTTTCTCATACCATATGTATTCTGTTGTCGGTAAGGATGAAAACACTATCAAAGAAGCTATCGACGGTATTAAAAATCAGGGTGTCTGCCTTGCAATCGGTGAATTCGGATACTGGCAGAATTTCAAGGGAGTTGATGAGCGTTATCTTGTAGATTATTGTGAGGACAGCGAGATCGGCTGGCTTGCATGGTCTTGGAAAGGCAACGGCGGATATGATGTTCCTCTTGATATGTCGAACGACTGGGCAGGCAAGGACCTTACCGACTGGGGAGCCTGGGTATTCTGCGGCAAGAACGGTATTCAGGAAACATCTAAGCTTGCATATACTCTCAAAGGCTATGATAAGGAAAAAACAGTTCAGAATGTTCCGGATTCAGTTCCGGATCCGGATATTGAGGTACCGGGACCGATAATTACAGATAAGGAAGTTCCTGTTCCGGCGGGAGAGCTTACGAAATATGAATGGGTATGGGGCATCAACGGCGATCCTGATGATAAGTGCCTTATTACTACAACTGAGGAACTCAGCAACGGCGGAATCAGAGCAAACGTAAATCTTGTGGATGAAAATTATCCGACTATGATTACTTTGAACAGCGACGGTTACGACCTCAGCGATCATAAGACAATAGATTTCGTAATAAGAAATAATAACTCGGCGGCAGTTCAGGCAAACCTTATCCTTAAAGTCGGAAGCGACTGGACTTGGATAGAGCCTAATAAGCCGAATCCGTATATTGACGTTCCCGGCGGAATGACAGAACAGATAAGCTTTGACATTTCAAGCGCAGATCTTAAGGATGTAAAGATGATCGCTCTCAGACTTCAGCCTTCAAGCGGTGCAGTTACAAATCCTGTCGATATTGTATCAATGGGATTCGATCTTGAAGACGGCGCTTACGAAGATGAGATCGCTGAAATGAACAGACCTAAATCGGCTGATTATTTTACATGGTCATATCCTGAATCCTCTTTCACTAAAACAGTTGATACCTCTGTTAAGGATGGCGTTATCACTATTGAATATGACGGAATCACAAACAACGACGGTGCAGGAATTCAGACAGAAACAAGACCCGGCCTTGGAAAGGGTATTGATTTTACAAATTACGAGGCAGTTAAGGCAACTCTTACAAACAAAGGAGATAAGGATGTTCATGTAACTCTTATCGTTAAAAACGGTCAGGGATGGTTATGGGCAGAAAACGGAGGAACTCTTACAGCCGGAACGGAAGAAGGCGAAATGATCGTTCCTGCCGGAAAAAGCGTTGACGTTTACTATTCTCTCAAGAAGCCGTACTGGAAATCAAAAGACACAAACTGGACTTACACAGGACTTCTTACAGATCTTGACGACGTAAGGGCAATCGCATTCAAGCTTTATACAGACGGCACATCGGCAAGCGGTACATTTGAAATCAGCAATTTTGAGGTTCTTTCATCAGCTTCTGCTATTTCAGCGCAGTCGGAAATGCCTGAAGTTAAAATGGCTGCACAGAATGTTCTTGCTGTATCAGACAACGTAAAGAGCAGTAAGGCAGCAGGCGGAATGTATGTAGACGGCAAAAAGCTTTATACAGCAGACGGCACAGAATTCATGATGAGAGGTATGAATATCGCTCATACATGGTTCAAAAACGACACTGTTGGCGCAATTAAAAAGTCGGCAGAATACGGCTCAAACGCAACAAGAATCGTTCTTGCAGACGATACCTACGCTGCAAACGGCTGGCAGGGATATAAAGATGATATTGCAACAGTTGAATCGCTCATTCAGGAGTGTAAAGCAAACGGACAGGTAGCTATCGTTGAATATCATAACGGAACAGGCGGAGACGATACAAAATACGTTGATAATGCTCTTGCATACTGGCTTGATATGGTTGATATGCTCAATAAGTATACAGATTGCTGTATTCTGAATATCCTCAACGAGTGGCAGGGTACTTGGAATCTTCCGACATACGCTCCGACATATGAGAGCGCTATAAAGACTCTCCGTAATGCAGGTCTTAAAAATGTAATCATGATCGACGCTCCCGGCTGGGGACAGGATGCAAATACAATGATCACAAACGCAAATACTATCCTTAATGCAGACCCTGATAAAAATGTAATGTTCTCGATCCATATGTACGCTGTCGCTGGAGCTGACGACGCTACAGTAAAGTCTCATATTGATAATGCTCTCGCTCAGAATATCTGCCTCTGTATAGGCGAATTCGGATGCAATCATATGATGAACGGACAGATCTACGATGTTGCATGGCAGACAATTATGGACTACTGTCAGGAAAAGAGCGTAGGCTGGCTCGCATGGTCATGGTGCGGAAACGGTTCAAGCGACTACTTCCTCGACTTAACAACAGACCAGGCTGGAAATACTCTCACAGATTGGGGCAAAAACGTAGTTTACGGCAAGAACGGTATTCAGGAAACATCTGTTAAGCTTGGTTCAGCGCCTATTGCTCCTTCAAATAGCGGAACATGGTATATCGACAATATTTCTCTTTACAAGTCCGATTCAAAGTATCTCGCCGGAGATTCAAACTGTGACGGAAGTATAGATATGTCAGACGCAGTTCTTATAATGCAGTCTCTTTCAAATCCGGATAAATACGGAATCGACGGTTCTGATGCTTCACACATCACTGAACAGGGAATTTTAAATGCTGATTGCTGCAATAAGGGCGATGGAATCACAAATGAAGACGCTCTTGCAATTCAGAAATACAAATTGGAAATAGTTGATAGTCTTCCTATTGCATCATAATTAAATAAAAGAAATCTTCAATTAATCACACTGTAATGACGATATCGCTCAGGCGGTATCGTCATTATTATGCTGTAAACTTTTTTACTGAAGCAATTTATGTAAAACAATAAAAGCGTGCCTGCATAAGATCCATACACTGGATTTATGAAAACACGCTTTTTATTTAAAATTTTTATATTATTCTGTAATTTGTCTTGCTTCTATATAGAATCTTTTATCCTCGGCATGACCAATTGAGAAAGTTTTTCTCGGGAGCGCACCGTCTTTGATAACCGTCGGGAAAAGCTGTGATTTGTCCATATCAGGAAGAATGAATCCGATTCCGCCATGTTTCTCGGCAAGAGATTTGACAGTATCAGTTCCGTGAATATAATCGATTTTTCCGCCGTTTTCTTTGATATATTTATCAAGGAAATTCTGGAGCGAGCCAACGGAAAGATTTGAGGACTTATTGTGAATCCAGAGCTTTTTCTCTTCTGAACCGTATGAACAGATAACATACTGGTCGGATTCATCATTTTCGGACAGTTCGAGGGCAGCGGTGAGTTCGTTTATAAGCTTATCGCAGTCAACATTGTAAACAAGGCGGTGTATAGCCTCAAACTTAAGTGCGTCACTATGAAGATTGACAATTTCCGCAAGAGCGTATCTTGCCGGATGATCGGAGAAATCCTTATCAGGTTCAGCAGCTTTAAGCTGTTCGTAGAATTCCTTTGCAGTTGCAAGAGAATGATTTCCGTCTCCCATTGCATAGAGAAGAACCGGAGAATTATCAAGACAGTATTTTTTACAGAAAGCTTCCGGTTCTGCAAGAGCAGAGAGAGCAGAGTCGATTTTTTCCTGATAAGAGCTATCGAGAAGATATCCTTTAATGCTTCCGCCGTTTTGCATAAGAGGGGAGTCATAGAGTTTTTTCATTTTTTCAGCGCTTTTTGCAAGCGGCTCGATAACAGTGCATTCCGGATCGTCGATGAGTATCATGATGTGCGGAAGCTCTAAAGGAGCTCCATGTCTTACCTTGATTCTCGGGGGGATACGTTCAACGACCGTTGCTTCCGTAGCACGCACTTCAGACGAACTTCCCTTAGAGAAATCATATTTTTCAAGGTCAATAGCTCCGACGATTCCTTGACGGAGGATGCCGTTGCTTTGAGTTCTTTCAACGTAAACCATTGCATTTTTATATTCATCGAAAATATCTCCGGCGAGATAATTTTCCATTGAGCTGTGAATGGCTTCGATACGGTCGTCAACACCGTCCTGTTCAAGGTAAAGTTCGGGAAGAATGAGGTTGAGGGAAGACGGTGCACTGCCGACATTCTGATAAACGGCATCCCAGTATTCCGGCTCGCTTGTATACTGATCGCAGGCTATAACTGACCATTTCTGCATATCCACAGATGCCTTTGGGACAAGAATGTCTGCATTTTTAAAAGCTGTTGAATTCATAAAAAAGCTCCTTTATAGTTGATTTGTAAAATTTCTAAGCTCAATATTAAGCCGGGAAACGGACAGACCGACAATATTGAAGTAGTCTCCGTTGATTTTTTCAATAAGAAGAGCGCCTTTGCCCTGAATACCGTAACCTCCTGCTTTATCATACGGCTCGTCCGTTGAGATGTACCACTCGATATCCTCGTCTGAAAGACTGCGGAAAGTTACATCCGTAACGACGGAAAAAGAAATTCTCTTATTTTTACATATAATCGTACAACCGGTAATTACCTGATGAGTTCGCCCGGAGAGCAGTTCAAGACTTTTCCGGCACTCTTCACGATTTTTCGGTTTGCCGAGAATTTTATCGCCGCAGATAACTGTAGTATCGCATCCGATGATAATGTCTTCAGGGTAAGATTTCAGTGCCGACACAGCTTTAAGCGCCGAAAGATATTCCGAAGCATCGGCAGGCTTTATTTTATCAGGAAGACTTTCATCCGAATCGGTGGAAATAGCCGTAAAATCATCGGTTATCAGCTTCATAAGCTCTCTTCTTCTTGGCGAAGCGGAGGCGAGAATTATTTTCATTTGATAAACTCCTTGCAGGAAATATATTCTGATATTATTTTACCACATAGCATAAAATATGTCAAGCTTCAAGGTAATAGCATCCACGGTATTTCAACGAGTAAACAAATTTATCTATAGTTTACTGCATAAAAAATCAGACAGACGCAATAAACGCCTGTCTGAAATAAAAACATATTTTATTTTATCAGAAGCTCAAAAGTAAAATTGCTTCCTGTTCCGAGTTCGTTTTGTACGGAAATTCTGCCGCCGCAAAGTTCCACAATCCTCTCACTAATAGAAAGACCAAGTCACTGCCTTGTGTGAGAGGTATCACTTTGATAATATGGGTTAAAGAGGTGTGCCATTGTGTCTTGATTCATTCCTTCGCCGGTATCTGCAATTGTTACAATAATTGTTTCCTTTTTTGGAACGACCTCAACGAATATCTCTCCGCCCGTAGGTGTGTATTTCACTGCATTTCCCAGAAGATTCAACCATAAATGCTGCATAAGTTCTTTGTTGCCGTTAAAAATAGCTGTCGGAAATTCACCGCTAAATTCAATCTTTTTATGCGTCATGTATCTGCGAAAAAAGGAAAATAATAAATTTCAAAATATCTTGATTTTTTTGAAAATTCGTGTTATAATATAATCGTCATATGTCGGAAACGGAGGTGTGCTTATGGCAAGACCAAGCCGATGCCGAAGAATTTGTGCCGAACCGGAGTATGACAGCTTTGCACCATGCGGAGTCAAAAATATAATACAGAGCGTTTTATCAGTCGATGAGTTTGAAACGATTCGATTGATTGATTATGAAAAGAAAACACATGAGCAATGCGGTTTGCTGATGAATATTTCCCGAACGACAGTGACAGAAATTTATGAGCGGGCGAGGACAAAAATTGCCGATTGTATCGTCAACGGAAAATCGCTTCGCATTGCTGGCGGAAATTATGAATTGTGTAACGGTTCTGCATGGAAATGCTGCGGTAAAATATGCGGCAGAATTCATTTTTTATCTAATAATCAGACTGATAGCAGAAAGGAAGCAGAAATTATGAAAATTGCAGTAACTTATGAAAAAGGAAATGTATTTCCACATTTTGGTCATACGGAGCAGTTCAAGTTATATGAAGTGGCTGACGGAAAGGTAACAGACTCAAAGGTAGTTGATACAAATGGAAGCGGACATGGAGCCTTGGCTGGACTGCTTTCTCAATTAAATGTGGATATGCTGATTTGCGGCGGAATCGGAGCAGGCGCTCAAAATGCGCTTGCAGAAGCAGGAATCAGATTGTACGGCGGCGTATCCGGCAGTGCAGACGATGCGGTAAATGCTTTACTGGCAGGTACTCTTGCATATAACCCGGATGTTCACTGCAATCATCATAATCATGAACATAATTGTGAGGGACATCATTGCGGTGAAGATAAGCATGGATGCAGCGGAAATGGAGGAAGCTGTCATGAGTGAATATGAAAAAATGTTCTGATAATTTAATTTAAGACAACACCGCACAAGGATTGTACAGGAGATGACAGCCGATTTTGTCAGATTGTATAAAAACGGCGTAGGCATATTGTTGTATGTCGAAAAGCTTTTGTGCAAGGTGACAGAAAAAGTGTAAACAGATTTGGTACAAGGCCGTCAGGCATGTTTTGTGCGGTATTGATCATAGTATTTGAGATAAAACTGACAGGCATCAGAGTATTGGATGGGATATTCAATTATATATTTTTATCAAGTATAATTCTGACTTTTTCAGCAATCAAACCGATTAATTCTGAATTCCTTGGCTTCCCGACAGGATAGCCAAAGAAATTTTCAAGACGTTTTGGGTTTTTGTAATAAATAGCTTCGATAATTGTTCTTATAGAACGTTCTATACAGCGCACGTTAGTCTGACATCGTTCAGCAGCTTCGGAATACAGATTCATGATTTCTTTTCGGAATAAGTTCTGGTTTTTAACTGCCAGTTCTATTGAAACTTTCAGATATTCATAGCCTTTTAAATTAGCCGGAGCACCTAACTCCAATAATATTTTTGTGATATATTTGCTGATCTGCATATTTGTATCAGTTCTTTTAAGATGATATTTCAGAAACTCGCATATGCAATCCTCACTGAAAAATTTTGAAATGTACAAAATTCCGTCTTTTTCGATTATGTATTTGTTGGGATCTGAATAATCAGTCAAGACTATTTTTGTTGTCTCATAAGAAGAATTAATGTCAGCGCTGCCGTCACAAAGTATTATGCAATAATTTTCATATTCACGTACATTATGTGAAATTTTAACATAATTACCTTGTGAAACGGCATAAAATCCTAATCTGGTCATATGCGAAGCGATTTTTACGAATGGATTTACATCAATTGCTACAGTGTTTGTGTTTGCCATAGTTGTACCTCTTTTATTTAATATAATATTTTTATTATACTAAACAAGAGAGTGAATGCAATATGTTGTTTGGATTTTTTTGTCGTATAACGTCGAATA
This sequence comes from Ruminococcus sp., assembly GCA_017462565.1. Taxonomy (GTDB): domain Bacteria; phylum Bacillota; class Clostridia; order Oscillospirales; family Ruminococcaceae; genus Ruminococcus. Next base: position 28,833 of record JAFTQW010000016.1, read on the forward strand.
TGGTATAGTATCACCGCTTTATCGCCAATTATCGTCACTTATCGTTAAGCATCACCAAATTACCGTAAAATTGGCGTTTTTGAGGGTAGAAACGGAGAAAACGGCGTAACTGCGCTGTTTCGGAAAAATCATCAAAATAAATATTTCGGGTAGAAATTTGGTAGAACCCTACCGCCGACAAGGTTGGTAGAAAGTTGGTAGAAACCCTAAAACAAACGGTAGAAAGCCTGTTGACAAACTGAATAATGAACAAAGCGGGCAGTGTTTCATAACAGAAGCGCTGTCCGCTATTTTTATGCCCAAACCCAATACCGTACATCGCTTCTCAGAAATGAGGAGCGATTTTTTATTTCAGATGAAATTTGTCAAGGAGGTCTTTTTATGCCAAATCCTACCCAGATCAGTTTGCTCAATTACCATTTCAAGGCAGCCGCCTGTGATGCGGTGCTGACCGTCATGCTCAACAAGTCTGACAGGGACTATTCCACACCCGATGAGCTGAATCATGCCACAGAGCTTACACAGTTCAGCTATGAAGAGATCAGAGATGCCCTGAACGAGCTGC
>JAFTQW010000017.1 GCA_017462565.1 Ruminococcus sp.
ATTCCGTCCAAGTGTTTTTTCTGCATACAAAATTGCATCTTCTTTTTTGCTCAATTCTATTTTGATTCTTGTTTTTGGCATTTTATCACCCTATTACATTTTAGCACTTTTTTGCTTAATTTGCAATAGTGGATAGTATAACAGAGAAATCTCCGTTGTAACGTCTGACTGTGTGCTTAACGGAATTAAATCCAATTGCGTGCAAATTTTTATTTGTTTTTGTGGTTTCAAGAAAAATATCTTTTCTCGTACATTTATCGGAAATTGAAATGACCAGAAGCTTTTCGACTTGTTTTATCTTTACTTCAATGAACGAAGCTTCCTCATCTGCCGACGCTTCGAGAGCGTTATCGAGCAGATTTCCAATAATCGATGCAAAATGCTCCGATGCAATTTTGCAGTTTTCCGGAATCTCATCATTTATTATCAATACAATTCCGCTGTTTTCAGCCATTTTCTGCTTAATATACTGAATCGAGTCAACTGTGCCGTTTCCGGTTTTATAATAGAAAAGTTTCTTTATAGGAAAACGCTGAAAATTTATCCATTCGAGCACTCTCATCGTCCATATATATAGGCATAAAAATAGCGGACAGCGCTTCACTTGTACGAAACACCTGTCCGTTATTATCCATTATTCGATTTGTTTGTCAGCAGATTTTCTACAGTCTTTAGGATTGCTTTTTCGGTTATCTACCTATATGCAGGGCTGACGTGCCGCTTATCCTATGAACGCAAGTTCTAACATTCCTCACACATTTTATTTTCTTTCTTCTGTCACATTTTGAATTCCGGCGAATATAATAACTGTGTGGGAAATCAGATTTCGGCTATGTTCATTAATATTCCCTTTTCACTTATATCGATAAGTCCGAACGACGGTTTGTTTCCATCCCGAGGAATAGATGCGCTTCCGGGATTCATTATATATAAGCCGTCCTCGAATTTATTGCAGCGGACATGAGTATGACCGTACAAAATAATGTCACATGACTGAGCCTGAGCAGTTTTTTTCAAATTTTCAAGCGAGAAATTCACTCCATACTTGTGACCATGAGCAGCAAAAATTTTATGGTCAAGCGCAGGAAGAATAAATTGATCGGGCTGAATGCTGAAATAGTCACAATTTCCGGCAACACGGACAATTTTCGGCGCAATTACAGGATGAGCGCTGCAAAAGTTATCAAGTTCACGTTCTCCATCGCCAAGATGAATTATCCAATCAGCTTCTGTGTGATTGAGAATAACCTTTTCCAGAGCCGAATAGTTCCCATGCGAATCAGACATAACAATAATCTGCATAAAAATCACCTTCCATGAATAATATATATTGAGATATATTATAACATAAAGCCGTTAAAATTGCAATATATTCTGATTATTGAACAGGAGGAAATTATGAATAAGAACAATATTGATCCAAATAAGGCAAACGGACTTATCAATGCGATAAGCAAGAAAATCGGAGTTTCTCCGGAAAAGCTTAAAAGCGAACTGGAATCAGGCAAATTCGACAGCACACTTGCTGCAATGAACAAAAATGACGCTGCAAAATTCCAGCAGGCACTCAATAATCCAAAGCTGGTTGAAAAAATGATGAGTACGCCGCAGGCCGTCGCTCTTTATAAAAAACTTTCCGGAGAAAAATAATACATTTTTTTGAACAAGTCTGAAATAAGGGGTTTTAAAAATGGACGATGTAATGGGAAAAATAGGAGAGCTGCTTTCCGATGAAGAAAGCGTCAAACAGCTTTCCGAGCTTGCGCAGATGATTATGGGCGATTCTTCTTCTGCTTCTTCGGCGCAGGAAAGCCCTGACAATGAAACTGAATCAGGGCTGGCGGACTCGTCCCCTTCTGAAAGCGGATTTCCGGATATAGGCTCGTTAATGAAGCTGACAGGTCTTATGAGTTCAATGTCACAGAACGATAAGAATGCAGAACTTCTTCTTGCTTTGAAACCTCATCTAAAGGAGGAGAAGCAGAAAAAAATTGATAAAGCTATAAAGCTGCTTAAAGTTATAGCCATCTGGAATATGGCTAAAGAAAGCGGACTTCTTAAGGAGCTGCTTTAAGGCAGATAGAAACAAAAATTACTGTTGCAAGGCAATCAGTATATTATGAGGAGGGGAGAATATGGCAGTTTACAGCAATCGGCAAATAAACAAAATGCGTCAGGACGCTATCCGGCGTTCGCAGGAAATGTACAGCCGTTCTGCCGTAAACTCCTCTCATTATTCCGAGAACAGCCGGGAGGATACCGCACCTCCCTCTGAAAATAAACCTGCTGAAAAGAAGAAATCGGGAATGCAGCTCAATAAATTTCTGGAAGATTTTCTGGGTGATTCAATTGATGCGGATAAACTTCTAATAGCTGCACTTATCTGGCTTCTTATCAAAGAAGGAGCGGATAAAAAACTTATCATAGCTCTTGGATATATATTGTTTTGAGGAATGAAAAGAAATTATGAATATAGATTTGATTTTTTGGATAGCAAGCATAATAATAATGATAATTATGCTTATTTACTACATAAGCCGAAGAAAAAAGCTTAAAACATTTTTTTTCGGCGCATTTACCGGACTTGCTGCACTTTTTCTGCTTAATAAATTCGGTGATAATTTCGGAACATATCTTCCGCTAAATATTTTCAATGTGTGCGGAAGCGCCATTCTTGGAGTGCCCTTCGTTATATGTCTTGTTTTACTTAAAATATCGTGAAAATACAGGATTTTTTCACCAAAACTATTGCAATTTTATAAAAAATATAGTAAAATATAGATAAGAGGTGATAAAATGAATGCTATTGACATAATTAATAAAACAAAAAAATCAATTGAACTTTCAGATTCTGAAATAAGCTGGCTCGTTAAAAGCTATACTGATGGGATGATACCTGATTATCAGATGTCGGCATGGCTGATGGCTGTCTGCATCAACGGACTTACTGAGCGTGAAACACTTTCGCTTACTTATGCTATGCGTGACAGCGGAGAAATTATGAATCTTGATATAGGTCTGACTGCTGATAAACACAGCACAGGCGGAGTCGGCGATAAAACAAGTCTTATTATCGGACCGGCGGCGGCGGCTTGCGGAGTTTGTGTTGCAAAAATGTCCGGCAGAGGACTTGGTCATACAGGAGGAACAATAGACAAGCTGGAAAGTATTTCCGGTTTCAGAACCGACTTGACCATCGCTGAATTCAAAAAAATTCTTAATGAAACAGGCTTTGCAATTATTTCTCAAAATGAAAAATTATGTCCGGCTGACAAGAAAATATACGCCCTTAGAAATTCAACGGGAACTGTTGACAGCATTCCGCTTATTTGTGCAAGCATCATGAGCAAAAAACTGGCGATGAATGCGGATTGCCTTGTACTGGACGTGAAATATGGTTCAGGAGCATTCATGAAAACCCGTTCTGACGCCGAAAAGCTTGCCTCTCTTATGGAAAAGATCGGAACATCCGCCGGTAAACGCTGTAAGGCGCTCGTTACCGATATGGAAAGTCCGCTTGGAAAAAATATAGGAAATGCACTTGAGGTAAAAGAAGCTGTCGAAATTCTTCAGGGAAAGAAAAAAGGCAGACTTTATGATACCTGCATAGAACTTACTGCCGCTATTCTGGAGATTGCAGGAAAGGGTAAAAACAGGGAAGAATGCGTAAACCTTGCCGAAGAAGCGATATCATCGGGAAAAGCTCTTGAAATATTCAAAAAAACTGTGGCTTTGCAGGGAGGAGATCCGGAAATATGCAATAATACGTCACTGCTCCCGAGAGCTGATTATAAATATAAGGTTAAAGCTGCTTACGACATGAAAATAACCGGATTTAACTGTGAAGAAATCGGAATGGTTTCGCTTCTGCTCGGTGCTGGAAGAATTTCAAAGGATGACCCGGTAGATATGTCTGCCGGAATTGAAATGAATGTGGAAACGGGAAGCATAGTTTCTGCCGGAGATACTATAATGACGCTTTATTCCTCTGTAAGAAGCGACTTTTCAGATATTGCTCTTCGAGCGCTGAAGGCAATTGATTATCAGATGTTTTATTAATTTATAATAATAAAGCCGCTGTTTTTGGCAGCGGCTCTTATTTTTATAAAAACATTCCGTTTGAAGTAAAAGGAGCTTCCGCTTCACGAATGAAAAATCCCTGCTTAACTCCGCACACAGGACAGGTTGTTGGCGGTTCACTTCCTATATGAATATGTCCACAATTCAGACACATCCAGCGTTCCTCTGTGCTTTCCGAACGGAACATCATTCCGTCCCTCCAGAGTTTAGCATAATGTTCAAATCTTGCACGATGCGAGTTCTCTATCTCGCCTATCATTTTAAATTTTGATGCAGCCTCCGTAAATCCTTCATTCTGAGCAATCAGTGCAAAATCAGGATAAACGATACCAAATTCATCACTTTCAGCCTTAGCGGCAGAATCAAGAAGCTGCTGAATATCCGAATATGCGTCGGCAGGATATCCTGCGGTTATTTCAATATTCTCGCCAGCTGCCTCCTTCAAAAGATTGAAGAAAATAATTGCGTGCTGTTCCTCTTGCTCTGCTGTAAAACGAAACATCCTTTCAAGAGAAACAAGATACTGCTTCTGAGCAATCAGTGCAGACTGGTAATAACGCTGTCTTGCCTGCGATTCGCCTGCAAAAGCTCGCATAAGGTTGATTTTTGTCTGACTTTCGTTAAAATTTATTTTCATGGATAACGCCTCCTTTTTATGGCAATCCAATAAGATCACGCCATTCACGATGACAAGAACAAATCACATACTGCAAGACAAACGTCGCATCAATACGTAATTTAATTTGTCGGATTGAGGGAGAGTATTTTATTGGTTTGCTATAATTTTATTATACTCAGAATCCTGATTAAAATACATTAAAAAGGAGCGAACCTAAAGTCCGCTCCTTAAAATTTATACGTTATTAACTTTTCTCTTAACGTAAGATGTATGAAGGATTTCATGAGCCTTATGGCTGCCGGGTTCACCAAGATAAGTCTCATAAACTTCCTTGATAGCGGGATTTTCGTGAGACTGTCTAATTGGCATGGAAGCGTCGATATCATAAAGTACCTTAGCTCTTTCTGCTCTGATATCTACGAAATTTCTTATATTCATTGGCTGCTGAGGCTGTCCTCCGCCATTTACACAACCGCCGGGACATCCCATAATTTCAATAAACTGATAGTCAGCTTCACCATTCTGAACCTTTTCAAGAAGCTCCTTAGCGTTGGCAAGTCCGCTTGCAACAGCAACCTTCACATCAAGATCGCCTACCTTGTATGTTGCTTCCTTAATTCCTTCCGTTCCACGAACCTCCGGAAGATCAATTACGTTTTCACCTGTAAGAGTATATACGGCAGTTCTGAGAGCAGCTTCCATAACTCCGCCTGTAGCTCCAAAGATAACACCGGCACCAGTAGAAATTCCAAGCGGCTCGTCAAATTTCTCATCAGGAAGAGCATTGAAATTAATTCCGGCACGCTCGATCATTCTGCCAAGCTCACGAGTTGTAAGAGCATAATCAACATCCGGAACTCCGGCTGCACTCTGATCGTCACGTCCGATTTCATACTTCTTAGCTGTACACGGCATGATAGAAACCATAACGATATCCTTTGGATCAAGTCCCATTTTTTCAGCATAATATGTTTTAGCCATTGCACCAAACATCTGCTGAGGTGACTTGCAGGTTGAAAGGTTTTCTGTCATATCAGGGAAGTAATGCTCGCAGTACTTAACCCATCCAGGTGAACAAGATGTTATCATAGGAAGAACTCCGCCGTTCTTCACACGGTCGATAAACTCGTTTGCCTCTTCCATAATAGTAAGGTCAGCAGAAAAATCGGTATCAAAAACCTTGTCAAAGCCCAGTCTTCTGAGAGCGGCAACCATTTTGCCTTCAACGTTTGTTCCAATTGGCAGACCGAAGCATTCTCCAAGAGCTGCACGAACAGCAGGAGCCGTCTGAACAAGAACAGTCTTATCAGGATTGGCAATTGCTTCAAGAACAGGCTTTGTGTAGTCCTTCTCGGAAATTGCTCCAACAGGACATACAGCGATACACTGACCGCACGAAACACAGCTTGTCTCGCCAAGTCCCATATCGAATGCAGAGCCGATATAAGTCTTGAATCCTCTTTCATTAGCACCAATTACGCCGATTCCCTGAACCTTTGAACATACAGCTACACAGCGGCGGCAGAGGATACATTTATTGTTATCACGGTACATATGAGCCGCACTGTTGTCGATCTCATATTCGTTTTTTGCTCCGTCGTATACAGAAGCATCTTCAATGCCGTAATCCTTTGCAAGCTTCTGAAGCTCGCAGTTTCCGCTTCTTACGCAGGAAAGGCATTTTCTGTCGTGAGTTGAAAGAATAAGCTCAAGAGTTCTCTTTCTTGATTCAATAACCTTGGGTGTGCTTGTGAGGATCTCCATATTATTTGAACATGGATAAACACAAGCTGCAACAAGACGGAATCCCCTGCCCTCGTTGACCTCGGTTACACAGATACGACAAGCACCGATCTCGTTAATTTCTTTCATATAGCAAAGTGTAGGAATCTCAATACCTGCAATATGAGCAGCTTCAAGGACAGTTGTGCCCTTAGGTACGGATACTTCAACACCATTTACTTTTACTGTTAAATTTTCCATCTTAATTCCTCCGCTTATTTCTTGATGATTGCCTTGAACTTACACGATTCAATACAAGCACCGCACTTTATGCACTTATTTGCGTCGATTTCCATTGCAGCAAGCTTTTTGCCGGGAGCAATATAATCTGTTCTTGAGATTGCTGATGCCGGACACTGCTTAGCGCACATTCCGCATCCGATACATTTATCCTTAACTATCTCAAAGCGGAGGAGATGCTTACATACGCCTGCCGGACATCTCTTGTCAACAACATGAGCGATATATTCGTCACGGAAGTAGCGAAGCGTTGAGAGAACCGGGTTAGGAGCTGTCTGTCCGAGACCACAGAGAGAATTGGATTTTATATGATAGCAAAGCTGTTCAAGCTTATCAATATCCTCAAGAGTTCCATTGCCCTTTGTGATCTTATCAAGAATTTCATACATTCTCTTTGTACCAATACGGCAGGGAGTACATTTTCCGCATGATTCGTCAACAGTGAATTCGAGGAAGAACTTAGCGATATCAACCATACAATTATCCTCGTCCATAACGATAAGACCGCCCGAACCCATCATAGAGCCGATACCGATAAGGTTATCATAGTCGATCGGAATATCAAAGTTTTCAGGTGAAATACATCCGCCGGAAGGTCCGCCTGTCTGAGCAGCCTTGAACTTCTTTCCGTTAGGAATGCCTCCGCCGATCTCTTCAATAACTTCACGCAGAGTTGTACCCATAGGAACTTCAACAAGACCTGTATTCTTGATCTTTCCGCCGAGAGCAAATACCTTTGTTCCCTTTGATTTTTCTGTTCCCATGCTTGCAAACCACTCAGATCCATTAAGAATTATCTGAGGGATATTGGCATATGTTTCAACATTATTAAGAATTGTCGGCTTCTGGAAAAGACCTTTTTCAGCCGGGAAAGGAGGTCTTGGACGAGGCTCGCCACGATTTCCTTCGATAGAAGTCATAAGAGCTGTTTCCTCACCGCATACGAAAGCGCCTGCGCCAAGTCGTAAGTCGATATCGAAACTGAAATCTGTTCCGAAGATATTTTGTCCGAGCATTCCTGCTTCACGGGCCTGAGCAATAGCGATATTAAGTCTTTCAACAGCAATCGGATACTCGGCACGAACATAGATATATCCCTGTTTTGCGCCGATTGCATAACCGGCAATGGTCATTGCTTCAAGAACAACGTGCGGATCGCCCTCAAGAACGGAACGATCCATAAATGCACCCGGATCGCCTTCGTCAGCGTTACAGCAGACATACTTCATGTCGGCATCAGGAACGATATTTCTTGCAAGCTTCCACTTCATACCTGTCGGGAAACCACCGCCTCCACGTCCACGGAGACCGGAATCAAGAATAGTCTGGATAACATCTTCAGGCGTCATAGAAGTAAGAACCTTACCCAGAGCTGCATAACCATCACGGCCTATGTATTCGTTAATATTTTCAGGATTGATAACGCCGCAGTTTCTAAGCGCAACACGGTGCTGCTTTTTATAGAATGACGTATCATCAAGAGATTTTATAGTATCCCCCTCAACAGTTTCCTCGTAAAGAAACTCCTTAACGGGCTCTCCATTAATAAGATGCTCATCAACGATTCTCGGGATCTCATCCACATTCACACGTGAATAGAATGAACCTTCCGGATATACGATCATGATAGGACCTCTTTCACAAAGTCCGAAGCATCCTGTTTTAACTATCTGTATTTTATCCGTAAGTCCCTTTGCAGCAAATTCCTCTTCAAGCTTCTCGATTATTTTCGGTGAACCTGAAGATGTACAGCCTGTACCGCCGCAGACAAGGACGTGTCTTTCGTATTTTGAAGAAGCGTCGCCGTGAGTTCTGAGGGCAACCTCACCCTTCATGCTGTCTCTGACAACCTTGAGTTCCTCAAGAGTTTTCATATATTAACCTCCTAAATGGTATTGTATGTAGACTTAAGCGTATTTTTCAATGATTCTGTCAACGTCGTCAACAGTAAGACGTCCATAAACATCTTCATTAACAGTAAGAACAGGGGCAAGTCCGCAGGCGCCGATACAACGGCAGGCTTCAAGAGAGAATTTTCCGTCAGGAGTACATTCTCCTCCCTTTATGCCAAGCTTTTCCTGAAGCTTATCATAAATATCGCCCGAACCTTTTACATAGCAGGCTGTACCAAGACAGACAGAAATAGTATATTCACCCTTCGGATAAAGCGAGAATTGTGCATAAAAAGTTACAACGCCATAAATTTTCTCAAGTGGAATACCAGTTTTATCGGAAATAATTGCCTGAACCTCGATTGGAAGATAACCGTAAATTTCCTGAGCCTTCTGAAGAATCGGCATAAGAGCGCCCTTACTGTTTTTCTTCTCTTCAATTACTTTGAGCAGCTGAGCCTCCTGTTCAGGAGTACCCTTAAAGGGAACAGTTGATTTAGCTGAATTCATTAGATGAACCTCCTTGATTATATTGCTCCCCCAACTAACTCTTGAAGTTTGCGTTTCGTTCGGAAAGCATAAAACTGCGTCAGAAAAACCTGCAATACAATAGCATCGCTTTGTTTTCCTAATTTGCATTCTGCTCCCCTAACTTCACATTATTCTTCAAAAGTTAATCAGGGAGCAATAACTGTGACTTAATACAATAACAAAACACTGTTTCCGGAATATATATTGCATCTCACATATCTTTATATATTGTATCATATAAACTAATAAATTTCTATTTCTTTTTTAAACTAATTTACATCATGTTTTTTGTTAATTATGCACAAATTAGTTTTTCTATACTAACAATTTTGAATAAAAATACAGTAAAACTCATCAAATTTATTTTGCAAACGAGAAGCAAAATTAATATTTTAATATATTTCTTAAAACTGATTACTTATTATCTTAAATTTCACATTTTATTATTATCAAATTTCATTGACAAATCATGATAATTATTGTATATTTATTTATAGGAAATCATATCCTAAGCATTAAGGAAATGCCGCCAAAATTGGTCTAATTTCAAAGTCAAACAACTCTCAGCTTTATTTCAGGAGGTTTTATGAACATACCACAAGATCCGGCTATTCTTCTGAGCTATATAAATACTATGCTCAGAGACGAATATTCCAATTTAGATGAACTTTGCAAAAGTCTCTGTATTGAAAAAGAATACATAGAAAATAAACTCGCTGCTATAGGATATGCTTACAATCCTAATCAAAATCGTTTCATGTAATTGACGCTGTGCGTCAGAATGGAGGGAATATGAAACAAGTACTAATGAAATTTACTGCCGCTGCATTGTCGGCAATGCTTTCTTCAACATTTTTCTGCACTTTTTCTTCTTTTGCAGAATCAGACGGAAGTGAAGAAAAAAATACGGTTACAATTCACTTTGATCTGTCGGAAGAAGGCGTTTCCGTTGAAGAAGACGAAGACGGAAATCCACAGGAAATCACCGATATAACTGCCGATCCAAATTCATCCGTAAGACTTCCGGAACCGGGACTCGTTAAAGACGAATATCTTTTTTCCGGATGGACGATCGACGGAATAAGAGGATATACTCCCGGCTCTGTCATACAGGTTCAGGATGAAGATGTAACGCTTACTCCCGTATGGTATTTTATTGATGACGAAAATTTTTATAATGTTGATTATTATGTCGAAGTTGACGGCGAGGTTATAGACACCTCTGCAAATCTTCCGTCCCTTAAAAGGAAAAAAGGTGAATTTGTAAATGTTTCGCTTTTTGCTTTGGATCATCCGAACAATACTCATATCCAGATCGGATGGATATATGACGGAACTGCATTTCTTGGTCAGCAGCAAATAATAATGCCGGATCATGATATTGTGCTTACTCCGAACTGGCTCAAATATTATAAGCTGATTTATTCTGCCGGCGATGTTGACCGTCTTACCGGAGCATCGTTTAACGAATTGGAACAGCCTGAAACCACGTCTACCGATACGCCTGAAGCCGGAAGATTTTCACGAAAAGGCTTCAGGATCATTGGCTGGCAGAGCGATTACGACGGAGCTTTCTATAAACCTCTTTCCAAATTTACCATGCCCAGCCAGGATACTACTCTTACCGCTGTATGGGAACCCCTTGAATATGTCGTTGTTTTCAAACCGGGAACGGGAAAAAGTTCGGATAATATCAAAATCAGCGGAAAAACCGATGAGTCCATCATATGCCCGGATATTAATATCCAAAAAACCGGATATTACTTCGTCGGCTGGCAATATGAAGACAAGCTGTTTAAACCCGGCGAAGAATTCCTTATCGAAGGAGCTCCTCCCGGAATGGGAATTGCTTTAAACGCTGTGTGGGACGAAGGAACAGCTCCTCCGACAGAAAATCCGGATGTGCAGTATGGCGACGCAAATATAGACGGTAAAATTGATATGTCTGATGCTGTTCTTATTATGCAGTCACTCTCGAATCCGGACAAATACGGTATCAACGGTTCAGATGAAAGTGCAATCACACAGCAGGGAATGATAAATGCCGACTGCTGCAACACAGGCGACGGTATTACAAATCAAGACGCACTGGCAATACAGAAATATAAACTTGAGATTATCAGCACACTTCCATTAATCGAAGAATAATTGTATATAACTTGATACTAAATCTATGCTGCTGCTTTTTTGCGGCAGCTATTTTTATATGATTGACTATTTTATGGTAATGTGATATAATTATGGATATAATACTATAGAAATATTTTATTTGGAGGATATTTATTATGATTACATTTGAAGAAGCAAAGGATATTCTTTCAAAGTACGGTCAGGAACACATTCTTAAATATTACGATGAAATTTCCGACTCTGAAAAATCCGATCTTCTTAAACAAATCGAAACGATTGATTTTTCAGTTCTTGAAGCTTTGAAAAACGATAAGGATATTACTGCTGAAAGAGGTGAATTTGCGCCTCTGGGAGCTGTTACAGTAAAAGACATCGAAAAAAACAGCAGCGAATATTCAAAAAGCGGTATTGAAGCGATAAAAGCCGGAAAAATTGCAGCCGTTCTTCTTGCAGGAGGTCAGGGAACACGTCTCGGATTTGACAAGCCTAAGGGAATGTTCAATGTCGGCATTACTAAAGAATTATATATTTTCCAATGCCTTATAAATAATTTAATGGATATTGTAAATCTTACAGGCGTCTGGATTCCGCTTTATATTATGACAAGCGAGAAAAATAATGCCGATACTGTCGAATTTTTCAAGAAAAAGAATTATTTCGGCTACAACAGCAGCTATATTAATTTTTTCATTCAGGATATGGCTCCGTCTGTTGACTACAACGGAAAAATTTATATGGAAAATAAAGCAAAAATCTCGCTTTCGCCAAACGGCAACGGCGGATGGTTCTCATCTATCGTCAGAGCCGGTCTGCTGGAGGATATCAGAGAAAAAGGCATTGAATGGCTGAACGTTTTTGCCGTTGACAATGTACTTCAGAGAATTGCAGATCCCCTTTTTATCGGAGCGATGATAAATTCCGGACTGCAATCAGGCGGAAAGGTTGTAAGCAAGGCTGCTCCGGAAGAGCGTGTAGGTGTTCTCTGTCTTGAAGACGGACAGCCTTCAATCGTTGAGTATTACGAAATGACTCACGAAATGCGTACGCTTCTTGATGAAAACGGAGAGCTTGCGTACAAATACGGCGTTATTCTGAATTATCTTTTCAATGTCGACAAGCTCGAATCTCTTCTCAAAGACAAGCTTCCGATCCACATCGTTGAGAAAAAAATCCCGTATATAGACGAAAACGGAAATCATGTAAGTCCGGAAGCTCCCAACGGATATAAATTTGAGGAACTTGTTCTTGATATGATTCATATGCAGGACAGTTGTCTTGCTTACGAGGTTATCCGCAATAAGGAATTTGCTCCTATTAAAAATGCAACCGGAGTAGATTCTGTTGAATCCGCAAGAGAGCTTCTTAAAGAAAACGGTGTACAGCTGTAATCTGACTATTTATCAAAAGAAAAATGAGTAAATTATTAAAGTATCTAAAAAATTATAAAAAAGAACTTGTTTTCGGTCCTTTTTTCAAGCTGCTTGAAGCTATATTTGAACTTATCGTCCCTGTAGTTATGGCAAAAATAATTGATAACGGAATCGGAAACAATGACAGCGGCTATATTTTCAGAATGTGCGGACTTATCGTTATTCTTGGAGTATGCGGACTTGGATTTGCCCTGACCTGTCAGTATCTCGCGGCTAAATGCGCATATGGATTCGGTACGGAACTCCGTACCGCCCTTTACAGGCATATCAATAAACTTTCCTACAGCGGAATAGATAAAATCGGAACTGCTTCCCTTGTAAATCGTCTTACAAATGATTCAAATACAGTTCAGAACGGCGTTAATATGTTCATCAGGCTTGCCGTAAGAGCGCCGTTTCTCGTTATCGGTGCGGCTGTTATGGCTGTTACGATAGACGTTAAACTTTCGCTGATATTTTTTATTGTTGCTCCTTTCATTTCAGCAGTTATTTTCATGATAATGCGCAAGACAATTCCAATGTACAAGCAAACTCAGAAGCGTCTTGATAAGGCTTCAATGCTCACAAGAGAGAATCTTGAGGGAACAAGAGTTATCCGTGCATTTTCACGTCAGCAGGAGGAAATAGACGAATTTAAAGAAGCTGTTGACGATATTGCCGATTGCTCCGCAGCTGTCGGAAAAATCTCAGCAATTCTCAATCCTGTTTCGTTTATGGTAATGAACCTCGGTATCGTTGCTATAATATGGTTCGGCGGAGTTCGTATCGACGGCGGAAGCCTTACTCAGGGCGAGCTTACCGCTTTCACCAACTATATGACTCAGATTCTGCTTGCTCTTGTCGTTCTTGCAAACTTGATAATCACATTCACAAAAGCTTTTGCATCGGCTAACCGTATAAGAGAAGTTTTCGAGATTGCTCCCGAAGAAATGGGAGAAAAAGAGAATATCGCTGCTTCTTCAGAAAATATTCTCGAATTCAGAAATGTTTCTTTTTCTTATCCGACAGCCGGAGACGAATCCTTAAAAAATATTTCATTCACGCTTAAACGAGGTCAGATGCTTGGCATAATCGGCGGTACCGGAAGCGGTAAATCAACTCTTGCAAGCCTTATCCCCTGCTTTTATAAAGCAAGCAAAGGCGAAGTTCTTATTGCCGGAGTTAATGCAAACGAATATGATTCCGACGCTCTCAGACGTTCAGTGGGCTATGTTCCGCAGAAAGCCGTGCTTTTTTCCGGCAGCGTAAGAGATAACATGAAATGGAGAAAAGCCAACGCTTCCGATGAAGAAATAATCGCTGCGCTCAAAACCGCTCAGGCATGGGATTTCGTTTCATCTAAACCGGACGGACTCGATACTCCGGTTTCTCAGGGAGGAAAAAATTTCTCGGGTGGTCAGAAGCAGAGAATTTCAATCGCCCGTGCCTTGGTCGGACATCCTGATATGATCATACTTGACGACTCTACAAGCGCCCTTGACTACTCGACTGACCTTGCTCTCAGAAAAGCTTTGAAAGAGGATATGTCGGATACGACGATTATCATGATCTCTCAGCGTACAACTTCCCTTAAAGACGCCGACCTTATTATCGTTATGGACGACGGAGAAGCTGTTGGCATCGGTACGCATGACGAACTTCTGAAAACCTGCGGAGTTTATAATGAGATATATCTCTCGCAGATAAGTGAAAAGGAGGACGGAATAAATGCTTAAAACCCTTAAAAGAGTCGCCTCGTATGCCCGTCCTTACCTCAGATTTTTCGTAATGACTATAATTTTCGCTGCTGCCGGAGTTTCACTTTCTCTTGCAGTTCCGATATTTATAGGGGAAGCCGTTGACTGCTGTATCGGCAAAGGAAACGTTGATTTTGACGAGCTGAAAAAAATCGTAATAACGCTCGCCGTAATCGTAGTCGCAAGCGGTTTGTTCCAGTGGCTGATGAGCTTATGTACAAATAAGCTTGCGTTTTTCACCGTTCGTGACCTTCGTGCTGACATTTTCAATAAATTGGAACGTGTTCCGCTTAAATATATTGACGGTCACACAAAAGGCGAACTTACAAGCCGTGTTATCAACGATATAGAGATAATTTCGGACGGTCTGCTTCAGGGCTTCACACAGTTTTTCAGCGGCATTATAACGATTATCGGTACGCTGATATTCATGATGACTATCAATATTAAAATTGCTCTGGTCGTTGTTCTGCTCACTCCGCTGTCGTTTATTGCAGCTTCCAAAATTACAAAGGCTTCTCATGATTCGTATGTGAAGCAGTCAAAGCTCAGGGGCGATATGGTCGCTCTCGCAGAGGAAATGGCTGGAAATCAAAAGCTTATAAAAGCCTTTGTCTACGATAAACGTGCTGAGGAAAGATTCGATGCAATTAATAAAGAATACGGCAATATCGGCGCTAAAGCGACATTTTTCAGTTCTATGACCAATCCGACAACCCGTTTCGTGAACGGTCTTATTTATGCGGCAGTTGGTTTGCTCGGCTCACTTGGAGCAATCGGGTATTCCTCTTTTGTAGGAGCAATATCTGTCGGAAAACTTTCAAGCTTTCTTGCATACTCAAACCAGTATACAAAACCGTTTAACGAAATATCAGGAGTTTTTGCAGAACTCCAGAATGCAGTCGCTTCCGCTCAGAGAGTCTTTGACGTTCTTGATGAAGAAGAAGTTCCGGACGATTCCGATAAGGAAACACTCGATAACTGCTCAGGCGAACTTAAATTTACAAACGTTTTCTTCTCATATACTCCCCAAACACAATTGATACAGAACTTTAATCTTGATGTAAAATCAGGCGAGCGAATCGCAATCGTCGGGCCGACAGGCTGCGGAAAATCTACCATAATAAATCTGCTTCTGAGATTTTACGATATCAACAGCGGAAAAATTGAAATTTCCGGTAAAAATATCTCCGATATTACAAGAGACAGTCTGCGCAGCAATTTCGGAATGGTTCTTCAGGATACATGGATCTTCACAGGAACTGTTGCGGAAAATATTGCCTACGGTCTTCCCGAGGCATCTCGTGAACAGATTATCGAAGCTGCAAAATCGGTTTATGCTCACGGATTCATCAAAAGACTTCCAAACGGATACGATACGGTTATAAGCGAGGACAGCGGTCTTTCTCAGGGACAGAAACAGCTTATCTGCATTGCAAGAATCATGCTGATGAATCCTCCCATGCTTATTCTTGATGAAGCGACAAGTTCTATCGACCTCAGAACTGAACAGCGTATTCAGAAAGCTTTTACCAAACTTATGGAGGGACGAACAAGCTTTGTTATCGCTCACCGTTTATCAACGATCAAGCATTCCGATATAATCCTTGTTATGAATAACGGAAATATTATCGAACAGGGAAGTCATGAAGAGCTTATGAAAAACGGCGGATTTTATTTCAATCTTTACAACAGCCAGTTTGCTGTATCTTAATTTTCCAATAAAACAGAGCTTTTGCAATTTTCTGCATCAGCTCTGTTTTTTAGGCAACATCGCATAAAGATTGTGCGGCAGATGTGCAGTCAGATTTTTTTGTCAGATTGTACAGAAATTACGCAGGAATACTGTCGTATTTCAAGAAATTTCTGTGCAAGATGACGGAAAATATGCAAGCAGATGACGTACAAAGCCGTCAGGTGTGCTTTGTGCGGTGTTGTCTTTATTTATTGCACAATTTTCCCTGCCATGTATCAAGCTCGGCAAGGCGTTTGTCTATTCCTCCGAGAACAGATATTTTATCCGCACTCCATTTTGGTGCAATCAGCTTCGATTTGTCACCATCGCCCGTGATACGTTCTATTACAATTTCAGGAGGAAGAAGCTCAAGCTGATGAACGATAATGTCGATATACTGCTCTTTTGAAAGAAGACTGAATTCTCCGCTGTTATACATTTTTTCAAGAGCAGTTCCTCTTATAACATGGAGCATCTGAAGCTTTACTGCCGCCGGTTCCAGTCTTGCTGCCTCGCAAGCCGTTTCAAGCATCATCTCAGACGATTCATTCGGCAAACCGTTTATAATATGGAGACAAATTCTTATTCCTTTTTCTTTAAGACTGAAAAATCCTTCGGTAAACTCTTCGTGAGTACAGCAGCGGTTTATAAGAGAAATAGTTGCGTCATGCATAGACTGCATTCCAAGCTCCACAGTAAGATCAGTTATTTCATTTACACGGCATAGCAAATCAATAACGTCATCAGAAAGACAATCTGCCCTCGTGCCTATTGAGAGTCCGATAACATCAGGGAAATTCAAAGCTTCCATATAACATTTTTCAAGTATGCCGATTGGAGCATAGGTGTTTGTATTTGCCTGAAAATACGCAATAACCGGAACATTATTTCCGTTTTTAACTGCAATTCTTTTTCTTTCAGATTCAAGCTGCTGTGTTATAGTGAGATTAGGCGAGGTAAAATATCCACTTCCGCCATCGCAGAAAATACATCCTCCCCTGCCCTTGCTTCCATCAATATTCGGACAGCTGAATCCGCATTCCAGAACAGCTTTGAATATTTTTCGTCCGTAAACTTTTTTGTTGTGATAATTTAATGTATGATATCTCTTATTGTCGGTCGAATAGATAAACGGATTTTCCATGATACCTCACTCCTTATATAAATTAATTATAGCATAAATCCGTAAAGACTTCAAGATTCTTCCTTACAAAACAACAGCTTTTACTTTTAATGTTGACAGAAAGAATTATTCAATGTATAATATTTGTAATAAATCTTGACAGCGCATCCTCTGCTGTCAGAATGGAGTTTAAACTTATGGATAAACAAATAACGGAAATTATCGAAAAATCTATCAGAGAAGAACAAAATATCGGTTCAAGCTGCATGATACTTAAAGATGGCAAAGAATTATACTTCAAAGTCTTTGGATATGCCGATAAGGAAGCCGGAAAAATTTTAAAGCGTGACTCAATTTTCAGACTTTTTTCTCTCACAAAGCCTGTCACTTCTGCCGCTGTAATGCTTCTGATCGACAGAAAAATTCTCTCGCCGGAAAGCAGACTTTCTGATTTTTTTCCTGAATTTTCAGAAATGCAATGCATAGATGACAAGGGAAATGTTGTTCAATGTAAAACCGATATCACTATATCGCATCTTCTTACTATGACATCCGGACTTCCCTATGCAAATTGGGGCAATCCTTCTTATAACGCTGCCGCAAAGCTTTTTGATGAAATAACAGAGAGACAAAACGCTCATAATGACATTACAACAGAAGAATTCTGCCGCAAAGCCGCTGAAATTCCTCTGCTTTTTGAACCCTCGGCAAGGTGGGAATACGGTATTTCAGCCGATATTCTCGGCGGAGTTATTGAAAAGGCCTCCGGTATGAAGCTAAGTAATTTTTTTGAAAAAAATTTCTTTGAACCGCTGAAAATGACAGATACCGGATTTTATGTTCCGCAGGAAAAGCTTGACAGATTTACTGCTCTTTACTCATGGGAAAACGACAAGCTTGTGCGTAATTATGACAATCATCTCGGTCTTACAGACTATACCGCTCCTCCTGCTTTTGAATCCGGCGGTGCAGGTCTGGTCTCAACTATCGTGGACTATTCAAAATTCGCCTCAATGCTTGCCGGCGGCGGTGTATATGAGGGAAAACGATATATAAGCGAAGATTCTTTCCGCTATATGACAGCTCCTAAACTTAATTCCGAACAGCATTCTTATTTCTGGGATAAGCTTTCCGGATACAGCTATGGCGCTCTTATGCGTATTATGGTGAATAAAGAAGCTTCATCCGTTAAAACCTGTAACGGAGAATTCGGATGGGACGGCTGGACAGGCACTTATTTCTGTGCTGATGCAGAGAATAAAATCGCAGTTCTCTATTTCACTCAGATCTGCGGAGCCGGAACAACGTATCAGGCAGCGGAAATAAGCAGAATAGCTTACGAGAATTTCGCTGAAAAAAATTAACGATTCCTCCTCATACGGCATAAAATATTATGAGATCATTCTCAAATCCATTGAAAGGAATGTTTTTATGCCAAAGGTATTTTTAAGTCCTTCAACTCAGGAGTGGAACGAATACGCCACAAGCGGAAATGAAGAACTATATATGAATCTCCTTGCCGACAGAATGGAACCCTATCTTCGGTCTTCCGGAATAAAATATGTACGCAACGATCCGGAACGCAATGTAAACGGAGCTATTCAGGATTCAAATGCCGGTTATTACGACGTTCACCTTGCCTTACATTCAAACGCTGCTCCGGAAAATCTTTCAGGAAAGCTGAGAGGAATCATTATTTATTTTGCTCCTAAAAGCGCTGACAGTGAAAAACTTGCAAATATTATTGCAAATAATCTTAAGGCGATATATCCTCTGCCGGATAAGGTAAGAGCCGCTCCTACAAGCTCTCTCGGAGAGGTCTTAAGAACCAAAGCAGTTGCCGTCCTCTGCGAAATAGGATATCATGACAACTATGCCGATGAAGCATGGCTGAAAAATAATCTTGAACTTATTGCCAAAAATATTGTCCGCTCGCTTTGTGATTATTTCGGTATTCCATTTATTTCAGCCGGACCTATCCGATGGGGAACTGTTGTTACCAATGGAAGCAATCTTAATATCAGAAGTTATCCCTCCATGTCCGGAACAATAATCGGTTCAATACCAAACGGAGCCACTGTTATGGTAAATGGAGAAACAAACGGCTGGTATGTTGTGAGCTACAACGAAATTGTCGGCTATTCAAGCAGTGAATTTATCGAATTATAAAAATAAATTTGCATACAAAATCAGGGCTGTTGTACTTTCAGTGCAGCAGCCCGTTTATTTACTCGTCTTTTTTGTTCTTTTTCTTATCCTTATCCATTTTAGGAACAGCATAGATTGGTTTAAGAGGTTTTGCCTTACTCTTGAAAACTATCCAAGAATAAACGCATATTACAATATAAATAACGCAAAGGATTATAGAAATTTTGAGTGCGTTTCTGAACCATACCGATTTACCGAATCGTTTTGCCGCTTCTAAATTATATTTTGATTTGGAACGGTTAACGTCAGAAACTGCAACAAGCTCAACTGTTCCAAGCTGTTCGCCGGAATATTCAAGAGTTACCTCACCGAGCAGATCGCCCTTTTTAACCGGAGCCTGAAGCGTATCCTTATACCATATTATCTTATCCTTTTTAATGAGCGATGTATCTATCTCGTCATACCAAAGAATGGTAAATTCCTCTTTAGGGCGTGCAAGAACATAATCGTTTCCGTCTGCAAGAGTTACCGAAAGCTCGCCAAGCTCTGCGGTATCCGCCAGTACTATCTGATATGAAAAATGGCTGAATCCCCAGTCTAAAAGAGAAGCTGCGTCTTCAATATGATAGAACTTAACCTCTCCGTCTGCGTCGTTAAACGGAGCTTTCATCAAAACAGCAAGATAATTGTTTCCGTCTTTGCTTGCAAGGGTTATAATATTTCTTCCGGCAGCCGTAAGATTTGCTGTTTTGATACCCTTTGCACCCATATAATAATAAGTGCTGTCAGGATCCATCATAACATTGCTGTGTTTCCAAACCCAGCTTTCCATATGCTCATGCCGCTCCGGATTCGGAACAGAAGGAGTGTAGGTATATGTTGTTGCGATGTTTTCAAAAAGCGGAACTGTCAGTGCGTATTGTGTAAGGATCGCCATATCACGAGCTGTTGTATACTGATTTGTATCGTACATACCGGTTGGATTCGTAAAATTGGTCGAATTCATACCAAGTGCGGCAGCTTTCTCGTTCATTTTTGAAACAAATGCCGCAACATTGTCTCCGCCTGCATAGTAAGCAAGCGTTTCTGCTGCTTCGACAGAAGATGTAAGCATCATGCAGTAAAGAAGATCGGTAACGGTAAGAACGTCGCCGTCAAGCAAATCGCAGTCCGGAAGATCGTCACTGTAGCCGTTCGCATTAAGAGTTTCATAAATATGCATATAAATATCGGGATCAAGCGTCAGTTCTTTATTAAGATCATCGCATTCTTCAAGAACGACAACAGCCGTCATAATATCAACAAGCGGACCCGGCATCTGTTTTACATCTGCATTTTTTTCATGAATAACTGTATCGCAGTCAAGATTTATCAGCATGGCTGATTCGCTTTTTATCGGATTTTTCAGCGGAAAGTTAACCGCCTTTGCTTTTGGTATATATACAAACGGCAGCAGCGTTAACGCTGCGGCAATTACAGAAATTATCCTTTTCATAATATCTCCTCGTATCAATTTTTTAATAAAACAATCTGCATATATTATATTATAACATACTATTCCCAAATTTAAAAGAGCTTTTCAAAATTTTTTTTAGAAACCTGTTCACATAGAAGATTCCGCACGTCTTTCAGACAAAATTTTCTCGAAAATCCGAACTTTTATTTTATGTGAACACGCTCTAATTTTCCTGCAAAGAAAAACACGGCGGGGCAAAGCAATCTGCAAATAAAAAAATAATAAGTGATAACATCACAGAACTTTGATTTAAAACCGGTTATAATAAAGATACAATAAAACAAAGGAGGACATAAAAATGTCTGTAATTATAATAAATAAAGAAAATTTCGCAAGCGAAGTTATTAATTCCGATAAACCAGTACTTCTTGATTTCTATGCCGATTGGTGCGGTCCCTGCCGCATGGTAGGTCCGATCGTATCGGAAATCGCAAATGAGAGAAGCGATATCAAAGTCGGCAAAATAAATGTTGACGAGCAGCCGGAACTTGCGACACAGTTTCAGGTAATGAGTATCCCTATGCTCGCTGTTATTAAAAACGGAAAGCTCGCAAATCAGGTTGTAGGTTACAGACCAAAAGAGCAAATTGAGGCAATGCTGTAAGGAGAAAAAGATGAAACTTTTTGATTTCTTACGAAACGCCGACATTAACGTTGGTGTTTCGGAATATAAAGCCAATGACGATGCTATATTGCTTGATGTCAGAACATCAGAAGAATACCGTGACGGACACATTGACGGAAGCGTCAATTTACCTCTTGATAGAATTTCTTCCATTGAGAACATTGTCAAAAACAAAAGCACACCGCTTTATGTTCATTGTTACAGCGGCAGCAGAAGCGGACAAGCTGTATCCTATTTGAAGAAAATTGGCTACACCAGCGTAAAAAATATCGGTGGCATCAACAGCTACCGTGGAAAGGTGGTAAAATAAATGAAAGTTGTAATTATAGGCGGTGTTGCAGGCGGAGCTACTGCGGCAGCAAGAATACGCAGGCTTTATGAGCAAGCGGAAATAGTTGTTTTTGAGCGTTCGGGATTTATCTCATACGCCAACTGCGGTCTGCCGTACTACATCGGCGGCACCATTGAAAACGAAAATGATCTGACCTTGCAGACTCCCGAAAGCTTTTGGAAGCGTTTTAGAGTGAAGATGAATGTGCATCATGAGGTTACAGCGATCCAACCGGACAGCAAAACCGTTACCGTAAAAAATTTAGAAAACAATACCGTTTTCACTGAGAGTTATGACAAGCTCGTGCTCTCACCCGGCGCTAAGCCGATAAAGCCGGACTTTGACGGTGCTGACAGCGACAGGATATTTACCCTACGCACCGTTGAGGATACGCTGAATATTAAGAAATATACGGACGAGCGTCATCCGAAATCGGCAGTTGTTGTCGGAGGCGGGTTTATTGGAATCGAGACTGCGGAAAATCTGCATGATCTTGGTATAGATGTAACTCTTGTGGAAGCCGCAGAGCAGCTGATGGCTCCCTTTGACAGGGATATGGCATCGTTTATTCATGCTGAAATCCGTAAAAACGGTATAAATTTAATGCTTGATACTATGGTGGATGGCTTTGCTGATACAGAGTGCGGTATTGATGTGAATCTCAAAAATACATCGACGCTTCATACCGATATGGTTATAATGGCAATAGGCGTTGCTCCCGAAACCACACTTGCAAAAAATGCAGGACTTGAACTTGGTATCAAGGGCAGCATTGTGGTCAATGACAGAATGGAAACCTCTGTTCCCGACATTTACGCTGTCGGCGATGCTGTGCAAATCAAAAATTTTGTAACTGATTCATATTCGCTGATCTCTCTTGCCGGACCTGCAAACAAGCAGGGCAGAATTGCCGCTGACAACATCTGCGGCGGTGACAGTCATTATACCGGAGGTCAAGGCAGCTCGGTTATTAAAATATTCGATATGACAGCCGCCTCTACCGGTATTAATGAAAGAACCGCAAAATCCCTTGGTATTACTACAGATAAGGTTATTCTTTCCCCCATGAGTCATGCAGGATATTATCCCGGCGGTAAAATTATGACGATGAAAGTTGTGTTTGAAAAAGAGACCTATAGACTGCTCGGTGCGCAGATCGTGGGTTTTGATGGAGTTGATAAAAGAATAGATGTGCTTGCAACGGCTATCCGTGCCGGCATGAAAGCATACAACCTTGCAGAACTTGATCTTGCTTATGCTCCGCCGTATTCTTCTGCGAAAGACCCTGTAAATATGGCAGGCTATATTATTGAAAATATTAAAAACGGTGTTGTAAAGCAGTGGTATTACGAGGAGGATGAAACGCTGCCACGTGACGGCAGCATAACGCTTCTTGATGCACGTACACCAATGGAATACAGCAGGGGTCATGCGGAAGGTTTTATTAATATTCCCGTTGACGAACTGCGTGAGCGCATGAACGAGCTTGACAAGGACAAGCCTGTGTATGTCATCTGTCAAAGCGGACTCAGGAGCTATATCGCAAGCAGAATTCTAATGGGCAACGGTTTTGATGCATATAATTTTGCCGGAGGATTCCGCTTCTATGATGCAGTCCGTAATGATAAGGCTTTAAATAAAAAATCCACCCCATGCGGAATGGATGATTGAAAGGAGGATATATGATGAAGTATATTTGTGATATTTGCGGATATGTCTATGATGAAGCTGCCGGTGATCCGGATAACGGCATTGCTCCCGGCACAAAATGGGAAGATCTTCCCGATAATTATAAATGTCCTTTGTGCGGCGTCGGCAAAGACCAATTCAGCAAGGAATAGTAAAGGAAAAAGCGTTGAGAATTTCTTTTGAAAAACTCAGCGCTTTGCTTCATCAATCAATAATCTTTTCAAGTCCGTCTTTGTCTATGATCTCAATAGTTCCACGGGAAAGCGAAATAAGTCCCTCGTTTACAAAATACTTTAGCATTCGTGTAACTACTTCACGAGGATTACCTAAGTGGTTGCCAATTGTTTCGTGGGTAATTTTAAGCGTGCTGGTGCCTTCGATACTCATTTCATTCAAAAGAAAATCGGCAAGCCTTTTATCAAAGCTTTTCCACATTACCTGATCTATCAGCCACATTACATCAGAAAATCTGCTTGCCATAATCTCGTTTGTATAATTGGCAAGCGGTGCGGAAACCTCCATAATACTTTTGTAAATTTCTGATGGGATAACTAAAACCTCAGTATTCTTTTCTGCGGCAATAGTTATATCAAATTGAATGCTGTTCATAATGCATGAAGCAGAGAAAAGACAAATATCACGCTCAAAAAGGCGGTACATCGTAATCTCTCTGCCGTCTTCGGAAATAGTGAAAGCACGAAGTCGACCTGATATAATGAGAATAAGTCCCGTACAATCATCAGACCCATTATGCAGAATTTCTCCCTTTTTAAATTTACGGTTTACTGCTGAGTTTATTAGTGTATCCTGCTGCGATTTATTCAATTTATCCCAAACAGACAGATATGTCAGGTAATTCATATGCAAAATCTCCTTTACTGCATTTCATTATAGCATAATTTTCGGCATATGTCAATAATATTCTTGACATATGCCGAAAAAGTGGTATAATGTATAGTGAGGTGATGAAATGCCAAGGCCAAGAAAATGCAGAAAGATCTGCCAAATGCCTGAAATCAGGGAATTTCAGCCTGTAGGGAAAAACTTTTGCCAATCTGCGGTAGTAATATCCGTTGACGAATACGAAGCCGTCCGTTTAATTGATAAGCAGGGTTTTTCTCAGGAAGAATGCGGCAGGTATATGCAAATTGCAAGAACAACCGTGCAGCTTATCTACGACTCTGCCCGAAAGAAATTAGCAGAAGCGCTTGTGAATGGACTCCCACTGAAAATCGAAGGCGGAAACTTCAGGCTTTGTGACGGTAAAGAAGAATATTGCGGCTGCGGAGGCTGTAGAAAACACCGCCGCTGAAGCTCAGGGAGAAACAGGCATACAAACTGCTCAATTCTTAGTGGATAACAAAGTAAATGCATTGATCATTGTACGATGCGGTCAGAATGCTGCTGATATGCTTACTGCTGTGGGAATGTGATAAT
The DNA here is from genome assembly GCA_017462565.1 of Ruminococcus sp. Taxonomy (GTDB): domain Bacteria; phylum Bacillota; class Clostridia; order Oscillospirales; family Ruminococcaceae; genus Ruminococcus. The sequence goes on from JAFTQW010000017.1 coordinate 25,045, forward strand.
ATCACGGAATTTTATTCAGCAATATGCTATTATTTCAAAAGGAGGCAATAACGTAAAGAAACATATTTTTACGTTATGCGAATAAACATGAAACCGACGGCGAATTGCCCGATGATTTCAAATGTCCGCTTTAGGCAGGCTAACGATTTACAAGAATTTTTAACGCAGTAAGCAGCAAAGTTTGTCGAAAATACGTGCGTTATATCTTGTAAAGACAGGTTCTCAAACATGGAAGCATTGCTTCATAACATTAAATTAAATTCAATGAAAATATCAAAAAGAAAGAGGTAATGAAAATGGCAAAATGGAAATGTACCGTATGCGGTTATATTCATGAGGGAGATATGCCTCCCGAAAATTGTCCCGTCTGCAAACAGCCGAAAGAAAAATTTGTAAAGCTTAAAGAAGAATCCAAGAATCCCTATGCCGGTACTAAAACCGAAAAAAATCTTTGGGAAGCTTTTGCAGGCGAATCTCAGGCAAGAAACAAGTATACATACTTTGCTTCTGTTGCAAAAAAGGCGGGCTTCGAGCAAATTGCGGCGCTTTTCCTGCAAACTGCCGAAAATGAAAAGGAACACGCAAAACTGTGGTTCAAGGCTCTCGGCGAGCTGGGTGACACAACAGAAAACCTGCTTCATGCAGCGGAAGGCGAAAATGCCGAGTGGACTGATATGTATGACCGTATGGCAAAAGAAGCTGATGAAGAAGGCTTCCACGATTTAGCCGAACAGTTCCGTGGCGTTGCTGCTATCGAAAAAGCACATGAGGAAAGATACCGTGCCCTTCTAAAAAATGTTGAAACCAAAGCAGTATTTGAAAAATCAGGCGTAACGATTTGGGAATGCCGCAATTGCGGGCATATCGTTGTAGGTACTGCTGCTCCGGAAATCTGCCCTGTATGTAAGCATCCGCAAGCCTATTTTGAAGTTCGTAAAGAAAATTATTAAGCAGAAAGAAAAATGAGAACCTGTATTTATAAAATGCGTGCGCTATATTATAAAGACAGGTTCTTAATATATATTTGTTACTTTGAAACCTTACATTCACATTTCACAGCATTTTTAAAATTAAAAACCAGAACATTATCTTCTTCAAAATAATCACCCTTAATTTTATACCGTTCCTGATCTTTAAATTTACCCATCATATGCCGAATCTCTATAATACGTTCCATGCCATAAATACCGAATTGATGTCCGTTCTTTTTGGGTGTAATATAAACAGCTTCTTTGGTCTTTTTTTCAACTCCTTGTACAGCAATTCTTTTTCCATTTGGATCAATCAAATAACGAACATATTCCGGCTGCTTCAATATGTTAAAACAAAAACTTCCGAAAATCATATTTTTCTCATTCACTGTAAGAATCGGTTCATAAACATGAAGTCCTGTAGGATGATATTCTAATATTTCAAAATCATCAAAATTAAACATATATATCCCTCGCTTTTAAAATTGCTCTGAAATTTTATGTACATCGTATCCGTCCCATTGCATAGATAAAACAAAAAATCCCTGCAAAATGCCTTGTTCTATATAATGCAGCTGAATTCTTCTTACTGAACCATCTCTTCGCCGCATATAACGTCGAAATTTCAGCATTTCTTGTACAGTATACCAATCTTCTTTAGAAATGATTGCAGGATGATGATCGGTCAAACGATATTGCTTTTCCTGTCCGATATTTTTTACTGCTCTGTGCGACAGACAATCTACAGTAACTGTTTTTTGCATAAGAACATCTCCGCAATATCGTTCATTTCGTAAAATACTTCTTACGGTACTGCATGACCAGACTTTGTTCCCTTTCACAGTAGGAATATTATTTTCAGTTAACATTTCCGCAATTTGTTGAACTGAATTACCCTCAAGAAATTGTTGATAAATAAATCGTACAATTACAGCCTCTTCTTCAACGATAATCATATTCTTATTTTCATCAGTGTCATATCCCAATAAAAAATATGTTGGACATAGTGGAAGACCATTTGCAAATCTTTGCCGAACAGACCAGCGGATACTGTCTGATTTTGCCTCAGACTCTCCTTGAGCAACACAACTCAGAAAAGTAATCATCATCTCTGCATTTTTATCCAGTGTATTTAAACCTTCTGTTTCAAATTTAATTCCTACAGGAGAACTCAGTAATTTCAATTCACGCATATATTTAATAGTATCAAGTGTATTTCTTGCAAATCGACTGACACTTTTAGTTAGAATGATATCAATTTTTCCCTGATGACAATCTTCGATCATCTTTAAAAACTGCACACGTTTTTTAGTAGAAGTGCCGGAAATTCCCTGATCGGCATATACTCCAACAAAAATCCAATCCGGATTACTTTTTATATATTTTGTATAATACTGAATTTGTAATTCATAACTTCCGGCTTGTGCCTCTGTATCGGTACTGACTCGACAATATGCGGCTACACGCAATTTTTGTTTTGTTTCAGACACAAAATCTTTCTTTGCCGGAATCACTTCTACATTGCTTTTACCAGCATATACCTCTGCTATACGTGCTCTTGCAGCCTTTTTTAATTTGGAACGTTCAGATTTATTTAGCTTTTTATTAACTTTTTTTAGAATATTTTTATCATTCGTTTTTTATCCCACCCTTATTTAGAGTTTGTCCACATAAAATGCAATATGTATATTTTGAGTAAAATTCACTTGAAAACCTGTAAATAGGTTCTGGATAATATACAATTATTATCGATCAACTTAAGTCATTAATGACATTATACATAAATTTATAACATTTTTCAAGACATTTAGAATAATTTGCGTAAATTTGTCTAAAATTCTCCGTATTGCACAATGTATAAAAAATTAATTTGTATATTTTTACAATATAATGTAATAAATACGACATATTTAAGCGAAAAAGCATTAATTTCAAATTTTTCGGATTCATCTGCAAAAACTTCAATGTCTTTAATATCACTTTAATTTAAAAATCCATAGCAGACCGTTGCCGCAATAGGCAGCACGTTCCACAGGTTAACGAACACGATCACCTACAAAATTATTCCGCCGCAGATTATAATAAAATCACGAACGTTCCAGAACCACAGCTTTACCGTAGCCCTCAGATTTTCGGGATAGATATAGGTTTTCATTTTTATCACACTCCATTTTATACAAAAAAACAGCCAAGCTTTTAGCTTGACTGTACTTACATAAATATTTTATTGTACTGTTAGGGAAATGGTATTTATGTTATACTCTTTTTTATCATTTCTAAAATTTCTTTTTCTGACTCTTTACTGCCGCCGCCCTAAATGGAAACCATAATTCAAGTGATAGCAAAACAGCTATATTTCGGTATATAAAGCAAAATGGATATGTCCTCCAAAACTTTCGGAACGGAAGACATATCCATTTTTATTTAATCATGCAAAAACCTCCGCAAGATTGCTCCTGCGAAGGTTTCTGTTTGTCCCGTTACATCGGAATAAAGCCCTATATTCTCCATTTTATTGTGCAGACAGAGAGAGTTTAATCTTGTTCAATCAGCATACGTTTCATCAAGCAAAGGTCGAAAACATCAAGTTTATCATCTTCACATAAGTCCGCTGCTTTCCAGTCAGCAATTTTTGTGTTTGGTACGGCTAAGAGCCATTTTTGAAGTATAACTACATAGGGAGAACATATTGAAACGTCCGTAATCATTTCCTTGACAGTCTGAAGCTGTTCACGCAGCTCGTTAAGATGTTCAATCTGTTCCGAAATGCTCTGAAATTCAATATCGCCGTCTTCTTCAGAACAGTGATAACAAATGTACAATTTATACAATCCGTAAATCACTGCAAAGCAGTAAATCAAACATAAAATTATTTCCATTTTCTTCTCACGGCAACAGCATTTACTTTTTACGAGAAAGAAGAATACGTAAAAGGACATCGGGATTAAGAGCAGCTTTGAACCTCATTTTACTTTTACTCAGGCGACCGTATTTTGCTTGATTTAGAAGCGAGAGAGCCAATTTTCG
>JAFTQW010000018.1 GCA_017462565.1 Ruminococcus sp.
ATGCTCGATAATTTATAGTTATCATACGTTAACATCAATCTTAAAGGAGTTATATCCCATGATGAAATCTTTACATAAGTTATTTTTCACGCTTATATCAACAATATGGATAGTAATCATATATGGAATTGATCAAGAATGGAACTTTGTAAAACAATCAAGTTTACTCACAGCTATTTGCCTAGCATCAACTCCATTTTTATTAATCACTATCTGGTATGTTATCACAAAGACTTGTTGCTCTAATGACAATGTATCAAATTGTGAAAATATTGATGAAGTAAATAATGATTTTCTCGCAAACTATCTTGGATACTTTTTTATTGGCATTGGACTTGATAATTTTCACACGTTAGTTTGGATATACATAATCGTATTTGCATTTACTTTTGCATCACAAACGCAGTTTTTTAATCCAATGCTTTTACTAATTGGATACAAATACTATTACATTACAACGCTAAAGAATTGCATAGTGAAAATCTTAAGCGACTTAGTGATACTGCTTTTATAGAATTTGGAGGAACAAAATGAAATGCCTAATCGTTAAAGTAAAGGACAGAAAAAGAACACCAACTTACAAAAAAATGATTAGTGGAAAAGATATATACTCATTTCCATCTAATTTAGATGACGCAATTGAATATTCGCCATCGACATTACATGAAGAAAATGAATGGTATATGATCACTTCATTTTCCAAAACCAAGTTTTGTATTGAGTTTCTAAAAGAAGACTTTTCATCAGTTAACTATGAAAAGCTCAGTAGATCTGAAGTTGATTCTATTGATTATCTTTGTTCAATACAAGATGACATTTTCTATTTTCAAAATATCAGCAAAGCAAACCTTAGGCCCCATAAAATTGTACATATTGGCGATGATTTTATCTATGAAGAAAACAGTAAAAATATTAATATTAATATAATTGCAGATGCAATATATCTGAAACAAGATGATACGCTTTATTTTCAAAGTCTATCAAAATTAACAAAGATATTTAAAGGCATAGAAGAACTATACCGTGAAGCTACTGATGAAGAAACAACCGAATTTCTCAATTCATCATTTATTAATCTGACAAATGGATATTCAACTTCAAAAGTTAAAACTGCAAATAGAAAGCGTATCACAATGGCATTAGAGACACTTTCAAAATTCAATACAAAAGAAAAGAAACAAATCTTTAAATACATTTCTAAATACTGTAACAATCTTGAAGTTGATGAAAAGAAAAAGTCATTTTCTATTGGCTCAGAAAAAGAATTAAAAGAACTAATATACGGAATTGAACAACGATACTATACCACAGAAATCGGCAACGAAAAACGTTTGGCGAATTCCATCATAAAGATAAGTAATACTAATTAATCATTATTCTGATACCTCACCGCCTTTTCAAAATTAATAATACCATTGATCCGTTTAACTTCATCCGTACACATAGCCCTTAGCTTTATCATAGTATCATCATCAATATCATGCACCGCAGCAAGCATATGTGATATCGCACCTAACTCAACGGCAACCTTAAACAAGGCACGGGACAACCTCTGTTCCGTGCCTTTCACTATCCCCTCAGTAAGTGTTGCTATCTGCGGAGCAAGATAATCCACAAGCTCAGGCTTATTCTGCAAAAGGTAACCGCAGTAAAAACGAATTGCCTTTTCCATAAACTCCGTGCGTGACGAGCAGTTATCCGACTTGTATAAAATATCGACTGTTTTCATCGTCTCGGGAAAAACATACAGCGGAAACTTGATTTTTTCCGCTGTGACCCCATCGTTTTCTCCTGCAATATCGGTGCTTTTTTTCATTTTTTGTACTTTTGACTCCATGATTTTCGCAAACCTCCTTTTTTGACTCCATTTTTTCAATGCTTGTAAATCCTCGCAAAATCGGCGAGCTTTGCTCGTCCAATGTGAATGTTTTGGCGGCTTTGACGCCAAAACTTTAACCAGCAATATATTAAATGACCCTCTAACCCACCCGAAATCACCTGATTCCTACCATTCTTAAACTCTGCGACAAATGCCCGACATTCGCTTGTACTGTTCTTAGGGTAAACTTACCCCACCCACCGCCTTACCTTGCCACACGAGGCGACACGGCGCGAACTGCAGCGAGTTACTGCTCGGACTGCTTTTTCGATTCGGCAGGAGCAGGATTCTTCGGCTTTCTCGCAGGCTTTTTTGCCGACATCATGTCAATGAAATCTCTCACATTCTGCGGAACGTTTTTCTGATATAGCCGCTCGACGTATTTACCTAACTCCGTCGCAAGAGTAGTGTTTTTCTGCTCCAAATACATTTCTACCGCTGAGTGCTTTTCCTCGTTGACGGATATTGAAACTGACTTCTTCAAAGCGACATTCCTCCCATCTCAAAGTCCTCCAACTCATCTTCTTCATCAGAAAATTCTTCGCTGATATCTTCTGTAAGTTGCTGTTCAGGCTGAACAGTAATCAAGGAATACAGCTCCTGACCTCTGCCTGAAATTGCCCCGTAGGAAGTTATTTCTCCATGTTTACGTTCAAGAATCACCCTTCCGAAGTCGCATAAATTCATATCTTCAACTGCTGAAAAATCAAAGTTTTTATGAATATTTTTCAACAGATACTCCCTGCCAAAGTCGCTTTGATCGAAAATATTTCTGTCAAACTGATATTCGTCAAGCCTGCCGATACAGTCAAGCACATTCGGTATTTCATAAATATTTTCCAGTTCAATGACCGCTTTAAGCTTCACAAAATTATCGTGGGAAAACTGCGAAATCCGTTCTGCCAGTTCGTTTAACGTATCGATTTTATGTGCGTCATCAAACTTTAAATTCGGCAATGCCGACTGAAAATCGAGACAAATACCATTGTAAATTTCAGAAGGAATTTCTCCTTCACATGGCAGCGATATCCACCTTGCCTGTTCGATTTTTTCTTCGACCGGCACGACAAGTAGGCGGAAAAAGCAGTTCTCAGGTCTGCCGATTTCGATATGAATATCGGGCGGTTCATAGCCCAAAGTCACGCAGTAATGTTCGTTGATAAACACACCGCCCTCACGCTCCTGCATAAGCTGCCCGACTTTTTCACAGTCAAGCAGTTCCAGAATGTCATCGGGACAGCTTTCCAGTTCGGGCATAAGCTCATTTTCGATGACCGTCTCTCCCAATTCACGACAGCCCGAACAAGGATAAATCATCACGGAATCAAGCCCGTAAGTCATTTTCAGAATATCTTCGAAGCTGCTTTCGGGGTTAGCGATCAGCAGACTTCTGAAAGCGGTCATTTCCGACAAATCAAGATTTTCCATACGTTCCGCAAACAAATTCAGTCGGTAAATATCCGCTGAAAAATTCCTGCGGCACAGCGCAAAGGGAAATTCCATATTGTCGTATTCCGAAATTTCAAAATCCACGATCGGCTTATCATCGGGAATTTTCAGCTTGTCGAGCGTATCCCTAATCTCAAAAATATTCATTGGAAATTCCTTTATGAACAATGATATTTCACCGTTTATAAAAGTTATTCTCATAAAAAAATTACTCCTCATCTTCATTTTCTTCTTTTGTCATATTTTGAATTTCATTGATTTTGGCCTGCACCTCCTGCGGATAATCCACGCCCTCATAGGTACACCAGCTTGACCATTCAGCGTTTGAAATAACTTCTTTGGTCACATAGCCGCAATCGGCAGAGGAGAAAACAACCTCGCCATTACCGACATATATCCCATGCTGAGTACCGTCAAACAGTCCTATTCCTGCGACCTCCGGCATGGTATCAAGACTTCCTTGCTCAGTATAAACAAGCGTATTGTAATCGGAATTAAACATTTTATCCATAGGGTTGTAGTTCAGATACCCAAGCATAAGTCCTGCGTTATCTGCGTATCTGATGCGGTCAGCTTCGTTTCTTTCTCCGATAAAACCGTTCATATATCCCCAGCCTGACACATACGCATTTTCAGCCCATGCTGCAAGGTCAGTGCAATTTTTAGTCGTGCTGTCGGTGAACATATACTCATTGATGGTACTGTTCATCACCCATGTGTAGGTTCGCATAAATTCATTGTAGTCTATTTCAAGACTGTAAGTTGAATTTATCGCTGCTATCAAATCATTGTCATTAGGAGCAATTGCAAACAGATTCGCATACGATTCTGCATTGAAATCCTGCACTCCGTCGAAGTAAGACAGATATATCAACTGCGCCTTTATGGTTTGAGCGCGAACTCCTGCATTTGTCATAGCGTCCTCAATTGCCTGCCCTTGATTCTGAAAAGTTGTTATCTGCTCCTGCTGTTCACTGTCCAGTCCAGCCATTATTGCGGACTCATTAAACAGACTTTTATCAATTTCCGGCGGTTCAACTTCCATACTTCCCATGCTTGAAAGCACAGCCACAGGCAGACACATAAGCCCGAGAAAGCCTGCGGCGATACTGCCAACAGCAACAAACAGCTTGCCTCGTTTCTTTTCATCGCCGAGAACGTATACAGCTATCTTTTTAAGAACCGATATTGACATTAACTCACCTCACGGACTTCAAAATCCGTAAACATATTTGAAGTTTTCATTTCCATGCCGTGCATATATTCAAGTGCTCCTCTCTCCGTGGAAAACAAAACAGGCTCGCCATTACGACGAACCCAATCCTCAAATATATTCCTGCTGTTTTCGGCATAGCGAGTTTTCCATATGCCGTAGTTTTTCTTCTGCATTTTTATCTACCTCCTTTTGTAGTCAAACTCGAATTTCATGTTCACTGCGAACAGTTTTGAGCATAAAAAGAGCCGTCATAAAGACAGCTCCTTAACCTTATTTCTCGCAATAATGTTCAATTGCTTTTGCCGCATACTCCGCTGTGCCTTTTCCATGCTTGTCAATGTTGTTCTTGAAACGCTCATCACCAACATATATCTGTCCAAGGCCTCGAAGAATCTCCGCAGTACAGTCATAGTAATTCTCCGTAATATGCCTTTGAAGCTTTTCTGCAATCTGTTGTGCTTTACAGTCGGAGAAATTAATTCCGCTTTTCATGCGCTCAGCAAATTCGGCAAATATCATGTCCAGCTGTACTGCTGCGTCCTGCATTTTTTCATCAGACATATCTTTTGTTTTATCAAGATATTCCTGATAGGCTTCTGATAGAAACTCTGCAATATCGTCCGCATTAGCATACCATTTTTGGCGCAGCTCATCGGCTTTTGCGGTATTCATATCCTTATCGGCGTTTACCAGATCTCCGGCGATCTGCAAATGTTCGGTCAGAAGCTTTTTAAATTCGTCAGCCTTTTTTTCACCGTAGAATATTTTCAGAACCTTTGCAAAATCTCCCGGATTTTCAAGCGGTCTGTTCGTAATATACTTTAAATCAGGTAATTCTTCCGCAGTGCTGATTATGAAAAAACGAGTCCAGTAAACATGTTGCGACCACAGTTTACGCATTTTATTAATGATTTCCTGACGATTGCAGGCACATGATCTTCTCATATATACGCTCCTTATATAAAAAATACAGCTATATATCATGATATGTCAACATCTTTTTATAGGTTACCTTCCTCCTGCTGCACCAAACAACGCCGCCTTGTAATTCGGAGCAATGACCTGTAACAGATACCTTTCATTGCCGCACCGATACAGGCAAGTTCCACGCTCGGGATACTTTATCAAGCCATACTCCGATTCTTCAAGCTGTAACGTATCAATAAACGCATTCGGTGAAATATTACCCGGATTGAACAGAAAATGATGTGACGGAATAGAGAACAGCGGCTTGGTAAACTCCTTGATTTCAGGCAGGAGAAAGTCCTCAATATTTTGCGAGGCTAATATGAAAGACGACTCTTTCTTTCGAACACGCTTCATACCGTTTCTGATATATTCAATTGCGGTCATGTTTGTGAGAAACAGATATAGCTCATCTATGGCTGCAACTGTATTTCCCTTGCCCAAAATCTGATTGCTCATATACGACAGAATGTTAAACAGCAAAGTATCTTTCAGCCTTTTGTTTGTATCCATAAGACCTTTCACTCCGAAACAAATAAACTCGCCGTCCCGTATATTGGTTTTGTCATTGAAATATTTTGACTCCGCACCCTTGCACATACTGTGCAATCCAAGGCAGATATTCTGTAAAATTTCTTCCGTGTAAAGGTGCTTTTTCTCATGGTCGAATGCCATGAATTCTTTTTCAATAAGCTCGTAGAGGTCGCTCATAATCGGATAATCCTCGCTTTTCAGCGTACTGAAATCCGTAAAATCATCTATACCGAATCTTTTGGCAAGGACTTTTTGTTCGTCTGTGAATGGGATATATGACAATTTATCACCTTCCTTGGGTTGAGTTTTTGCAGTATTTTCTTTGTACAAGCTGTCGCTTTTTTCTAATCGCAAATGTTACACTGTCTACAGCGCTCTCATAAAAAAGCACTCAAGACCATAGTCCTGAGTGCCGTACAATGTGCATATTAATTATTCGGTTTTAACGGACCGTAGAAGTAGCTTGATGTTGCTCCGCCGTCAATCAAAAATGTGGATCCCGTGATAAAAGCACCTTTGTCGCTCATCAGAAGTTCAGCAACATTCGCCACCTCATCGGCAGTGCCGGGACGACCGGCAGGGCATTTTGCAAACATATTTTTGTAGAAATCTCCCCGTGGACCGTTAAACTCATCGATAGCAAGCGGTGTTACGATAATTCCGGGAGCGATGTCGTTGAGCCTTGCTCCACGCTCGCCCCATTTTACCGACTCCGCCATTGTGCGTTTTTCATTGCATCGTTTTGCCATTTGATAAGCATGAAGAGTGTCTTTTATATTTCCCGTCTGAAGTATTGGCAGATCAAGCAATTCCTCTGTGGGAGTAGTAGCAAGCAGTTCGTCTTCCTCTGCCGTCAACGCAGGCATTCTCCAACCCGACTGGCTTGAAATCGTAACGCCTGTACCGCCCTTTTTTATGACCTTTCCGACTTCCTCCAAAAGCACTGCCGTACCGTATAGATCAACCTTTAGAATAGTTTCAACCGACGCTTGGCTGGGAGATACTCCTGCGGCATTAACCAGCATAGAGATCTCACCATATTCCTGTGCCTTTGCGATCAACTGCAAAATCGACTGACGGCAAGACAGATCCATTTGAACAGGCTCTGAGTCAAATCCTGCTTCGTTGAGGATTTTCGTGACAACCTGCGCATTATCAAAATTTTTATCTCCCACAATGATTTTTTTACCGTAACCTATCCTGCGGGCAATTGCCATACCGATCTGACCTGCTCCTGTTAAAATCATTACATCTTTCATATAAACTTCTCTCCTTTAATCTGCTATGTTTTTCTTTGCCCATGCTGCTATGGCATTTTCGGATTTTTCAGCGTCTGCACCGTGTACAGCCATACTTGTGCCAAAAACTGCTCCCGTGCATAAACGACGCAGATCACGTTCACTGCTGCCCATACCGCTTCCTTCGTGAGTCATCAGCGTCATAACCTTCTTACCTTTGAAATTCAGTCTTTCCAACAACGAAAATACCGCCATTGGATATGTTCCCCACCAACATGGGCTGAGTATAAACACATTGTCATATTCGGAAATATCATCAAGATATTTCTCAAGCTTAGGTCTTGCTCCTACCTCAAGCTCCTGTTTCGCTTGCTCGGTGCATTTGGTATAATCGGCACTGTATTGATTTACCGTGCGTACCTCAAACAAGTCGCCGCCTACCGTATTCTGAATGTATTCCGCACAGATCTCCGTATTTCCTTTCGGTAGATCTACAATGTTTCCATTGACATAATTTTCGCCCCTGCGTGAATAGTAAACAATAAGATTTTTACTCATATTAAATACCTCCTCGGATTTTCTGTTTATATTATAATCCTTAATTACTTTTCAATCAATTCGTAATACTTTGCATATTGATAAGTTTGGCTAATCGTTGTATAATATAATGAGAAAAAAAATACCGAAGGGAGCGTTTGCTTATGCTGCTGCGGCAGATAGAATATTTTCAGGCAGTTGTAGAATGCGGTAATTTTTATACTGCCGCCGAAAAATGTTATGTTTCACAATCCGCCATATCTCAGCAAATAAAAAAATTAGAAGACGAACTGGGCGTCAAGCTTTTGGATCGTCACAACCGCACATTCACTCTCACTAATGCAGGAGAACACTTTTATCGTAAAAGTCTGATTATCCGCAGCGACATAGAGCAGCTTGTCAGAGAAACACAAAGGCTTGAATCAGATGATGCTTTTACGCTCCGACTTGGCTGTTATAAAGGCTATCACGGGAGTGAGTTTTCCAATGCTATCTCTTTGTTCTCTGAGAAATATCCAAAAATCAATGTTCAAGTGACGATAGGCAGTCATGAAGAGCTGTATTATGCTATGGAAACAGGCGATATAGATCTTGCACTAAACGATCAAAGACGTGCTTTTTCGGGAGCATATAACAACATGGTGCTGTCGGAAAGCCGCACATATATAGAAATCTCTGCACGAAACCCACTAGGTCATCTTGGACAGGTTGATGTTGAAGAATTAAAAAATACTCCTTGCATAATCGTTATCAACTCCGAGTGCAGGCAAGAAGAACAGAAATACTATGATGAGATAGTAGGATTACATGGAGATTTTCTATTTGCCGATTCATTGCAGGAGGCAAGACTTATGATAATAACAGAGCAAGGCTATATGCCCTTAGACGTCATCGGAGAACAGGAATGGTTTGATTCGGCCGTAAAAAGGATTCTGCTGACAAGAAACGGAGAACCGGTCACAAAAACCTACTGCGCCTTCTGGAAAAAAGATAATTCGGGATATTATATTGAAGATTTTGCAGAGATGCTCAAAACCAAATTTTTATGATAATAGAAAACATATAAGTTCTCCACTGTCCTTTCTCAAGAATTCTTCAAGGTCTATGAATAGGATGTAGACGGTGGATCCCCTCTTCAATATTTCACATTCTCCGCAAACCTACTCATCAACTGCGAAAAGCTCTGCCTTTCCATCATATCCGAACTGAGGAACGCACCCGATACAACGGTCAGTTTGTTCTCGGAAAGTACAGCGTAGGTTTCCGTGTACCCGAACTGTGTCGCCATACCATCGGACTTCTGAACAGAACCGTACCGCTGATATTTTCCCTTAGAAACAACACTGCTTGTCATTCGATAGCTCGACACAAAATCGTCCTCGGTGATACCGCTCATCTGTGCGGAGGTCTGTCCGAAGTAATAATCCCCGAAGTTTTCAAGGATATATTCCATGTCGTAATCAAGCTGAGTCTGAGATAAATCAATGCACATAACATCGACAGTTCCGCCGCCGTTTTTCCCTTTGAGCGATATATTTTGCACTCCGTTTGAATCGTCTTTTTCGGATTCAAATGTGCAACCTTTCATCGCCTCAGTAACTATGCCCGAAACGTCTGCAAAGCATATATTTGAGTCAAAAAACTCCGCAATAAAAGTATCGGACTTTACCTGTTCTTCGTCAACCGTACTCTCCGCCTCCGAAGATACAGCCGAATCTGGTATAGACTCGGCTGTTACGGTTGTTGTGGTAGTTTCCTGTGCTGTCTGCAAAGGTGGGCTAATCGTTCCGCAGGCGGTCATTGTCATTGCAATTGCCGCTAAAAATGCGGTTATTACTTTTGTTTTCATACTCTAATTCACCCCTTTACACGATCGACCAGATATACAGCGGAGCGGTTAAAGTGAAGATCAGACAGCCGAAAATTATGGCTATGGGAGTCCATTCCAGTTGACCATGTTTTCGATAGTCGAGATATGCGAGTCCGATCTTAACAAACAGCAAAACCGCAAGAATTACGTCAATTACGGGAAACACAACATTGTTTACAACCGATACAACCTGCGACCTTGCAGTGGTCCATGTGCTTTGAACCGCACCCGCAATGCCACAAGCCCTATGCCCGGCAGATCCAATATCATATGAGAAAACTGCTCCTTGTACTTTTCAATCTGCTCATCGGTAAGTGAACAGCTGTCCCACTCGCCATATTCATTCTGATAATTGCCTGAGATGTAGAAAGTGCCATAAAACCATGCTCACGTTCTTCGGGCAAATCGTTTTCCTTGATACCCTGATTGATCTGGTCCGCATATTTTGTCATCTTTTCGTTATCAAGGATACAGCACTCAGGCGGATAATCCTCAATGTGCTGATATATCTCCAACGGACAACATAAACGCAGTTCATGAGAGTGTGTCAGCATATGATTTTCATACAGCAGTTTTGCATTCGGTACATACTGAGCGTACCGGGCGTAAGATGATCCCTCAGATTCTATCAGCAAACCATCGCCATTTTCCTTATCATAGATCAGCAAACAGTGATAATTATCATCGCCGTCGCAGAACATCATTTCCGAATTCTCTGTAATCAGATCGTTGTCACGCAGTGGATGGCTTTTCAGATTATCAAATTCGTCATGAGAAACCGCTATCGCTTTCTCCACCACGCAGGATTTTGTTCTGAACTCAGACTCCTTTCGGAGCAGTTTTGCGTTGACTACAAGTTTTTCGTTCATTTGCATTCCTTCTTTCATTTTAGTTTCCTTTTTAATAGTATATCTGCCACATGGATATCACGCCTTTCCTTAGAAATGAAAAAAGCCGATTTTATTGGTTTCTCTACTTTGTGAGATACCAACAAAATCGGCATTAGAAGTTTGTGAAAGTTTTTTCATAAAAAATAGGCAGTCTAAGAGCGAAATCTGCTCAAAGTCTGCCAATTTGTTTGACAATGTTCAATTGTTGAGGGTTCAAACCTCTTTTCAGCCGAAATGCATCCACGGTTTTCACCTTAAAAATTTCGGGCGCAGAACATGAAAAAAGCCCGATATTTCGAGCTTTTTGGGGTGAGCATCCATTTGGTCTCACCAATATGGCAGGGGCAGAAGGACTTGAACCCTCGGCACGCGGTTTTGGAGACCGCTGCTCTACCAGCTGAGCTATACCCCTATGTACAAATTTTATATAACAAATCAACCATATCACTCACAACATAATTTATTATATCATGAAATAAAATAAATGTCAACAGTTTTTATAAATATTTATTTTTTAACTAACAAGAACGTTTGGAACAAATATTTAGATCAAAGCATTAAGGCAACACCGCACGAAATTGTGGCGAAGATGCACAGCCGCTTTTTCGTTAGCTGCATAAAAATTTCGCAGTCATACCTTCGTATGTCAAATGATTTTTGTGTAAGATACGGAAAAGAGCAAACAGATTCGTTACAAAGCCGTTAGGCGGTCTTTGTGCGGTATTGCCTTAATTTTAAACAAATTGATTAAATAATGTTGACATTATATAGTTTATATGTTAGAATAAGATAATAAATTATTCAATATGTTCCATTTTATAATTTAAATGAAGGAGGGATTATAATGCAAATAATAAAAAAGATATCCGCTATTGCATTAACCGCAGCGAGCACTTTAACTTTATACAGCGAGCCATTTTCTTTTATTTCAAAAGCCTCTGTTATTAATGTTTCTCCTGCTTCTGAAGAAAACATAATTACCGGAGATGTAAACAACGACGGTATTTTTAACATGAACGATGTGGAAATGCTGCAAAATTATCTGCTAAACAACGAATCTATTATTAATTGGAAGGCAGGAGACCTTATTGCAAATGATAATTTGGATTCATTTGATTTGGTATGTATGAGAAAGTTAATTTCAGAAAACATCGCTGACACTTACAAATCGCTAATGATAAACGAAATCTGTTCAACCAATAAAAACTCTTTCAAAGATGCAGCCGGAGCTTCACCGGATTGGGTAGAAATTTATAACTCATCAGACAACGATATTACTCTTGATGGAATTGGTCTTTCAGACGGAAAAAATAATAAATTTAAATTTACATTTCCTTCCGGAACCACAATTTCTGCCGGAGGATATGTTCTGGTTTTATGTGACAACGCTGTTGTTCAGACAGAAAATGAATTTCATGCGGCTTTCAAAATAAGTGAACTCGGCGAAACTATATATCTTACTCATCCTGAATTCGGTGAAATTGATTCTGTCAGCGTACCGGAATTATCTACAGATATTACATATGGTCGATATCTGAACGGATCTAACGCATTCAAAAAGCTCTCACCTACTCCGAATGCAACAAACGATACTGCTTCGATCAAAGCTGATATGCCGATTTTCTCTGCTGACGGAGGATTTTACGATTCGGATTTTCAGCTTTCTATCAGCGACAGAAACGAAAATGAAATTTATTATACAACCGATGGAAGCGATCCGAGAAATTCTCAGACATCAAAGCTTTACACAGATAAAATCAACATTTATAACAACACTAATGATCCCAATATATACAGCTCTCTTAAAGATATAACCCTTTATGATTATACCGGACCGCTTAAAAACGTCGACAAAGGTATAGTCATAAAAGCCGTAAGCAAAACTCCTTCAGGAGAATTCAGCGATGTCGTTTGCAACAGCTATTTCGTTGGCAAAAACAATTCATATTATAAGGATATGAAGGTCATTTCAATGTCGACAGACGGAAGCTTTCTCTTCGATCCGGATAACGGAGCATATATGGTCGGAAGCGGATATCATGAGTGGGCAAATAATCCCAATCACCCGAAATATGATGAAGGAGACGTACAAAATCCCACAAACTATAACAAAGATGGCATAGAAAGTGAATTTCCGGTAAATATTCAGGTCTTTGAAAACGGTACGCTCGCTTACACATCTGATGTGGGAGCTCGTATTGCAGGCAACTGGACAAGAGCAAACCCTCAGAAATCTATCCGTCTTTACGCACGAAGTGAATATGGCGATTCTAAAATGAAATATGCTTTCATTGACGGTCTGACTGATACAAGCGGAAATCTGATCGGAAAATACGATAAGATAACACTCAGAAACGGCGGAAACGACAGCGATTATCTTCATTTCCGTGATGCCTGGATACACGATCTCGCCTCTGACAGAGCCTGCGACGTACAAGGCTCAGAACCATGTATCCTCTTTATAAACGGTGAATTCTGGGGCTTCTATTTCCTGCGTGAAAAACTTGATGATTACTATATTCAGTCGCACTACGGCATAGAAAAAGAAAATGTCACCATGATAAAAAACGGTGAAATGATCTCCGGTTCAGAAAATGCTGCCAATGAATATTATTCTCTTATAAAATGGGCATCAACAGCGGATATGACCATTCCCGAAAATTATCAGCGTATATGCGATGCTTTCGATATTCAAAGCTTTATGGATTACATTGCAATAGAAACGTATCTTAACAACGATGACTGGGCAAAAAATAACGGCTCATCCGGATATCTTAATAACTGGCAGGTATGGCGTTCCAGTTCACCTGATCAGAACATCCCATATGCAGACGGAAAATGGCGTTTTATGCTATACGATCTTGATATGACAGCCGGTCTTTATAAAAGTGAAACTACTTCAGCTTCTTATGATTACCTTAATAAAATGTATCGTGGAGGTTCAAGCTTTGTCACAATGTTCTATAACCTTTTAAATAATGAAGATTTCCGTCAGAAATTTTATAACAACTATATCGAAATTATAGAAACAGTTTTTGAAAAAGAACGTGTTGAGTCAAAAATAACAGAATATGTTTCAGCCTATAAGCAGGCAATTCTTGATACAAGGGAACGCTTCAGACGTGATTGGATAATCAATTTTCTGAATTACGACAATGAAGTTAATATACTGAGAAACTTCTTTCAGACACGTCCTGATTATGCAAAAAAATATCTTGATGAGCTTATGGAAAATACAGCCAAATAAGAAGTGCGTTATATTTTTATGTGAACATACTCTAAAAAAATCAGCCTTATTCATAATCATAATGAATAAGGTTGATTTCATAAATTGAACAAAGGAAACAAATAATTTTTTATTATATTAAACTGCGCCTTATGTGCAGATAAACGCAGAATAATAGATTACTTTGATGATTGATACTGCTTGATAATAAATAAATTATCAAGCAGTACCGGGAAATTCTATTTAAAAAATATTAAGCTGTCGGATCGAGTGAAGAAACAAGCTCAAGTTTGAATTTCTGAATCTGAAGAGCGTCTTCATTTGTGATTCCGCTTGTTCCGTTTTCATAAACGTCGGCATTAAGAGTGCCCTCTTCTGTGATATGGCTTGGATCAGAACCGTTAAGACCATATTTATCAGGATTTGAAAGCGACTGCATGATGAGAACAGCGTCAGACATATCTATCTTACCGTCGCAGTTAGAGTCACCATAGGTTCTTTCTGTTGTTCCCTTAACAGGAGATGTAATCGTGGCAGACTTTACATCAACATAATTATGAGCTGTTCCGTCAGGGTAGTTATTTCCCCAGCTCTGAGCTGCCCACCAGTATGCAAGGTTAGCTTCCTTTTCATTCATGCACATTTCACCGAGCTTTGTGAAAAGAGATTCGTTTCCGGATTCTTCAACCTTTTCGTCGTTAACTGTAACCTGAGCCGGCTTAGTCATATCGATCTTTACAACTCCGGAATCGTTTGTCTGCCATTCGTAAGCTACCCAGTATTCTACGCCGTCAACTTCTTCTATGAATGCGATACATCCGCCGCCGCCAACGCAGTCTTTTTTCTCAACTTCAAGAACCATTTCCTTGCCTATACCGGATTGGAATGTGATCTTATCTTCGGTAACAACACCCTTTTCGCCTTCAATTACCGGCTTATCAGGATTATCCGGGTTATCAGGATTATCAGGGTTCTGGTTGCTGCCTGTGTTCCATGAACCCTTGCCCATATTTGTATCAAGAGGAAGATTCATAGGTCTTACATTGATTACGGCAATACATTCTTTAGCTGCCGCAGCTTTAAGATCGGATACCTCGCTTTCCGATTTTCCGGCTGTTACGGACGAATCAGGTCTGTCTCCCCAATTCAGATCAAGCGACCACCAAAGCTGAATTTCAGCAGTTGTACTTTCCTGACAAAGCTTTGAAAGCATCTCAAGCTCCGATTTATCAGTAACAGTTCTGTTTTCAGACCAGCAGGTGCAGTTCATTATAGATGTATCTGTAAGATCAATCGTAGTTGGAACAGGCATATCTTTATTCTGACTTGCGTCCCACTCAACGCCGGCTCTGAAAGGATAACCTATCCAGTATCCTTTTCCGTCAACGTTCAGATTGAAGCAGAGAGCGCCGCCTCCGCAAAGTGATTTCGTTGTATCAATATCGAAGTAAATCTCTGCCTTTTCGCCTATAGGAGACGGGAACATAACCTTGCCGTCAGGATATATAGTGCAGTTGGAATTGCTTACAACGCCGTCTACGCCGCCGCCTGAGAAATCGGTTCTGGGAGCACCGTACTTTTCGGAAGCATCTGCAATAGAATCGTAGATGAATTTTTTATTTGTTCTGTCAAGGAAACGATAAGCCTCGTTGTCTCCTTCAGCATTTGAATTGTCCCACAAACAGCAGCTGATGCCTCTTGCTCTTGCAGCTGCATAGTAATAAGCTGTCTGATCTGTTCTTGCCTGAGTATTATTTCTGTTAGTTGCACCGAATTCGCCGATAACAACCGGAATATTCTGCTGAACGAATGCAACATAAAGAGTATCAAACATATCGTCCAATGATTTTTTCATTGTATCGTCAAATTGTGTAGGAGCGCCTTCGCTTGTTTTGCCCATAGAAAAGTCGAACGGCTCGTAAGCATGAACTGAGAGAATAAGTCTATCCTTGGCAGAATCCTTTGGCATCTGGAAGTATTTGCTCTGCATAGCTGCCTCTGCCTTAGCCGAAGTTGCCGGAACCATAATAAAACGATCGCTGTTACTTCCGCCTGTGGATCTGATCGTATCAACGGCAGCCTGATTTATTTTGGTAATACACTCAAGAGCTTCATGACAGCAATCATCATCTGCATACCACCACTCGTGAATGTTGCCGACCTGACGTGGTTCGTTCATCGTTTCAAAAACAAGATGATTGTCGCAGTCCTTAAAATTATTTCCAAGCTGAGTCCAGATCTTTGTAACATAATTAACAGAAGAGTCAAGATGCTCATAATCCGGGTAAATATAGCAATCCTTGTTTCCGGCAGCCCAAGAAGGATCGTAATCGGGATTTGTGAAGCCGGAAGCCTTTTCGTTATCATGGTGTATGTTAAGAATAACATACATATCCTTAGAAAGTGCGTAATTAACGATCTTACTTACCCTATCCAGCCAATCCTGCTTTATGTTGAAATTTTCATCAAGGTGGTTATGCCATGATACAGGGATACGAATAGTTGTATATCCTGCGTCCTTGATCGCATCTATAGTTTCAAATGTTGTAATGCCAGCTTCTCCATCGCTAAGCCAATCATACTCAAGGAACATATTTGCATCGCCCTCAACAGCGCCGGTATTATTGATAGCGTCAAAAGTATTTCCGAGATTGAAACCTGCACCCATATTGTTAACAAAACGGAATGCTTCGTTATCGGGAACCTGTTTATTTTCGATATGCAGATCGGGAACAGAATAATTCTCCTCTGCATAAACGATTGTTGAAGCCTGATTATATTCGGGAATTGATAAATATGCCGGAACAGCTGTAATAGCCATAGCCGCAGCAGCAATAACGCTTATAATTTTATTTTTCATACTATTGTGCAACCCTGATGTAATTAAAAACACAGGATAGCATCCTCCTTTTTAATTATTTTTATTTGTTTTCTTCTTCTGCATCCCAGCAAGATATCTGAGGAATGGGATCAGTATTACTTTTATCGGGGGTCTTATAGGCTCCCTTTCCCCAACGGTCTATAAACGGTTCGCAGAACTGTATATAATTTGTCAGAGATTTTGCTAAAGAAAGCAGAATAGTAAGAGGGGTACTGTGAGTAAATCCATAAAGGATCATCGGTTCATCACTGATTTCTGCCGATACTCTCCATACAAGACCGAAACGATCAAGCTGATCAATAATGTTCTGAACTTTTTCAACCGGTATTTCAAGACGCTCTGAAATAACTTTAACTGAATGCATTCTGTTGCGTATACCGCTGCCAAGATAAAATATTATATTCAATGCGTCTTCATCGGCAAGCATTTTGAACAATCTTACCATATTCGGGGATGAATCTACATATCCGTTCACACCGTTTTCCGGTATCGCCAAAAAGCAGAAGTATTGCAGGTCATCATTCATGCGTGCGATTGCCATTTCGTTATCCGTACGCAGTTCTGCAAACGTTTCTCTTTCAAGATTATCAGGAAACCTTGCTTTATTCTCTGTATAATCATTGAATGCGCACAATGCCGCATATGACATTTTCATCATCAGTTCGGAACGCTTTTCAGGTCGGGTACAATGCATTTCATCGGTTATCATCTGTTCAATATCAACTTTTTCATGTTGCTTATTGATTCCAAAAAGAGTATCGAGTGAAATGTTTAAAGTTTTAGCGAGCAGCGGCAGAAGGTCGCCGTCAGGATAACTTGTATTTTCCCACTTGGAAACAGCCTGAGGTGAAACATTCATTTTGTTGGCGAGCTGTTCCTGAGTAAGACCAAGTTCCTTTCTTCGCTTTACTAAATTTTTTCTAAAAGCAGTGTTATTACCCATAATTTTTCTCCGGAGTTGTTATGTTTTTTCTACTGTGATTATATTATATCACAATATTTGGTAGAGTGCAATTTAAAGTTTATATATTTTGTTCTACCAAAACGAGAGTGCATCAACTGAAAGTAGAACACAGAGCAAACAAAACTGCTGCACCTTTATGCAAGGTACAGCAGCTCATAAAATCATCAATTTTTCTTATGCCATTGTCATAAACCATTCTGCGATTTCAGGATCGTAGTGAGAGAAAAACAGACTCTCGCCGCCATCCAGCGCTTCAATCGCATTCATTTCATCTGCGGTAAGCGTAAAATCGAAAACATTGAAATTCTCCTCCATACGCTCCTTATGAGTGGATTTTGGAATCACCACTACATCGCTTTGAAGCAAAAAGCGCAAAGCAGCCTGTGCGGTTGATTTACCGTATTTTGCACCGATTTCCTTTAAAACAGGATTGTTGAAGTAGTCATTTTTTCCCTCTGCAAAAGGTCCCCATGATTCAATCTGCGCACCATACTTTTTCAAATATTCTTTTGCATTCTTCTGCTGCTGGAACACATGGGTTTCCACTTGATTAACTGCCGGTTTGATTTCTGCAAAATGTTGAATATCAATAAATCGATCCGGATAGAAATTGGACACTCCGATTGCTTTTATCTTACCTGCCTTATATGCTTCTTCCATAGCACGATATGTTCCGTAATAATCACCGAACGGCTGATGAATCAGCATCAGATCAATATAGTCTGTTTGCAGCTTGCGCAGAGATTCTTCAATAGATGCTTTTGCCTTATCATATCCTGCATTGCTGATCCATACCTTTGTTGTGATAAAAAGCTCATCACGGGGAATGCCGCACTTCACAACTGCATTTCCTACACCCTCTTCATTTGCATAAGCCTGAGCAGTATCAATAGAACGGTATCCCACGCTGATTGCATCAAGCACGCATCTTTCAGCTTCAGACGGATCAACCTGATAAACGCCATACCCTAATTTCGGCATTTTTATGCCATTATTCAACGTTACGTATTCCATATTCAAATGCTCCTTCCCATTTCATAAGCTTCATCAAACGCAGGAGTAGATTTAATTTCTCCAACATTCCACGCACCAACGCCATATATGATACCTGCTTCTTTCGCTCCGTCAAGGCAATCCTCGGTAAATCCCCGAAACGCTTCCATTGTGCGCTCTAAATTTGCCTTTTCGGCATCTGCCGCCGTCATAATAAAATAGAAATCCTTATTGCTGATCTCCGTATATCTCGGAACAGTACGGTCAATAAAGGTTTTCATTTGTCCGTCCATTGAATAGAAATATACAGGCGTTGCCAGAACAATAACGTCAGCTTGAATCATTTTGTCAATAATCTTTGCCATGTCGTCTTTCTGTACGCATTTATGTGTGGAGTTGCATACGCCGCAGCCACGGCAATACCCGATATTTTCGGACGCAAGGAATATCTTTTCTGCCTTGTGACCGCTTTCCGTCGCTCCTTGTGCAAAACGGTCGCAGAGTATATCGGAATTTCCGCCTTTTCTCGGACTTGCCGAAATAATCAACACATTTTTCACTTATTCTTCCCCCCAGACTTCTTTCGCCATTCTGAATGCAGCCCAAGCTTTCGGCCATCCGGCATAAAATGCAGCATGAGTAATGATCTCTGCCATTTCTTCCTTTGTTACTCCATGATTCTTGGCATTCTGAATATGAAATTTTAATGAACTGTCAAGAATACCGCTTGCCATAAGAGCAGTTACAGTAACAATACTTCTGTCTCTTGCGGACAATTTATCCTCTCTTGACCACACCTCTCCGAAAAGCACATCGTCATTCAATTGTGCAAATTTCGGAGCAAATGTGCCAAGCTCGTCTCTTCCTGCTGTTACTTTTGCCATAAGAACACCTCATTTCAAATTTTTATATTCATCATCAGATACCGGCTCACACCATTCGGTTTTGCAGTTTTCTCCCGGAACCTCGACTGCAAGATGCTGAAACCATGAGTCTGCCGCAGCTCCGTGCCAGTGCTTTTCGTTTGCAGGAATATGCACAACATCGCCGGGGTTGAGCTTTCTCGCAGGCTTTCCCCATTCCTGATACCAACCGGATCCGGCAGTCACAAGCAGCATCTGACCGCCGCCGTTATCCGCATGATGGATATGCCAGTTGTTGCGGCAACCCGGTTCAAAAGTGACATTGCCTATTGCAACCTGTTCTGTGGAAAGCATATTCAAGTAACTTTGTCCAACGAAATACTGTGCAAATGCATCGTTAGAAGCTCCTGTCGGAAATACGCTCATTTCTTTTTTACTCATAAATTAATCCCTCCTAAATAACCATTTTTCAATTTCAGCCTTTGATCTTCCGACATTTCCGCCTCGGATAGCAAGACCGCTTTCTACCTGCGCCTCAGGGCAAAGCTTTTTGATATCGTTCATACTTCCGCCCAAACCGCTTCCTTCATGAGTGCAGAAAGGCTTGATTAATTTTCCGCTAAAATCAAAATGTTCAAGAAAAGTAAATACTGCCATTGGCATCGTACCCCAGTAATTCGGAAAGCCAAGGTATATCACGCTGTAATTATTCAATGCTTCGGGATATTTTTTAAGCTCCGGACGAGCATCACGATTCTGATCTGCCTGTGCCTGTGCAATACATTCGTTATAGTTTTTGGAATAAGGCTGTATCTGCTCTATCCTGAACGTATCCGCTCCCGTCAGCTCAGCAATGATTTCCGCTGCAATTTCCGTATTGCCGATATCCAGATTTTTTATTATGCCGCTGACATAGTTTTCATCTGCTCTCGAATAAAATACTACAAGCTTATCTGACATATGCATTTCTCCTTATTTTTCAGAACTTGTTCTTATACTTGTATTATATCACAAAACAGCTTGACATGGAATCTCCAATATGTTATTATAGTATAAACTATAAGTTGATACTATGCGGAGGTTGAATATGTATAATCCTATACTCGATACATTTATCGCAGTTTCCGACTGCGGCAGCTTTACAAAAGCTTCACAGCGTCTATATATATCCCCTACCGCCATTATGAAGCAGATCAATACGCTGGAAAATCATCTGGAACTAAAGCTGATAGAACGCACGCCGTCAGGCGTACGGCTGACTTCTGCCGGCGAGATCATTTACCGCAGCGCTAAATTTATGATAAAATATTCTCAGAAATCCATCACTGAAGCAAAAGCCAGCGTTTATGCAAATGATACCACTTTTTGTTTAGGAACGTCATTGTTAAATCCTGCTAAGCCGTTTATGGATATATGGTATCGCATCAATAAATTTTTTCCGGAATATAAGCTTCATCTTGTTCCTTTTGAGGATAATCATGAGGGAATTCTCTCGGAAATTGAAAAACTTGGAGAGAAGTTTGATTTTCTTATCGGCGTTTGCGACTCAAAAGCATGGCTTTCACGCTGCAATTTTCTTCCGCTGGGACAATATCGGAAAATGATTGCCGTATCACGGGAACATTACCTTGCTCAAAAAAGCTGCATAGACCTTGAAGATCTGTACGGAGAAACAATCATGATGGTCGGGAAAGGCGATTCCGGCACAAACGATTTCATTCGTTGTGAGCTTGAAAAAAATCATCCGCAAATACACATTGAGGATACACCGCAATTTTATGACTTATCAGTATTCAACCGCTGTGCGGAAACAGGAAATGTTCTGCTGACTATCGAATGCTGGCAGGAAGTTCACCCCGGACTTGTTTCCATTCCCGTAAACTGGGACTACAGTATCCCTTACGGCTTGCTTTACAGCTTAGATGCTCCGGAAGACGTACTCAGGGTTGTTGAAACAGTAAAAGACAACCTCTTGCTGATGAATTGATTATGTGATTTGGTCTTTATCGGACTTATTCTATACTATAGGCAGTCTCTAAAAACCTGTTGAAATGCCGAGACTGTGTTCATAGAAAAAGCGTGCGTATTTTTTGCAAATCTTATATTCCGGCCGAGAAAAAATTCTGAATTATCCCCTTGACAATATCAAAATTTGCTGTTATAATAAACTTGTAATTTTTTGTTATAAGAATTGAGGTGGAAAGATGCGTAATATTTCTTGCTGATTTTTTGCATATCTGAATACTGTTTTCAGCACAGAATAGTTTCTGGGCTTGTTTGCTGTATAATGATATGCGAGCAGGAAATGTTCGCTCTTTCTTGAATTATAGTATAGAATGCTCTTTTCATAATGGGTATATCTTTTTGTTTTCAAAAGACTGCGGATATTTTCTGCGGTCTATTATTTTTGAAAACGGAGGGATATTTATGTCTATTATAAAAATTCAAAATCTTTCATTCGGTTACGATTCCAGCTATGAAAACGTATTTGAAAATGTTAATTTACAGCTTGATACCGCCTGGAGGCTCGGTTTTACCGGACGTAACGGACGTGGAAAAACTACTCTTCTCAAAATTCTTATGGGAGAGCTTGAATACACCGGAAAAATAATTTCATCGGTCGATTTTGAGTATTTTCCATATGATTCAAAATCTTATTATTTCACGGCGGACGTTATCCACGACATAGCGCCGCAAGCTGAAGATTGGGAAATCAGACGTGAACTCAGTCTTCTCGAAGCAGACGA
Source organism: Ruminococcus sp. (assembly GCA_017462565.1). Taxonomy (GTDB): domain Bacteria; phylum Bacillota; class Clostridia; order Oscillospirales; family Ruminococcaceae; genus Ruminococcus. Next base: position 22,254 of record JAFTQW010000018.1, read on the forward strand.
AGAGCTTCTTTACCGTCCGTTTGATTTGCTTTCAAACGGTGAACAGACCAAAATTCTCATTATCGGAATGTTCCTTCGGGAAAATAGTTTTCTTCTTATTGACGAACCGACCAATCATCTGGATTTTCATGCAAGAGAGCTTCTTGCCGCCTATCTTAAAAGAAAATCAGGATTCATTCTTGTTTCGCATGACAGAGCTTTTCTTGATTCATGCATAGATCATATTCTTGTTATAAACAAAACAAATATTGAGGTTCAGAAAGGAAATTTCAGTTCCTGGAATGAAAATTGTGAACGCTTGGAACAGTTCGAGCAAAGCCAGAACGAACGTCTGAAAAAAGAAATACGTCATCTCGAACAAGCGGCAAAGCGGTCTGCTTCATGGTCGGAAAAAGTTGAGAGCACAAAATACGGTGAAAAAAATTCCGGACTAAGACCGGACAGAGGCTATATCGGTCATAAAGCGGCTAAAATGATGCAGCGAGCTAAAAGTCAGGAAAATCGTATGAAAAACGCTGTTAATGAAAAATCCGGACTGCTTCACAATATTGAACAATCAGAAGCTCTTAAAATATCTCATTTAAAATATCCACAGAAAATCCTTGTAAGAGCTGATAAGCTTTCCGCTTTTTATGACGGCATTGAAGTTTTTTCCGATGTTTCATTCCAGATAAATCAGGGAGACCGAATTGCAGTTACAGGCAGAAACGGCTGCGGAAAATCCACTCTTCTGAAACTTATCTGCGGCGAGGATATTGAAAATACAGGTATTCTTAAAATCGGAAGCGGTCTTAAAATTTCTTATGCATCTCAGGATACATCCAATTTAAATGGAAACTTATCGGATTATGCTGAAAAATGTAATGTGGATGAAAGTCTGTTTAAAGCTATTCTTCGCAAACTGGATTTTTCACGGGAGCTTTTCCAGCGTCCGATTGAAAGCTATAGTCAGGGTCAGAAGAAAAAAGTTGCCCTCGCCAGAAGTTTATCTGAAAAGGCGAATTTATATATCTGGGATGAACCCTTGAATTATATTGACGTTTTATCAAGAATACAAATAGAAGAATTACTTAAATCATCCGAAGCGTCAATTTTATTTGTTGAACATGACAAACGCTTCTGTGAACAAACTGCTACAAAATATATATTATTATAGTAATATTATCTTACTTTCAGTTTATGCTTTATCAGACTGTTTTAAAAATCTTTTGAAAAATTTTCCCAAAACTACTTTACATTATTTTGAATTTGTGATATAATAATATCACCGTGTACTTGGATTCGGGCTTGTCCTCATGATCCACCCTTATCTACGTTAGCGGAATATTTTATTTAAGAGGTGCTTTCAATGTTACTGAAAGAAGAAAAAACAGCCGTTATTGAGGCTAACAGAACTCACGAAAACGACACAGGATCTCCAGAGGTTCAGATTGCTATTCTCACAAAGAGAATCAATGATCTTACAGCTCACCTCAAGACCCACAAGAACGATCACCACTCCAGAAGAGGTCTTCTTAAAATGGTTGGTCACAGACGTAACCTTCTTGGATACCTTAAGAAGAAGGATATCAACAGATATCGTGCTATCGTAGAAAAGCTCGGTCTTCGTAAGTAATTCTGTATTCAAGGCAGACGGGTCTTTATACCCCTCTGCCTTTACGTCTTTATTTTCAATGCGCATTATTCATTAAAGGGGATTTAAAATAAAAGATTGATCAATACGCATACAAGGTAACGGCTTTTAGCATTAAATTGTGACGCAAAATAAATGTTTGCGCCAGAGTTTATTGCTAAAGCCGGTATAATAAATTTTCAGGAGGATTTTTTATGTTTGAAAATTACAGAACATTTGAAACGACCTATGCAGGCAGACCGCTTATTGTTGAAACCGGCAAAACCTGCGGATTATCAAACGGCTCATGCTGGGTACGATACGGTGAAACCGTCGTTATGGCTAATGTCACCGCAAGCGCTAAGCCGAGAGAGGGCATTGATTTCTTCCCTCTTTCAGTTGATTACGAAGAACGTCTTTACTCCGTCGGAAAAATTCCCGGTTCATTCACTAAAAGAGAGGGTAAGCCTTCCGAAAAGGCTATTCTTACATCAAGATGCGTTGACAGACCTATTCGTCCGCTCTTCCCAAAGGATATGAGAAACGACGTTTCAGTTGTTATGACCGTTCTTTCCGTTGAACCCGATAATTCTCCGGAAATTGCCGGAATGATCGCAACTTCTATCGCTATCTCAATTTCCGATATTCCGTGGAATGGTCCTATCGCCGGAATCAATGTTGGTCTTGTAGACGGTCAGATCGTCCTCAATCCTACTCTTGAACAGAGAGCTAAAACAGACCTCGTTCTTACTGTTGCCGGTACTGCTGAAAAAATCGTTATGATCGAAGCCGGAGCCAACGAAGTTCCCGAAGATACAATGCTTGAAGCTATTCTTAAAGGTCATGAAGAGATAAAGAAAATGGTTGCGTTTATCAATGATATCCGCAGTCAGATCGGTAAACCCAAGTTTGCTTTTGAATCTCAGGAGGTTGATCACGATTTATTCGACGCTATCGAAGAATTTGCTTCCGAGCGTGTTAAATTTGCTCTGGACACAAACGATAAAAATGTCCGTGACGAAAGACTTGCTCCTATCGTAGACGATATTCACGCTAAATTTGATGAAGAATATCCCGAAAAAATCGCCATGATAGATGAGTGCATTTATAAGCTTCAGAAAAAAATCGTTCGTACATGGCTTTATGAGGGCAAGCGTGTTGACGGCCGTGGCATCGACGAGATCCGTCCGCTCTCAGCAGAAGTCGGACTTCTTCCACGAGTTCACGGTTCCGGTCTTTTCACAAGAGGACAGACTCAGGTTCTTACTATTGCAACTCTCGGTCCTGTGAGCGACGCTCAGAAAATCGACGGTCTTGACGAAGAAGAATCCAAGAGATATATGCATCAGTACAATTTCCCAAGCTACTCTGTTGGTGAAACCAAGCCAAGCAGAGGTCCGGGAAGACGTGAGATCGGTCACGGTGCTCTTGCAGAAAGAGCTCTTGCTCCGGTAATTCCTCCGGTTGAAGAATTCCCGTACGCTCTCAGACTCGTTTCCGAGGTTCTTTCCTCCAACGGTTCAACTTCGCAGGGCTCGATCTGCGGTTCTACACTTGCTCTTATGGATGCAGGCGTTCCTATCAAAGCTCCTGTTGCCGGAATTTCATGCGGTCTTATTACACTTCCCGACAGTGACGATTTTATGACAATGGTCGATATTCAGGGGCTTGAAGATTTCTTCGGCGATATGGACTTTAAAGTTGGCGGTACTCATAAGGGTATCACAGCTATTCAGGTTGACATTAAGGTTGACGGTCTTACTCCTGCTATCATCAAGGAAGCATTCGAGAAAACAAGAAAAGCTCGTCTTTATATCCTTGATGAGATAATGCTCAAGGCTATTCCTGAACCAAGAGCAACTGTAAACAAGTATGCTCCCAAAATGCTCCAGACTAAGATTCCGGCTGATAAGATTCGTGAAGTTATCGGACAGGGCGGTAAGGTTATTCAGAAGATCTCCGCAGACTGTGACGTTAAGATCGACATAAATGATGACGGAAACGTATTCGTAAGCGGTATTGACGCTGACAACACCAAAAAGGCTATTCAGATAGTTGAAACTATCGCTAACGGTCCGGAAGTCGGCGCACTTTACAGAGGTAAAGTTGTAAGACTTATGGAATTCGGCGCATTTGTTGAAATCGTTCCCGGTATGGACGGTCTCGTTCACATTTCCAAGCTTGACAAGCAGAGAGTTGAAAAGGTTGAGGATATTGTTTCTGTAGGCGATGAAATTATCGTTAAGGTAACTGAAATCGACCGTATGGGCAGAATCAATCTTTCACGCAAAGATGCTCTTGCTGAAATTGAGGCTAAAAAGAATAAATAAAATATCAAAGTCACTCTCATATTGAGAGTGACTTTTTTGAAAGGCAAAATTACATATGTCTGATAAATTACTCTGTATTCTGCTGCTCATACTCTGGATGTTCTGCGTCCGATGCTTCATATACCGGAATACTCAGCGTGATTTGAATAATAAACGTTTCAGCGTCCCAAAACCGATTTACTTTCTTATGTTTCCCTATTTACGAAGAAAATTTAATACCGAAAGTAATTTTCAAGTAACTGTATTTGAACTGCTGTTTTTTATATTCATCTGTATTCCTAATATAATATTATGCATTATCAGTATGATATTGCTGATTTTGGATATTCCTTTGTATGGTCAGATAATGCATTATGACATTGCTTATGTTGTTGCTGCTGCTCTGATTATGTATTTTGTCAGAGATATTTTCGATAGCAAAAAGTGATAATCATAACAAGCATTACTGATTCAGAAAATCATAAAAAATGCAAAAAGACTGCCCTTTCAAGGCTACCGGTGCTGCCCGGCAAACTCTGCTCAAAAGGCGTGCAGCTTATCCCCTATGAATACGTGCTCTGAATAGTAAAAAAGACGCTTCATATTTGAAGCGTCTTTAATTTATATAAGCTTACCATGCTTTTCATAATCTGCAACTTTAATTATCTCATTTTTTTCTCCGACAAAAACTACTCTTGGACGATGAGAAGAAGATTCCTCGGGTGACATACTTGCATATGCCATTATAATTACCGTATCACCTTTCTGTCCGGAACGGGCTGCCGCACCGTTGAGACAAATCACTCCGCTACCACGCTCGCCTGCAATAACATATGTTTCAATGCGGCTTCCGCTGTTTACATTGACAATATGAACGTGTTCATACTCATAAAGTCCGGCAGCTTCCATAAGCTCTTCATCAATGGTAACGCTGCCTACATAATTCAGTTCAGCCTGAGTTATAACGGCACGGTGTATCTTACTTTTCAGCATTGATATCTGCATTATACCGTCCTCCCTTACACGTCTTCTGTAAAGAAATTGTCGATAAGACGTGTCCTGCCGATATAAACAGCAATTGCGCAGAGTGCGGGACGGTCAAGCTCTGATATCTGCTGCATTGTTGCACAATCAACAATTTTTACATAATCTATCTTTGCAAGCGGCTCGGAACTGATATGCTGTTTCATTGCTTCAATTATTGCAGAACAGCTCTTTTCGCCGTTTTTGACCATACTCATACCAAGAAATATTGATTCGGAAAGAACCAAAGCTGCTTTTCTTTCATCTTCGCTGAGATAAGTGTTTCGTGAACTTTTTGCAAGTCCGTCAGTTTCACGGACAATAGGGCATCCGATTATTTCTATATCCATATTCAAATCATCTGCCATATGACGGATAACTGCAAGCTGCTGAGCGTCCTTTTTGCCAAAGTACGCACGATCGGGTTTTACAATGTTAAAAAGCTTTGAAACTACAGTGCATACTCCCCTGAAATGTACAGGACGGCTAAGACCGCAAAGTTCCTGCGTAAGAACCGTCATGTCAACAAACGATGAAAAGCCTTCGTGATACATCTCCTCGGGTTCGGGATTGAAAATAAGATCACCACCATGTGCTTCAACTACCGCTGAATCGAGTTCAATATCACGGGGATAGCTTTCAAGATCCTCCGTAGGTCCGAACTGCATAGGATTCACAAAATCAGATACAACAGTTCTGTCGTTATCCCTGTGAGACGCTTCAATAAGGCTTGCGTGTCCCTCATGAAGATATCCCATTGTTGGAACAAGACCTACTGTCAGTCCCAGAGCTCTCCATTCTTTTACCTGACTGCGTACTTCTTCAATAGTTTTAACTATCTTCACTTCTGATCTTCCTCCTTGATAAGTTCAGCTATTACATCTTCATCTATGCTGTAAGTGTGTTCCTCCGACGGAAAAGCGCCGGATTTTGTTTCATTTATATAGTCGGTGATACCCTGCCGCATAAGCGTTCCCACATCCGCAAAGCGCTTTACGAATTTTGGGGTATGGCCTGTTGTCAGTCCAAGCATATCCTGATATACCAGAACCTGTCCGTCGCATCCGCTGCCTGCTCCGATTCCGATAGTAGGAATAGTAAGTTTTTTTGTTATTATTTCTGCAAGCTTTGCAGGGATTCCTTCAAGTACGACTGCACAAGCTCCGGCATCCTGAATTTTCATTGCGTCGTCTATCAGTTTTCTTGCATTATCAAGACTTTTGCCCTGAACCTTGAAGCCGCCGAAAGCGTTGACTGACTGCGGCGTCAATCCAAGATGAGCGACAACAGGAACAGAAGCTTTTACAATAGCGCTTATTCTATCGCAGACATCAGCTCCACCCTCAAGCTTCACTGCATTTGCTCCGCCCTCTTTAATAAGTCGTCCGGCATTTGCTACCGCGTCCTGAACGCTTACCTGATAAGAGAGAAACGGCATATCCGCTACGACAAAAGCATTTTCCGCACCTCTTGAAACGGCGGCTGTATGATGAATCATATCATCCATAGTTACAGGAAGCGTGTTTTCATATCCCAGCATTACCATTCCAAGCGAATCGCCGACCAGAATCGAATTTACTCCGCACTGATCCATTATTTTAGCCGTGGTATAATCATAAGCGGTAATCATTGTGATCCTGTCTCCGGTTTGCTTCTGCTTAAGCAATGTAGAAATCGTATTCATATATGATTCTCCTTAAAATAATGTTACCTTTCCGTCATACGGATAAGATACAAATATATTATACCACAAATTTCTTATTTTTTCAATATGTTCCGAGAATTATTACAAAAGTTTATTTCTTTGAAACAGCTTCATAAACGCAGAATTTCACTCCGGGAGTTTTTCCGATGATCGTGGATTCAAGTCTGAAACGATCAATATCTGATCTTGGAAAAAATGCGTCTCCGTTATAATCTGCGTCTATTTCAGTAAGATAAAGTCTTTGAGCATATTTCATTCCCTGAGAATAAATTCTCTGTCCTCCGCAAAGGAATATCCTTGGCGGTATTTCATTTTCATCCGCATACTCTTCCCCAAGAGAAATAGCCTCTTCAAGGCTACGTACTGTTCGCAGATTATCACCTGAGAAGTTTTTGCTCTGCGTAACGATAATATTGAACCTTTCTGGTAAAGGTCTGCCTATTTCTTCATAAGTATTCCGTCCCATTATGACTATGCCGCCCGTAGTTACTTTGCGGAAATACGCCATATCCTCCGGAATATTCCATGGTATACGTCCGCAGGAGCCAATAACCCCGTTTCTTGCAACGGCTGCAATGATACTAACCATTATTTTTCAGCTTTTCAAGAAGCTGTGCAAGAGTAAGTCCGAGAATAGGATGTCTGTATCCGGGAGCAAGCTCGGCGGCGGGTTCAAGTACAAAAGTACGGTTATGCATATCGGGATGCGGAACTACAAGATCAGGATCATTGATTATCTCGTTATCATATAAAATAAGATCCAGATCCAGCGTTCGTGGTCCCCAGTGGATTTCACGAACACGTCCGGCTTCATTTTCAATAGACTGCATAAGGCGAAGCAAACCATGCGGAGAATATATAGTGCGGCAAATTACTGCTCCATTGAGAAAATCCTCCTGATCAGTGTAACCGTAAGGCTTCGTCACAATAAGCTCGGATTGCTTAACATCTTTGACGTACTCGTTATTAATCAGTTTACCTACAGCTTCTTCAATATAAGCCCTGCTGTCGCCCATGTTTGAACCAAGAGCGATCACAGCCGTATGCCAGCTTCGATGTATCTTAACTGATACAGAGCCCAATTCCATATCTATAGGAGCTTCCGGCTTTCTTATTTCAATATCCACACTGTCAACCAATTCATAGGTACGGAGTATAGCTGATGCAACCGACTGGGCAGCAGCTTCAATGAGCTTGTATGTGTTTTCAGTCATTACATTTTCGATAAGTTTGCATACGCTGCCGTAGTCCACCGATCGTTCAAGCTCATCGGATATTCCTGCGCTCTCCGTATCAACATAAAGAACCGCATTAACATAGAAATTTTGTCCATTTATATTTTCATGTTCAAAAACGCCGTGATGAGCAAATATTTTCAGATCTTCAATACATATTTTGTCCATTTGAATATCCTTTCATTATTGCCTGAGTCATTCTGAGCGCACGGACATTTTCCTTAACATCGTGTACTCTGATGAATGAAGCTCCTCTCATTGCTCCGACTACAGTAACTGCAAGAGTTCCTTCAAGTCTGTCATCAGCGGGCAGATCAAGAGTCAAACCGATTACAGATTTTCTTGAAGCTCCCAGCAATACAGGATAGCCGAGACTGCTGCGCAGTAAATCAAGACGATCTATCGCTTCCAGATTGTTTTCATATGTTTTGGCAAAGCCTACTCCGGGATCAAGAATTATTTTATCACTGCCAATGCCCGCTTTATGAGCAATATCAAGAGTGATTTTTAAATCTGAGATCATATCATCCATGAAATTTACATAGTCGATATTTTTTCTGTTATGCATAAGACAGCATGGCAATCCGCTTTCAGCGATAAGCTTTGCCATTTCACCGTTGTCGTATTTAAGTCCCCATATGTCGTTGATAAGATCTGCTCCTGCTTTTATTCCAGCTTCCGCTACTCTGTATTTATAAGTATCAAGCGACACAGGAATATCAAAACGGCTTTTTACTGCTTCAATTATCGGTACTACTCTGCTTATTTCCTCGTCATCAGAGATTTTTATATATCCGGGACGAGTGGATTCTCCGCCAATATCTAATATATCCATACCGTCAGCAATCATTTGCTCAACGTGTTTAAGAGCCGTATCCAAACTATTAAAAGCTCCTCCGTCCGAAAAAGAATCAGGAGTAAAATTAAGTATTCCCATTATATAACAGTTATTCTCAGTATCAAATTCTTTGTTTCCGATAAGCATGATCTACACCTCTATTTTCATATTTCTTTTTTCATCAGACCAGTTACAATCTTCCTGTGCAGGACAGCAAAAACACAGCCGTGATTTTTTATCCGCTCTGTAAAATATCTCTTCCAGAGAGCAGTCATCTCCGATTTTATTCCGATGACTTCCGATAAGACTGAGTATTTTCTCTTTCATTTCTTCATCGCACCCGACTTCGCTCAGTATAACTTCCGCTTTACGAATTCCGGCTTCATCGTGAGGAACACCGCTGATATACTCGTCAGTTCTTCCTATATCATGAAGCAAGGCTGCTGAATATACAACGTCAGGGTCAGCATAAACCCTCTTTTGACTGCACATTATAAGCGTTATTCGTGCAACATTGAGAAAATGTTCAATATTATGCCTGCAAAATATACGATCGTGTTCAAGCTCCGCAAGCAATTTAAGCTCATTAAGATATTTACCGCAGACAATTATTCTGTTAGTTATTTTAAGTTTCAAATTATCCCTCATTCTGTTATCAGGTGTATATTTTCTCCGATTTGCCACAGTTACAGTACGGATCAATTGAAATTCCGACTCTTTGCATAAACTTTCCCCAAACCCCGATATAATAAGAATCCATCAGCTTAGAATCTATTATAAACACTCTCCTTTTGTTGAATCCATAACCAGACTCTGCAAAAACGAATCGTTTTCATATTCTCCGCAGAACGTAGCAGTAGTCGTCTTAGCAGGAAGATTACGTATTCCCCTTGCCGTCATACAGCTATGCGAAGCGGTGATAACAACACCTACATCTTCCGAACCCGTTGCCTCTTTCATAATATCAGCAATATCCTGTCCGAGACGCTCCTGCAATTGCAGACGTTTTGCTGCCATATCGCATATACGTGCGATTTTACTCAGCCCGATAACTCTTCCTTTCGGAAGATAAGAAACATTTACGTGCATATCATACATAAGAGCCATATGATGTTCGCAATAGCTGTATACGCTGATGTCACGCACCGTTACCGCAGAACTTTTTCCGTTTGCAAAGCTTTCCTCAAAGGTTTTTCCGAACATCTGCGCTATCTCATGGTTACTGTAAGAAATACCCTCGAATACCTCTGCATACATTCTTGCTACACGATCCGGCGTTTCCAGCAGCCCTTCACGGTCAGGATCTTCACCCAACGCCTCCAGAATACCACGAATATGATATGCAATTTTTTTCTGATCAACTGCCATTTTTATACGCTCCTTTATACTCCCCGTTTATCCGGCTTTCAGATATATTTATGAAGATGTAACTGTAACCTTACACCATTAAATTTTTTCTTTTTCATAAATTCTACTATATCTCCGGGATTAATCTGCCAGTATAATGGACTGAAATATACATGACATATGCTGCATAAATTATATTTTCCTATCCATTTTTCTGCACGTTTCAGATCTTTTCTCGAACCTGATATAAATTTTATGCAATTCTGTTTTTAAGAAATTTAATATTATCATCAAGCCGCATATTATCTTCCATACCGTTTCCCGAAAGCTTGTAATCCAATGTAATAATTATACGGTCATGTATACCCATAAAATTGCCGTTTGCAGCAGCGGCAAGTATATCAACGATCCGCCCCGTGAGCGTTGCATTTTAGATTCCTGTATCTTCAGTCAGCCTGCGAATCTTTTCTGCTGTCATTTCCGTATAAAAAGCGTCGATCTCATTTTGCCCAGAGAGTATCACAACAGCTGCATCGGAGATTACATCTGCATGGTCTCTTATGAAGTAAGATAACTCACCTGCTCTTGTACCCTTTCTGTTAATGCTCACAAAACATTCCGCCTCATGATATGTTTTTTCCATTCCATAAAATTATCTCTCATAAACTGCGCAATTTTCGGGTGTTTCGTATACTGCAATAAGATGCACAGGAAAACCTTCTTTATCCATAACAATTGCTTCTGTCTTACAGCAATAACCGTGAAGATCAGCAAAATTTTCATTATAACCGCTGAGAACAACTTGCGCTGTCAAAAGGACGCAGGCGGTTTCAGATAATACATAAAATCTTCCGGAAAAGCGGCTTTCCTATATAAAAGAAAGCCGCCTTATTCTCAAAACCTGTCTTCACAAGATTTGTGCGTAGATTTTCGGGCAAATTTAGCTGAGGACAAGACAAAATTTCACAGACCTACTAACGCAAGTCAAGAAATTTTAACACAGTAATCGGCAAAATTTGACGAAAAGATGCGTGCAATATCTTGTGTAGACAAGTTCTCATTATTATATTCCAACTGCCCGGTTTTGTTTTATGACAGGATGGTGCAAACGAACTGTCATATTTATTATATCATACAAAAAAAGCAATGTCAACATGATATGTTAAAAATCACAGGGCAGCTGAATGAAAAAGTCATCATCAAAATAGCAACAAAAACGTTTATATTTCATAATCATTTTAGTTAACTTAAATTAATTAGAATCTGTCTTCATAAAATTTGTGCGTGGATTTTCGGGCATAATTTTACCAAAAGCAAGGCGAAAAAGCGAAAGCATACTGCCGTATGGTGAGCTTTTTCAACACAGCTATCGGTAAAATTTGCCGAAAGGGCACGTGCAATAGCCTATGAACACAAGTTCTAAATACAAAAAACAGCACAATGATTTTCCTCTCAATGTGGCTGCCATCGTTATTCGTTTAAAAATTCAATATTAACATCGCCGTTATTAGCAAACACGTTCAGCGTTTTTTCACCGCCGTCTTTATTATCCGGCAGATTGCTCTTGCCTTTTTTTATTTCGGACTGAATAGAAAAATCGTCATAGCTTCCGACAACCGTTCCCGAAATATCTCCATTTTTAACATTAAGAGTCAAATTGCTGCCTACATCTAAATTTTCAAAAACAATATTCCCTCCATTAGAAGAGATATTTGCACTTCCGGCTAAAGCCAATACAGAAAATGTTATATCCTCGTTTGTTGTAGATAGTGTAAGATTGTTCAAAAGTGCGTCCGGTATTTGCAGCGATATTTTCCGATCTTCGGCAGAGGTTTTTACTCCAATATAATCCGTCCACTCTTTATCGCTTGCACTCGTCATAGTCAGCACATTTTCATCAGAAACGGAAATATCATAATACTCTTTGTTGTTTTCAAAATATTGAATATGTATCTGCTCGTCCTCAGACGCCGACACTTCAATTTCTCTGTCCCGTATATCAAGATTGATTTCATTGATCTGCGTATCAGACGTATAATTTTTCTCCTCAAATGGTTCGCTGTTGTTTGAGCAGCCAGACAAAATAGAACTGCCCAGTACAAGACACAATGCAAGTGATATAGTTCTCTTCATGTTAATTCCTCCGTAATAGTGTTTGAGAACCTGTCTTCACAAGATTTGTGCGTAGATTTTCGAGCAAATTTTACCGGGAATAAGGCAAAATTTCGCAGACTTGCTGTCGCAATTCAAGAAATTTTAACGTAATCATCGGTAAAATTTGCTGAAAAGATATGTGCAATATCTTGTGAAGATAGGTTCTGATATTCTCATTCTTTCCCGTGAGCTGAAATCTGAAAGAACGACATAGCACGGCAACAGCATTTACTTTTTACGAGAAAGAAGAATACGTAAAAGGACATCGGGATTAAGAGCAGCTTTGAACCTCATTTTACTTTTACTCAGGCGACCGTATTTTGCTTGATTTAGAAGCGAGAGAGCCAATTTTCG
>JAFTQW010000019.1 GCA_017462565.1 Ruminococcus sp.
GTTGATGATGATAGTCTTTCTTACCTTTTCTGTTTCATCAGGTGTAAGGAAGTAGCAGCCTCTTGCGGCAAATTCATTCTTAACTGTATCATAAATATTTTCGAGTACGATTACCGACTGCTCGGAAGCACAAATCATACCATTGTCAAATGTCTTGGAGTGAATGATTGAGCTTACTGCAAGAAGAATATCGGCACTGTCATCGATAATAGCAGGAGTGTTGCCTGCACCTACGCCGAGAGCAGGCTTACCGCTGGAGTAAGCAGCCTTAACCATTCCCGGGCCGCCTGTCGCAAGAATAATATCAGCCTCTCTCATAACAGTGTTTGTCATTTCAAGGGAAGGAACGTCAATCCAGTCAATAATTCCTTCAGGAGCACCTGCCGCAACAGCAGCTTCAAGAACAAGCTTTGCAGCAGCAATAGTACAGTTCTTTGCTCTTGGGTGAGGAGAAATAATTATTGCATTTCTTGTTTTAAGTGCAATAAGACATTTGAAAATTGCAGTAGAAGTTGGGTTTGTTGTAGGAATAACAGCTGCGATTACACCGATTGGGTCAGCAATCTTCTTGATGCCGAATGCCTTATCCTCTTCGATAACGCCGCAGGTCTTAGTGTCCTTGTATGCGTTGTAAATATATTCGGAAGCGTAATTGTTCTTGATAACCTTATCTTCAACAATACCCATTCCTGTTTCTTCAACCGCAAGCTTTGCAAGAGGAATTCTTGCCTTGTTTGCAGCGGATGCAGCAGCAAGAAAAATCTTGTCTACCTGTTCCTGAGTATAAGCTGCAAAAATCTGCTGTGCCTTTCTGGTGTTTGCAATAGCTTCTTCAAGCTTTTCAACACTGTCCACAATGTCATAAGTCTTATTCTCCATAGTTATCCTCCTGATAGATTTTTAATACATCGGATTTAAGTTTTATTTCCGACTTCGTTAATATTATAACAAACTTTTTTTGTTTTGTAAAATATAAGATAGTTATATTGAAGTTATCAAAAATGATATGTTTAAAAAAGGCTTAAATACGAGAAAAAACGCTCTGTTTATCATTATCAGAGCGTTTAATAATTATATGATATTTCTCCGTTTTGATTGACACAACTCGGTAATAAAATGTTTATCAAGTTCGGTAAGTTTATATCCTTTTTTGTATATCAAAACATCCTTATATATTTTTTTATTACATTCACATTTACGCTGAACAAGATTATATCTTTCAAGGATTTCTTTTGGTGCAGGAGAAACCCACATAAATGTTTTTAAGTTCTTTGAAAGCAAATCAAACTGACTTGCCCTTTCAAAAATATATATACATCTGCTTATATTATCAGGGAGTTCTTCACGCACCACTTTTGCCATTGAAAGAGAGGGAACATATGGATCAGCATGTGCAATTCTGATATAATCCTCCAGATCATCAAATGTTATAGTTTCTTTTTCAGCTAATGGACTATTTCTGCTCATAATCAAGCAATATGAGAATTCAGCAATCATTTCATAAACAAAATCTTTTTCTGAGAGCATTGCTTTAAAGTATTTATCATAATTTTGGGCATAGCGTATTATTCCAAGCTTATATCCGGCATTCAGAATATTATTTATCGCTCTTTGTGAATTTGTTTCTTTATAGAATATTTCAACATTCGAATCAGGAAGAGATTTTGAAAATTCAGCAAAAGCTTCTGAAATATAACA
>JAFTQW010000020.1 GCA_017462565.1 Ruminococcus sp.
AACGATATCTTCAAGCTTATGTCGGATATTTCCGTATCTCGTCCTCCTCGGATCTGTTAGTTCGGAAAGCCGTTCTGTTAATCTTTCTATCTTCATTCTTCTATTTTACCACTTTTCTGATAAAATGTAAATGCTGTTGCCGTGCGTAAAAAGCCTGTCCGAACAGAGATCATTCTCTGTTCGGACAGGCTCTAAGAACTGCTCATATATAATTATTATCCGCTTAATAATATTTATCCTAATCTGAAATTCCATAATAAGCAATGCCAAACCATTCTCTGACCCAATATGTCGGAACAAGCCACCATGATATAGTGGCAGAAATATTTTTAGCGTTCATGCCAATTTTTTTTGCAAGAATTTCTGCTCTGAGCTGATGATAACCGTCTGTAACAATAGTTATATCCGTGCAGAGTCCTTCACGTTCTATCAAATCTTTGGAAAATCTCAGATTTTCTTTTGTGTCGGAAGATTTTTCCTCCATATAGATCCTATCGGCAGAAATTCCCTTTGAAACAAGATAATTCTTCATACAAAGAGCCTCGCTTATCAGTTCATCGCTGCCCTTTCCGCCTGAAACGATCACAGCCGTCTCTTCATGTTCCGAAAGAAAGCCGTATGCGGCATCCAGTCTTTTTTTAAGCATAAGACTCGGTCTGCCGTCCTTCACTTGACAGCCGAGAACAATCAGCGTTGTATTTCCGTTTTCAGGATGATCGTTCATTGCTTTCAGCATAAAAATGCTCACTGTTACTGCAAAAATCAGACATATTCCGGCAATAGAAGAAAAAACAGAAATAAATATTTTTCCTGCCGGCTTGCTCCACATCTGCTTTACCAATTCGCAGAACGGTCTGAAAAATACGAAACAAGCGGTTAAAGCTGCGGAAACAAAAGCGCCTGCACAGTTTCCGATGTTGATTATTCCATGTGAAAACGGAATCAAGAACAAAATCGCAGCAATAAATGAAATAAGAGCCGGGATGATCTTTATTCCGGTAAATTCAAAAAAATTACTCATTCTCTCCTACTTTTTAGATGTAAATTTCAGAATTCTTTCAAGATTTTCTTTTGTCGTTGAGTCGCTTCCAAGATGAGTTGGTACGCAGTTATAAAGTCCGTGGAAATCAGAACCGCCCGTTTCTATAAGTTCATATCTTGAAGCAATAGCAGAAAGCTCTTTGCGGCAGTTTTCATCTGCGGAATAATGCCCTGTCTCCACTCCGTCAATCTTGCCGTCTTTGGCAAGTTCTTCAAGAAGCTCAATGCTGTCATACTGCGCCGGATGAGCCATAACAGCAACGCCCTTTGCAAGATGAATAAGATCAATAACAAAATTCACATCCGGATATTCACGTTCAACGTAGCAGGAACCGATCTGAGGATTAAAAAGCTCTCTGTCCAGATCGCCGTACATTTCAAGAGCGTATCCGTAATCTATCAAAGCACGCATTATATGCTGTTTGAAAATACTTTTCGAAGCTGTTGTATGCTTCAGAATGCTTTCGATAGTTATAGGATATTTCTCCATAACCTTATTTATCATTTCCTTTGAACAGGCTTTTCTTATCTCGCAGGATTTAAGGCACAGTCCCTCAAGTCTGTCCGGTTTTTTCGGATCATAGCATAAAATATGAACCTTTCTGTTCCTCTTTTTATCCCAGGCAGACAGCTCTGTTCCGTGAAGAATTTTCACTCCTTCTCTCTCTCCGAGAACATCGGAGCGTGAAAACGAAGCCATTGTATCATGATCAGTTATCGAAAGCCACTCGATGCCTGTACGTTTAGCCTGAGCAATTATATCTTCTATTCCGAGCGAACCGTCGGAAAGCTTGGTATGACAATGCAGATCACAGATCATATTAATCCTCTCTTTCTCTGCTAATATTGAAAATAATTGCAGTGAAGTTATCAGAAGTTGTTTCTATTTTACAGATATATACAAAATCCACAACAATTATACCATATAGTTTCAAAGAATGCAAGCTTTTCACGAATATTTCATATACTTACCATAAAACTTTAAAAGAGAGATCATTTATTATTTTATTTATCGGAGCAAAAAGCTGAATAAAGCTCGCCTTTTTTGAATCCGCTTTCTTTGGCAACGGCTTTGCAAGCGTCAACCGGACGTTCACCCATATCGACAAGCTTCTGAACCTGCATTATTGCCTCTTCTACTGTAAGCTTTTCGCCATTTTCCTCGCCTTTTCCTTCAAGGACAAGCACATATTCGCCTTTCGGCTCACGCTCGCTGTAGTATTCAATGGCTTCTCCGAGACTCATGCGAAGCACCTCTTCATGAATTTTCGTAAGCTCACGGCAAAGCGAGATTTTTCTCTCTCCTCCGAAAAAAGCCGTCAGATCGCCAAGAGTATTTCTCAGCTTATGCGGAGCTTCGTAAAACACCATAACTGCTGTTTCGTTTCTCAGTTTTTCAAGACGTTCAGTCCGTTCCTTTTTTGCAACGGGAAGAAATCCCTCAAACGTGAATCTTTTTGTGTTCAGCCCTGAAACAGCCACTGCCGATACGACCGCACTCGGTCCGGGAACAACTTTTACCTCAATGCCGTTTTCTGCGCACATCTTTACAAGAACCTCTCCCGGATCAGAAATACAGGGCATTCCGGCATCCGTAACGATACCGCAGCTTTCTCCGGCAAGCAAACGCTCAATAATACGCTGTCCGTCCGCCTTAGAGCTATGCTCATGAAAGCTTACAAGCTGTTTTTTTATCTCGTACCTGTTAAGAAGTTTAAGAGTAACTCTCGTATC
Organism: Ruminococcus sp.; assembly: GCA_017462565.1. Lineage (GTDB taxonomy): Bacteria > Bacillota > Clostridia > Oscillospirales > Ruminococcaceae > Ruminococcus. Next base: position 2,776 of record JAFTQW010000020.1, read on the forward strand.
TTCGGCGCATATGAAATCCACGCTTTCAAGCGTTTTAAGCTGTCTGAGCGTTATGTCCTCAAGATTGCCGATCGGAGTTCCTATAACATAAAAAATTCCGCTCATATCTGCTCCTTTCCGATAGCGTAAATTTTCTGAAGCTCTTCCGAAAAGCCGTTTTCACTGCGGATATAAAGCTGCTGTTCAACTTTCATAAACGGCTTTGAACCCTTTTTCCCCTCAATGAGAAAGAGCCATGGAGCTTCGTCGGGATTCTTTGAAACAAACCGCAGACGCTTAGGTTCGATATTATGATTTTTCATGGCAAAAATAACGTCGCTGAGCCTTTCGGGTCGATTGCAGACGCAAAGCCGTCCGCCGAATTTAAGAAGCTTCTCCGCTGCGCCGCAGACGTCGTCGATATTGCACATTATCTCATGACGGGCGATCTTCTGGGCGGTTATCGCACTCTCAAAGCCTGCGTTTGCGGCCTTATACGGCGGATTGCAGGTTACAAGATCAAGTCTGCCGAGCGGAGCTTCATCCCACAATTCTTTAAGATCGGCGCATATCGGAATGATGCCGGAGGTATCGCTTTTCTCCATACCGAGACGAAGCTGATTTATGGCTTCCTCCTGAATATCAACAGCATAAGTTATCTGCGGAGGAAGCTTTTTCTGCATTATAAGCGGAATTATACCGCATCCCGTTCCAAGATCGCAGACCTTATCCTTACTGCGGTATCCCGAAAAATCGGCAAGAAGGAAAGCGTCTGTTCCGAATCGGTGATCTGAGCTTGCACAGACAAAAATTTTATCGGTCAGCTTTTCAAATTTATATTCCATTACTTTATCGTTCCTCCGCCGACAACGCAGTCTCCGTCGTATAAAACTACCGCCTGACCGCTTGTAACGGCTCGCTGAGGTTCATCAAACTCTACCATATACTCTCCGTTTCCGAGATACGAAGCAACGGCAGGCTGTTCATGCTGGCTATAGCGTGTTTTTGCGGTAACTCTCATCGGCTCTTTCAGCTCGGATACAGAAATCAGATTGAAGTCGTCGGCAATAAGCGTTTTCGTGTACAGATCCTTTTCATCCCCGAGTACGACCGTATTTGATTCAATGTCTTTTTTTACTACATAAGCAGGTTTTCCCAAAGAGATTCCCAATCCTTTGCGCTGTCCGACAGTATAGTTGATTATCCCCTTATGTTCGCCGAGAACTTTTCCAGATGTATCGGTAAAATTTCCGGAAGTTATCTCTGCTCCGGTAAAACGCTCGATAAATCCTGCATAATCGCCGTCCGGAACAAAGCATATATCCTGACTGTCCGGCTTTGACGAATTTACAAGGCCTGCTTTTTCCGCAAGACTGCGTACCTGAGTTTTTTCCAGACTGCCAAGCGGAAAAAGAGTATGCGCAAGCTGTTCCTGAGTAAGCGAGTAAAGCACATATGTCTGATCCTTGCTGCGGTCTTTAGAACGTTTCAAAAGCCAGCGTCCCGAAGCTTCATCGTATTCATTCACTGCATAGTGTCCGGTAGCGATATAGTCAAATTCAAGCTCCAGCGCTCTGCGGAGCATTTTATCAAATTTAACGTGTCTGTTGCACTCGATACACGGATTTGGCGTTCTTCCGCATAAATAGCTGTCCGCAAAATGCTTCATAACATATTCACGGAAATTATCCTTGAAGTTAAAAACAATATGCTCAAATCCAAGACGATATGCCACGCTTCGTGCATCCATAACGTCTGAAAGAGCGCAGCAGGTCTTGCCTTCCTTCTGCGCCTCTGATATATCTTCATCCGAAAAGAGCTTTAAGGTTGCTCCCATAACTTCGTAACCCTGCTCCCTGAGAAGCATTGCGGCAACCGAGCTGTCAACTCCGCCGCTCATTCCAACCATAACTTTCTTCATAATATAAAAATTCCTTATTTGAATAATACTTCAAGTTCTTTCAGCGATCTCACATAATGATCTGCCATATCGGCAATGAGACTCTGCTCATTCCAAGAAACTTCATCGTAAATGCCTGCCGTTACAAATCCCGCTTTTGCTGCCGTTTCTATGCAGTGAAGCGAATCCTCAACAACAAGAACTTCCTCCGGTTCTGAACCAAGCCTTTTTGCTCCGCCAAGAAAGATATCAGGAAAATTTTTTCCCAGAGGATATTCGATCTCCGTCAGCAGAAATTGAATCCGTTCCCGGATTCCACAGCGTTTCAGAACAGCTTCTGCAAGTCCTTTATATGTAGCCGTAGCGACCCCGTATGGTACACCCTTTTCGTCAAGAAAGTCAAGGATTTCTTTTGCATACGGCTTCAGCGGAATATTTTCTTCATATTCTGTCCGAACCAGCTCTTCAATACGTTTTATAATATACTCAATTGTACATTCAAGTCTGAATTCGTCTATAAAATACTGCGCTGATTCCTCAATGGTCATTTTTCTTACCCTGTCGGATATATCCGGAGGAATATTTTCAACACCGTTTTCTCTGAGAAGCCTGCGGTCTATTTTAGTCCATATCTTCATGGAGTCTATCAGCGTTCCGTCAAGATCAAAAATTATTCCTTTTATCAAGGCTTACTCCTCCATATATGAATCTGCCGTATTCACATCTGTCAACTCATATCCGGAGTCCGCCGAGTTTTCTTCAATCAACTGCTCTTTACGGCTCCAGACATCGTTATTCTCAATTTCCGGATCAGGAGTAAAATTTCCTTCCGTTTCCGAATCACCGCATATAACGACTGCCTGCTTATACATAATATCGTATATCATCTCAAATTGGTCGATCGAATACGTCGTATTTCCGACTAAAGGATCTCCGGCATAAACTATTCCTTCATTGAGATCATACCCGTAAATAGCCATACAGTGCTGATAATCGTTGAAAATCATATCCTCGCCGTTTCCGGCGGTCCATTTATAATTCGGATAAGATTCCGTAAGATACATGGTCGCCCAGACTATAACAGGTCTGCCCTGATATATCTGATAAAACAGATCACGGAAATCCGTTCCGGAAAGATCGGCCGCATAGCACGGCGAATCGATCGATTCAAAATATTCGTATGCAGATTTTACTATTACCGGCGAATAACATCCGAATCCGTTATTCGATCTTGGGTCGCCCAGGTAAGCCTGAGTCATTGTAACCGAGCCGGCATAATCCACAGGCATAAAATTGTCGCAAAGCTCTTCCTTATCGATGTTGAATCCGTGATAATTAAGGACCTCTGCAAGAGCTGTTATTTCACATCCTGTCGGAAGCTCCGGTTCCTGAAGAACCGTCTCGAAGCCATCAAGAACAAAACTGTCGGGAATTGTATAATCATCCGGAACGCTCACATCAATTGAAAAAGGCTCTGTTTCAGTCTCTCTGTATTTCTCGGTGACATACATGGCTGCGTCCGATATCTCCGATGCATCCGGTTCTGATGAAATTTCCGCTTCGTTTGAAGCTCCCGTTACCGATACAAAAGAATCGTCCATTGTCGGAACCTTGCTTCCACAGGACGTTAAGATCAGCGAGGTAATAAAAGCGGCAGCGGCAATGCCTGTAAATTTCTGTATCATTGAATTTTACTCCATGTCTATCATTATTTTTGCCCTGTAATCTTTCTGAGCAGAGTTTACCGTTTCAAGAGCAAGACCGTAAACGTCGGAAGCTCTTATTTCCAGCTCGGCAAATCTTTCAGCGGTTTCATTAAGCTGTGAAAGCCTTGCAATGGACGAGGCATAGGGTATAGCCGTCATATGTTTTGCCTTGGCAAGGATTTCCTTTCCTCTCTCGTTAAACGCAAGGATTCTTCCATAAGGCGGAAGTTTTTTCATATCGTCCTTTGTTATTCCGATAAGAAGAGAAAGCATAATACGTCTTATCCGTGACATTGTGTATCTTTTTGTTTTTACCGTGAAGAGAAGCTCGTCCAGCGAACCGGACATTCTTGCTCCGTAGATCCTGTTTTCAAGCCCCTGACCTACGTCGCTTATTTCAGCTATTTCATCAACAGATGTGCTTCGCAGCTTATAAAGAAGAACTCTTTCAAGTCTGCTTAAAGAAGCGATTTCGCCGTTTCTCACAGCGCCTGCGATTGCCTCCGTCCACAGAGATGTAGTATACGCCCCTATAGAATCAGCGCTGTACCCTGATGCAATTTTATCACGGATATAGGATGCGCTTGCATATCCGTTCTCCGCAGCAGCTCCGTCATGCGGAACACTTACTCTTTTAATCGTAAAAGGTTTCATTATTGAAGCATATTTTTTCAAGGCTCTCATATACTCGATAGCGAGAAGATTATTTGGCGAAGATATTATTTCTGCTATTTCCGGTTCTATTCCGTTTATAACCGAATTAAGCGCTCTTGGATAAGTATATCCCTTTTCCATTATCTGACGGATATCATCATGATGAACCATTGCCGTTATCTCGATAGTTTCAAGAGCTTTTTCAAGCTTTGACGTATCTCCGCACTCGCTGCCGAACGAAAGCTCTTCCACAACGCCGAGGGAATCGAGAAGAAAAACTGCTCCGGCGGCGAAATTTTCCGCAGATGAAAGACAATACTGCACAGGAAGCTCTATAACAAGATCTGCGCCGGAGCGAACGGCAAGTCTGGCTCTGTCGAGCTTATCCATAATTGCGGTATCTCCTCTTTGAACGAAATTTCCGCTCATTACCGCAACAATATGAGTTGCACCATTTTTTCTCGTTTCACGGATATGATGAAGATGTCCGTTATGGAAAGGATTGTATTCGCATATGATTCCACTGATTTTCATTTTACTACCTCTCTTGATAAAATTCAATATTTTTTTCAAAACTTTCGCTTATTTTACATTTTATTTGCAAAAAAATCAATTCATTTTGACACTTTTTTGTGCCGGAACAAAAAAAATTAAAAAAACACTTGCAATTCGCTGAAAAAAGTATATAATTATATATGGTCAAATATAAAAAAATGCTTTTGAAAGGAAAATATTTATATGATTATTTTAGTTGTTAATGCAGGAAGCTCTTCGCTCAAGTATCAGCTCATCAATATGGACGATGAAAGCGTTATTGCAAAGGGTAACTGCGACAGAATCGGTATCGACGGTCATATTGCTCACAAGACAAGCGACGGAAGAGAGCTTAACGAAGACTGTGCATTCCCGACTCACACAGAAGCTTTTATGAAGCTTGTAGAAGCTCTTACTTCCGGAGACGCAAAGGTTATCGACAGCATGGATGAAATTTCTGCCGTTGGTCACAGAATAGTTCAGGGCGCTGATGTTTTCGATAAATCCGTTCTTGTTACGGATGAGATCATCGACAAGATAGACGAGCTTCGTGAGCTTGCCCCTGTACATAACCATGCTCATGCTCTCGCTCTCAGAGCCTGCAAGAGCGTTATTCCTGAAAATGTACCACAGGTGGTTGTATTCGATACGGCTTTCCATCAGACCATGCCTCCGAAAGCTTATATGTTCGGTCTTCCTTACGATGACTACGAGAATTATCATGTAAGAAAATACGGTTTCCACGGTACTTCACACAGATTCGTTTCCGCTGCTCTTGCCAAAGCAATGGGTAAAGACATCAAGGATCTTAAAATCGTTTCATGCCACCTCGGCAACGGCTCTTCAATCACTGCTGTTGACGGAGGTAAATCCGTAGATACTTCTATGGGATTCACTCCTCTTGACGGCGTTGTAATGGGAACCCGTACCGGCGCTGTTGATCCTTCCGCTGTTACATTTGTTGCAGACAAGCATCATTTCACACCTTCTGAAATGAGCGAATATATGAATAAAAAGTCCGGTTTCCTCGGAGTATCCGGCATTGGTTCTGATAACCGTGATATCACCGAGGCTGCTGCTCACGGAAATGAAAGAGCTAAGCTTGTTTCGGAAATGCTCGTTTACGAGATCAAGAAGTATATCGGTTCTTACGCTGCTGCAATGAACGGTCTTGACGCTGTTCTCTTCACAGGCGGTATCGGTGAAAACGCTTACGATGTAAGAGCTGATGTCTGCAAGAACATGGAATTCTTCGGAATCAAGCTTGATGAAGCTGCAAATGACGGTCTCAGAGGAAAGCTTGCAAAGATCTCTGCTCCTGATTCAAAGGTTGAAGTATGGGTAGTTCCTACAAACGAGGAGCTTCTTATCGCAAGAGATACTCTTGCCCTCATCTCCAAGTAAGATTAATTTTAACCATATCCCTCCCTTTTCGGGAGGGATTTTTTTGGAAATAATGTATTTTTTCTTACTAAAAGGAAATAATATACTTATTCTTTTTCGGAGGTATTTCCTATGAAAAAATTGATAAAAGGAGCTGCTTTGATCGCAATTCTGCTCGTTCTTTTCGGACAAAACGGAAACCGCAAATTAAGGTTTCCTTCTTTTTCAAGAATAATCGAATGCGCTTCTGACATTGCAAGTTCAATTTCAGATCTTCTTCATGAAATTCGTTTTGAAGAAACCTGAAACTTCATATGAACTTTTTTCACTTATTATAAAGCTAAAACAAGCTTTTTGCCGCTTATTTTGTACTCTTCTGTCTGAACTCCGCATTTTTCAAAAAGCAAGGATGAAGCTTTGCTGCTTTCTGTATCGGCATATTTATTGCTGTAATAAACAACTCTTTTTATTCCGGATTGGATGATAGCCTTAGCGCATTCATTGCATGGAAAAAGCGTTACATACACAGTACATCCGCTTAAATTGCCGATATTGCTGTTAAGTATGGCGTTCAATTCTGCATGACAGACAAACGGATACTTCGTATCAAGAGAAGTTTCACCGTCACGTTCCCAGGGCATTTCATCGTCAGTACATCCGGTAGGCATTCCATTATATCCAACGGAAACGATTTTTTTATCGCTGTTTACGATGCAGGCGCCGACTTGCGTCGAGTTATCCTTGCTTCGTTCAGCTGAAAGCATGGCAATTCCCATGAAATATTCATCCCAGCTTATGTAATCATTACGTTTCATAAAAACCACTCCATTATCAGAATTTGTTCTCATTTATTATTAGTATATCATTTTTACATATATATGTCAAGCGGATTATGTGCATGATGCACGGCGCAGCATTTGCTTTTTCTGTTAGTTATTAAGGGGACGCTGTCCCCTTATACCCCTGCCAAAGGGTGAATCCACCCTTTGGAAACCCGGTATTAATCCTCTCAGATACCCTTTATGGGTATCTGAGAGGATTAGGGCAGAATGCCCGGACGAAAATACACCGTTCAGCAGAAAATTAAAGAATCAAAGTCCACTTGATAAACATAACAAAAAGTAAATGCTGTTTTCCTGACAGGCTTTCATATTATTATTTACAAAGTAATAAAAATGTGATAAAATAAGTTTAGCATTATTAGAACTTGTTCTTATAGGATTTGTGCGTAGATTTTCGAGCATAATTTTACTTAGGACAAGGCGAAAAAGCGAAAGCATACTATCGTATGGTAAGCTTTTTCAACGCAGTAATCAGTAAAATTTGCCGAAAAGATATGTGCAATATCCTATGAGAACAAGTTCTTATTTGAAAGGTAGTCAATCAAGCAATAGAGTAGGAGGTATTTTATGAATAAGTATATAAGCAAAACAGTTTCGGTTATATCAGCAGCGGCAATTTCAGCAGCTTTTTGTTTTCCGGCTTCTATTAATGCAGGATTCAAAGCTGATACTGCTGAAACAGGGAAACTGAAAAATGCTCCGGATTTTTCATACGCAATTCCGGAATTTACACATCTTATAGGTAAGTCAGGACTTGAGCTTACTCCTGTGGCAGGATATGCTCCGTTAAAAGAAGAACCGGAACTTTACGGAAGCGCTGAAAATCTTCCGGAATCATACGATCTGAGAAAAACTTCCGGTATAAGTTCTGTGAAAGATCAGTCGATTTATGGGACTTGCTGGACGCATTCTTCTGCGGCGAGTGCAGAAAGCGGACTGCTTAAAACCGATCCGTCTGTTAATTTGTCGGAACTGCATACGGCATTTTACTCTTATTACGGTTCAGATCAGATCGAAACGGGTCTTGATAAGATAAGCGATATTCTGAATTATGGCGGTTCAACAAGCGTTGTTGCTAATCTGTGGTCGCAGTGGATAGGACCTGTAAAGGAGGAAAAGCTCCCGTATGATAACGTACAGTTTTTCGACGATCCCATAAAAATCGAAGAAATGAGAAACGAAAGCGATTATCACCTTGAAAATGCATACTTGTTTGATTTCGACGACGAAAGAAACAACTTTGACGAAGTGAACGGACTTATAAAACAGTTTGTTTATGAAGGGCATGGAGTTGATGTTTCGTTTTACAGCAATACTGCTCTGAATTATGATTATAATAAATATTCGAGCTATACCGTTCGCAAACCTCGTTTTGCAAATCATGCTGTAACCATTGTGGGCTGGGACGATAATTTTCCTGCATCAGATTTTAAACAAACACCCGAGGGAGACGGCGCATGGCTTGTAAAAAACAGCTGGGGTTCAAATTACGGCGAGGAGGGATATTTCTGGCTCTCATATTATGACAGATCTCTGAGTCAATTTGCAGTTTACGATCTTGGCGATAAAAACAATTATAACTACATTCATCAGCACGATTCTTTTGTTCCCACCAACAGTATGTCAGCTTATGATGAATCTGATATTATTGCGTCTTCTTATATGGCAAATATTTTTAGTTCGGAAAACGGCGAACAGATCGAGGCTGTTTCAACATATTTCAATAATCCCGATACCGAATATGAAGTGGTGATTTACACAGATCTTACCGATTTATCCGATCCTGTATCGGGCAATCCTTCGTCGGTAACGTCAGGAAGCTGTAAACTGACCGGATATCAGACAATAGAGCTTTCCGAAGATGTTCTGGTTGACGCAGGCGAAAGCTTTGGAGTTGTTGTAAAAATGTACTGCGAGGATACGCCTTATGTAATTCCGCTTGAAACGAGCTTATATGCGGAAAATTATGAAACCGGTGAAATAACTGATCTCGGCGGATATACGACTAAATCCGGAATAGAAGCATATACTGATATAAATCAGAGCTTTTTCAGTTCTGACGGTATAAGTTGGAGCGATACGGTGGACGCTCCCTATACTTATTCGGAAGAGGAAAAAAACATTCTTCTTGAATCTCTCAATAAACAGCTTTTTGACGGCATTGAACCTTATGAAACAGATCTTCTTGAAGACGCTCAAACAAGATATCAGTATTACAGTAATATATTTGAAACCTGTGATGTAAGTGTAATTATGGGAAACATTTCGCTTAAGGCGTTCGGCAGTGAAAAGAATACTGTAGATTTCTCGCACATTTCGGGAGAGGTTCCGCTGGATGAGAAAGTTGAATTATCTGTAAAAGACGGCTCGGAAATCTTTGTTTCAATAAATGGGGGAGAGTATAATGCTTATACAGAGCCTATCGCTGTAACTGAAAAAATGACTATTTCAGCAACCTCTGATAAAAATACGTTTACTGAAAGAACTTACGAACCGGCTTCAGCTCAGTTTTTCAGCTTGTGTTACGATGCTGATACAAGGCACGGAGGTTTGATTCTCAGTGAAGCAGAAAAAAAGAGTAAAAATGAATACGAAATAAGACTGGGAAATACCGAATCGGAACTAAAGCTTTATCCGGTCACAGACGCTGACATTAAAATGAATGGAGAGCATATTGAAAGCTACAGCGCTACTGATGCAATACCGGTCGGCTACGGTGAAACTGTAGTGGAATTTGAGCTTGAAAAGCCGAATGCTCTTAAAAACAGCGTATATCTTACGATTGTAAGAAGTCCGATAATAATTAATATTCAATCTGAAAATGTTATTTTTTCCGGAGCTGATAAGCTTTACGCTCCTGACGGAACAGAAATATCAAACGGATCATATGTCGGAAATTATGCCGGCGAGACTCTTACTGCCGTAGTCGGCAGCGAAGAGATAGAATGCCGTGTTCCGGAGAGAATAAGCATCCCTGAACTGGAAATTGATTACTATTATGAAACTCTTGGGTTTATTCCAAATGAAACGGCTGAACTGCTTGAATATGCGCCTATGGAAAATCCTGCGGAAAGTGATTACATTTCCGCTGAAAAACGTTTCCGTGACGGAACATGGATAAACTCCGGAATGATAATGAATAAGGTTTTCGTGGTAATTCCTGGTGAAACGATAACTTTGAAGGCTAAAGCTGGAAACGGAAAATTTGCGAGCGAGCCTGTTACATATTATATACCTGAAGCTCCGGAAGCTCCCGCTGAGTTCACGGATTACACAATAAAAGACGGAAATTTAATTTTGAACGGATATGAATATGAAATAGCTTTGCCTGATAATTCAGTTACAATATCGGAAAAAGCAGAAGCAATGGGATATTCAGATACGGAACAATTTGCTGACATTATGCTCTCAAGAATTGGATGCGCTGATAAAGAAGCTCTTGAACGTTACTTGGGTTCATTATGGGACAGTTCAAATAAGGTCGGACAAGGAAGTGAATTTGCCGTAAGATATTCATCAACTGCCGATTCATTTGCCTCGAAAGCGCTGTTCACAAAGGCTGCCGAAAAAGGAGACGTGAATGGGGACGGAGTTGTTGACGGTATCGATGCAACTTTAATTCTAAGGCATTATACGCTTATTATATCCGGAGCTGACGGCTGCATTACTGAACCGTTTATCAGTTACGCTGATTATAACGGCGATGGAGTGATAGATGCTGTTGATGCAACGCTCGTATTGAGATTTTATACGGAAAAGATTTCTGCAAAGCCATGATTTTTAATCAGAAAAAAGATTCGTTTGAAGTTGGATAAATATACTAAAAATGCATGGAAAAACTTTGAATAATTGTATTTATTATGCAATACCTATAAAAGAAGGGTTATGAATTTGTGAAATAAGAGTGAAAAAAGCTTTTACCGTTTTGTAACCTTTTGACTTTATTGTTTTTAAATATGTGATATTTGCTAAAAAAACAATGTTGAAAGTGTATAGGATGCACAAAAAATATTAAATAACGCTACAAACCATTGACTTTGAACAAAAAATACGGTATATTTTATATTACAAAGAGCAATTGTGCCTATTTTTGCTGTGCGTATGTTTTGATTTATAACCGCATTAAAGCAGATGCACCGCATACAAGCTGACCGGAGCATAGCGGACTGAAACATCGGATACAGGAAGAAAACTTCTGAATGTACTCGCTATGGAAGAATGCTTTGTTTCCGCAAAACGGGAAACTCCCGTACAAGCAGTTGCTTCAAGATTACACTGACCTAATCGTCTTTCGTAATAGCTGTTATATTAAAACAGCAGCCCGGAATGCGACAGGATAAATATGGCAGGCGGCGAGTACATTCGCTGAGCCGGAAATAATCCGGAAGCGGACCGTGGAAAATTTATCCAAACATATTATACTTTAATTTGAGTATAATATACATATTTAAGGAGGAAATTCTAATGAACAATCTTAAGAAAACATTAGCTTTAGTAGCTACACTTGCAATGGCTTCTACAGCATTCGTTGGATGCGGCAGCAAGGATTCATCTTCTGATGCTGGTACTGCAGCAACAACAGCAGCTCCTACAGATGCTACTACAGAGGCTCCTACAGATGACGTAGAGCCTACAGATGACGTAGAGCCTACAGACGAACCTGATACACCTTCAGCTGGCAACTCTACAGAGCTCGGCGCTGTAACACTTAAGACAGGCGGCGACACATTCTCAGTAGCTGCTTGGAACCCAGATGACGTTCCGGCTCTTCTCGAGCAGTGGGAAAAGAACACAGGCTACGATGCTTCTAAGGTAGCTTTCACAAACTTTGACTGCGGCGGCGGCGATGCAGCTGAAAAGTATGACGCTCTCTTCAGCGCCGGCGACGACCTCGACGTTTACTTCTGCGAAGCTGACTGGGCTCTCAAGTATATCAACGATGATACAAAGACAGCTCCTCTCGAGGCTCTCGGATTCTCCGATGCTAACTTCCAGGATGCTTATGCTTACACAGCTGAAATCGGTAGAGCTACATCAGGCGCTAACGCTGGTAAGATGGTAGGTGCTTCATGGCAGGCTGCTGCTGGCGGATTTGCTTACAGAACAGACCTCGCAGAGCAGTACCTCGGCGTTAAGACACCTGAGGAAATGCAGGAAAAGATTCAGGGTTGGGATAACTTCGTAGCTGCTGCTACAGAGGTTGCTACAGCTTCTGACGGTAAGGTTGCTTTCGCTGACTCACTCGGCGGTATGTGGCAGGTATTTGCTGCTAACAGAACACAGCCTTGGGTTGTTGACGGACTTCTCGAAATTGACGATTCCTGCAAGACATTTGCTGACTATGCAAAGACACTTTGGGATAACGGCGGCGTAACACACAACGCTCAGTGGACAGACGCTTGGATCCCTGCTGGTAAGGACGGCACTTGCATGGGTTACTTCGTATCTACATGGGGCTTCGGCGAGAACGCATTCTTCGGTCAGGCTTCTTCTGATTCCTACGGTAAGTGGGCAGTTTGCGAAGGTCCTGACAAGTACTTCTGGGGCGGCACATGGATCGTTGTAAATCCTGCTACAGATAACGCTGAGGAAGCTCAGTCATTCATCTTCAACGCAACAGTTGATTCTGATGCAATGAAGGAATTCGCTCTTAGCAAGCCTGAGTATGTAAACAACCAGACAGCTATGAACGCTATTATTGACGCTAAGGAAGTTCCTAACCAGTGGGTAACTGATAACCTCGGCGGACAGAACTACTTTGAAGTTCTCAACGAGAACGCTAAGAACATCGACCTTAAGGGACTTATCACTCCTTATGATGCTACAATCAAGAGCGAGTTCCTTAACGCTGTAACAGAAGAGTACTGTGCTGGTAAGTCATGGGATGACACAATCAACAGAGTATACGCTAAGGTTGGCGAAGCAATTCCTGAGCTTGCATAATTCTGATTGCATTTAAATTTCACTAATTAATTGAATTTATGATAGTTGCCTATTGAACGCAAGTTCTATAGGCAGCTATTTATAATCTCAAAACAAATTTTACGAGAGGGTGTGTGCTATGGCATCAGCTGCCCAGAAAAGAATTAAATCTATCAGCTATGCTAAATATGGCTATATTTTTATTCTGCCGTTTTTTCTTGTTTATTTCTTTTTTCAACTATGGCCTTTAGTTAATACTTTCGTTCTTTCCTTTAAGGGAAACGATACAACCGTTGAAGAATTTGTTGGATTTGACAACTATAAAACTATCCTTTTTGATACAGACGTAGATATGGATGTTGTTAAGGGAACTTCTCCTAAATTAGCGAATATGTCTGCTGATGAGAAAAAGGAAGCCAGAAAGGCCGAACAGGCTAAGGTTGGTCAGAAGGCTCAGCATGATACTTTTGTCAAATCATTTGGAAATACTCTTATTCTCTGGATAGGAAACTTTATTCCTCAGATTATTCTTTCTCTTTCACTCGCTGTTTGGTTTACTGACGCTAAACTTAAAATTCCTGGAAAAGGTTTCTTTAAGGTTGTTATGTATATGCCAAATATAATCACTGCGGCTTCTGTTGCGGTATTGTTCCTGTCACTTTGTTCTGAATCTAAATATGGTGCGTTAAACCAGATTTTACATAGTGTTGGTATTGTTGACGATATTACATCAACGAATTCTAACGATTTTGTTAAGTTCATTTCAGGTAAATGGGAACCAAGAATTGTCGTTATGTTTATTCAGACATGGATGTGGTTCGGTAACACAATGATCATGCTTATGTCCGGTATCATGGGTATTAACCCGTCGCTCTTTGAAGCTGCAAGCATTGACGGCGCAAGCAGCGGACAGGTATTCAGAAAGATCACACTTCCGCTTCTTAGTCCTATCATGGTTTATACTCTTGTAACATCTATGATCGGTGGTCTTCAGATGTTTGATATTCCTTATCTTTTCCATAAGGGTACAAACGATCTTAATCCTGAAATCCGTACTGTTGCTGTTTATATTTATGAAAGATTCCATACTTCTGGTACTATTTCATACAGCTACGGTTATTCAGGTGCTGCATCTGTTCTTCTCTTTATCGTAACTCTTATTCTCGGATCCATTACATTCTACATGAATAGAGATGTTGACGCAATTGCAAAAAAGAAGCAGCGTAAAAAGCTTGCAAAACAGGCAAAGCTTCAGAATAAACAGTTTGGAGGTCTTAGCATATGAGTGATATGAAATCCGTTTACGGAAACAAAAAAGATAATTATATGTTTAAGATACGACTTAAGTCGACAATTCTGTTTATCTGGTTCCTTATCTTAACAATTATTTGCTTGCTTCCTATTTATATTCTTTTAGTTAATGCAACACGCAGCAATAATGATATTTCCGGTGGTTTCTCACTTATCCCTGGCGATTATCTTGCTACAAACTTCAAAAATATGAGAACTCTTGAATATGCTAAGAGTGCTTTCAGACCTCTCATTGGTTACAGAAACAGTGCTATTATTACTGTTTCCTCAACATTTCTGACGGTTTTCTTCTCAGCTTTAACATCATATGGTATACATGTATACGACTTCAAGCTTAAAGAAGCTTCATATACATTTATTCTTTTAATCATGATGATTCCTGTACAGGTAACATCAGCAGGTTTTGTACAGTTTATGATTAAGATGCATCTTCATAATACATACTGGCCGCTTATCATACCGGCTGTTGCTGCTCCGGCAGTTGTATTCTTTATGAGATCGTACATGAAGTCATCGTTCCCGCTTGATATTGTTGAGGCTGCTCGTATTGATGGTTCAGGCGAGTTCAGAACTTTCCTTACAATTGCAATTCCTATGATGAAGCCAGCTATTGCTGTTCAGGCAATTTTTGCTTTCGTTGCAAGCTGGAATAACTTCTATACACCTTCTATGATCCTTCTTAATGGTGATAAGACTAAGCAAACCCTTCCTATGATGATTCAGGCAGTTCAGGCTTCGGATAAGTTTACTGATTACGGTATTGTTTATACATGTATCGCACTTAGTATCGTTCCGATCGTTATTGCTTATGTTTGTCTTTCAAGATTTATCATTGCCGGTGTTGCACTTGGCGGTGTAAAGGAATAATTTTAAAATTAACAGCACACTTTAGTGTGCTGTTTTTTTACATTAATTTATTGACAATTGCTTGATATATTGCTATAATAATATTATAATCTGTAAAAAGGGGAAATTCTATGAAGATTCTGGTCGTTATTGATATGCAAAATGATTTTTTAACTGGTGCTTTAGGAAATGCTGAGACAGCTTCTGTAGTCGATAAGGTCGTGGAGAAGATGAAGGATTTCCATGCAGCTGAAATGGACGGAAGAATTATTGCAACACTCGATACACACTATGAAAATTATCTTTCAACTCAGGAAGGAAAAAATCTCCCGATTCCTCATTGTATTAAAGGAACGCACGGCTGGAATTTAGCGGATCAAATAAAATCTTCACTTTCAGAAAATGATGTAACGATAAATAAAAAAACATTCGGAGCAATTGATTTGCCGGATGTAATCAGAAAAATGGGAGAAGTGGACGAAATAAGTCTCATTGGAGTTTGCACTGATATATGTGTTATTTCAAATGCGATGATACTCAAGGCAGCGTTTCCTGAAGTTCCGATAAAAGTAATATCAAGCTGTTGTGCGGGAGTTACTCCTGAGAGTCATGAAAATGCATTGAACGCCATGAGAGTATGTCAGATTACTATTGAAGAATAAAGAAATGTTTTGGAGGATAATTTTATGAAAAATAATCTTGTTAAAGAATATGAATTTAATGCAGAAAGTGTGGCAAATGAAGTTGTAGAATGGGTGAGAGCTTATTTTGAAAAAAATGCTGCACCTGATACTAAAGCTGTAATTGGAATTTCTGGGGGTAAAGATAGTTCTGTTGCTGCGGCAATTTGCGTGAAAGCTCTTGGTAAGGACAGAGTTATCGGAGTTCTTATGCCTCAGGGTGAACAGTCAGATATTGAATATAGTCGTCGTTTAGTTGAATTTCTTAGTATTAAATCTTATACAATTAATGTTGGTGAAACAGTAAAAACTTTTATGAACGAACTGAAAAAACATATTGAACCCTCAAATCAGGCTATTGTCAATACTCCTGCAAGAATACGTATGACAACTTTGTATTCAGTCGCAGCAAGTGTAGGCGGCAGAGTCGTAAATACCTGTAATTTATCTGAGGATTGGGTAGGATATTCAACGAAATATGGGGATGCTGCCGGAGATTTTTCACCGCTTTCGGATCTGACGGTTACTGAAGTTCTTGCAGTCGGTGATGTACTCGGACTTCCTTATGATATTGTTCACAAAGTTCCAACTGACGGTCTTTGCGGAAAAACTGATGAGGAAAATCTCGGATTTACTTATGCTTTGCTTGATAATTATATCAGAGGAATTGATGATCTTAGCGAGTATCCCGATATAAAGGAAAAAATTGATCGTCTTCACGCCGCAAATCTTCATAAGTTAATGCTTATGCCAAAGTATGAGCAAAAATTAGATTGATCGTATTTTAATTCAAAAAGGCTGCTGCACTTTATAAATGCAGCAGCCTTTTTATTATGCTGATAATTATTTCATGGCATTTTTTATTGCGGCAAGAAGTTCATCGTAAGTTTCAAAGGCAGGAAGTTCCGGATTATCAGCTTTGATAGAATCTGTACTTTTGAAGAGGAAACCTGCTTTACTTGCTTTGATCATTCCAAGATCATTAAAGCTATCTCCGCTTGCGATAGTATCGTAACCGATAGATTGAAGAGCCTTTACAGTTGTGAGCTTAGATTGTTCGCAGCGCATTTTAAATCCTGTTATCTCGCCGTTTTCTGCTACTTCAAGGGAATTGCAGAAAATTGTAGGCCATCCGAGCTTCTTCATAAGAGGGGCAGCGAATTGAGTAAAAGTATCGCTGATTATAATGACCTGACAAATTGAACGAAGTTCATCCAGGAATTCTTTTGCACCTGGCATAGGATCGATTTTAGCTATAGTATCCTGAATTTCTTTTAATCCGAGACCATGTTCTTTAAGAATTCCCAGACGCCAGTTCATTAGTTTATCGTAATCCGGCTCGTCACGAGTAGTTCTTTTAAGCTCAGGAATTCCGCTTGCTTCAGCAAAAGCAATCCAGATTTCGGGCACAAGCACTCCTTCAAGGTCAAGACAAGTGATATACATAATTATTCCTCCAGTAAAATAAGTTTAAACTATCTTAATTATACTACAAAGTTATTATTTTGTAAAGCTTTAATGAAAATTAATTTTCAACAATTCATTTAAAATAATATTAATGGTTTCCATGCGAAATATAAGATCTATATCAAGTGTAGGTTAAATTTAGAAAATCAGCGTTTTTATTGACTTTACAAAGTATCCCTTAGAATAATTTCCGGAAAACCGATACGTATTTAATTGACAAATATCAATGGTTATGTTATAATTACACATGGAATAAAACGTAAATACCTGTTTACTGAAATTTATATTATAACGGCAATCGGAGTGTGTATACATGAAAAAAACAAAAAAGACTGCGCTTACAGCTGCGATACTTGCTGCGGCAATGAATCTTGCTGCCTGTGAAAATGATTCATCTGAAAAAAACAATCCTGATTCAGATGTTTTGGTAACAAAAGAATATCGTCCCGAGGATGATGAGATATATGATGTTTATGGACCTCCGATAGCATATGAAGATGAACAGTCACATTAGATAATTAAGGAACCACTGAATAAATCACGCCTGACGGCTCAGTACGTATCTTGCTTGCATATTTTCCCTCATCTTGCACAGAAATTTCTTGACAGGCGACAGCCTGCCTGTGAAATTTCTATACAATCTGACTGCGCAATCTACGCACTGGATTTAATCAGTGCTTCCTTAATATAACGCTGAAAATGAAATGTTTGCAACTGTATATGAATCTCCGGAATGTTTTTATGAATAATTGGAGCTGTAAATATGCTTGATTTAAATAAAAAAAAATGATCTTTCAAAACTTTCTGATTACAGAAAAAATCTTATGAATAACCCCCAACTGAGAAATCTTTTTCTTGAACTCACTTTGCGTTGTAATGAAAACTGCGTACACTGTGGAAGCAGGTGCGGAGAGGTGCATTCAGAAGAGCTTTCTGCGGCCCAATATCGTGATTTCTTAAGACAAGTTAAAGAGGATATGGGAATTGAAAGAAAAATGCTCTGTATTACGGGAGGCGAGCCGCTTCTGCGAAAAGACTTTTTTGATATTATGGCAGAAGTGAAAAAGCTTGAATTTCGATGGGGAATGACCAGTAATGCAACTCTTATCGACGACAGCACAGCTAAGGAACTGAAGCGCTGCGGAATGGGCACCATTTCAGTAAGCATAGATGGTCTTGAAGAAACCCATAATAGCTTCAGAAGAACCAAAAACGGATATAAAAAGGCTATGGGCGGTATTGAAAGCTTACTTCGAATAGGGGGATTTAAAGCTGTTCAGGTTACAACAGTAGTAACTCATGAGAATATCGGTCAACTTGATGAGCTTTATCGTATTTTCAACGACATTGACATTGATTCGTGGCGTATTATTAATATTGAGCCAATGGGAAGAGCGCTTGAATATCCGGAGCTTATCTTAACAAAAGACGATTATATAATGCTGTTTGAATTTATCAGAAATAAGCGTATCGCAGGCGAACCAGTTACATATGGATGCAGTCATTATCTCGGGATGGAGTATGAGCGAGAGGTACGTGATTGGTATTATCTCTGTACTGCAGGACTGTACACCGCAAGTATTACAGCTAATGGTGATATTATAGCTTGTCTTGATATTGAGCGCAGACCAGAATTAGTTCAGGGCAATATTCTTCATGATCGTTTCAGTGAGATCTGGAAGAATAAATTTAAGGTATTCCGCCGTGATTTGTCGAATAAAAACAAGCAATGTTTGTCCTGTAAGGAGCGTAAATTTTGTCATGGTGATTCATACCACAGCTGGGATTTCGATGAAAATCGTCCAAGAGTATGTTTTAAAGATATTTTATTCTGCTAATGAAAAAGTCCGGAAAAAACCGGACTTTTTTGTTTGGAAATAATCAGGAGACCGCAGTAAAAGCAGTAACTCCAAGAAGTGAAAGAACCGTCATAATGATTCCGGCGAGCAGAACACCGAGAACAACGGCAAGAACGCTCTTTTTGAAATCAAGATCAAGAAGGCTTGCGGCAAGAGTGCCTGTCCAAGCGCCTGTTCCGGGAAGCGGGATTCCGACAAAGAGAAGCAAAGCCCAGAACATTCCCTTTCCTGCTTTTTCTTTAAGCTTTTCGCCGCCGTGATGACCTTTTTCAAGACACCATGAGAAAAATTTTCCGATTACTGGTTTATTGCTGCCCCATTCGAGAATTTTTCTTGCGAAAAAGAAGATAAACGGAACAGGTATCATATTTGCGATCATGCAAAGAGGAAGAGCCTTATACCACTCGATTCCTCGAATAATTCCAAATGGAACGCCGCCTCTGAGTTCAACGATCGGAACCATTGAAATTAAAAATGTGAGTAAATAATTAACAAACATAGTAAATTCTCTCTTTCATAAGTATGTACATATTATTATTGCATATTATTTCTAATTAGTCAAGTGTTTTTTGATAATTTAGGAAATTGAATTATTTTGCAATAGGGACGAGTTTAGGCAGTATCGCACAAAGACCGTCTAACGGCTTTGTAACGAATCTGTTTGCGCTTTTTCCGTCATAATTTTTGTGCGGTGTTGCATATAATAACTTGTCCGCATAGAAAATCCTATGCGGACAGGCTTTTTTGTAATAAATTTATTGAATTTTACTTGACAGCTACATTTTCGTTAAGAATCGCCATAAATTCCTCTCCGGTTATCGTTTCCTTTTCAAGGAGAAAATGTGCAAGTTCGTGGAGTTTATCAATATTATCAGAGAGTATCTGAACAGCCTTTGCATGAGCGCTACGAACGATGCTGTTGACCTCATCGTCGATTTTAGCAGCAGTTTCAGGGGAGCATACAAGAGATGTATCGCCGCCGAGATACTGATTATTGACGGTTTCAAGAGCTATCATATCGAAGCTTCCACTCATGCCGTAGCGTGTTACCATAGCTCTTGCAAGCTGTGTGGATTTTTCTATATCGTTTGAAGCGCCGCTGGTGCAGGTATTGAAAATAAGCTCTTCTGCGGAACGTCCTCCGGTAAGAGTTGCTATCCTTGCGAGAGCCTCCTCCTTGGTAAGCAGGAACTTTTCACCCTCGTCTACCTGCATAGTATAGCCTAAAGCTCCTGATGTACGGGGGATAATGGTGATCTTATGTACCGGAGCAGAATCCTTTTGCATTGCTGCAACAAGAGCGTGACCGATTTCGTGATAAGCAATAATTTCCTTTTCTTTCTGAGAAATAACTGCATTTTTTCTCTGATATCCGGCAATAACAACTTCAACGCTTTCTTCAAGATCAGATTGATTAACAAGTTTTCTGCCGTTTCTTACTGCTCTGAGAGCGGATTCGTTTATAATATTGGCAAGCTCTGCGCCGGAAGCGCCTGCGGTCGCTCTTGCAATAGCGTTATAGTCGATATCCGGTTCAGTTTTTATTTTCTTTGCATGAACTTTAAGAATTGCTTCTCTTCCGCCCATATCAGGAAGCTCGGCAGGAATTCTTCTATCGAATCTTCCCGGACGAAGAAGAGCCGGATCAAGCGATTCGGGACGGTTTGTTGCCGCAAGAATAACGACTCCCTTTTTGCCGTCAAATCCGTCCATTTCAGTAAGAAGCTGATTTAAAGTCTGCTCACGCTCATCGTTTCCGCCTATCTGACCGTCACGCTTTTTGCCGATAGTGTCGATCTCATCGATAAATACGATACACGGAGCTTTTTCGTTAGCCTGCTGGAAAAGATCACGAACCTTTGCAGCGCCCATTCCGACGAACATTTCTACGAATTCAGAACCTGAAATCGAGAAAAACGGAACATTTGCCTCTCCGGCAACTGCTTGTGCAAGAAGAGTTTTACCTGTTCCGGGAGGACCAACAAGAAGGGCGCCTTTAGGAAGATTTGCACCTATATCAGCGTATTTATCAGGATTATGGAGAAAATCCACGATTTCTTCAAGAGCCTCTTTAGCCTCATCCTGTCCGGCAACATCGGCAAAGGTTTTTCCGGTCTGAGCCTTAACATAGATTTTTGCGTTGCTTTTTCCGAAAGACATTGCATTGCCCATTCCGCCCATACGTTTGCTCATTCCACGCATAAGGATGTTCCAGATAACTATCATGAAAACTATCGGAAGAACCCATGAAATAAGAAAATTTGCAAAAGGGCTTGTTTTTTCTATACTTCCCGTGAAATCAATATTACCTTTTTCGTAAAGCTTTGAAACAAGGTCAGGATCGTCGATTCTAATCGTTGAATAAAGCTGTTTAGAACCGTTTGCACCAGTTACCTGAAACAGAATGGTGTCCTCTTTGATCTGAACCTGCGAAACTGTTCCCGCATCGACCTGTTTCAGGAAGAAACTGTAATTAGTATCTTTTATCTGAGCTTTTTTGATTGCCGGAATGATAAATGAATTATACAAAAGCAGCAGTATAATTGCAATTACAGCAAAAATCAAATAGCTTTTTTTGTTGTTTTTGTTTTCTTCTTTCATTAGGAAAATCAACTCCTTAAAGTATTACTGAAATGATTATAACATATATTTAAAAGAAAAACAACAAGTAAATTGTGAGATTTATGAAAGTTGTGTGAAAAAAAGCCGTTTATAAAATGAAAATGGGCAGTCGTATTGGCTGCCCGTTAAAATTTTCAGTTGGTTTCCGGAAGAGAGGGAATCAGATTGAGCTTGAATTTCTGAATAGAAAGAGCGTCGTTGTTTGTAAGTCCGTCACCGGTCATATAGCAATCACCGTTTTTGATGCCTGCTTCTGTGATAGCGTGTTCGTCCGTGCCGCCCAATCCGTATTTATCCGGATTAGAGAGAGACTGCATGATAAGAACAGCATCTGACATATCCACTGTTTTGTCACAGTTTGCGTCGCCATAGAGAATGTCATCATCACCTTCAGACGGGTTGGTGGGATCTTCTTTTATGGGAGTACTGCCGTCCGGTTCGGTTCCGCCGACATGAACTCCGTCGGAGTAAACGCAGATATTATCCGTTTTGACCTCGTTGCCTGTGCCGAAGAAAGCGCCGTCATCGGTAAAAATCGTAAGACCGTCATAGCTCCAGTCGTTCTTTGGATCCCAATTGTCGCCGTAATACATTCCGACAGTAAACTGATACTTCTTTCCGGAATTAGCTATATTGTAACCATCCCACTTTATCTCAACATAATATGTATCAGGAGTTTTATCATACTTATAAGGACCGCTGATAATTCCGTCTGCACCGTCTGCCGCAGCTTCAACAGCAGCCTGATCGTAAAGCTCGCTTGGTTTTACGCTGTTGACATCAGAAATTTCCGAGCTGTTGAAATAGTAACGTACAGAAATATCCTTAGCTGCTTTAGTTGAATCGGTCATAACCATTAATGAAACCTTGGTAACTCCGCAGCCGCTGGCATTAAGATCGTCGATTCCGCAGGCGTTTACCCAGTAATTGTTTCCGCCGCCGCTTCCGCCGTTATATTTAGGAGCGGGAGGGAAATCCTTAGTCGGCTGCATTTCATCCGTTCCGAAGTATTCGTAAAGACCGGCGCAAGCTCCTACGAAAGCGGCGTTATAGTCGATAGTAACTTCGTTGTATATCCAGTCTTTGGTTATATCGTTGTGTTTATCTTCAACATCAGGACCTCCGGCAAGAGCTCCGTAAAGAACGTATCTGTGTTCATCCGGATCTTCACACTTCGTAAGACCGGAACAAGCTCTGTGATGCGGATATTTAACAGAGTTTTCGTTGTATCCGACGATATATGAACGATTCAGCGGATTGTTGCCCATGATGTATTCCATCTGACCCTTAGCCCATTCGCTGTATTTTCCCGGTTTGCCGTTGTTGTTATATTTATCATAGACAAGAGCGACAAGCTGCGCTGCGGTATTGTAACGGGCAGAACCCCATGTACTGAGCCACCAGTAGCCTGCTGGTGTGATTGTACCTATTCCGCCTGACATATATGTTTCAACAGCCTTTGCTATCGAAGCCCAGCAGTCCATTTCTTCGTAAGGACTTTTTCCTGCTGCTTCTTTGAATTCGTCGATAAATCCTGGATAAACGTGTTCACCCTCTTTAAGAGGCTTATCCATAGAAATTTCACCGAGGATACATTGTGCGCCGCCCCAGACGTCGTTCCAGCAGTGAACGTAGCAGGGAGCAGCATAGTAATCGTAATTGGGGTAAATTTCCTCAAGATATTTATGATCTCCGGTTATTTTGTAAAGCCATGCGGCAGCCCAGCAGTAGTCGTCTTCCCATTTGCTTGATACGTAGTAGCTTTTAGGACCGTCTGCATTATCACTGAGTTCCTTTGGGTTTTCCATAGCGAAATCGAAGAGCGCAACTGCGTAATCAAGCGATTTCTGAGCATATTCCTTATCTGTGTCCTTGAAATTGAGATAATTTATAGCAAGGGAAGCCGCTGCGGAAGCGACATAATCGGTTTGCGGCTTATCGGCTGTGAGAAAGAATGCCGGACGAGCCATGCTGTCGACCTCAGGAGAGTTCCAGTAAGCGTGGTCGATATCTCCGTCGCCGACCTGATAGCAGTGAGCAATTACCTTTCCGCTGTCGTCAAGGAAAGTACATTTCATAAGGTAGTCGTTAAAATAGCGGAGAATGGTTTCAACATGATCCTGCTGACCTGTTTTTACATATGAGTCACGGAATTCATAATATCCCCAGCCGACTGTTGAAGCGGCATAATTTTCCGGCATACCGAATTCAACATGATCTCCGGCATCGTGGAAACCTCCGGCAACGTCAACGCATCCGTCGCCGTCCGGATCAAGAATATCCTTATATTTGTCAATGAAAGCCTGAGAAAGATTGGTTCCCTGACTTTGAGAGTCCATAGGTTTAAGCGGAACCTGCGAATCGTAGGTATGGCAGTTGCCTCTCCATGAATAACGATTATTTTCCTCAACCTCTGTTCCGCACATATTAGCGTCATAGAAGTAGATAGAATACTGAAGAGCACGGGCAAAATCGTAATCCAGTCCGGAATCGTTTGCGATAGAATCGGCAAGTTCTTCCGCTGCGTTTACGGCTGGGAAAGCTGACGCTGCCGAACATAAAGCTGTCGCTGCGCATATAGCGGAAGCGAGCAGACGTTTTGTAAATTTCATAAAAATCCTCCAATCATTTAATGTCAAAATCTGTAATCAGATTAAGTTTATATTTCTGAATTTCAAGCGCATCATTATTTGTAACGCCGTCGCCGTGATTAAAAACATCGGCATTAATAAGTCCCTGTTTAGTAATGGCGCTGTCGTCCGTTCCGCCTAAGCCATATTTATCGGGATTGGACAGTGACTGCATTATAAGAACGGCGTCCGACATATCTATCTGACCGTCGCAGTTTGCATCACCCCAGAGATTTTCTTCATCTCCGGAAGATACCGGCGGTTTTTCTTCGCTTATTGGATAGCTTTTAAGGTCGGGAAGCTCGTCAAGCGTTATGCAGTAATCGCTTGTATAGATCTTAACCAGCTCTTCAACCGGATTATTCTGTTCGCTGGTGAGATAGTTCATATACCACGGACAAAAATAGAGCCATGCCGCTTTATCGTTGATGAGATTTTCAAGCGACGGAATAGAGTCGTTTTCCGACATTGCGACCATTTTCTGACCGTTTACGCTCTGAACAAGACTGTAGAATGTGGATGAGATCGAGCTGAGATTAGGCAATCCGTCAACAGCGTTATATTTATCGTAGCCGACTATATCGACAACGTCGTCGCCGGGATACCATGCAGAGGAAGTGGGGTAGGTATATCCTGTCCATACCCAGATGAGATTATCAAGACCGTATTCGTTGGTAAGCTTATCATAAAGGAGTCTGTAAAGTTCCTTGCAGGCTTCCGGACCTTCTGCTCCCCACCAGAACCAAGCGCCCTCGGCCTCGTGGAGAGGACGCCATAAAACGGGAACGTCAGCTTCTTTAAGCTTTGTAAGCTCTTTTGCAATAACGTCGATATCGGCAAGGATCTGTTCATGCTCCCATGTACCTTCTTTGAGAGCATTTTTAACGCTGAAGGTCGTATAAGGAGAATTTCCTGTCGATTCAACATAGAAAGCGGCGGTCTCTCCGCCTTCTTCGGACGGTACATTCCAGTGCCATGTAAGAGTGGCGATTCCTTTGTATTCGTTTACCCACTGTATAGCACGTTCAGGAGCATGATCTGTCCACGGGGAATTCGAGCGGTAATTCAGAAGATCTATACCTCTTATAGCCGGCTGTTTGCCTGTTTTTTCGAGAATATATTCAAATTCAGCTTCGTTATCCTTGATGAAGTTGTCGGGATCGGACCAGAGATTATAATTGTGTTCACCGCAGTATTCCTGCTGTCCGGAAATAATATGGTTTCCATACTGATCGCAGAGGTAGTTATAAAGTCTTTTAGCAGAATCGGAAGCGTTTGGATTTGAAAGCGTTCTTGTAGGAGAAAGATTAGCGAGCTTTTCATCCGCCGGTTTTATAGTCAGATAATCAAAGTAGGTATATCCCCAGTAGGCTTTCAGCTCGATAGTATTTTTACCCTTTTGCAGATTGACGATGCCTCCGGATGTTTCCTCGAATGCAAGGTTATGGGGAAAGCTTACTTCGCCCTGATTTACGCCGTTTACATTGAGATACTGAACCTTTTTGTTTGGATCTGACGGTTCACAGTAGCAAATTGTAAGTTCATAAAGACCTGCTTCAGGAACATCAACTTCAACGTTTACGGTAGTGCCTTTCTGATCAAGATAAGAAAATCCGTCTCCTGAGTAATTAGTAAGATCAAAATCCTCTCCCGAACCGTCTTTCTGAGTATTGCCTTTCCAGCCGGAGCTGTGAATTTTTCCTCCGCTTGTTGCTCCGTCCTCAAATTCATATTTAAGTACAAGATCCTCAGCCGATGCGCTTTCCGGAAGTTTCGGAGCAAAAGAAGTTCCGGCAGAAACAACTGCTGCGGCAAGAGCGGTGCATATGGCTGATTTAATAAATTTTTTCTTCAAGTTATCCCTCCTAAAATACGTGATATTATTATGAAATTCATATAGATATATTATCACATTTTTATAAAAAAATCAATAGTTTTTATGGAAAATGCAGATTTTTTCTAATGATGACGTTTTTTACTTTTAAAATGCTGCCTGAGAGCGATGACGCAGGCAACTATGAAAAAGAAAACTCCGGCTGTTACAAATATTTTTGGAATCGTTATGGGAGCATTGTCCGGATTTTTGAGGGAAAAAGCCGGAACGGCTTTTGCTTGTCCGGAAAAACTGATAGAGTTCTCTTTTGCATACTTTTCAGCATGAGAATTTTTACATCCCGAAACGGAAAAATCCCGGACGACAGAATGCTCCGTATCGCTGACAGTGAAACCGATGGCTTCTGTTCCAAAGGATTTTACTGATTCCGGAATATATAAATTTTTCAGGGAATCGCACATAAAAAAAGCGTAATCGCCGATTCCGGTTATTCTTCCGCTGAGAGAGACATCTGAAAGAGAGGTGCATCCGGAAAAGCAGAATTTTTCGATTTCTGTTATATTCTGAGGAATAATAATACCGGCAAGCGAAGTGCAGTTTCGGAAGCATGAATCCGGCAAAATCTCAAGAGAATCCGGAATACTCACATATGACAGCGACGAACATTCCGAAAAACATCCCATTCCTATTTCTGAGACATATTCAGGGAGCTCAATTCCCTCAAGGGCGGAACATTCGTAGAAGCAGTGATGTCCTATTTTTTTTAATGAATCCGGAAGCATGATCTGTTTAAGCGTGCGGCATTCATAAAAAGCATTGTCTCTTATTTCTGTAACCGGAACTCCCTCTATTTCGGCAGGAATAACTATATACTCAGGTTCACCCTCAAAGCCGATAATCGAAGCTTCTTCGTTTATAATAGTGTAGCAGAAATCCTGTTTTTCTTCGGCGAATGCTTTGATCGGACAACAACAGAAAATTAATGTTATAAAAAAAATAAAGATTATTTTTGACTTCATAAAAAATTCCTCCTTGCTGAATACATATATAATAGCTTTTTATCGTATTAATGTTAAGAGGAGTTTTTCGTCTGTTTGCTGTGGAAAGATCTATAATCCAGTATATTTTTAGTATTATATTGAAATTTCACCACAAATATATAGCGAAAAAAATGTTTTTTTGTAAGAATTTTCTTGCGCTTTTTGGCGAAATGCGGTATAATAAATTTATTGGAAAAACTGAATATTTTTTCCACAATTATCCAATCCTCATTATCGAGGTGAGGAAAATGAAAAAATATATTACACTTATTATGGCTGGCGGAATGCTGCTGGCGATTGCGATTACAAATTCCTTTAAGTTCATCAGAGACGGAAGAAAGCTCGATGAGCTTCGTGGAAGCGTTCTCCGACTTCATATTCTTGCAAATTCGGATACTGACGAAGATCAAAGGTTGAAACTTTGCGTGAGAGACGCTCTTCTTGAAAATTCAGACGAAATATTCGGAAATACCGATTCCCTTAAAGAAGCGGAAGCGGCGGCAGAGGAAAAGCTTCCGGAAATAGTAGAGATAGCAGAAAGAACACTCCGCTCGCAGGGATGCTATAACACGGTAAAAGCCGAAATTACCGATATGCACTTTGACGACAGGGTTTACGGAGATATAACCATGCCTGCCGGTAATTACAGGGCATTGCGTATAGAAATCGGCGAAGCTGAGGGACATAACTGGTGGTGCGTTATGTATCCGCCGCTTTGCATTCCGGCAGCAAGCGAGGTCGAGGACAATAAAAGCTCTGAGGATGAATTTTTCGATGAGGAAGAGCTTGATATAATGTATCATCCGAAAAAATATAGAGTTCGATTTGCTTTATGGGATAAGATAAAGGAGGCTTTTGATTGAATATTTGTGCAAAATACCAAAAAAATCAAATTTGCTTGACAAATTCAGCCGAAGGGTGTATACTTAGTGAGTAAACAAAGCAGAACTATGCGTTCTCACCGTGAGGCAATGCTTAAACGGTCAATATGTAAACGACTTCTTGCAGTTCATTAATGTGCTGCTTTGATTTTGTGCGTATTGTGTGAGTGCGGATATTTTCTGCACTCATTTTTGTTTCAGACTTTATTTATAGTTGGAGGTGCTTGACTATTAGCAAACAGGAACTGCAGATCAACGAAGAGATAAGAGATAAGGAAATTCTTGTAATCGACGATGACGGAAAGAAGCTCGGTATTTTATCTGCCAGAGAGGCACAGCAGATCGCCTTTGATAAGGATCTTGATCTCGTTAAAATCGCTCCGCAGGCAACACCGCCTGTGTGCCGTATAATGGACTACGGCAAGTATTGCTTTGAGCAGGCTAAACGTGAAAAAGAGGCAAGAAAAAATCAGAAAATAGTTTCAATCAAGGAAATCAGAATGTTTTCCACTATTGATACTCATGATTACGAAACAAAGGTAAATCAGGCGGTTAAATTTTTACAGGGCGGCGATAAGCTGAAGGTTTCGGTAAGATTCCGTAAAAGAGCTATTGCGCACCCACAGCTTGGCGAAGAGCTGCTTGAGCGTTTCAAAGAAGCAGTTTCGGCGGTCGGCACTGTGGAAAAGCCAGCTAAAATGGAGGGACGCAGCATCGTAATGTTCGTTTCCCCGAAGGCTGCTAAGTAAGGAGGATTATATAATGGCAAAGGTTAAGGTAAAAACTCACTCAGGCGCTAAGAAGCGTTTTAAGATTACAGGATCCGGTAAGGTTAAGTATCAGCACACAAATAAGAGACACAGACTTACTCAGAAGGATACTAAGCGTAAGAGAATCGCTCGTAACGCAGGCGTGGCAGACGTTACAAACGCTCCTACAATCAAGAAGCTCGTTCCTTATATGTAATTCAGGCGGAGTTATGCTGCCTGTTCGGCAGGAACAATTACCGGTTTTTCGTAATTTTAATTTTGGAGGTATAAGACTATGGCACGTATTAAAGGTGCAATGATGACTCGTAAGAGAAGAAATAAAACTTTAAAGCTTGCTAAGGGCTATTTCGGCGCAAAGAGCAAGCATTTCAAGATGGCTAAACAGGCCGTAATGAAGTCAGGAAATTATGCATACATCGGCAGAAAGCAGAAGAAGAGACAGTTCAGACAGCTCTGGATCACAAGAATTTCTGCTGCTGCTAAGCTCAACGGCATGAATTATTCAACATTTATGAACGGATGCAAGAAGGCTGGCATTACTCTTAACAGAAAAATGCTCTCAGAGATCGCTATTAACGATGCTGCCGGCTTTACAGCAATTGCTGATAAGGCAAAGGCTGCTCTTTAATCGAACCAAAACACGCTCCTTTATATTAAAAGAGCGTGTTTTATTAAATTATGGATGAGGCTTCTCATTGAATAAGAGAAGCTTTCATGCATATTATCAAGAGGAGTTCGTGCTATTGGAAAATATAATCACATCAAAGGACAATCCCGTTATCAAGCTGTATCAGAAGCTTTCTTCATCAAAAAAAGAAAGGCTCGAATACGGCTTATTTGTGTTAGAAGGAGCAAGAATCGTTGAGGACGCTCTTAAAGAAAACGGCGATATTACTCATATTATCATAACAAAACAGGCAAATGAAAAATTCGGCTGCGAGCTGTTTCAGGCTGATTTGAGAAATACAAAAGTAATTGTTATTTCAAATGAGCTTGGAAACAAAATCGCTTCAACCGGTACAACACAGGGCGTTTTTGCAATATGTCGCATTCCCGAAAAAAAGAGGATGACTTTTTGCAGCGATGGACGTTATATCGTACTTTTCGGCTTACAGGATCCTGGAAATGCCGGTATGATCATCCGTACTGCTGACGCTCTTGGAATAGACGGTATTATTCTTTCGGGAAGCTGTGATCTTTATAGTCCGAAAGTTGTACGCTCAACAATGGGATCAATTTTCAGAACTAATATATTGATCGAAAATGACGCCGAAAAACTCTTTTCTATGCTGTCCGAGAATAAGGTAACGACTTCCGCTGCCGTTATAGATAAGGATGCATTTGATGTTACCAAATGTGTGTTTGAAGGACTTCAGGCGATTTTTATCGGAAATGAAGGAAACGGCCTTCCAAAGGATATTGCAGAACGCTGCGACAGACGTATAACTATTCCCATGCAAGGAAGTATTAATTCTCTTAATGCAGCTATGGCAGCCGGAATTCTTATGTGGGAACTGAAAAAATGATTTCAATTTAACACTCGGAAAAGGAGGCTTTACAATGGATGAAACAAAATACTGGCTGTGGCTTTCAATGATTTTTGGAACGGGAAGCAGCCGCATATGGGATGCGATAAGCCTTTATGAAACCGCTGCTGAAACTTATTCCGCTTTGAATTCGGATATAAGCGGTCTTAATCTGAAGGATAAGGAGATACGCAATATTACCGGAGTAAGTATTGAAAAAGCTTCCGAATATATTGAACAGTGCAGAAAAATTGGAATCGGGGTTATAGGTTACAGCAGTGAAGAATATCCGAAACAGCTCCGGCATATATTTAATCCTCCTGCCGTGCTTTATTACAGAGGAAACATTTCCTGTCTGAATGGCACAAGAACAATAACCGCAGTCGGCACGAGAAATCCCACCAATTACGGTCTTGATTCAGCGTATCGCATTTGCGGCGAGCTTGCAAGAAACGGGTTTGTTATCGTAAGCGGATTTGCTATCGGAACGGACATAACGTCGCATATAGCAGCAGCCGACGCTCAAAGACCTACAGCCTGCGTAATGGGATGCGGACTTGACGTTGATTATCCTAAAAATAATTTTATGTTCAGAGATATTATTCTTGAAAACGGAGGAGTTTTTATTTCGGAGTATCCTTTGGGAACTCCTCCCCATGCACAGAATTTTCCTAAAAGGAACAGAATTCTTGCAGCTCTTGGAATGGCGACAATGATATTTGAAGCGGCTGTAGGAAGCGGTTCTTTAATAACTGCCGATCTTGCAGCCGAGCAGGGCAGAGAGGTTTTCTGTCTGCCGCCGGCTGATATTTTCAGCAAAGCTTTTTCAGGAAATATCGAACTGCTCAGGGATGGAGCAACGCCTCTTTACAGTGTTTCCGATGTAATAGATATATTCAGAATTGGCGGAGCGCTCGATATGGAGATTCGTTCCGAGGAAGTTTCCGGAGTAAGCAGTTTTGGCCGCAAAAGCATCATAAAAACCGAAAATACAATGTCTTCTTTAGATATGATAAAATCGGTAAGAAAGCGCTCGGCGGCGAGAAAGAAATCTGAAAAGAATGAGAATAATGCCGCTGAACAAGAAAAACCGAAAGAAATAAAAAAAATTGCAGATAATAATATAACAGAGGAAATGACCGATATTCAGAAAAAGATTTACGGTCTTTTCTCGGAAGAAGCGCTTCATGCGGACTTTATCGCTCAGAAGCTCGAGCTTGATACGGCAGATCTTATGACTGAACTGACAGAGCTTGAAATTCTCGGAGCAATCCGTTCTCTTCCGGGGAAAATGTTTGAAATATGTGGATAAGGAGAAAAGAAAATGGCAAATTTAGTAATAGTTGAATCTCCTGCAAAGGCGAAAACAATACAGAAATATCTTGGTTCGGGCTATGAAGTTATGGCGTCGATGGGACATATCCGTGATTTACCAAAGTCGAAAATGGGTGTTGATAAGGACAACGATTTCAAACCTCAGTATACCGATATGAAAGGTAAAGAGGATGTTATAAAAGAAATGAAGAAACGTGCCAAAAAATGCGATAAGGTTTACCTCGCAACCGACCCTGATCGTGAGGGTGAGGCTATATCATGGCATATTGCGCAGCTCCTTAAACTTGATATGAACGAAAACAACAGAGTTGCCTTTAACGAGATAACTAAAACCGGAGTTAAAAACGGTATGAGCAATCCCCATAAAATTGATATAGATCTTGTAAATGCTCAGCAGGCAAGACGTATTCTCGACAGACTTGTGGGCTACGAGCTTAGTCCGTTTCTCTGGAAAAAAGTTAAAAGAGGTCTTTCCGCCGGAAGAGTTCAGTCGGTAGCGGTTCGTCTTGTTGTTGACAGAGAAAACGAGATACGGAAATTTGTTCCGAAGGAATATTGGTCTATAGACGCCAAATTCACAGCTCCTTCTTCAAGAAAAGTGTTTGATGCGGCTCTTGTATCGGTTGACGGAGAAAAGCTTGAGATTCCGAACCAGACAGAAGCGGACGGCATTCTTAAAAGACTGGAAAATGCTGAATATACTGTTGCTTCAGTTAAGAAAAGAGTCACCAAAAAACAGCCTGCGCCTCCTTTTATTACATCCACTCTTCAGCAGGAAGCTTCACGTAAGCTTGGATTTACTGCTAAACGTACCATGAAAGCAGCTCAGGAGCTTTATGAAGGCGTCGATGTCGAGGGCGTAGGAGCTGTCGGACTTATAACTTATATGAGAACGGACAGTCTGAGAATATCCGATGAAGCAAAAGCTGCTGCTGCCGAATATATCGGAACGGTCTACGGCAAGGATTATCTTCCTCCCGAGCCAAGAACGTTTAAGTCCAAAAATAATGCGCAGGACGCTCATGAAGCAATAAGACCGTCAACTCCGGAGCTTACTCCGGAAAGGGTAAAATCAAGCCTTTCCGTCGATCAGTTCAAGCTATATAAGCTTATCTGGGAGCGTTTTATCGCAAGTCAGATGGCAAATGCTCTTCTTGATACGGTTTCGGCAGATATTTCGGCAAACGGATGCATTTTCCGTGCTTCCGGGTATTCCGTTAAATTCGATGGATTTATGGCTCTTTACGTTGAATCCTCAGATACGGAGGAAAGCAGCAAGAAGATGCTTCCCGAGCTTAAAGCAAACGATATTCTGAAGCTGAAATCCATTGCCGGAAATCAGCATTTCACACAGCCGCCTCCGAGATATACCGAAGCTTCGCTTATAAAGGCTCTTGAGGAAAACGGTATCGGCAGACCGAGTACTTACGCTCCGACCATAACAACGATAACCTCACGCCGCTATGTTGAGCATGAGGGA
This sequence comes from Ruminococcus sp., assembly GCA_017462565.1. Taxonomy (GTDB): domain Bacteria; phylum Bacillota; class Clostridia; order Oscillospirales; family Ruminococcaceae; genus Ruminococcus. Next base: position 35,977 of record JAFTQW010000020.1, read on the forward strand.
AAAGCTCTTAAACCGACAAATCTCGGCGAGGTAATTACCGATCTTATGAAAGAGCATTTCAATAATATTGTCGACGCTAAATTCACTGCCGGAATGGAAAACAGTCTCGATGAGGTCGAGCATGGAAATAAGGACTGGGTAAGCACTCTTCATGAATTTTATGACGATTTTTCGGAAACTCTGAAAAAAGCCGAAGACGCTATGGAGGGCAAAAGAGTTAAAGTTCCGGATGAAGAAACCGATGTCGTATGCGAGCTTTGCGGAAGAAATATGGTTATCAAGTACAGCAAATACGGAAAATTTCTTGCCTGTCCGGGATTTCCGGAGTGTAAGAATACAAAAAAGATCGTTACGGAATCAGACGGAAATTGTCCTCGGTGCGGAAAGAAAATGCTGCTGAAAAAATCGAAAAAGGGCAGAAGCTTTTACGGATGCGAGGGATTCCCCGATTGCAGCTTCATGACATGGAATGTTCCGACTAAAGAGCTTTGCCCGAACTGCGGAAAATCCTTATTTATAAAGGGAGGAAAATCAGGCAGGCTCGTTTGTGAAAACGAGGGCTGCGGATATGAAAGAGAGCTGAAAAAATGAGAGAAACCGTTAATGTTATTGGCGCAGGTCTTGCCGGATGCGAGGCTGCATGGAAGATCGCACAAGAGGGGATAAATGTAAAGCTTTATGAAATGAAGCCTGAAAAATACTCTCCTGCCCATAAATACAGCGGATTCGCCGAGCTTGTATGCTCAAATTCGCTTAAAGCGGCAAGACTTGAATCGGCAGCGGGACTTCTTAAACATGAAATGGAAATTCTCGGTTCGCTGACTGTTCCGTGCGCAAAGGAAAATTCGGTCGAAGCCGGAGGAGCGCTTGCTGTCGACCGGGAAAAATTTTCCGACAGTATTACAAATAAAATAAAAAATCACAGTCTTATAGAGGTTATCGGCGGCGAGGTTACTTCCATTTCTGATGGGATAACAGTAATTGCAACAGGTCCGCTTACTTCCGGAGCAATGGCGGACGCTATAACTGAGCTTTGCGGTGAATCGCTGAGTTTTTATGATGCTGCCGCACCTATTGTAACATTTGAAAGTCTTGATAATGAAAAGGTTTTCTTCGCATCACGCTATGACAGAGGCGATGCGGATTACATAAACTGTCCCATGAACAAAGAGGAGTACCTCGCCTTTTATGAAGCTCTTATCTCGGCGGAGCGTGTTCAGCTCAAGGATTTTGAAACGCATCCTTTCAGCGTTTACGAGGGATGTATGCCTATCGAAGAGCTTGCTTCAAGAGGTGTGGATACAATGCGTTTCGGACCGATGAAGCCGGTTGGAATTACCGACAGACGGACAGGAAAACGTCCTTACGCAGTCGTTCAGCTCAGACGTGAAAATCGTGAGGGAACTCTTTTCAATCTTGTCGGATTTCAGACCAATTTGAAATTCGGCGAGCAGAAGCGTGTTTTTTCAAAAATTCCCGGACTTGAAAACGCTGAATTTATGCGTTACGGAGTTATGCACAGAAATACTTTTATCAATAGTCCAAAACTGCTTAATTCAGATTTTTCTATGAGAGAGCGTCCCGATATTTTCTTCGCCGGACAAATAACCGGAGTTGAAGGCTACATGGAATCTGCGGCAAGCGGAATAATTGCCGGAATCGCTGTTTCCAGAAAAATAAAAGGACTTGATCCGCTGAAGCTGCCCCTTGATACTATGACAGGAGCGCTTTCGGCATATATAAGTGATCCGTTCAACAGCGGAAAGTTCCAGCCTATGGGAGCAAACATGGGCATTTTGCCTGATATCGGAGTAAGGATCCGGGATAAAAAGGAAAAATACGGAGTTTATGCGAACCGTGCAATAGAATCGCTCAGAAAATGTCTTTACAATGAGAATGCAGAGTCGGATTCTGAAACATGAAATGGAGATGATCGTTTGTGAAGGTGATAGTTGACGCTTTCGGGGGAGATAACGCTCCCCTTGAGGTTTTAAAAGGATGCGCAAGAGCTGTTTCGGAGCTTGGAGTTAATATCATACTTACGGGAAGCAGTGAAAAAATTAAAAGGTGTGCCGCCGATAACGGAATAAGTCTCAGCGGTATTGAAATTGAGCATACAGATGATGTTTTTGATATACATGAAGAACCAAAGGAAATAACACGTTCCGGTAAAAATACTTCAATGGCACTTGGTCTCCGTCTGCTTGCAGAGGGAAAAGGCGACGCATTTGTTTCAGCCGGAAGTACTGGAGCGCTTGTTATGGGAGCAACCTTTATCGTCAAGCGTATCAAAGGCATTAAACGTATAGCTCCGTCGCCGGTAATGCCGGCAGACAAGGGCAATTTTGTACTGGTCGATGCCGGAGCAAATATTGAATGCCGTCCGGAAATGCTGGTTCAGTTTGCCGTTATGGGCAGCGCATATATGGAAAAGGTTATGGGAATAATGAAACCAAAGGTAGCTCTTCTGAATATCGGCGCAGAGGACACAAAGGGACGTGAACTTGAGACAGAGTCGTATAAGCTTCTTAAAGAATCCGGACTTAATTTCGTTGGAAATATTGAAGCAAGGGATATGCCTAAGGGCGGGGTTCAGGTCGTTGTGACCGACGGATTTACCGGAAATATTGCTTTGAAGCTTTACGAGGGAATGGGTTCTTTCTTTGGCAAAAAAATGAAATGGATATTTTCTGGCATCGGCAAAATAGGAGCAGTTTTCTCGCTTGGAAAAATCAAGGTTCTTCGTAAACAGATGGATTATAAAGAGGTTGGCGGTTCAGCTCTTCTCGGAGTGAAAAAAACGGTTATAAAGGCGCATGGAAGCTCGGACGCTACGGCATTTTTCAATGCTGTAAGGCAGGCGAAAAAATGTGTTGAAAGTAATGTTACAGGCGAGATAGAAAGCTATGTATCAAGTATTGCCGCTGCCGGAAAGGAATGACTATAATGGATAAAATTGAAGAATTGGAAAAAACGATCGGCTATAAATTTAAAAACAAGAATCTCATACAGCAGGCTCTTTCACACTCTTCATATGCTAATGAACGCAAACAGCCGAACGGAAGCAACGAAAGACTTGAATTTCTCGGCGACAGTGTTTTGTCGATAGTCGTATCGGATTTTTTATACAAAAATCTTAACGTTGCAGAGGGTGAGCTTACAAAAATGAGAGCGTCGCTTGTCTGTGAAAAATCGCTTCATATTTTTGCAAAGCAGATAAATCTTGGGGATTATCTTCATCTTGGAAAAGGTGAGGAAAATACCGGAGGAAGAGAAAGACCCTCTATTCTTGCTGACGCTTTTGAAGCGGTGATCGCAGCAATTTATCTTGACGGCGGAATGGAAGCCGCAGCTAAGCACATCCTTCATTTCATGCCTGAGGATATTCACCATTTTGTAAAACCGGCATTCAGCGATTTTAAAACGGTTTTGCAGGAGATAGTTCAGAAAAATCCCGAGGAAAAGGTTGAATATGTCCTCATCGGCGAGGAAGGTCCGGATCATAACAAGCGTTTTGTAGTTGAAGTATGCCTCAATTCGCAGGTAATAGGAAAGGGCAGCGGCAAAAGCAAAAAGGAAGCCGAACAGCTCGCCGCAAAAGAAGCTCTGGAGCTTATGGGATATGAAGCACAGTAATATTTCGATTTTCGTGCCGCATATAGGATGTCCGAATATGTGCAGCTTCTGCAATCAGCACACTATAAGCGGAGCACAGAGCGCTCCGACGGCAGAAGAGGTTCATGATATATGTGAAAAAGCTTTTGGAGAGATAAAATCTCCTGCCGATACGGAAATAGCCTTTTTTGGCGGAAGCTTTACGGCAATTCCGAGGGGATATATGCTTGAGCTGCTTGAAGCGGTTCAAGATTTTATCGGTGAAGGAAAGTTCAGGGGAATCCGCATTTCAACTCGTCCGGACTGCATAGACCGACCGATTCTGGAGCTTCTTAAAAGATATGGAGTTACGTCGATAGAGCTTGGGGCGCAGTCTATGAGCGATAATGTTCTTGCCGCCAATGACCGTGGGCATACGGCTCAGGACGTTGTAAATGCGAGCAGACTTATCCGTGAATATGGATTTGAGCTTGGACTTCAGATGATGATAGGTCTTTATAAAAGCACCGGCGATGACGAGCTTGAAACCGTACGCAAAATTATAGAAATACATCCTGATACCGTAAGGATATATCCGGTTGTTATACTTAAAGGAACAAAGCTTGCGGAGCTTTATCAGTCGGGCGAATATGAATTCTTTGACGGAGCAGGCTGCGGAGACTGCTTTGAGGATGCGGTCGCTTTAGCTGCCGGAGCTATGGAAGAGTTTGAAGAGAATAATATTAAAGTTATCAAGGTCGGACTTCATGCAAGCGAGTTTGTTGAAAACGATATGATCGGAGGATTTTATCATCCCGCTTTCCGTGAGCTTTGCGAAAGTCTGATATATCAAAACAGAATGTACAGTGAAATATTAAAAGCGGTTGGTTTGTTTTATCCGCAGAAATATGATGAAAAAAAAGTATCGGAAAAGCTTGCTAAGCTTTGCGGAGAGTATATTTTTGCTGTTAATCCAAAGTGTATCAGCAAGGCGCTCGGACATAAAAAATCAAATTATAATGAATTTAAAAGTCAGGGTATTACTATAAAGGTCATCGGAGATGAGAACGTTCCGAAATATAAATGCGAACTGAGGAGGTGAATAAATGTATCTTAAATCATTGGAAATACAGGGCTTTAAGTCTTTTCCGGATAAAATAAGCCTGACCTTTGACAAGGGTCTTACGGCAGTTGTCGGACCGAACGGCAGCGGAAAAAGTAATATCGGCGATTCGGTTCGCTGGGTTCTTGGGGAACAGTCTACCAAAACGCTCAGAGGAAATAAAATGGAGGACGTTATTTTTTCCGGTACTGTTGCGAGAAAGCCTATGGGATTTGCCGCTGTTACGCTGAATATTGATAATTCCGATAAAACTCTTTCCGATATGGACGATGAGGTTGCTGTCACGAGAAAGCTTTATCGGAGCGGTGAAAGCGAATATCTGATAAACGGCAGACAATGCCGATTAAAGGATATAAACGAACTTTTTATGGATACCGGTCTTGGACGTGACGGATATTCTATCATCGGACAGGGCAGGATTGCTGAGATTGTCGGTGCAAAAAGCAACGAGCGGCGTGATATTTTTGAAGAAGCCGCAGGAATCTCGAAATTCCGCTATAAGAAGCTTGAAGCGGAACGAAAACTGACATCTGCTCAGGAAAATCTTATGCGCCTTAACGATATTCTTTCAGAGCTTGAAGGACGTGTTGAACCGCTCAGAATCCAGTCTCAGAAAGCGGAGAAATTTATAAAGCTTGCCGAACAGCGTAAAAAACTCGAAATATCAGTCTGGGTGAGTCGTCTTGAAGAGCTTAAGTCTAAAACGGAAGAGCTTGATGAGAAGATTCTGATCAGCAGAAACGAATATGAAAATATTGAAAACGACATTCGCCGTGAGGAGGAAAAAATCAGCGGCGGTTATCGTAAAATGCAGGAAAGCACTGTAAAATCCGATGAGCTGAGAAGAAAAATGCTTGAAGAAGAGCAGGAAGCTTCCGAAATGAAATCAGGTATCGCCGTTCTTGAGAATGATATAAAGCACTGCGAAGAAGCTATAAGATCAGCGAAAAGAAATATCGAGGAATCCGGCAAAAACAAAAACGCTCTTATTTCAAAAAAGACTGAAACAGGAAAGAAAATTGCGGAACTTGAAAAAAAGAGAGAAGAGCTTGAAAAGGAAATTTTCAGTGTTACAGAAAGCTTTGAAAATGCAGAGGAAGAAAGCTCACGTCTCGGAGAAAGCGTTGAAAATGCAGGAAGTGAGATAAATAATCTTTACATAAAACAGAGCGAATATCGTTTTGCTATAGAGTCCTCACGTTCGTCCATAAAGGACGAAGAAAAGCGTCTTTCCGAGATTCTTGGCAATAACAGTGATTTCGGCAGAAAAATTGAAGAATACCGCAGCATTCTTGCTGAAAACGAGAAAGAATCCGAAAAAAATCTTGACAAGACCAATGAAATAAAAAACAGGCTTGCAGGACTTGAAAAACTTTGCAAATCACGCAGGGATGCGTTTGAAGAGGCAAAAAACGAGTTTGAAAGAAGTCTTTACGAGCTTAAAGAAAAACAGCAGAGAAGAAAAATTTTAACCGATCTTGAGAATAATATGGACGGTTTTGCCGGAAGCGTAAAGCAGATACTTAAAGCTTCCAGACAAGGCAGAATCGGCGGAATTTTCGGAACCGTTGCTCAGAATATCGGAGTAAAACCGGAATACGCAGTCGCCGTTGAAACGGCTCTCGGCGGAGCAATGCAGAATATTATCGTTGAAAATGAAGATATCGCAAAGCGCTGTATCCGCTATCTCAAAGAACAGAAAGGCGGACGTGCGACTTTTCTGCCGCTTACCTCCGTTAAGGGACGTGAGATTTATGAGCAGGGATTCGAAAACTGCGAGGGTTATATCAGCAGCGCAAGCCGTATAGTTTCCTATGACGCTAAATTCAGCGGAGTAATATCCTCTCTTCTTGGACGTATCGTTGTTGCGGAAGATATTGATTCTGCAACGGTCATTGCAAAAAAATACGGCTATAAATTTAAAATAGTTACGCTTGACGGACAGGTGATTAATGCTGGAGGTTCGTTTACAGGAGGCTCGGCTCAGCGTTCCGGAGGAATTATCACCAGAAAAAATGAAATAGATACTCTTGATGCTGAAATTGAAGTTCTTACCAAGAAGCGTGACGCTTTAAAAGAAAAAGCTGAAAAACTTCGTGCAGAATCAGAGAAACGGCGTTATGATTCTGAAGCGGCAAAAGAAGAGCTTTCACAGCTCGAAGCCGATTTGGTCAGAATAAATGCGGAAACATCGAGTCTTAAATCTCTTATTGAGCAGATGAATGTTCAGTCTGAAAATTCGGGAAAGCTTGCAGCCGATGCCGAGCAGAAAATAAAGACGGCTCAGAGCAGTATTGCGGAAAATGAAAAAGCTCTTTCCGATATTGACGGGCAGATACGTATTGCGGAAGAAAAGCTTGCTCAGGGACAGGGAATCCGTGAAAAGCTTCGTCTTGAAAGAGCGGAGCTTGCTGAAAAGCTTTCACAGCTTAAAATAAAACGGATAGAGCTTTCAAAGGATATTCAGGCGCACGAGCTTGATTTGCAGCGTTTGGATGAAAATATAGAAGCCTCCGGACAGAGCGTGAATCAGCTGGAACATGAGATATCTCAGCAGAATGACGTCATTTTGCAGAAAAAAACTGAAATCGAAAGCCTTAATGAACAGCTTTCAGGCTTTAAGGATAATACATCCGGCTATCTTGAACAGATCCAGCGTTATCAGGCTATGCACACTGAGCAAAGCAGACTTGTAAATGAGCTGACAAAAGGTCTTAAACAGTTTAATGAGACGAAAGAAAAAATTTCTGCTGCCGTAACGAGACTGGAGGAACACCGTGAGGCTTTGTGCCGTGATAACGATTCAATCATCAGACAGCTTCTTGAAGTCTATGAGCTTACTCGTTCGGAAGCGATTCAAATGGCTGATAAGATCGACGATATGGTAATCGCTCAGAAAGAACTTGCCGAGGTCAAGAATAAGATACGAGGTCTCGGAAACGTAAACGTTGAGGCTATTGAAGAATATAAGGAAGTTTCTGAAAGATACAGATTCATGTCTGAGCAGATAGATGATGTAAGAAAATCCAAGGCAGAGCTTGAAAAAATCATAAGCGGACTTACCGAAGAAATGTGCAGGATATTCTCGGAAAGCTTCGCTGTTATTAATTCTAATTTCAAGGAGATCTTTGTCGAGCTTTTCGGTGGAGGCAATGCCGAACTTATTCTTACAGATCCTGAAAATGTACTTGAATCCGGAATCGAAATAAGCGTTGCGCCGCCGGGAAAGGTTATAAAAAATCTTATATCCCTTTCCGGAGGAGAGCAGTCTTTTGTAGCTATTGCAATTTATTTTTCTATTCTGAAGTTAAGACCTGCACCGTTTTGTATCCTTGATGAAATAGATGCGGCTCTTGACGAGGTTAATGTAAGAAAATATGCGCAGTATCTGAAAAAATTCACGGATACAACGCAGTTTGTCCTTGTTACTCACAGAAGAAGCGCAATGGAGGAAGCTAACGTCCTTTACGGCGTAACTATGCAGGAGGACGGAATTTCTAAGCTTCTGAAAATGGAACAGGTCGATTTTCAGGAGGATGCAGAAGAATAAGCATATATCGTCTGTTGTAACAGATTATAGAGTATAAAGCCGTTTAACGGCAGATTGGAAGTATTTTATGGGAATTATTGCAAAAATTGCGGCAGGTTTGAAGAAAACCAAGGATAATTTTCTCGGAAGATTGAAAAAAATATTCAATTCATTCACCAAAATTGATGAAGAGCTTTTTGAAGAGCTTGAAGAAGCTATGATAATGAGCGATATCGGAGTTGAAACATCAGAGGAGATATGCGATCGTCTCCGCAAGATGATAAAGGAAAGGGGAATTACCGATCCGAATGAGATAATGGAGCTTATTCAGGAAATTATCGGCGATATGATGGGCGACGATACGGGACTGGATCTTACTCAGTCACCTGCGGTTATCATGGTTATCGGAGTAAACGGAGCAGGAAAAACAACGACTATCGGTAAGCTTTGCTATCAATTCAAAAAAGAGAAGAAAAAGGTTCTTGTTGCTGCGGCGGATACTTTCCGTGCGGCAGCGATAGATCAGCTTGAGGTCTGGACGGAAAGAGCGGGCGTTGACATCGTAAAACACGCTGAGGGTTCTGATCCGGGAGCAGTAGTTTACGATGCTCTTGAAGCGGCAAAGGCAAGAAACTGCGATGTTGTTATCATCGACACTGCCGGACGTCTGCACAACAAAAAGAATCTCATGGATGAGCTTGCGAAGATAAACAGAATTATCGACAATAAAGCCGGCGACTGTTCAAGAGAGGTTCTGCTGGTTCTTGACGCTACGACGGGACAGAATGCCGTTAATCAGGCAAAGCTTTTCAGCGAAACAGCTCCGATAACGGGTATTGTTCTTACGAAGCTTGACGGAACAGCTAAGGGCGGAATAGTTATTTCCATTAAAAATGAACTCGGAATCCCTGTTAAGCTTATCGGAGTTGGAGAGAAAATCGACGATCTGCAACCGTTTGACAGCCGCAGCTTTGTTCAGGCATTATTCAGCGACGCTGATTTTGAGGAGGATGACGAAGCCGAAGAAGAAACTGAGCTTTCCGAATCCAATGAAGAGTCTGAGGAAGAAGCGGTTACGGAGGAGATCTCCCTTTATGATGAAAATGAGATTGAGAGCGAATCTGTATCTGAAATCGAAGAGGCTGAAATTGAAGAATCAGAAGAAATCAATACCGAGGACGAAGCTTCTGATGAAGAAAACGAAGAGGCAGACCTTGCTGAGGCGGAAAAGGCTGTATATGAGTATTTCGGAGGTAAGGATAACGTCGAGATAGTTGACGAAGATTCGGAAGATACTGAGGAAAGTCTTGACACCGAGGATAAAAACGGCGAGTCTGAGACTGAAGAGAACGAGGAAGCAAATGAATCCGGCGAATCCGATGCAATCGAATCCGAAGAAGCTCCTGCGGAGGAAGCTGAACCTGAAAAGAAGAAAAAACGTGGATTCTTCAGTCGAATTTTCGGCAGAAAGGATGAAGAAGATGATTGAAAAGCTGGTAATGGCAACAAATAATGCAAATAAGCTGAGAGAAGCAAGAGAAATTCTTGCTCCGCTCGGAATAGAGGTTCTCTCGCAGAAAGATGTCGGGGCGGATGTTGAAGCTGATGAATGCGGCGATACTTTCGAGGAAAACGCCGTTATAAAAGCTCAGGCGATCTATGATATAATTGGATTGCCCGTTATTGCGGATGACAGCGGACTCTGCGTTGACGCTCTTGACGGCAGACCGGGAGTTCATTCAGCTCGTTATGCTCCGAAAGGAAAAGAGTGTGCAAAGCTTCTGGAAGAGATGAAAAATGTTCCAGAAGAGGAAAGAACGGCTCGTTTTGAGTGCTGGATAGTTTTCATGGATTATGAGGGAATTTCAGTTGTAAGCGGAAGCTGCGGCGGAAAAATCGGTTTTGAACAGCGTGGAAAAAACGGATTCGGGTATGATCCGATATTCGTTTACGGTGATAAAACCCTTGCAGAGATGAATCCGGATGAAAAAAATGCTATCAGCCACAGAGGAGCTGCTTTAAGAGAGCTTTATAAATTTTTGAAAGAAAGATACGGTGATTAAAATGCTGACAAGTAAACAGAGAGCGTACCTCAGAGGAATTGCTTCTACATATGAAACTATTTTCCAGATAGGAAAGGGCGGAGTTACCGAAATTATGTGCAGAGATATCGGAGAGGCTCTCCGCAAGCGTGAGCTTATCAAGCTGAGAGTTCTTGATAATTCCGGATATACCGCAAGAGAAGCTGCCGATGAAATTGCAGAAGCAACAGGAGCTGACGTAGTTCAGGTTATAGGTTCAAAATTCGTACTGTTCAAGAGAAATCCCAAAGAACCGGTTATTGATATAAAGCTTTAAGAGGGCAGTTCAATGAAGGTTGTTATTGTTAACGGTCAGAATCACAGGGGATCGACTTATCATGCAGGAAGAATGATCGCAGATAAGCTTGCAGACGAAAACGATATAAAAGAATTTTTTCTGCCAAGAGATTTCTCTGATTTTTGCTGCGGCTGTACAAAATGCTTTGAAACTGATGAGAAAAAATGTCCGCACTATGAGAAACTCAAACCAATAACGGACGCCGTGGACGATGCGGATGTTATTATTCTTACGTCGCCGGTTTATGTTTATCATTGTACAGGTTCAATGAAAGCGTGGCTCGATCATTATGGCTGGAGATGGCTTGTTCATCGTCCGGAAGAGAAAATGTTCTCAAAGCAGGCTGTAGTTGTTTCAACTGCGGCAGGCGCAGGAATGAAATCAACCAATAAAGATATGAAGGATAGTCTTTCATTCTGGGGCATTCCAAAGATCTATTCGCTTGGTATCGCTGTAATGGCAACGTCATGGAGCGAGGTCAAACCGTCTGTGAAAGCGAAAATCGAAAGGAAAGCAGATTACATTGCTGCTAAGATAAAATCTTCCGGAATAAAGCCAAGGGTAAGCATTAAGGGAAGAATTTTCTTTACTGTTTTTCATAATGTTAACCGTAAAGGCGGCATGAATCCCGCTGACAGCGCATACTGGAAAAATAAAGGCTGGACAGACAAAACAAGACCTTGGAAAAAATGATTTATTCATTGGAGGCACAATATGAGAATAGGAATTTACGGCGGAAGCTTTAATCCCGTTCATAATGGGCACGTTCATCTTGCAAGAACCGCTGCGGCTGATTTCGCTCTTGACAGAGTTTATTTTGTTCCGTCCAAGATATCGCCGCATCGCTCCAGCGATGAATATGCTTCGGAAAAAGACCGGCTTGAAATGCTTCGGCTCGTTTGTCGGAATGAGGAAAAACTTGAAGTCTGCGATTATGAGCTGAATTCCGACAGAGTCAGCTATTCTGTTTATACTGTTGGATATTTCCGAAAGACTTTTCCGGACGACGAACTTTTTCTGCTTATCGGAAGCGATATGCTGCTTTCCTTTGATAAATGGTATCGTTTTGAGGATATTATGAAATGTGCTGTTCTATGTGTTGTCTCAAGAAACGAAGGAGATATTGGAAAGCTCAGGAAAAAAGCCGCAGAACTTGGAAAATTCGGCAATATTCTTATAAGTGAAGCTGCTCCGATCGAGGTTTCTTCTACCGAAATCAGAAAAAAAATTGAAAAAAATAAGAATTATGCTTGCTATCTTGACGAAAATGTAGTACAATATATAACATTAAGGGGATTATATTCTGTCAGAGGTGAAACAAAATTGCTTTACAATCCCGAGGAAAAAAAGAAATATCTTAAAGAACATCTTTCTGTAAAACGTTATAACCATTCGCTGAATGTTGCGGCGGAATGCAGGAAGCTTGCTCAAAAATACGGAGAAGATCCCGATAAGGCTTATTTCGCCGGACTTCTTCACGATATCTGCAAAGAACTTCTCGATGCCGAGCAGAAAGCTCTTGTTGAAAAAAGCGGCTTTGCCGTTTGCAGGGAAGAGCTTGAAACACGTTCGCTGTGGCACGCTGTTGCCGGAGCTTATTTCATCAAAACTGAGTTTGGAATAGAGGATATAGATATTCTTAATTCCGTCAGATTTCATACGGTAGGACGTGCGGGAATGTCACGTCTTGAAGAAATTGTTTATCTTGGGGATCTTATTTCAGCAGACAGGGATTATAAAGATGTTGATAAGATGCGTAAGCTTTCATATTCAACTCTTAACGGCGCTATGCTGGAGGCATTTGCTTTTTCAGTTAAATCTGTTGTGAAAAAAGGGGGATTGGTGCCTATCTGCACTGCCGAGGGGTATAATTTTTATACGAGATTACAAAGAGAAGAAAAAAACAACAGCAATATGAAAAGAGGACTCAAATGAACGAAAAAGATAATTTTGAGGAATTTGTCGGCAGAGAGTCGGAACAATCAAGACCAAAGCCTTTAAGGACGCTTAAAAGAATAGATCCTGTGAATGAAACAACAGGTGTTCAGAACGAATATCACGGAAAACATGAAGCTCCGGCTTCAGCTCCTTATAAAGGGCTGCATGAAGCTGAAACGTCACAGCCTTATCACGGAAGATATGAAGCTGAACCGCCTAAAGAGTATCATGGCAGATACGAGGCTGCATCTGATAGTTCTGATCAGAGAATATATGAATCAAATACCGCTGAGGATGATTATCGCAGTAAGCGTCCGAATGACGGATCGTTTGATAATTATTATACCGATAACAATGACAGCGATTCGGGAAAAAAGAAAAAATACTCTTGGAAGGATGGAATTGTAAAAACCATTTCGGTTGTTGTGAGTCTTGCCATGATTTTCATTATGGTATTAAATCTGCCTATTTTATGGTATAAAAAGAACGGACAGCAGGAGAGAGTTTCTATTGTAACTTATTTTAAACGCTGGCAGCCCCTTGTTGAGATTGAGGGTGAGCTTGATAAAACAAAGGTCGTTCCTAATATTGATCGCAACGTTGTTCCGGATGATTACGATGACGGACTCGATCTTCCACAGCTTGTTGAAGGACAGTATACGGTTCTTTTTCTTGGATTTGAGCCGGATAACTTCAATACCGACGTTATGTGGGTTTGCCAGTTCGATCTTGGCGCCGGAAAGCTGAGAATCCTTCAGATCCCTCGTGATACGGCTGTTCCGGACTTCACAACTTCGGCTTCTACTAAGTTTAACAGTATTTATTCAATGGGTGATCCCTCTGAAACGGTTCCCGTACAGCGTGTCGTTAACGCTGTTCAGCAGAATTTCGGTATCCCGATCGACGCTTATGTTACCACTAAATGCAGTGATATAGAGCAGATCATTGATCTTATCGGCGGAATTCCGATGACACTTGACGCTCCGATTAATTTTGACGTCGGACAGACTATTGATGCGGGTGATATTGTTCTTAACGGACAGCAGTCGGTATGGTTCGTTCGATATCGTTCGGGCTGGCTTGAAGGCGACATAGGACGTATGCAGAATCAGCGCCGTTTTATGGCTGCGGCAATGCAGAAGCTTCTTGATATATCGAAAAATGACGGAAAAGTGAAGCTTTACGGTTATATAAAGGATATATACGACCGTCAGCTTATTGCAACGGATATGAGCGTTGAAGATATGAGCAAGCTTTCGGATTTCTGCGGAACACTTTCTATGGACAGCGTTCAGGTCGATATGGTTCCGGGTGAAGGAACTTCAAATGACGCTCCGTATGTAGGAATTGACGGCAATCTGTATTCGATTTACTCAATTCACAAGCAGGAGACAATAGATCTTCTTAATGAGTATTACCGTCCGTATCAGACTCCTTTATCGTGGGATGATGTGGCGATCGTTGAATATTTTGTGGAACACAACTATGATAATTATGACAATAAGACTGAAACTCTTGACGAGCTTCTGAACGGAGAATCTCCCGCGAGAGGATAGGAGGATAAATTATGACACAGCAGGAAAAACTTGAGCTTATTATAAAAACGCTCGACAGCAAACGAGGCGAGGACATTCAGGCTATCAAAATTTCTGATTTAACAATTCTTGCCGATTATTTCGTTATCGTAAACGGAACGAGCAATACTCATGCAAGAACCCTTGCAGACGAAGTTGAATTTCAGCTCTCGCAGCAGGGAATTGAGCCGCAGCGCAGAGAATCCGATACCGGAAATACTTGGATAGTTCTTGATTATGCGGATATTATTGTTCATGTTTTCTATAAGGAGACAAGAAGCTTTTATAAGCTTGAAGGACTTTGGGCAGACGGTGAACAGATAGATATAAGCGATCTCATCGTAAAGGAGTAAACGGATATGAAAACAAATAACGTTCAGGGACGTAATTTTGCCCTGATTGTCGGATGCTATCTTATAATAAAAGCTATTGTGAATATGGCTATAGGCGGAGGATTCAATATTGCCGACCTTCTGCTTGCTGTCGTGATGACCTGTATGCTTTTTACCGGACTTCAATTTGTTAATTATGCTGTTGCCGGAATCATGGCTATAATCGCGCTTGTGCATCTTCCGGATAATATATCGAATTTCAGCAGCAACTGGTTCTATCTTCTTGAGGGAATAATTGATATCGGCTTAGCAGCCGTACTCGTCGTTAAAAGCGATATTAAGGAGCATTTCACAAATAAGTGGAGCGAAATTCAGGATCTTTTCAGTAAGTAAATTTTAAAAAGGAATGATAAAAATGAGCAGATATGAGCATAAAGCCGTTGAACAGAAATGGCAGAAATACTGGGATGAACATAAAACTTTTGAGGCTTCTGACGATTATTCAAAGCCCAAATTCTATTCACTTGTAGAATTTCCGTATCCTTCCGGTCACGGTATGCACGTTGGACATATTAAGGCGTATTCCGGACTTGAAGTAATTTCAAGAAAAAGAAGACTCGAGGGTTACAATGTGCTTTTCCCTATCGGATTTGACGCATACGGTCTCCCCACGGAAAATACGGCAATAAAAGATAATATTCATCCGAGAATTGTCACTGACAGAAATATCGAAAAGTTTACAAATCAGCTTAAAACAGTCGGATTTTCTTTTGATTGGTCAAGAGTTATCGATACGACCGAAGAGAGCTATTATAAATGGACTCAGTGGATATTCCTTAAAATGTTTGAAAACGGACTTGTTTTCCGTGATAAAACCTCTGTAAACTACTGCCCGAGCTGCAAGGTCGTTCTCTCAAACGAGGATTCACAGGGCGGAAAGTGCGATATCTGCCACAGTGATATTGTTCAGAAAACAAAAGAAGTCTGGTATCTGCGTATCACAGAATATGCCGATAAGCTTCTTCAGGGACTGGAAGAGGTGGATTATCTTCCGAATGTAAAGCTTCAGCAGCAGAACTGGATAGGCAAATCCACAGGCGCATTTGTAAACTTCAAAATAAAAGAACAGGATGAAACCCTTAAAATTTACACAACTCGTCCTGATACGTTATACGGCGTAACGTTTATGGTTATTGCACCGGAGCATCCTATTATTCAGAAATACAGAGACAGTATCGCCAATATTCAGGCTCTCGATGATTATAAGACAGAGTGTGCGAAGAAGAGCGAATTTGAAAGAACTCAGCTCGTTAAGGATAAAACAGGCGTGAAAATTGACGGACTTACAGCGGTAAATCCTATCACAGGCAAGGAGATTCCGATTTATATCTCAGACTATGTAATGATGGGTTATGGTACGGGAGCAATTATGGCTGTTCCGGCTCATGATACAAGAGATTACGATTTCGCTAAGAAATTCGGCATCGACATTATCGAGGTCATCAAGGGCGGAGATATCTCTAAAGAGGCTTATACGGGCGAGGGCGAGCTTGTTAATTCCGGCGAACTGAACGGTATAAGCAACAAAAAGGATGCAATTGCAAAGGCTCTTGAAATCCTTGAAAAGCTCGGATGCGGCGAAAAGGGAGTTCAGTATAAAATGAAGGACTGGGCATTCAATCGTCAGAGATACTGGGGCGAGCCTATTCCTATCGTACACTGTCCCGACTGCGGTATGGTTGCTGTTCCATATGAAGAGCTTCCACTGAAGCTTCCGGCTGTTGAGAATTTTGAACCCGGAACAGACGGTGAAAGTCCGCTTGCAAAAATCGACAGCTTTGTAAACTGCAAGTGTCCGAAATGTGGAAAAGACGCAAAACGTGAGACCGATACAATGCCTCAGTGGGCAGGCTCATCATGGTATTTTCTCCGTTACTGCGATCCGAAGAACGATAAGGAGTTTGCTTCGGAAAAGGCTCTTAAATACTGGATGCCCGTTGACTGGTATAACGGCGGTATGGAACACGTTACACGTCATATGATCTATTCACGTTTCTGGCATAAGTTCCTGTATGATATGGGACTTGTTCCTACATCCGAGCCTTATGCAAAAAGAACGGCTCAGGGACTTATTCTCGGTCCGGACGGAGAAAAAATGTCTAAATCAAGAGGAAACGTCATTGATCCTAACGATGTTGTTGAGGAATACGGCGCCGACGTTCTCAGACTTTACGTCCTCTTTATGGGCGACTACGAAAAGGCTGCTCCATGGAGCGAGTCAAGCATCAAGGGCTGTAAGAGATTCCTTGACAGAGTATGGGGACTTCAGGATATTCTCGTTGACGGCGACAGTTACAGCGATGCACTTTGTTCTAACTTCCATAAAACAGTGAAGAAGGTTACGGAAGATATCGAAGCCATGAAGTTCAATACAGCGATTGCCGCTATGATGACTCTTATCAATGATATTTACTCCGTTGGTTCGATCAATAAGGAAGAGATGAGAACGCTTTGCATTATGCTCAATCCCTTTGCGCCTCATATAACTGAGGAAATGTTCAATAATATTTTCGGAGAGATTCTTAACGAACAGAGCTGGGTTACTTATGACGAGGCTCTCTGCAAGGATGAAACTATCGAGATCGTTGTTCAGGTAAACGGAAAACTCAAGGCTAAGCTTAACATTGCTGTTGACGCTGATAAAGATTCCGTTATCGCAGCAGCTATGGCGGATGAAAAAGTTGCAGAAGCAGTATCAGGCAAGAATATAGTTAAACAGATATATGTACCAAATAAACTTGTTAATATTGTTGCAAAATAACGAAAATAAAAACTCTGAAAAAAACACTTGACAACATTAAGAAAATGTGGTAAACTATTATTATATTATTTGTAATGTATATCTGCTGTTTTTTCGAGGTATATGCTGACTGGCGCTCTTATGAGTGATTAGTATAGATGCCTTGAGGTTACACTTCAGGCAACCTCTGAATAAGGGAGGGAAAGATAAGTGGCAGAAGTTCGTGTTGGCAAAAACGAGTCTTTAGACACAGCTCTTAAGAGATTTAAGAGATCATGTGCAAAGGATGGCGTCATTGCTGAGGTTCGTAAGAGAGAACACTACGAAAAGCCTTCGGTAAAGCGTAAGAAGAAGTCTGAGGCAGCTCGTAAGCGTAAGTATTGATCTTACAGTAACAATTTATGTTGATAAAAGCGAGCCTTTTGGTTCGCTTTTTCATTTAAGGCAGCACTGCTTTAAGATCTTGTGCTTATATGGAATTCGTTTTGATGAAGTGTGAATATCAGAACTTGTTTTCACAAGATATTGTACATATCTTTTTGGCAAATTTTACCGATGACTGCGTTAAAACTTCTTGATCTGCGACTGCAAGTCTGCGAAATTTTTCCTTGCTCCCGGAAAAATTTGCCTAAAAATCCACACACAAATCTTATGAAAACTGGTTCTAAGTCTACCGTTTGCGACAGCTTTTGCAGTTCGTTTGCGGTATAATATACGGAGGAGCTTATGTTATTCAAAATAACCGCCGCTTTCAGAAAAGCTTCGGATATTACGCCGCAAAAGCTGAAAGAGCTTGGCATAAGGGGACTTATTCTTGATTTGGACAATACTCTGACAACTCATGATAATCCCGTTCCGGCAGATGGGATTCTTGAATGGCTTGACTGCATGAAGAAAAATAATATCAGACTTATGATCGTTTCCAATAATCATCCGCCTCGTGTTAAGCCGTTTGCGGATATGCTCGGACTTGATTTTGTAAGTGAGGGAAGAAAACCTCTTACTAAAGGCTTCAGAGAGGCAAGCCAAAAAATGAATCTTCCGAAAAAACAGCTTGCCGCCGTCGGAGATCAGATCTATACGGACGTTCTCGGAGCAAATCTTTATGGCATAAAAATGCTTTATGTTCAGCCGATAGAGCATGAAAAAACAAATTTTTTTAAATTTAAAAGAAAAATGGAAAAACCGTTTCTTCCAAAGAATTTCTAAGGAGTTAATTGATTATGATTAAAAAAATACTTGTAATACACGGACCAAACCTTAATCTCGTCGGAGAACGGGAGCCTGGAATATACGGCAATTCCAGCATAGAACTTCTCAACAGCAATATAATTGACAGAGCAAAGGAACAAGGACTTCAATGTGAAATTTTTCAGTCTAATCACGAAGGAGCTATAATTGATAAGCTTCATGCAGCAAGAACTAATTTTGACGGAGTCATCATAAATGCAGGAGCTTATACGCACTACAGCTATGCTATCAGAGACGCTATTGCCGCTATAAAAATTCCTTGCATAGAGGTTCATATAAGCAACGTTTTTGCAAGAGACGAGTTCCGTTCAAAGTCGGTGATCGCTCCTGTATGTAAGGGAAGCATAAGCGGATTCGGTTTTGCAAGCTATTATCTTGCAGTTCAGGCACTTTCCGAAATGTGAGGAGGGGAGAGTTTTGAACAGACTTGGCAGGTTATTCGATGATTTTAAAAACGCCGATTGTGCGCTTATAACTTCTGATATTAACAGAAGATATTTTACAGGAATGAAATCCTCGGCAGGAGTTATCGCTGCTTTCCCGGAAAAGTCATATCTGCTCATAGATTTCCGCTATATTGGAAAGGCAAGAGCCGTTGTTAAAGATGCTGAGGTTATTGAAATGAAACGTATTTTTCCCCAGCTTATGGAGCTTTTTAACAGACACGGCACAAAAACAGTTGCTATTGAATCTGAATGTATGACCGTTAAAGAGCTTAGCGGATATAAGCATTTTTTCCGTGACATTAACTTTGATGACTCGGATGCTCTCAGCAACGCTATTAATTCGATGCGAATGATCAAGGATGAAGAAGAGATTTACTGTATTAAAAAAGCTCAGGAAATAGCAGAAAAGGCTTTTGATGAGCTTCTGAACTTTATTCATGCAGGCGTTACCGAGCGTGAAATTGCTCTTGAATTGAACAGGCTGATGTTTCAGTACGGTGCAGAAGATCTCTCGTTCGATACGATTGCCCTTTCCGGAGTTAATACGTCAATGCCTCATGGAGTTCCGTCTGAAAAAGTTGTTGAGAACGGGGAGTTTGTTCTTCTTGATTTTGGTGCGGTCTGGAACGGTTATCACAGCGATATGACAAGGACAATATGTGTTGGGAAACCGTCCGACGATATGAGAAAGGTTTACGATATCGTCCTTGAAGCTCAGCTTGCAGGATTGGAAGCTGCTCGCTCAGGAATAACCGGAAGAGAACTGGATATGATATCACGTGATATTATTGAAAAGGCGGGATACGGAGAGTGCTTCGGACACTCTCTTGGTCATGGGGTAGGACTCGAGATCCATGAAAAACCAAATGCGTCGCCGAATTATAAGCTTCCGCTTGAAAAAGGCTCGGTCGTAACTGTAGAACCGGGCATATATATCGAGGGAAAATTTGGTGTTCGTATAGAAGATTTTGTCATTTTAACCGAAAATGGATGTGAAAATCTGACAAAATGTGCAAAAAAATTATTATCTTTATAATTATATCGCTTTAGGTATTGCAAAAAAACTTAAAATGTGGTAAAATAATTATATTCTATAGCTCTGCCAAGCTGCAAAGTATGCAGTGAACTAAAGATCTGTTATGGGGAGCATTAATTGTAAATTACGGAGGTATTTCTAATGATTTCAGCAGGAGATTTCAGAAACGGCGTTACTTTTGAACTTGACGGTCAGGTTGTACAGGTCGTTGAATTCCAGCACGTTAAGCCCGGTAAAGGCGCAGCTTTTGTAAGAACTAAGTATAAGAACGTTATTACAGGTTCAGTTGTTGAAACTTCTTTCAACCCAACAGCTAAATTCCCGACAGCTTTCGTTGAAAGAAAGGATATGCAGTACAGCTATAATGACGGCGATCTTTACTACTTTATGGATATGGAAACTTATGAACAGGTTCCGATCAGTGCGTCTATTCTCGGCGACAGCTTTAAGTTTGTTAAGGAAGAAATGATTTGTAAGATTCTTTCTTATAAGGGTACTGTTTTCGGTGTAGAGCCGCCTAACTTTGTAGAACTTGTCGTTACTCAGACCGATCCCGGTTTCAAGGGCGATACTGCTACTAACGCTACAAAGCCTGCAACGCTTGAAACAGGCGCAGAGGTTAAAGTTCCGCTTTTCATTAACGAAGGCGAAAAAATTCAGATCGATACAAGAACCGGCGAATATATGTCAAGAGCATAATCCGAAGCTTCTTGTTTTGAAAAATTATTTGCGAGGAGGAAATGTTTATGAAGCTTACTGAAAAAATGTCTTATTTACAGGGACTGCTTGACGGTCTTGAAATTGACAATTCTACAAAAGAGGGCAAGGCTCTGATTCAGATGTCTGATGTTTTATCTGAGCTTGTACTCTATGTAGAAGATCTTCAGTCTCAGGTCGATGAGCTTACAGAGCTTTGCGATATCCTTGATGAGGATCTCGGCGCTGTTGAGGACGATATCTATGAGGATGAGGATTGCGTCTGCACAGGCGACTGTGAAAACTGCGATGAACAGGATTGCGATGATGAGGAAGAATTTGACGACGAATTTGACTTCGATGATGACGATGATGAGCTTTACGAAATAACTTGTCCTACTTGCGGAGATACTATTCTCCTTGACGAGGGCATGATTGAAGAAGGTTCTATCAATTGTCCCAACTGTAATGAGCTTCTTGAATTCGATTATGATGATCTGACAATTGAAGATTTTGAAAATGTCGATAAAGAAGACGCTGACAAAGAATAATTTCAGCTGCAAGGCGGACAGGCTTAAATGCCTGTCCGTTTTTTATGCGAGGCAACAGCATTTGCTTTTCACACATTTTAAGGGAGACGCTGTCTCCCTTAAACCCTCTGCCAAAGGGATATCATCCCTTTGGAAACCCAGTATTAATAAATTCTAATTCCAATAGGGGATTAGAATTTATTAGGGCAGGATGCCCAGATGGAGATAATTCCATTCAGCAAGGAATTCAAGATACAAAATCCCCATGATAAGCATAACAAAATGCAAATGTTGTTTTTATGGAAAACCTATTTACTTTATGAAAAAAATATAGTATAATATAAAGGAGATTTCTGAAAAATTTTTACGGAGGTTTTGAAATGAGCTTTCTTCCAAAAGAGATTCTGAATTTTGTTGAGGAAAACGATGTTAAATTTATAAGGCTTACTTTCTGCGATATGTTCGGCAATCTTAAAAATCTTGCAATAATGCCCAACGAACTGCCTCGTGCATTTGAATACGGAATCCCATTTGATGCTTCGTGTATTTATGAAGGATGTTCTGATCTTCTGCTTGTACCTGATATTTCGACTCTTTCTGTTTTACCGTGGAGACCTAAGTCCGGAAGAGTAGTCCGTTTTTTTTGCAGTCTGAAAAATATCGACGGAAGCGACTATGTCGGCGATATGCGTGCCGAGCTTATTAATTATATCAACACGCTTCGGCTTGACGGCTATTCCTGCGAAATGGGCACTAAATGTGAATTTTATCTTTTTGAACTTGATGAACACGGCGAGCCAACTAAAATACCCCATGATAAGGGAGGTTATATGGACGTTGCGCCTCTTGATAAATGCGAAAATGCAAGAAGAGAAATTTGTCTTTCCCTTGAGGAAATGGGAATGAATCCTAAAAGTTCGTGCCATAAGCATGGTCCTGCGCAGAATGAGATAGAATTTCGTGAAAGCGAACCGGTAACGGCTGCTGACAACATGGTTCACTATAAGACTGTCGTTAAATCAGTTGCTGCGCAAAGCGGACTTTTTGCATCGTTTATGCCTAAACCTCTTCCTGACGAGCACGGCAGTGCTCTCAGCATTTCTCTTAGCGTTAAAAAAGGCGGCGAGAACATTTTTGTTTCTGATTCAAATGAAATGTCTCACGAGGGAAAATGCTTTATTACAGGAGTTCTCAAGCATATTCGTGAAATTACAGTGTTTCTTAACGCTACAACGAATTCGTATAAACGCTTTGGAATCGGATATGCTCCAAAATATGTCGACTGGTCTTTTGAGAATCGTTCACAGCTTATAAGAATTCCGAAATCAGTTGGAGTTGCGCCGAAAATCGAAATACGTTCGGCTGACGCTTCGTGCAATCCATATATTACATTCAAGCTTATTCTTGCGGCAGGAATTGAGGGGATACGTCAGAATGACTGCTCATTGCTTGACAGAACGATGAAGATTGAATCTGCTCCGGAAGAGCGTCAGCCGCTTCCCATGTCGCTGAAGGAAGCTGTAGAAATAGCTAAACACAGCAATTTTATAAGCATAACTATTTCGCCGGAGATTCGTATGAATGTTTTGGGTCAGCTCGATATGCAGATCCAGCAGTATGATCTTGCACGAAGCAAGGATGAATTTGAGGACAAAACTTATTTCAAATTAATGTAGAAGGTGTTTCTTGAATGAACAGAGCGTTGATAGTTTCCTCATGCGCTGATATTGCAGAAGCCGCGGAAAATTATCTGAGAGCCGAGGGATATGGAAAAATCGCAGTAATTTCAAGCGGAAGCGAGGCAAGAAGATTTATTACAAGCAAGCCCGAAGCCGATATTGTTGTGATAAATACTCCATTGCCGGATGAATTTGGTTCAGAGCTTTCAATGATGATATCAGAATCGACTGCCGCCGGAATAATTTTAATATGCGGAAACGATCTTGTCGGAGATGTAAACGAAAGCGTTGGCGATGGAAATATATTTGTTATACAAAAACCGCTTAATCGAGCTGCTTTTATCCGCTGTGTTCAAAAAATTGAGAATTCAAAGCCGAATGAACATCGGAAAGAAAGCGCTGATATTCTTTCAAGGATTGATGAAATGCGGCTGATAAACCGTGCTAAATGTACGTTGATGCAGAATCTGAAATTTACTGAACCGCAGGCGCACAAATATATTGAAAAACAAGCGATGAATAATCGGCAGACACGAAAAGAGGTAGCTCTGAAAATTCTCGCATCATATGGAAACTGAATTTTATATTGAACGGCAAATTCTTTTTTGGCGTTTATTAATACCAATCCCCGAAATTCCAATAGACAAACTGACGGCTGAAATGCTGTCATGCTGTGTCGAACAGCCTCTGTGGGCGACAGCCCGACTTGCGGTGTTCTCCTTGCCTGACAGCATTTCATTTCGCCATTTTGTCTATTTCTATTTCGGGGATTGGTATAAAAAACTGTCCGCAATTTATGCAGACAGGTTCTTTTTTTATGACAGTTTATTTGTTCTCATCTGAAGCCGGACATCGTCGCCTTTGAATTCAAGACACGTGTAAACTGATATAATACGTGAAACAACTCGGCTTTCATAACGGCGGCTGATACCGTCAAAATTGAGATTTGTGCTTATTATCGTAGGTTTTCCACTGTTCAGACGTGAATTGATGATGTTATAAATTGTCGCATTATAGAATGAAGTCTCATATTCCGTACCAAGATCGTCAAGGATCAGAAGGTCGGTACTCATAACGAGGTCGATCATTTCCGAAGAATGTTCACGGCTGAAATGCTCGTGTTCGATATTACGGAGGATGTTAACGGCAGAATCATAAATTACGCTGTATCCTTTTTCGAGAACATGATTAGCGATAGCAAGCGAGAGGTGGGTTTTTCCAAGACCTGTTTCGCCGAACATGAAAATGCTGCCTGATTCCGGAGTAAAAGTTTCTGCATACTGATGTGTAAATTCAAGAATTTTCTGCATTGTGAAGTAGTCGTCGCCTTTATAATAGCTGAGGGAAAATGATGAAAAACTGGATAATTTCAGGTGTGCGCTTTTATTAAGCTCGTCCGCCGAAAGCTTTCCGCAGAGCCTTTTGAAGCAGTCGCAGAAACGGTTGTTATAATATCCGGTATCGCTGCATTTTGGACAAGTATAGTGTATATCGAGATAATCTGCGGGGTAGCCGTGCTCCTCAAGAAGCTTTCTCGACATTGCCTGCGCTCCGAGATTATATTGTCTTAGCTGTTCTATTTTGCTGTTTACATTATCAGAACCGTTTTTTTGAGAAATAATTTGTATAAGTTCTTTTCCCGTGTTGAATAAAGCGTCGTTGACTTCCTTTATCTGGGGTATTTTTTTATTGATTTCAGCGATACGCTGATCGTTTTCACTAACGGCTTTCATACGCCGGTTAGTCATTATCGACTGAGCTTTATCGAAAACAGAGCTGTCCATAGCTTTACATCTCCTTGTAATATTGATTGAAATCAGAATTTTTTGCCTATATCAATGAAATAAAGGTCATAACAACATCTATTCCATTTCCTAATAGATTGTCTATAAAATGCGCTGTCATTGGTACAAATATATTTTTTGTCTTTATATATGAAACACTTAACGGCAAAGCCCATATCATAGTTAAAAGAATTCCCCATATTGTTAACGAATGCTCCAAGGCATACAGAAACATACTTATGAGAGTTGTGACAGCCAAGATTCCTTTGTTATTGAAAGAAATCATGTTTTTTCTGTAACGGCTGGAAATAATATGGTAGATATTGCAAATATTGTTAATTTCAACCAACTGTCTTGTTTTAAACCAATCATTCCCGTGTTAAAATCAGAAAAGGCATTTTCTAAAATTATTGTTAATGCAAATGCTGCAATAAAGAGAATTAATGTAATTATTACCTGTTTCCAGAATTTTTTTCCGCTTTTTATATTATTTATCTATTCTCTTATAGAAAAATCTTTTTTTATCACAAAATATATCAGTAATGATAAATAGAACAAAAAATTAGCGTAAATAAAATAGTTCTTAGGGATTATAAAGCAAAATATAATAAATATAATTTCTATTATGATTGGTATTGCATTCAATTTTATATATTTTCTCATATTTTAAAATCGTCGTAATTAATAAAAATCTATTTCTTATTTTTGAGTTTATTACATATAATTTTCGGAACTTTTATAAAAATTTCCCGGAATAAACAGCCGCTCAAATGTATTAGTAACGGCTGGATCTGGAACATAATGTATAAAAGGATGTCGAGCTCCAAATGATGAACATCTGAAGAAAGCTGTGTAAAAACAGATACAACAGATACATAGATCAACATTCCAAAGAACAATATAAGCATACTGCATTTAATACGTTTTTTATTTGAATCGTAAAATTTGTCGCTTTTTCTTTCTCTCATTACAACAAAATAATATAAAGCCTGTATCGGGATCCATATTAGAAAAATATATGCTTTTTCTTTGCCTCGAAACATATTCTGAAATATAAAGTTGATCTCGGAAGGGATAACCAAAAGGCGTGTCAAGCATATGAGTAAAGATATTATTACCGTTTGTATCATGGCTTTTTTATCATTTTCCATTACGTATGACCTCTCTGCAATATTTCACATGATTTTTTTCATTTATATAAATCAGAATTTATTAATAACAACCTTATATTTATCCACATCAGAAGAAGCAGATTCACCTGATCTGACCGGAGTCTTTTTTGTTTTTTTGTAGCTGCTTTCGGCGTCACGCACGTTTTTTACCGTAGTATAACCGTTTTCCTGCCATGTTAAAAGGATTTTATTTATGTAATCGAAAGAGAGCTTATTGATCTGCTCGATAGTTTTCTGGTATGCATATTCGATCAATTCAAGACTGTAACCTGCATTTTTCCACTGTTCTATAAATTCATTCTGTTTAGGAGTAGGACGTCGTATCATTTCAAATATTTTAACAATTTTTCCTGCGAAGTCGTTGTGCTGGGATAAGCGCTGAACCTCATCCTGTGCGGCATTCAGACTGTTGATATCGTTTTCAGCCCAGTTGCAGGCAATTTTTTCAATATAGCCGGAATTGGTTTTTTCTATCTGAATGCAGTAATAGATAAGAGTTATGATAACTTCTTTTTTCAAACCGAGATAATTATACATCCAGATAAGAGAATTCTGCATGGTGTGATTAAGAGTGCCGAGAGCAGCTTCCGATATTTTAAAGAGATCGGCAATATCGGCAGATTCTCCGAGCATTTCAGAAATTTCTGACGGAGTAAGATTCTGTTTCTGTCTTGGAGCAATTTTTATTTTTTCTTCTTCAGGCTCGGCAGTCTCCTGAATCTGTTTTGGAACTTCAAAAAAATCTGAAGATTGAACAGGCTGTGTATCGGTCTGAACAAGCGTATGAACTCCTGTTGAAAGAACGTTGACCTGCTGCCAGAAAAGAACTGCGTCCTCTGCCGTTTGTATGGAAACACCTGTATTAAGGGCAATTTCCTCTCCGCTGCAAATTCTTCCGGAGCAGCGAAGAATGTAAAGGAGAACTTTGAGCTGATCTCCTGTTGCAAGTTTTAAAAAATTATCGGCAACAACACAAGGCACACCGAACATTGTACCCCATATGCCGCTGTTAGCTGTGAAATCCAAAAGATATTCCTCCTGAAAAAATACTGTAAGAAACATTATACCACATTTTTTTCATGTTGTCACCATGCAAATTGAACAATCAAATATTAAATGAACTGTATATTTTTTATGATAAGAGCGTGTTCACAAAAAATGAACACGCTCTGTAAGCTTTACATATAATGATATTTGTTTTTAAGACTGAAAAGAAATATCATGGTTATGATAACAGACATGATCTCAGCTGTAACGATGGAAAGCCAGATACCATTTATGCCAAGAAAAATCGGAATTATCAGAACCGCTGCAATCTGAAATACCAGTGTACGCATAAACGATATCGATGCAGAAACGAGACCGTTATTAAGTGAGGTAAAGAAAGAAGAACCAAAAATTGAAATTCCCGCAAAAAGGAATGAAAAAGAAAATATACGAAATCCGCTGAGAGTTAAATTCAGCAGTTCCTTATCATAACCAACGAAAATTTTTGCAAGCGGATAAGCGAGCAGTTCTGATAGAGCAAGCATAAAAACGGAAAAAATTCCGATTATGATAAAGCTTTTTTTAAGGATATTTTTTAATTCTGAATGATTTCCTGCGCCGTAATGATATCCGCTTATCGGAGCTGTTCCAACGGAATACCCTATGAATGCGGCAAGAAATATCATGTTGACATACATCAGAACACCATATGCCGCAACGCCGTCCTCGCCCGCATATTTCATTAATTGAAAGTTGTACAGCATACTGACTATTGACATAGAAATATTGGACATAAGTTCTGAGGAACCGTTGGCGCAGGCTCTTAAAAGAGCTTTTCTGTCAAATTTGGTTTTCACAAGTCTGAGCATACTCGAATTTTTTCTTGCAAAGTAAATCAGAGGAATAAGACCTCCAACGAGCTGACTTATTGCCGTAGCGGCAGCTGCGCCGATAAGTCCCCATTTGAAAACTGCTACGAATAATGCGTCCAGCGCCATATTTGTACATCCGGCGGCTATCGTTACGCCAAGACCGATCTGAGGTTTTTCAGCCGTAGCGAAAAAACTTTGAAACTCATATTGAAGCATGAAAAAGGGCAGGGCAGCAAGAATTATTCTGCCGTAGGTAACACAGTCATTAAGCATTTTGCCTTCTGCTCCGAGAAGCGATGATATAGGCTTGATAAAGATAATTCCAAGAATGGCTATAATGATTCCGCTTATTGCCGTTGAGTATACAAATAATGAAAAAAGACACTTTGCCTTTTCGTGTTTGCCCTCGCCGAGCGTTTTTGCAATAAGTGCGCTGCCGCCTGTACCGAACATAAATCCGACAGCGCCGAGTATCATGAGAAACGGCATAATTAAATTAACTGCCGCAAATGATGTTTTTCCTACATAATTTGAAACGAAAAAACCATCTACAACACCATATATAGATGTAAAGATCATCATGATTATAGAGGGTAATGTAAATCGCAATAATTTTTTATATGTAAAACTATCTGAAAGCTGTATATTCATTTTATTTCTCCTTATTTTTTTTATCTGATTTGTTTATTCTCTGTTCAAGCAGTTCAGCATATTGATTCATGGTACTGATAAGCATTTCGACACGTTCTTTTCCCATTTCTGCAAGAATCTCTTTTTCACAGTTTAACAATGGGGTGACGATATTTTCGGCATATTTGATTCCCTCATCGGTAAGTATGATTATTTTACTGCGTTTATCATTTTCATCAGGCATCAATTGGATATAGCCTTTTTTCTGAAGATCAGTAATGACGGTATTTACCGTTTGTTTGGGCATACCATAGTTTTCGACGATATCTTTCTGTTTATGGATTCCCGAGGCGTAAATCATATACATAACTTGCATAACATAGCTATTTATTCCGTGCTGCTTTGCCCATTTTTCATAAAGGTAGTCCGTACGCTCGACTACAGAATTGATTTCTTGATTATACTTGTTCCAATATTGCATAAAAATACCTCCCGGATTTGTCCGTGTAAAGACTATTATAGTACTTGTACGGACTTTTGTCAAGAGGCAAGTAATAAATACTTCATGGCAACAGCATTTACTTTTTATGTTAATTATAAAGGGGACGCTGTCCCCTTAAACCCCTGCCAAAGGGTGAATACACCCTTTGGAAACCCACAATTAAATTATTACAAATACCCCGTAAAGGGGTATTTGTAATAATTTAGGAGAAATGTCCAAAAGGTAATACACCGTTCATCAGGAAATTAAGGCAACAAAGTCCACTTGATAAACATAAAAAGTAAATGATGCTGCCCTGATAAATACTTTTTTAAAAAGGTGTTGAATCGTACATTTTTCTTAATTTTTCAATAGCTTTTTTCTCAATTCTGGATATGTAGGAACGTGATATTCCGAGTCTTTTGGCTGTTTCACTTTGAGTATGAGGTTGTTTGCCGTAGAGACCGTATCGATAGACGATTATGTCAAGTTCACGCTCGTTCAGGCACTGGCTGAGAAAACGATAAAGCTGTCTTGAACGAATCAGCATATCGACTTGTTCATGTATATCAATTCCGTCGTCTATGAGATCCATGAGAGTAAGAGCGTTTCCGTCTTTGTCTGTTTCGACCGGTTCGTTTATGTAAACATCTCCGGCAGTTTTTTTTGCGGCACGGAAATTCATAAGAATTTCATTTTCAATACATCTGCTTGCATAAGTAGCAAATTTAGCTCCTTTGGAGTAGTCGAAAGTAGAAACAGCTTTTATCAGACCTATCGTACCGATAGAGATAAGCTCATCCTGATCGGATAGGCTGGCTGAATATTTTTTAGCGATATGGGCAACGAGTCTGAGGTTATGTTCAATAAGCATATTTTTTGCATTCTTATCTCCATCTGACATTTTTAAAAAGCATTCTTCCTCTTCTTTTTTGGAAAGCGGCTTTGGAAAAACCGTGTTATTTTCAACATGAAGAGCGAAAAAAAAGAAATTTCTGAGAAGTTCAAGCAGCATAAATACATACCTCCGGAAAAAATGATATAAAATAGTATGTTAGAGAGCTTGAACAATATTCTATGTAGGATTCGTTTATAAGTAAAATTTAATCCCGATATACTCGCCTCTGTTGCAAAATGCCCAATATATTTCAAGATAAAATTTTGTCATACAAGGAGTAAACCGCAGGATGTGCTGTCGCACGTCGAGGATTTACGACGTAGAATGACAGAATTTTTGCCGAATGATATGGTATTTTGTAATAGAGGCGAGTATAAAAGCCATTTGATGAACTTGAACATCAGGTGGCTTTTTCTGTGTCTATAGATAAAAATAAAAGAAAAAACAATTTTAGCATATTGACGAAATTGAAGAAATATTATATAATAAAAAGTGTATAAAATATTTGAAGTGCAAAGCTAAGGAAGAAGTGGTAAATTGAAAAATATGGTATCGGCGTCCGTGCTTAGCGCAGATATGCTGAATCTTGAAACGGAAATAAAAAAGCTTGAAAACAGCGGTATAGAAATGCTGCATTTCGATGTTATGGACGGTGTTTTCGTGAACAATATAACATATGGCCTTCCGATTCTGGAACAGGTCAGAAAGAAAACCGGATTGATACTCGATGTTCATCTGATGATAACAGATCCGCTTAAATATGCCAAGCGATTTGCAGTCTGCGGAGCGGATTATATTTCGTTTCATGCTGAAAGTGGGGGCAGTGTTTCGGAAACGATAAAGGCAATAAAATCCGCCGGAGCAAAAGCTGCTCTTGCAATAAAGCCTGCGACTCCAGCCGAGGAGGTATTTCCGTATCTTCAGGAGTTGGATATGGTCCTTGTTATGACTGTTGAACCGGGATTCGGAGGTCAGAGTTTTATTTATGAAACAGTCGACAAAGTTAAAAAAATCCGTGAAAAAATCGAAGAACTCGGGCTTGATACGTATTTGCAGGTTGACGGCGGAATAAACGCTTCGACAGCAAAAGACGTCATTGACGCCGGAGCAAATGTGCTTGTTTCGGGCAGCTATCTTTTTAAAGCTGAAAATATGACCGAGGCTGCCGAAAAGCTGAGGAGCGCAGGATCATGCTGAAAAAAGCCCGAAAAGAGCGTCTTGTCTGGATAGATATAACTATAACTCTTCTTGCTTTAGAGCTTATGGCTTATTTTTATTATGGCATACGTTCGCTCGCCCTCGGAGGAATCTGCGCAGCGGTTTCTCTTTTAACAGAGATGATAAGTTTGAGACTTATGCATAAAAATTTTACTGCGGATGATCTTATGTGTACTTCTGATGCTTTGATAATTTCTCTCATGATGCCTTCGGTCATGGACTATAAAATAGCAGTAATTGCTTGTGTATTTGCGGTTACGGCAGCGAAAAATATTTTCGGCGGAAGAAAAAATATGATTTTTTCACCGGCAGCGGCGGCATATGTTTTCATGCTTGCATCATGGGGGAAAAAATTGCTTCTTTATCCCGAGCCTCATGTCAGAACAGGACTGTTTGATACCCCTGAAAAACTTGTAAGCTCCGCTTCTTATGTTTACAACACAACAGGAAAAATGGATTATACGGATTTTGAAATATTACTCGGTAATTTCAGCGGAGCTGCCGGATCGGCAAGCATTCTCCTTTTGATAGTTGCGGCTGTTATACTTATCTTCCGCAGAGATATTTCCGCCGGAGCTTTTATCGGAACAATTTTCGGTACAGGATTTCTTGCCTATATTATGCCTGTTTCTGCTTCGTTAACCGCTGCCGACAGCGTTAAATATTCGCTTGTGACCAATATGGTGCTTTTTGCGGCGATTTATATTATTTCCGATAAAAGAATAGCTCCGCAGCGAGAGTATTATGCATTTTTTTATGGACTGTTTATAGCGGTTTTCTCTTATATAGTATTGCTTACAACGGCAAAAGAAAACGTTATAATTATAATTTCGGTTTTGTTCACTCCTGTTGCCCTTGGATTAAAAAATCTCGAAAAGAAAATCGAGCTTGCATATGAAAGCGATCTTAGTCCTGAGCCTGAATCTGATGACGCTGACGGAAAGGAGGCTGATTCGGAATGAATAACCGGAAATCTACAGTTTTTGCCGGAATCTTAGGAGAAAATATCGTTCTTTCATCGCTTATGGTGATTTCACCGGTAATTGTTTGCGGAAATACGCTGAAAAACGCCGAAGCGCTGATCTATGCCTTTAATTCCATAACATTTTTATCGGTTTTTATCTCATCCTTTGTGCCGAGAAAGATACCGTATGCATTAAAAGTTATAATTTATGCGCTCATATCGTCGATCGTCTATATACCGGTCAGAATGGCGGCGAGTGAGTTCTTTCCGGATTCAATAACAAGGATAGGGATATATTATCCTTTGCTTGCTGTAAATTCGCTGATCGTTTTTCAGTCGGAAGCAAAATTATTCCGCATGAAACGTGGAAAAATGACCGCTTCACTATTTTTCTATATTCTTGGATTCGATGCTGTTATGCTGATAACAGGCTTTATCCGTGAGCTTTTTGCATTTGGTACTATAAACGGTAAGATCGTGGATATTGATACTACTATAAGCGGACTTTCACAGCCTTTTGGCGGATTCATTTTCCTCGGCATAATGTGCGGAGTTTATCGAAAAATAAGAGCGGCTGCGTATCGTAATTATAATGATAAAAGAGGTGGGGCAGATGTTTCTGATAAATGATTTTATTGCGCTGCTTGCAGCAAATCTGATACTCACTCAGGCGCTTGGAACAAGTACGCTGTTCATAGCTGCAAACAGCAGAAGAAATCTTTTAAGAACAGCTTTTGTTATCACTGTTTTTACTGTTTTTGGTTCAATAGGAGCGTATTTTGCGGATAGACTGCTTCCGGAAAAATATTCCGACCTCAGACTGCTTATTTACACGGCTTTGATTGGAATACTATATGTGATTTTTCTTTCTGCACTTTTTTTTATCAGCAGAGAAAAATTTGAAAAATCAAGAAAATATATACACATATCCGCTTTTAACTGCGCTGTTATGGGAACTCTTTTTACAATAAACCATAGGGCGGCTGGCGATTCTTCTTTTATGAATCTGAAAAGCTACGCTGCGGCAGGTCTTGAAGCAGGATTTGGCTTTATTTTGGCTTCGCTTATTCTTACGGCAGCTTACCGAAAGCTTAATTCCGCAAAGGTTCCGGCTTCATTCCGAGGATTTCCGGCTATGCTTGTATATCTTGGAATTATATCAATGGCAGTTTATACGCTGAAATAGAGAATTCGTAAAACTGTAAGTGGGAGATAAAAATGAAAATAAAAAACAAAGGAAGGAAAATCTATAAGACCAAAGAAAAAAATTATTACGGAAAAAGTCCTGTGGGAAAAGCGTTTTCAGTTGGTCTTTCGATCCTTCTCATAGGCGGAATCGGTTTTATCGGATACAGTGTTGCTGAACCGATAATCAATTATAGTAAGAAAAAAGGCGATCAGGATACCTCTGTTTCGACGCAGGCAACAACCTCGGAAGAGGAAAATTCTCTTGCGAACGGAATAATTACCGATAATGCCGATCCGGAAAATTCCTATATTCACCAGAATATTAATTTTGAAACTTACATGGCGGCGGCATTAAAAGAATCTGATCTTATTAATTCCGATACGCTGAAGCTTGCGCTCGATCGGCTTCCGACCGGACAAAATATTGAATATATCGAAGTTCCTTTGAAAGTGAGCGGCGGCGGAATTTATTATTCAAGCTCTGTTAATTACGCTTCAGGTGCGCAGGCTTTTCAGAATATGCTTACTTTGCAGGAAATAGCGGCGGCAATCAAAAATGCCGGATATAAGCCTGCTGCGATCGTAAGCACTTTCAATGATAATCTTCTTCCAGTTATCGACAGAAACGCCGGTTATCGTACTTATAATACCGATGAGCAATGGATAGACGACGATTACAATGCCGGAGGAAAGCCCTGGTCTACGCCGTATTCTCAGGTCTCACTGAATTATATTTCTGATATCGTCAGTGAAGTTTCTTCTTCGGGATTTGAAAAGATCGTGTGTTCTGATTTTGTTTTCCCGAATTTTCGTCAGTCTGATCTTGATATGCTCGATCCGGAGCTTGCATCCGGAGGCAGAGCGAGAGCAATGACCTCTGCGGCAAATCTTTTTAACGATAAGATCATTTCTAATGGTTCGGTAATGTTTATCGAGGTTTCGGCAGCAGAGCTTATAAAGGGCAATAACGATATTTTGCAGCCCATGCTTCTGAACGTTAAGACCGTGATCCTTAATATTGACCTCGATGAACTCGGCAGCGGAGTTTATTCCAAGGATACTGTTTACGAGTTCACGGGAACGGCTTCCGATAAGGCAATAAAGGCTGTTGATATGGTTGAGGATTCTCTTGCTGATTTCAATGTTGCTGTGAGAATTTCAGGCGATTCCGCAAATATGTCCGAGATTCTGGAAGCAAGGGATAAACTGGCTGAAAAGGGCTATAAATCATTTGTAATAGGATAATAAATCTTAAATTCCGGCTGAAGCCGGAGAACGGAGAAAAAAATGGCTGAAAATTTTAAGGTATCTCTTCAGAGAGTAATAGACGAGTTTAAACTTGAGGTTATTTATATTCATAAGGACGCAAACGATGTTATGATCGATGAAAACGATGTAAACAGACCAGGCTTGCAGCTTATGGGTTTTTATGAATATTTTAATCCCGAACGCATACAGATCATAGGTAAAATGGAGTTTGCATATCTTTCAACAATTGATGAAAAAACAAGAAGAGAAAGACTCCAGCTTCTTTTTTCGCAAAGAATACCGGCTCTAATAATTACACGAGAACTTCCGTATTTTGCTGAAATGCTTGAGCTTGCAAAAGAGTATGAGGTTCCTCTTTTAAGAAGCAAGGAAAGCACTTCTAATTTTATGTCGGGACTTATCGCATATCTCAATCTTACGCTGGCTCCGAGAATAACACGTCATGGCGTACTTATCGAGATCTACGGCGAGGGAGTTTTTATAACAGGCGAATCGGGAGTTGGAAAAAGCGAAACGGCTATCGAGCTTGTTAAAAGAGGTCATCGTCTCGTTGCCGACGACGCTGTTGAGATACGGAAAGTGTCGAATATAAGCCTTGTCGGAAGCTCGCCGGATAATATCCGTCACTTCCTTGAATTAAGAGGTATCGGAATTATAAATGCCCGCCGCCTTTTTGGTATCGGAGCTGTTAAAATGACCGAAAAGCTCGATCTTGTCGTAGAACTTGAACAGTGGAATCCTGAGAAAATTTACGACAGAATGGGCGTTGATACGGAATTTGTGTCGCTTCTTGGAGTAAAGGTTCCGT
Organism: Ruminococcus sp.; assembly: GCA_017462565.1. Classification (GTDB taxonomy): domain Bacteria; phylum Bacillota; class Clostridia; order Oscillospirales; family Ruminococcaceae; genus Ruminococcus. The sequence goes on from JAFTQW010000020.1 coordinate 71,155, forward strand.
CTCTTACGATTCCTGTAAAGCCGGGACGAAACCTTGCGGTTATCCTTGAAGTTGCCGCTATGAACAACAGACAGAAAAAAATGGGCTACAACGCTGCTCAGGAGCTTCTTAACAGACTTGGAATGGAGTCTGACGCCAAAGAAGTTGTCCGTGATTATGAAGCATTCTGATCCGGAAGTTGAATTACATATCTAACTATTAACTTTTGGAGGAACATAATGATCAATACAGATGAACTTACTCAGCTGTGTAAACAGCTTGGATGCCGGATAACCCCGGAATGTTCGTTAAGCGAATATATCACTTTTCGTTTCGGAGGTCCGTGCAGAGCGCTTATAAGCGTCAATTCTGCAAATTCCGCAGTTGAACTGATAAAATATATGAAGCGGAACAATGTTCGTTACGGCATCATCGGAAGAGGAAGCAATATTATTGCTGCCGACGAGGGCTTCGACGGAGTGATTCTGTTGTTCGGAGGAGATTTTGCCGATATAAAGCAGGAGGGGAATACTATTCGATGTGAGGCGGGAGCGCTTCTCGCTTCAGCCTGCGTTCATGCCCAGCAGGCTTCTTTAAGCGGAATGGAGAACCTTTTCGGCATTCCCGGAACAGTCGGCGGAGCGCTTTATATGAATGCCGGAGCATACGGCAGTGAGATGAAAGACGTTGTCGTTTCGGCTGAATATCTCGACGCCGATTGCAATATCCGTACTATAACAAACGAAGATATGCAGCTTTCATATCGTCACAGCATTTTTTCGGATTCTTCATTTGTGATACTTTCTGTGACAATGGAGCTTTCCGAAGGAAATGCCGATGAGATAAAAAATGCTATGAACGAATGTATGGCTAAAAGAAGCTCTAAGCAGCCGCTTGAATATCCGAGTGCAGGAAGCACCTTCAAACGGCCTGAGGGGAGCTACGCTTCTCTGCTTATAGATCAGTGCGGTTTAAAGGGAATGACCTGCGGCGGCGCTATGGTAAGCGAAAAACACGGCGGATTTGTGATAAACAAGGGCTATGCGACCTGTGCGGACGTTCTTGAGCTGTGTTCAAAAGTCACAGAAATCGTAAAAGAAAAAACAGGTTACACACTTGAACTTGAACCGATAATACTACGTTAGGATTTTGTTTGAAATCATAGGGAATGGAGGCTTTTATGCAGCTTTTAATTGTAACAGGTATGTCCGGCGCAGGAAAATCAAGCGTTATGGACGTTATGGAAGACATAGGATATTATTGTATCGACAATATTCCTCCGAAACTTATTTCAAAATTCGTTGATCTCTGCCGTCAGTCGGAAACTGAGATAACCAAGGTAGCCGTAGCAGTAGATATCAGAACAGGAGATATGTTTGCCGAGATTTTCCGTTCATGGCAGTATCTCAAGGACGATAAGGATGTTGATGTAAAGGTTCTTTTTATTGAAGCAAGCCATGATGTTCTTATGATGAGATATAAGGAAACACGCCGCAAGCATCCTTTGCAGGAAAAATTCAACGGAAATATTCACGAAGCGATCGCCTATGAATGGCAGCAGCTTTCACAGCTCAGAGAAATTGCAGATTATTACATAGAAACAACTTCTCTTACAGCTTCTCAGCTTAAAGAGCAGATAAAGGCTATATTCCTTGAAAAAAGCTCGGATTCCCTTCTCATTAAGGTAATGTCGTTCGGGTTCAAATACGGTGTTTCAACCGACTGCGATCTTGTTTTTGATGTAAGGTGTCTGCCCAATCCCTATTACATAGAAAATCTTCGTAATCATACCGGATGCGAAAGCTGTGTAAGGGACTATGTTATGGGATTTTCTCAGTCTAAGGAACTTTTTGATAAGCTTATCGATCTTATAGATTATCTGATTCCGCTTTATGTTCACGAGGGTAAAAGTCAGCTTGTTATCGCTTTCGGATGTACCGGCGGAAAACATCGTTCCGTTACCTTTGCTGAGCTTATGGCTAAACATTTAAGTGAAAAGGATTACAGAGTTCAGAAATATCACCGTGATATAACAAAAGATAAAAAGTTCTGATAGGAGTGGATTTATATATCTTTCTCGAATGATGTTAAAAATGAAATCCGTTCGTCTGTAAATGATAAGGATAAACGTTTTGCCTGTCTCTATGGAATTTTGCTTTTCAGCAAGATTCTTTCCAAAGAGAAAATCTGCTTTCAGACCGAAAGCAAGACGTCTGCGGAAATTTTCGGAGGACTTTTTAAAAACGTTTTTCATATTGAACCGGAGTGCTGTGAGAATTTAAGAAGAAACGGTACGGTTCTTTACAGATTTGACATTGAAAACGCCTCGGTTATCGGAGACGTTTTCAGAAAATATAAGATTGAAACTTCCGAGAGAACTATTAATTCCGAGATTATTGCAACCAATAGTCTCGGAGTTTTTACAGCAGGAATTTTTATCGCCTGCGGAAGCGTCAATGATCCTTCAAAGGAATACCACCTTGAATTTACGGTTCCGGAAGAAAAAATCGCAAACGAGCTTGCAATGCTTCTCAGAGATATCGGAGTGACTGCAAAGATCGCCGTAAGAAGAGGGCAGTATATCGTTTATATCAAGGGCAGCGAGTCTATCGAAGATACGCTTACTTTTATCGGAGCTCAGCAGTGCACGCTGGAGCTGATGAACGTTAAAATATATAAGGATGTCCGCAATAAGGCAAATAGGATTGCAAACTGCGATGCGGCAAACATTGATAAGGTAGTTAAAGCTGCAATGAAGCAGGTCGACGATATAAAGCTTATTTCACAAACAAACGGACTTGAAAGTCTGCCTGATGAGCTTCGTGAGATTGCAGAGCTTCGTCTTGAAAATATCGACATGAGTCTGCAGGAGATCGGCGAAAGCCTTTCTGTTCCGCTGAGCCGTTCAGGAGTGAACCACCGCTTTAAAAAAATTGCTGCAATTGCCGACGAGATTCGTGCAGGAGGCGCTGAAAATGAGAAATGACGAATTTGTAAATCTTCACATTCACACTGAATACAGTCTTCTCGACGGAGCTTGCAGGATAGGAGAGCTTTTTAAACGTGTAAAAGATTTAGGGCAGACTGCGGCAGCGATAACAGATCACGGAAATATGTACGGAGCAGTCGAATTCTGGAATGAAGCAAAAAAATCCGGCATAAAACCAATAATCGGCTGCGAAGTTTATGTTGCTCCGAGAACTCATCTTGATAAAGAACCAAAAATTGATTCATCGCCGTATCATCTGATTCTTCTTTGTGAGAACAACGAGGGTTACCGCAATCTTGTGAAGCTTGTTTCAATAGCAAGCGTTAAAGGATTCTATAATAAGCCGAGAGTCGATAAAGAACTCCTGAAAAAATACCACAGCGGACTTATCTGTATGTCAGCTTGTCTTGCCGGAGAGATCCCACGTCTTATCTCAATGGGAAATTATGAGGGAGCGAAATCGGTCGCTCTTGAATACCGTGAAATTTTTGGTAAGGATAACTTTTTTATCGAGGTTCAGAATCATGGAATTCAGCAGGAACTTAAAGTTCTGCCGCTTCTTTACCGTCTTTCTGCGGAAACGGGAATACCTCTTGCCGCTTCAAATGACTGTCATTATATAAGCAAAAGCGATTCGGAAATGCAGAACGTTCTCCTTTGCATTCAAACCGGAAAAACTCTTGAAGAGCCGAACGGAATGAGCTTTGAAACAAATGAATTTTATCTGAAATCGGCAGACGAGATGGCCGCTCTTTTCAAGGGACATGAAGAAGCTGTAAGCAATACCTCCCTGATAGCGGAAAGATGTAATGTTGAATTTGAATTCGGCAATATAAAGCTGCCAAAGTTCACCGTAAACGGTATAACCGATAATGATGCATATTTCAGAGAGCTTTGCCGCAGAGGTATGTATGAAAAATACGGAGCAGAGCCGTCTGACGAAGTTACCGGCCGTATGGAGTATGAGCTTTCGGTAATTACTAAAATGGGATATACGGATTATTATCTTATCGTATGGGATTTTATCCGCTATGCGAGGGAAAATAATATTCCTGTCGGACCGGGAAGAGGTTCGGGAGCAGGAAGTCTTTGCGCATATTGCATAGGGATAACGGGAATTGATCCTATAAAGTTCAATCTTCTTTTTGAACGTTTTCTTAATCCTGAACGTGTGAGTATGCCGGATTTCGATATTGATTTCTGTATCGAGGGCAGGCAGCGTGTTAAGGACTACGTTGTTCGTAAATACGGCGAGGAGTTTGTTTCTGAAATAATAGCTTTCGATACCCTGAAAGCAAGGGCTGCGGTTCGTGACGTAGGAAGAGTTTTGGGTCTTTCTTATCAGATTTGTGATAAAGTTGCAAAGCAGATCGATCCGAGAGCTAAGCTTGACGAAGCTCTTGCAGAGTCGGAGGAGCTTACTCAGCTTTACCGTTCAGACAGATCGGTAAAAAAACTTATCGATCTTGCAAGACAGCTTGAGGGGATGCCCAGACACGCTTCAACTCATGCGGCTGGAGTGGTGATTTCAGCCGTTCCGCTCAGCGACATTGTACCTCTTCAGTTAAATGATGAAACTCTTGTTACTCAGTATACAATGACCGTTCTTGAATCTCTCGGGCTTCTTAAAATGGACTTTCTCGGTTTGAGAAATCTTACTATAATCCGTGACGCTGTAAATGAAATCCGAAGAACAGAGCCGGATTTTGATATAAATTCAATACCTGTTGACGATCCGGATGTATATGCAATGCTTTCATCAGGCGATACATCAGGAGTTTTCCAGTTTGAGAGCGACGGGATGACTCAGCGGCTGATCGAACTTGCTCCGGAAAGACTTGAAGACTTGATAGTGATACTTTCGCTTTACCGTCCCGGACCAATGAAGTCGATACCTGTTTATATCGAAAATAAGAAACATCCTGAAAAAGTCGTTTACAAGCATCCGCTGCTGAAAAATATCCTTGAAGATACCTATGGCGTAATGGTTTATCAGGAGCAGGTTATGGAAATCTGCCGCAGTCTTGCGGGGTATTCGTACGGTCATGCGGATATTGTAAGAAGAGCAATGGCTAAGAAAAAACACGATGTTATGCTGAAAGAGCGTGAAAGCTTTGTAAGCGGAGCTGCGGACAATGGAATTTCTGAAAATATCGCAAATTCCGTTTTTGACGAAATGGTGAGCTTTGCATCGTATGCGTTCAATAAATCCCACGCCGCCGCATATGCGTATCTTGCATATCAGACGGCTTACCTTAAATATCACTATAAGGGAATTTATATGGCGGCTCTTATGTCGAGCGTTATGTCCAGCGCCGGAAAGCTTGCGGAATATATCAATTCATGCCGTGCCGGAGGTATAGAAATTATGCGTCCGGATATAAACAAGAGCATGAAAGGCTTCACATACAGCGGCAATAAGATGTACTTTGGTCTTCTCGCAATTAAAAATGCCGGAAGCGGTCTTGCGGACAGAATAATTGCGGACAGGCTTATGCATGGAAGCTTCAGGAGTTTGCAGGATTTCTGTGAAAGACTCGAGGGACGTGATCTGAACAAAAAAGCTCTGGAAAATCTTATAAAAGCAGGAGCTTTCGACGGTCTTGGACTTAACCGCAGACAGATGCTCGATCATTATGAAATGATCCTTGAAAAAGTTGCAAGCGGCTCAAGAGGAGTTATAGAGGGACAGCTCAATTTTCTTGAATCCGATCAGACGCAGGATATGAATATAAAAATTCCGTATATGCCGGATTACAATTCAAAAAAGCTTCTTGCAATGGAAAAAGAAGCGGCAGGAATGTATTTAAGCGGAAGTCCGCTTTCGGAATATGCATATATAGCTTCTCTTATGCACACAAGAAGCGTGAGCAGCGTGGTTTCAGAAAATTCCGGTTTGAAAGATGGCGATACGGTAAAACTTCTGTGCAGTGTACAGAGCAAGAAAAATCATGTAACAAAGAAAAATGATAAGATGTGCTTTTTATCGTTGGCAGATGAAACGGGAGAGATTGAAGCCGTTGTTTTTCCTGACCTGTATTCTGTAACTGCCGCAAGACTGACAGAGGATAATATTCTTCTCATAACCGGAAAAATATCTGTTAAGGATGAAAGCATTACCGTAATTTGCAGTTCTATTGCAGAAGAAAGCGAATTCGGACGTCTTATCGGCAATATGAAGCTTTGTATAAAAATAAGTTCTGAAAAAGCTTCTGCTGCCTCGGAATTAATAAATCTTTGCAACCGTTTTCACGGTTCGGTTCCGATTTGCTTCTATTTCACAGATCTTAAAAAAACTCTTATGCCAAAAAATCGTCTTAGTATTGATATATCCCACGAAAGTTTCAACGAGCTTTCGGATATGTTCGGAGCGGCGTCTATAGGGCTTATAAGATGAGCATTCAGAATTTGATTTAAAAATCTTTACGGCAACAGCATTTACTTTTTCTGTTAATCATAAAGGGGACGCTCTCCCCTTGAATCCCTGTCAAAGGGACGTACAGTCCCTTTGGCAGCCCGATATTAATCCTTACGGATACCCATAAATGGTATCCGTAAGGATTAGGGCAGGATGCTCAGACAGAAATACACTGTTCAGCAAGGAATTAAAGAATCAAAGTCCGCTTGATAAACAATAATAAAAAGTAAATGCTGTTGCCCTGTATGAATTTTACCTTTTTCCTTCTTCTTTATCAGTTTCACTGAGCTGATCGTATTTGAGAATATAGTCCCAGATTTCCTGTATGGTGGTGAATGCCACTCCAACGTAGGTGTCGGCACATCCGTAATAAACGGCTATTTTTCCTGTTTCGGAATCAGTCAGCGCTGCGCATGGGAAGCAGACATTTGGTACAAAGCCACGTTCTTCATACCATTCTTCGGGAGTCAGAACGTAGTTTGAACAGCGGTGGAGAACTTTTGAGGGTTCGTTGATATCGAGAATAGCAGCGCCTATGCTGTAAACATATCCGTTGCAGGTGTTTACAACTCCATGATAAAACAGAAGCCAGCCTTTGTCGGTTTCGATAGGAGCAGCTCCGCCGCCTATTTTAAGGTTTTCCCACCAGTTTCCGGAATTTCCCATAACGTGGCGATGACGTCCCCAGAATTCCATGTCTTTGCTTTCAGATAAGAAAATATCGCCGAAAGCAGTATGCCCCGTATCGCATGGACGGGAGAGCATTACAAAATTTCCGTTTATTTTTCTTGGAAAAAGAACAGCGTTGCGGTTATATGGAAGGAAAGGATTTTCAATGCGCTTAAAAGTTTTGAAATCAGTCGTCTCAGCGATTCCAATCGTCGGACCGTATGCGTCCTGACACCACATAATATAGTATTTTTCTTCAACTTTGACAAGACGTGGATCATAAGCGTAAATAGGCATAAACGGTTCGCCGTTCTGGTCGGTAAAGGGAATCTTCTCTTCGTCAAATTTCCAATGGACAGCATCATTGCTTCTGCCAAGGTAAATATGGGGAATACCATTACGCTGTTCACCTCGGAAAACTCCTATAAAGCCGTTTCCATATGGCATAACAGCGCTGTTGAAAATACGTGCTACATTGGGGAGCGGATTGCGGTTGATAATCGGATTTTCGCTGTATCTCCACATCGGAGCAGTACAGCTGTTGGGTTTATTCTGCCAGGGAATATTCGGGAGAGGGCTGCCAATTATTTTTATTTCAGACATGATCTTGTTCTCCTTTGCCTTAGGAAACACCGAACAAAGACCGCCTAACGGCTTTGTAACGAATCTGTTTGCGCTTTTTCCGTCACCTTACACAAAAATCACTTGACATATGTATGATAGTATGCCTGCGAGATTTTTATGCAGCCTGACGAAAAAATCGGCTGCACATCTTCGTCACAATCCTTGTGCGGTGTTGCCTTTAATAATATTGTTGATTTTATTATAACATTTTCTAAATTTAAAGTCAATAGTTAGCTAAAAAAATATTTTCTTAGCTTATAATATTTTTTTAAAAATAGTATAGATTTTTCTTTTGTAATGTTATATAATGTAATTAGAATTTATAAAGGAATGGAGTTTTTTATGGTTATCAATGAATTTATAAACAGAATTTCTTCGGGAGCCTTCGATGAGCAATTTCGTATGCTTTACGGCTCCTCTGAAAAAGTTATGTTAAAACAAAAAGCACGATATTTGTCAGCGGCTGAAAATTTTTCAAGGCTTTATCCTGAATGCGGAGATATAGGCGTTTTTTCTGCTCCGGGAAGAACTGAAATAGGCGGAAACCATACCGATCATCAGAACGGATGTGTTATTGCAGCTGCGGTTGACATTGATGTTATTGCTATTGTTTCTTTTCATGATGAAGGGGTTATCAGAATAAAGTCAGAAGGATTTCCAAAAGATGAGATATCTCTTGATGATCTTTCTGTACATGATGAGGAGAAGGGAACTTCTGCTTCTATTATAAGAGGAATTGCATCAAAGTTTATACAGTCCGGAATTAAAATAGGCGGTTTTGATGCATATACAACATCAGAAGTTATTTCCGGCAGCGGATTATCTTCCTCGGCGGCATTTGAGGTTCTTATCGGAACGATTATCGACAGATATTATAATAACGGCAGAATGGGTGCGGTTGAAATTGCGAAAATAGGTCAGTATGCGGAAAATGTTTATTTTGGAAAGGCGAGCGGTCTTATGGATCAAATGGTCAGTTCGGTAGGCGGATTTGTTTTTATTGATTTTAAAAATTCGACCGAACCGTATATTGTTCCAATAAGATATGATTTTGAAAGTTCCGGATATTGTATCTGTATTACCGATACAAAGGGCGATCATTCAGAACTTAGTGGGGAATACAGTTCTGTTGCGGCGGAAATGAAACACGTTGCTGTTGAGCTTGGAGGAAAGGTTCTGAGCGATGTTGAAGAGGAGATGTTCTATGAGAAATTACCTGAATTAAGAAAACTATGTAATGACAGAGAGATTCTCAGAGCTGCTCATTTCTTTGACGAAAACAAAAGAGCCGGTTTAGAAAAAGAGGCTCTTGAATGCGGCAATACAGAGGAGTTTTTCTCGCTTGTGAATGAATCGGGCGATTCTTCTGCGAATTTGCTTCAGAATCTTTTTGTCCCTCAGAAACCGGAATTTCAGGAAATTCCCATTGCCATTATGCTGAGTAAAAGAGCACTGAACGGCTGCGGTGCAGTTAGAGTACATGGAGGAGGATTTGCAGGCACGATTCAGGCATTTGTTCCGGTCTATATGGCGGAAGCTTATTCGGCGGAAATGAACCGGATTTTCGGTGAAAAAAGCTGTATCATCCTTAATATACGTCCCGTCGGAGGATTTGAACTGACTATTTAAAATCTGCTTAAAAACTGTTTATTTTTTGGAAAACATTCAATTCTATGAATTCCTTTTCGGCGAATTAACCATTTCCAAAGCAGTTTTCCTATTTTCTTAACTTTTAATATGGGATATACGTCTGATTGATAAAGCATTTGTAAAGCTGCTCCATTATGTATGGATTTTGTAATGTTCAGAATTGATTTTACGATTATATGAGCAGAATTTTGAACTGTTCCTATGAACAATTAGGGAAGCACTGAATTTAATCGGTGCTTCCTCAAAATTTCCGTTTTATGGATGAAGAATAATAAAATGTATTGTTAAAACAAAAAAATATATAAAAAGGGGTTGACTTCTACATTATGTTATGATATAATAATTAAGTCGTAAGGCAATGAAAATTATATCGCGGTGTGGAGCAGCTAGGTAGCTCGTCGGGCTCATAACCCGAAGGTCAGGGGTTCAAATCCTCTCGCCGCAACCAGAAATCCTCGCAAACACGTTGTTTGCGAGGATATTTTTTTGTCCATATGAATAAAAACATGATTCCATACCCTTACCATACCCTTACGGGATTTCGATATGGCTTAATTTTGATAGATTTACAGAGATTTTTTCGAGTGATAAGAATATTTATTATAAAATGTGGAGCTTAAATCTACAGCTTCGCATTTTGTTGCTTATACAGGAAAAATATGATATAATAAAAATAATCATTAAAAATCCAAAGATCGTAGACCATTCTAAGCAGTGTTATAATGTAGAAGAAGTGTGCTTGTCACTATTTGGACAGCGTTCTGCAAAACGTTCTTATTATTGTAGTAGAATATTTTGATAAAAATTTCAAAAAGAAAAAGCAGACATTCAAGGACTTTGAGACGCAAATTATTCAGCATGAGATGGATTATTTTGAGGGAATATTGATATAAAGTTAAATAAAGATTTGTTAAGTCAGGAAGTGCATAATATGCCAAAATCCGAAAACCAGAAACAAAAACTCCTGTATCTTTTGAAGTTCTTCTACGAAGAAACTGACGAAGAACATACTCTCACCGTAAATCAGATGATTGACAAGCTGGAACAGAACGGAATTTCAGCTGCAAGGCGTTCTATCTATGATGATATCCGAACTCTGCAAGATTTTGGAATAGATATCGTTATGCGAAAGAGTAAGACCTGCGAATACTTTTTAGGTTCCAGACTTTTTGAAACATCGGAACTTAAAATTCTCATTGACAGCATACAGTCTTCCAAATTCATAACAAAAAAGAAAAGTGAATCCATCATAAAAAGACTGAAACAGCTTGCAAGCAAACCGCAGTCACGCAAATTTTCTGGACAAATATACATCTATGACCGGATAAAAGCCATGAATGAGTGTATTCTCTACAACGTAGATACACTTCATAATGCAATTGCAGAAAATCGAAAAGTCACGTTTCGATACTTTGATTATAATATCAAAAGAGAAAAGGTTTTCCGCAAAAACGGCGAACCATATTCTGCCAATCCTCTTGCACTGACCTTTGATAATGAGAATTATTATCTGATTTCTTATAATGATAAATATGAAGATTATGTTCATTACCGTGTGGACAAGATGGTCGATATTGAAATAAGTAAAGAAAAAAGAATTATGCCAAAGGAAAAATTCAATGCGGCAGAGTATGTCAAGCCGATGTTCTCTATGTTTGACGGTGAAGTTGAACATATCACAGCCTTATTTCATATCTCGTATTTGAACGTTATAATCGACCGTTTTGGCGATAATGTGATATTACGTGAAACGGAAGATGCGGAATGTTTTCAGGCAACTTTTAAAGCGGCAGTAAGTCCGACTTTTCTTTCATGGATAATCGGATTTGGTGCAGGAGCTTTGATTCTTTCACCGCAGTGGGTGGCAGATGAAGTTAGGAATCTTGCTTTGGAAGTAACGAAAATGTATGGAAATGATACTTAAAAATATTCATAGTACTGTTTATGGTACACTTGACATGATATAATGATATCAACACTTGAGGAATTGGTAGTATGCAAATGAAATTATAAAAATGTCAGGAGATAAAATAATATGAATATGTTTGAAAGAATGGTTGATGATGAGTTTGAAGCTTATGAATACTGCGTTACGGATATTGATAACCAAATTCAAAACATTACTTATACATGCGATACTGTAAGAACTTCATATATTCCAAGAAAAGACATAGTTGAGTGTGGATTATTACAAGATGATGTTAAAGTTTATTTGACTTTTATAAGCACAGATGTTTCCGACTTTTCTGAAAACTTTTCTAATGAAGCTTTAACAGCCATTGTACAGTCAGATGCTGACTGCGTTGAAAAGTTTGAAGAAATCTTCAAAATGATATTTGGGATAAAGTTTGACAGATCAGCTATTGACGTTTCGAGTTGTGTATTTTCAAAAGGAAGTAGTTCAAGCGGCGAAGTTTATGTTTCGTTTTGTGTTTATTATCATAATACTCAAATAAATGTATTCTTCTCATCAGAAGAAGGAAGCAAACATCTTACCGAAAATATTAAAATCAAGGAATTGGCAAATTGGATATGTGATTATGGTTCGCATCTTGATGATTTAAAAGGTATATAATCAGTTTAAACATTGTTAGGACTTCTCTTCTTAAACGGATAAGTCTTATAGAGTGTTTAAATTCTAAAAGCAAACACTTATACAGCCTATGAGGGCATCCTCACTCGTTCTCATAGGCTAAATTGAATTTGAGGTGAAAAACATGCCAATTATGTTAGAAAATATAAACGCACAAACCATTACGCCTGCAAATGGCAGAAACCCCAGGCAGCTTTATGAGCATCAGGAAGAGGCATTAAAGAAACTGGATGCTATGGATAAAAAGGAAGTTTTTCGCACTCTGCTTGTACTGCCTACTGGCGGCGGAAAAACTTTGACAGCAGCATATTGGCTGCTAAGAAACGCTGTGGATAATGGAAAGAAAATACTCTGGCTTGCCCACAGACATTTGCTTCTCGAACAAGCTGCAGAAGCTTTTGCACGAAATGCCTATACAGATAATATGGTGAACCGCACTGTATTTAGTTATCGTATTATTTCAGGTATGCACGACAAACCTGTACATATCAAAAGGACCGATAATATCATTATCGCAGGCAAAGACAGTATTGTTCGCAGTTTGGACAGACTGAGAGACTGGCTGAACGGTGAGGAGATATATCTTGTGATTGACGAAGCACATCATGCGGTTGCAAAATCCTACAAAAGAATTATTCATTACGTTTCAGAGCATACAAAATCTATGAAGCTTCTTGGACTTACGGCAACTCCGTTCCGTACTTCTGAGGACGAGCAAGGTGCATTAAAGCAGGTTTTTACAGACGATATCGTATATAAAACTGATCTTGACGCTCTTATTAAAAAAGGCATTCTTGCAACGCCGATTTTTAAGCCTTGTGACACAAAAATACAGTTCACAGAACATTTGGGAATAAAGGCGCTGAAAAGCATAGAAAATCTGGATATACTGCCCGAAGATATTGCAAATGATATCGCTGACAGTAAGGAACGTAACAGATTCATTGTAGATGAATATCTGAGCAATTATAAAAAATACGGACCAACTATCGTATTCGCACTGAATAAAAATCATGCAATTGCCTTAAATGCGCTTTTTAATGAAAAAGGCAAGAAATACGGAGTTAAATCAGAGTTTATTATTTCTGAAGTTCAGGATATGATAACAGGTATCACTGTTTCCAATGCGGACAATGAACGCAAGATCGAACAATATCGAAAAGGCGAGATACAGGTGCTTATCAATGTCAATATTTTGACTGAGGGTACTGATCTTCCGAAAACACATACGGTATTTCTTACACGTCCTACGGTTTCCACAACTCTTATGACGCAGATGGTTGGAAGAGCTTTACGGGGGCTGAAAGCCGGCGGTACGAAAGATGCATATATTGTTAGTTTTGTGGATGACTGGAATGATAAAATAGCATGGATAAATCCAGAAACTCTTACAGATGCAGAATATCATGAAAAAGATTCCGTTATTGAAACAAGAAATAATAATTTGCGGCTGATAGCAATTTCAAAAATAGAAGAATTCGCACTTATGGCAGATTCTGCTGTAGATACTTCTGCGCTGGACAGTATTGCAGCTATTGAGCGGATTCCACTTGGAATGTACGTGCTGTCAACGTTTGAGTGTAATCATCAGATACTTGTATACAACAGCACTCAGACTGCTTACAAAAGCCTGATTAAAGATCTGCCAAATTTAATGGAGCATTATGGCATTGAGGATGAAACCATTCCCGAGGGAACTTTGGAGGATATGACAGAACACTGTTTTCATAGTTATTTTGATAAAAATATGATACCCTCCTGTAATCGTAACGATATTGTGCATCTTCTGCGATTTTATGCACAAAAGGCGGTTGAACCTCTGTTTATCACTGTCGATGATATGGATAGAAAAAAACTGGATGTTTCGGAAATTGCAAAGAAAATTTATGATGAGGATATGCGCAGAAGTGAGAAAAATGCCTATATTCAAAATCTTTGGGAGGAAGAGGGCAGCCTGATACCTGTGTATTATACTAATCCTTATTTCTTTAAAAAACTTATTGATCTGGAACTTGACAAGCTGGACGGTGATGTTGCAATTGCAGTAACAGAACCTAAGAGTGAAGCTGAGCTTCGGGATCTTGAGCAATTTCCATTACAAAAAATCATTGAAACGTATCCGAAAATCGGACTTGAACTCAAAGAAAACGCCTATACTGCTGCAAGAAACGATGACGGTTACTATGTATGCGCCGGATGCGGTGAAATATTTCCTACACGAATTTATTTGCAGGTAGATCATATTACTCCTATGGCAAAAGGCGGTCTGACAATTCAGGAGAATTTGCAGGTGCTATGTAGAACATGTAATATGCGTAAAGGTGATAAATGATGGTATGGGCAAAGTATAAGCTTATGCCGCAGGATATTGCAGTATATTTGTTCCTTGAAAATGTTTCCCATAAAAGAGAAAACGAGATTTTATCCGACTTATTTGAAAATTATAATCATATGATTATATGGGATTACAGAAAAGATTACCTGTTGTTCAAACAGTCTGTGATGAATCTGATTTGCATTTACGAGCTTGATGATAGGGAATATCAGGAAACAGAGTTGATTCTTTTAGAAGTGGCACAGACAGAATTTGATATAGAAAAAGAAATAGATTGCTTTGGTGCATACTTTAAGCTTATCTGGCTACAGCTGATGTATTCCGGGATTTCTTACCGTAAAATAAAACTTAGGAATTTGCTTAGGGATTTTGGATATAAAAGAAGAACGGCGCAATTTATAAATAGTATCAATAATACATTGAATGCTTTAAAGCTGAAAACGTATCTTAGAGCGTATGAGGAATGTGATATTTGCAATGCCGGTCTTGATGATATGATTATTATCAGGCTAATGGAGAAAAATGTGATAAAAGTAATAGTAAGTTAAGAGTGCAGGCTTTCACAGATCTTGCACTCTTTTTCTATTGCATATTTTTTTGACTTACTGTACAAAAAATAGTACAATGAAATCAGAAGATAATTTTGTATGCGATAAATTTTGAAAAACAGGAGGAAAGTCATGCCGTCATCAAAAGCAAATATTATCTGCCTGCTGCAAATTTTATGGGAGTATTCTGATGCGGAGAATATACTCAGTATGAAGGACATCAAGTTAAAAATGAAACTGCTGTATGATAGAGAGATTGATCGTCGGACAGTTTATGATTGTCTGAACGCACTAAATCAGCTCGGATATGAGGTAACGTAAAAAGGTTTTAGCAGTGATATTACGATATAGATAGCAGTTAGGCAGAGTGTGACCCCTGCACTCTGTCTTTATACTTGTTTTTTGCACTTTATTGTAAAAAATAAAAGTGATATTAAATGCGGAGCCGTGTCAGCTCCGCATCATAATTTTTAAAACATACCCATCATCAAATTCATACTATCCCTCATATGGTCAAGCGAGGAGTGACAATACAAATCCATTGTGATTTGCACCTGCGAATGTCCTAAAATATCACTGAGCGTTTTGATAGGAATACCATTTTCCACAGCTCTTGTTGCAAAAGTATGCCGCAGACTATGAAAGTTTGCATGCTCAATATCAGCAGCAGCCAATAGAAAATTCAGAGCATCCCGCATGGTACTTGGTTCAACACAAGTTCCAAGCGGCATAGCAAATATATATCCATCCGGCAGAATTGGAGTGCCATATGTAATATATTCTTGATTTTGCCTCTGTTGATGCTGCATAAGTTCCGACCAGATTTTATCGGGAATCGGAATCTCACGAAAGCCGCTGCTTGTCTTAACATCACCTTCAACGACCATTGTCATACTCTCACTGCCGTCAAGTTCCGCACGTTCCAGATGATTGGTTTTTATACGCTGTAATGTTCGACTGATTTTGACCGTCTGCTTTTGATAATTCAAATCAGTCCATTTCAAGGCACAAAGCTCACCAATACGCAGTCCTGTAGCCAAATCAAACTTAATAGCAAAGCCCAGTCTGTGCAGATGAATAACACTAAGTAAACGCATTTGCTCATCAACAGAAAGTACACGCATTTCCTTTTTTGGCGATTTCGGAATAATAACGTTATCACTGGGATTGTGCATGATAAGTCCGTTGATTTTTGCCTGCTCCAACGCTTGATGAAACATATTGTGCATATTACGAAGTGTCTTTGAACTGAGTCCGCCTTTGCCGTCTGTCCTGCCATTTAGGAATCTGTCATTGTAGAAATTTTGGACAAGCGGCGGTGTAAGTTTTTGCAGAACCAAATTGCCAATCCCCGGTATAATATGATTGTAAATGTAGCCCTCGTAGGAAATATAGGTTGAGGGACGAACAGTAATATGTGCGTAGTTGTACAGCCATTCCTCCAGCCACATCTGTACTGTTACAACTGTAGGCGTTACATAAATACCTTGCTGTTTCTGGAAGAAAATCGTATGCAGTTTATCTGTTACCTCTTTCTTCGTTCTGCCATATACAGAACGCTGAATCTGCTTGCCCTCTGATGTAACACCATCCGAATAACGCCCTTCCCAAGTACCGTTGGGACGTCTTCGGATAGAACCTTCATTATTTGCTTTCTTTGCCATCGTAGCACCTCCCAAATTAAAGAATATCGCCGTTTGCACTTTGAAGCCATTCAAGAAAATGTTCCTTTGTCACAATACGGCGTTTGCCTATTTTCAATACGGGAAAACCGTTTGCATTCATTACCTGATATGCGCAAGATAGCGAGATATTGAGATATCCTGCCACATCCCTTGCATTCATTGTGAGCGGCAATTCATCATTGCTTTTAAATTCCGGTAATTTGTTTTCGCTCATAAGAGAACCCACCTTTCTATTTTTTATGGAATAGTTAGGTGGGTTGTATTTTATTACATTCAGATTTCACATAGGAAATCGTCGTAATCCTCTTCACCTTTTACAGCCTTAACAGTATCGGTAATGAGTGAGTAATCGCAAAGCATATCCTCAATTTCATCGGCAGAGTAGCCGTAATCAAGTAGCATAATGATATCTTCTTCATCAACACCGTAGCAATTGCACATTTCAAGAAGGAGCTGTTCATGCTGAGTATAGTAATCGTCCTCCCAGTCATCGTAGCATCTCAGCCATGAAGCATATCTGAAATCTTCTTTGTTATCAAATTTAGAACGAGTAATAGTTCCCATGCTGTCAATTTTCAGAATATCGCCGTTAGCAGTTTCGATTTTTACATTTGGAAAACCCAGCATATTGACTTTTTTCAAAGTTTTTTTCATTATGGATTCCGTAGAAGCGTAAACGTAAAGTCCCAGTATTTCAAAATGCAGCAGGTACATAGGATTACTGCCCTTGATGATGTAAAGTGAATTTTCTTCATCAAGAACTGTAAAAGTGAAATTGCCCTGAACGGTTTCAGCCATATTTTTCAGACTATTAAAGTCCAGCTTTTCTTGCAGTTCGATAAGCTGCACTGCAACATAACTATCTGTTTCGATGTTAGTATCAGGAAGATTATTTACCTTGCGAAGTTCAAAATCATTATACAAAACTCCATTATGTGCAAATGCAAAATCTTTATCTGCATTACCTAAAAATGGGTGGTTGTTTTGATTAAACTTCTGATTGCCCTGAGTGGTCAATCGAGTGTGTCCCATAATTGCAGTCGTACCATCAGGAGCATTAAAGTGTATTTTATGAGCAGGTTTTGGACGTTTAAAGATTGTAACCTTTCCATCACGGATATATGAGATTCCAGCGGCATCTGTTCCACGTTCCTCTGCAGCATTTGCAAGTGCCTGAGTGAGTTTTTTCAGGACTTTGTATGGTACAATATGCTTGTAGTCAAGCCAGCCGAATAATGCACACATATTACATTTCCTCCTCTGTTGTAACTTTTTCATTTATGTAGAGTTGCCTCTCCTTGAGGTACTGAATAAGTTCAGGTTCGGTTATTCCTGCCACAAATTCCGACCATGAAAGTTTTGCGATTTCTTCATCGTCCATAAGAACAGCAAGTTCGCAAATTTTGTTTACCAGCTCCAAAGTGGCAATAAGTGTATTGTATTTGAGCGTACCCCTGAAAAGTCTGAATTCGATTGTATGGTAGTTGCAAAGGTTCACAGCAACATATCGCCCATAGTTTTTCTTAGCCTTGTCCATGATAGCTTTAGGTGAATTTTCATAGCCGTATCTGGCTGCCCAGCGGTTCATAGCATACTCGGAACGGCGTGAAAATTTCAGCATTTCATTCCAGTGATGTTCTACGAAATACAGGATTCTTGAAATCACTTCGTCTTGCTCCTCACGATTTTCACCGAGCGAATCTCTGTTGACGTGAACATGAAGTCCGCAGGTTGAAGTCTGGTGAGAACGGTAGCCAAGTCTTACAGCATGATGCATAATGTCTTCCCAGCAGAAATCCTTGTGATATTCAAGCGACATCGGGTGAGTTACAATTTCCATACCATCATCAAGCGAACCATCGGTTTTGATATATATGTGTTCACCTTGCATATTAGCAATATCAAGGAGCTTTTCTGCATATTCATCGTCCTTGCCTGCTCCGTCGATTTCTAATTCAACACCGAAATAGCGATTAGAATCACCATAGAAAATTGGTTCAGGTTTGTAGCCGTATTCGTGGATTGCTGCGTTTCTGCGGAGTTTCTGATAGCATTCGTGACAAAAATATCCATCATCGTACTCATAAGCATCATCGTTGTGAATGAGTGCATCGCATTCTTCACAGCGAGTGTAGTGGTAGTCGTAGCATTGTCTGCAAAGGCTGGTGTAATCATCGCCCTCTGCATCTTCACTCCAGATTCTTGCACCGCAGCAGTCACAGACTGTTGTGTAATCGTCCAGGCAATCGGAGCATAAAATTTCACCGTCCAGTTCGCCGTAATCGTTCGTGTCAATAAGTTCTCCACAGTGAGAACAATAGATTTTTTCTTCCATTTCAATTCCTCCGTAAAATAAAAATTGCCCTCTCGGAATCAAACCGAGAGGGCTTTGTGTTAGGTTAATATTCTTCTGCTAAAAGCATAGTTGAGTATGTGTCACTATCAATGATGTAAACCTTTGATGTTATTGGGGTGCCAGTTGGGATAAGGTACTCCCTGCGATATGTAGGTTGTTCTGAAAAGTGTGTGATTTTCTGAATGCCGCTCAGATTTTCCAGTTTGAACACCTGGAAATAATCTCGCTCTTCCGGTAATCCGTCAATACAACTCCACATAAAAAGCTGAAGTTCAATTGGTACTTCCGACTGAACTCCTCGTGTAAGATAACGCTGGTTGTTGAACATTGTTTCACCTCCTGCTGATTTGTTACGCTCCTATGTTCCGCCCGAAGGCGTTTATCTATGTGGTCTCACCATTTTCGTAAAATCAGTACCTGACATAGATTCACTACTATGATATATAACTGTATCGGTTTATATTTACAATTGATTACAAACATTTTTTATGTTTCCGAGATGCTCTGGTGTGATGCTCTCAGTACAAAGAAGAGTTTTGGGAGATGATTGTTATTTAAGATTATGGCGTGACTGATACATTCTTCTATGGTGTTCTTGTCTCGCTCCGCCGAGACAAACACCACAGAATAACAAAAACAAGGGATTTTTGTACATTACCCTTATATATATTAAGGTAATTGTACATTTTTCCCGTACTGTACTTTTTTTCTTTTTGTCCGTGAGTGGAAGGTATGCGAACACCGACCCCACGCATGGACGAAATTATCATCCATGCCAAAGTAATAAAAAATATAATCAACTATAACAGTAAAAAAATAAAGTCAAAAGGTGGAATGTAACATGAAACAAGTGATAGCACTCAGATACTATCAATCGAATGCAGGCTGTGATATGCTGTTCAACACCGTCGTTCATTACGGCTTGCGATATATAGAATATGAAAATCAAATACTGTTCTTTATCAGGGAGGAAATTGCTAATGAAAGAACAGCATATTTTTTTGGAGATTTGCTGTGCCATATATTCAATACAACTTACTCAAACAATCAATATAGCTATCCAGCAGAAAGTCCAGATTATGAAGTCGGTATCTATGACATGGATGATTTCCTCACAGTTGGAGCAGGCTGTTGGGCGTGCAAGACTGCTGAGGGAAGATTGTACGGTAATTGTTTACGCTGGATTTCCCGTAGAACAGGCTGAATATAGAGATAAATCGTTGATTCAGAATGCGGAATAATTCGTAAAAATCGTATACGGATACAGAAAAAGTATTATGGAAAACAGTTTTATTGTTTTCTTTAATAATCGACCTAACATAACAATAAAAGATGATAAAAAATCTTATAAAAATCAGAAAGGAAACATTTGACATGGAAAATGAAATCATGAGGTTTGAAGAGGTCATGGAGTTTTTGAACATCGGTAAAAATACGCTTTACACGCTTTTGAATAGCGGAGAAATCAATGCGTTTAAAATCGGAAAGGTCTGGAAAATTCCAAAGAAATCAGTCGAAGAATATGTGAATAGAAAAGTGCAGAAAAGTTTGAATGGAGGTCGTTGATGATGTATGACAAAAATATATCGCCCGTTTTAAAGTGGGCAGGCGGAAAAACACAGCTCCTGGGACAGCTTACATCTTTGATGCCGACCGAAGAAATCACTACATACTGTGAGCCATTTCTTGGCGGCGGAGCAATGTTATTCAGAATACAGCCTGGTGTTGCTTATGTGAATGATATTAATGTGGGACTGATGAATGTATACAATGTTATCAAACATTTCCCAGAGGCACTGATTACGGAGCTTAGTAGTTACGAAAATACAGCTGAGTTCTACTATACAATCAGAGGATTTGACAGAGATGCCGAGAGATTTGCAGTATTAACGGCAGTGGAGCAGGCGGCAAGATTTATCTATCTGAATAAGACTTGTTTCAACGGTCTGTACCGTGAGAATCGTCAGGGACAGTTTAATGTTTCCTATGGGAAATACAAAAATCCTGATTTTGTCAATGCTGAGGGCATTCGTGCGGTCAGTCAGTATTTCAATGCGGCAAATATATACTTTACATCGATGGATTTTTCGGAAGTATTGAAAACTTTGCCATCAGGTTCTTTTGTATATCTTGACCCGCCCTATGACCCAGTATCCGAAACAGCAAATTTTACGGGTTACACCAGATACGGCTTTACAAAAGATGACCATATCAGGCTGAAACAATGCTGTGATGAGCTGACTTCAAGAGGAATCAAGTTTATGCTCTCCAATTCCAATACGGACTTTATTCGTCAGCTGTATACTGGATATTTTATCACGGAGGTTTTGGCAAGACGGGCAATCAACTGCAATGGTGATGGGAGAGGTGAAATTAAGGAGCTTGTTATCAGGAATTATTGTATGAATTATTTCATAAAACAAAATTGATATTAGTAATGCGGAGCCATAACAGCTCCGCATCACATTTTCAAAACATCCTCATCATCTTTTTACAGTTTTTCATCGAAGTTCGGTTCAATATGCATAGAACCGCCTACGATCAGCTTACTTTTTCCGGGTTCATCTTTCACAAATTTCAAAATGGAAAAACCGCCTTCTGGATAATATGTTTCTTCTTTCAGCAGAAAACCGGTTTTATCGAAAGTCAGAGTTGTGAAAACGTCTGTTTCGGAAGAGTAGAACTGTGCTATTCTAAGACCTTTCGAGTTTTCAGAATAACAGCTGTACTCTTTTGGATCTTTGTATGTTGTCAAACCAAAATCGTTCCATGTGGTTTCCGTATAGTTTTCTACAGCTGTTCTGACAAAGTTGGGCAACTCATTTTCCCTATACTCGTACTCATTAATATTCTGGGTGATCTTGCATGCAGAGGGGTCATATCTGGTTTCTGAAAAAAATACATTCATATTATCTATCTCCTTATTTTTATTGTGTACATTTCAGTTTATCCAGTGTATTTCTGGCGACTGTATTAATATATTCGTAAAGTGTTTCTGGGAGGTTATTTTCATCGTTTTGATACAGCTCTTCAAAATGATTACACATAAATTGATTGAGAATACTGCGGCGAATCTCCTTTAATAAGCTGTCATCATCTGCGCCATTTTTTATCATATTCCAAAATTCCATGGAAAGAACATAGGGTTCAATTTCATGTGGGAAGTAGTATGAAAAGGGCAAACAATCTGCATCTGGCATAATAAGTGTCCAAACACCATTGGTTACTTTCTCAAGATGTTCATAGGCTTCTTTGAGCAGATCCTTTGCTGCAAAAGGAAGGTAGTCCTCATGCATATCTGGGTATTCGATTTGTATAAGGTCTTTCACATACTGATATATCCCCCTTTTTTTGAGTGTATATGTTCCATCAAAGTCATTTTGGGTAAATTCCCCTGAAAATATTGCAGTCAGCTGAAAATCAGTCGGACGTTCTCCAACATTCATCTTATGTAAAACATCAGCGCAATATTTAATCATACCGATTTCTTCTTTTCTGTGAAAACGTTCCAGCATAGTTGTTCCTCCTTATGAATTCGTGTTTTTTCTGAGCGGTGAGTCAGGGGCAAGAGCGGTTGTGCCTGAAATAATAGATTCTTCAGGGCAGTTGGTTTCAAAGTTATAGATTGTTCCTTGAATAAAACATTCTCCTGTATGAAGTTCACCCAGCTTGTAAATCTCACTTTTTTTCAGTCCAAGCATATTGGCAACGGACGCTCTGGAAGCCAGATCAGGCTGAAAGTAAACGGAAACGCCCGCTTGTTTCAGCATACGATTTTGTTTTATATCATTCACGTATTGTGTTGCAAAATTCATGTCAATCAGGTATTTTCTGCCTTCTTTTAAAAGTTTACTGATAACACTGTTTTCGGAAAGATTCTGGTTCTGTATCTCATCAATCAGTATGCTGAGCTGATGTGGTTCAGTTTCATGCCTCTGTGCATAGTACAGTGAAGCAAGCAGCATATCTGTCAACTGATCCCCATTTTCACTTAGGCTCTCTTCCATTGAGATAATAACAATTTCTTTGTATTTGTTCAGAAACGCTGACCAGTCATTTGATGTTTCCATTCCGCTGTCAATGATTTCTTCAAAGATAGAATAAAGTTTGGCTGCAATGCTTTTTTCAGAGATGTCTTCCGTGTTTTCAAACTGTTCCAGAAGATCGATGTAAGTGGGTGAATCCGTTTGCAGCATCATTTTCTTGACAATATTCTTTAATGCTAATTCCTGATTTTGACTGGGATCGTGAATCGCTTCACTTAAAATGTTGCAGAGCATTTTCCTGCGTGCAAGCGGCTTGTCCGTGTCATACGTGTGGAACAAATTCACAGGTACACCATCCTCTTCAATACTATGAAATGTGATATGATTAGAAATAAAATCTTCCGGCAGGCATTCTATAAGTTTTTCCTTGGTAAAGGACGAGTTGGCATCGAATGCAACAATATGATTTCCCGTCCTGTGAAGATGATACAAAAGCTGTATCAGAAATACTGTTTTACCGCTGCCGCTTTTTCCGGTTATGAATCGATGCTGATTACTGGCAGGTGTCAGAACTTGTCCGGCAGTATAACCAAGATAGTTTTGAACTAATGGTACGAAATTCTGAAAATGCACATCATCTCTGAAATATTGCTTTGTTTTCTGGCTTTCAATATATTGCAGTACATCTGTGCTGACGATTCTTTGAAACTTAAAAGCAATCAGTTTCTTTTGCTGAGGGATTTTGTTTTCATCATAGATCGTGGTTGGTTTACGATGACCATTGGTAGCAACAAGAAGGTCTTCTTCTTTCAGAGCAGTCAAAATGCTGTTGACTGTTGAGGCGGTAGTGATTTGGGGAAGAAAGACACTTTTCATGGTAGATTCTTCTGCTAACAGTAATTCTCCATCATGAATGAGTGTGTTTTGTTTTTCTGTAAAGCACATATCTCTGTTCAGTTCCCGGATATCTATGATTCCTGCCGACAATGTATGATTCAGAACACGGGAAAATTCATTTATGATTGCTGCAGAATTTCCGTTTTCTGTACGTAGACTGTTTTGAATCAGAGTAAGCAGAAATTCTTTCATGTGATCAGACATTGTTATGTGAAAGATACAGCACCACAAACGTAAAACGGAATAGAGAATTGCAAAAATATTTTTGCTGTCCTCAGTCGGAAGCAGCTCATTTACTTCTTTTTTTAGTTCAGCTGTCCATGTCTGCAATTTCTGATCATAATCAGAAAAATGGGCACAGAATGTATCTATAAAGATTCTGGTCATTGCATCCAGAGATTCACACAATTGACTGCGTTCTGCGGCAGAAATTCCGGCACCAAAGTTTTCATCTATTTCCAAAATCAATGCTCTTCCGCTGGGAAGTTGATGCTGAATGGTTTTTGATAAAATTGCTGTAAGATGTGGTTTGTACGCTTCATTGGAACGCTCAGAGCAGATGACATCCAGTGAACTGCTGCGTTTCACCTTGCTTTCAGAAGTGGTATCATCAATGAATACAACCGTTTCATCTTTACTTTCATTTAAAATTCGAGTCAGCTCTGTTTTACTGATAGTCAATGAATTTGGCGGCTTGTGACAATTGTAAGTCTTGATAATGCTGCATGCAAGAGCTTCGGAATCCGAATGATGTGATGAAATAACGGAAATCATGGATGGCATCAAATGTATATCATCCAAATAGGTAGAGAGCAGACCGGTAAGTCTGAATGTCATCAGTACGAATACTGATGGCGATTTTAGGTATGGTATAATTGCTTCTGCAATTTCTTCAGGCAGTTTATTGGTCATTGGGAGCATCTTGCTTTGGTAAGGAGCAGAGATGTATGGCTTTATGAAATCCGGAAATTGGAAATTGCAGCATGTGTATGCAACAGATTTGATTTTACCATTTTCTTTGTTCAAGGAAAGACCTGGGAACTCCGGAATGATAATATATCTGATGTCCGAACTCTGTATGCATGTCATGAGCATATCATAAAGAAATTCATTTGCAAGACTTTTGCTGCATTCCCTTTTGAACTCAGTGAAGTACTGCATCAGGTTTCCCTTGCTGATTTTATCTATAGGAATGAAAGCAGACGACAGAGAATTGATACCGGACCAGTATATCACATGAATATAAAACTTTGGCATTCTATTGGTTGTCACTACGAAAATGTAAAAGTATTTTAACTTGAATATGCCGATTTCTTTGT
Organism: Ruminococcus sp.; assembly: GCA_017462565.1. Taxonomy (GTDB): domain Bacteria; phylum Bacillota; class Clostridia; order Oscillospirales; family Ruminococcaceae; genus Ruminococcus. The sequence continues at coordinate 96,203 of JAFTQW010000020.1, forward strand.
GACTTCCGTTTGGTTCATTGCTGCGGACTTTTCCATTTGCATCGGTGAAAAAGGTTCTGGGTGAGTGTTCTCTTATGGATTTCAGAGAGGCGATTTGTGCGGTAAGCTGAAATATGGTTTGGTCTTTGGCAGTAAGCATAGAGTTTGCTTGAATTGCCATCTGATTGCATTGATTTTCCAGCTCAGAAACCCTTAAGCCATATTGGTTACGCTGTTGGATGATTTGATTGACATCTTCAAATAAACCATGAGAAAATTGTCCTTGCATCATAGTATAACTCCTTTTCTGATTTGTATATCACAAGTTTTCCTGTGATATATCCAGTATAGCACAGCATCTTTGTAATCACAAATAAACAACATAAAATAGTGAAAAATATAGTAAATATTATAGAAAATATGTGTTTAATAAGATGAAAATATAAAATACAATATAAAATAGTGATTTAATGTAGACAAGTGTGTAGTGATATGATATAATAAAAAGAGAATTGTGCGGAGGAGTTGGTTACATGAAGCGAGAAATTGAATCACGTGAAATGGCTGAGATGGCAGTGATTGTTTTACTCAATGGTACAAAAAGCAAAATTGCAGTAAGGGATGATGACGGTCATTTGAAATTAGAAAATCATTCTATTCTGACACAGTATCTCAACCCATATCACAACAGAAAGAAGATGACAAAAAAGCTGGCAGATACGCTTAGTCTTGCATTTCAATATTATCTTTTCTATGGTGATAATAATAAGCAAACAGATATTTGTGCAAGGGCGATTATGTTTATCTATGCAATTAGTTCTGTAGACCTTACATATTGGCATTATGATATTACTAATGGCGGGGAGAAAACAAAACAGGAAACAATATTGAGCTTGGTGGATGCATTATTTCATGCATTTCAAGGTAAGGAAAAAGTCAAGGGAGCAGAACTGCAAAATCTTGTATATACGACAGCAATCAGCAGACATTGGCGTATAGATACAAAACCAATGAAAATTTCAATTGCCGGATATAATAATATCCTGAATATATACCTGAATTATGACATGATCATTTATCAATTAAATGGTAATGATGAAGAGAAGACACTTAGAAAATATGGAAATTATTATATACTGCCTGATGATGTTACAACTGAATCATTTCATGCAGGACTGCATAACAGAGCAGACAAAGTGATTGATAAAATAAGCACTTTTTTACATTTTGTTTCGGATTTATTGGAAACAGATGATTTGAACTTATTCAAGCAAAAATATACAAAACTTGAATATGAAATACTTAGGAATCCAATTATCAAAAATAATAAGTGGAAAATACAAGTATTGACCTGTTATTTAAAATCTTTTAGTTTTCAAGAAATAATAAATGACTTGCTTTATGAACTTAGCCTTACGAATCTGTATTTATTATACAATGCACTGTTGAACATTTTGCACGAAAGAATATCGGAACTTAGAAAAAAATATGCCTCTGAAAAGTCAGCAGCAAACAGCGAACTTTTTGAATGCAGCACATTTAAACATATTATCATAAATATAATAGATAGTATAAGGTATATACAGCTGCAAGCTCGTGTCAATATAGAGATTGGGACATTTGGAAGCTGTCACTGTATGAAAAAATCTGTTAGAACAAACAAGATTACAAATAGCCGGGAACTGATTGGAACTATGGTGGAGTATTTGTTTTATGGCGTTAGTACGAAAATCGGGAAAGAAGATCCGAATTGTTCTTCGTCTCAAAAGTTAAAGGAAATCAGGAGCGATATTGTATATAAATTTTTGAATGGCAAACAGAAAAAATTTACAAATCATGTATATGATGCTTTAAAGTATCGGGTGAGGTATTATTTGTATCCAAATGAAAGATCCGATGGAAAAGAGACGACAACTTCACCGCAGCAATTTGGAGAACTTTTGTGGCAGTTCTTCTATTATGCTTTTGGAATAGATTTCTACATGCTCAGAATGGACAACTCTGATGACCGAACTCGAAAAGAATATTGGTATGAGCTGGTGTGTAAGGTGTTCAAAAGGATTATGAATAATAGGACGATACCAGAACTGGATGAAATGTTAAATCAAGAGTTTGTGATGCTTCAATTTAAAAAGGAGGAAAAGTTTATTTCACGTTTTACGCCGGATGAAATAGATTTTTTCAGACATCAGGAGATCTTAGGCTTGGCCAAATATGATATGATTCATAAAAGAGCGATGTTGGGAGAATCAGATCAGGAGTCATTGCTATTAGCCGAAGACATAATCAAGCGATTGGTAGAAGCAAAGATGGCAGATATGCTGGATAGAATAGATAAGGAAAAAGAAAATACGCGGCTTGGACCATACTCAATAAAGTAGACAGAAAAATTAAAAAAGCGATTCAAATTGGACAGGTGACAAAAGGTTATTAGCGGAATGAGGACGATTGAAGTTGTAAAAGTGAATGTATTCAAAAATAGACAAATTCAATTCATCAA
>JAFTQW010000021.1 GCA_017462565.1 Ruminococcus sp.
GATAATACCGAGTCTGCGCATTAAATCCTGCCCACGCTGCATAGTTTCCTTGCGTGTTTCGGTGTTCTTATTTGATTGTACAGCAGGGAGTATTATGTTGTCAAGTAATGTGAGATTTTTAAGCATATACATCTGCTGAAATATAAATCCCATTTCGTCAAGTCTTAAATCAGCGAGTTTCTTTTCGCTCATTTCTGCGATGTTCTTTCCGCAGAATTTCGCCTCGCCCGATGTAATTCCGTCCATACCCGAAACGGCATATAAAAGTGTTGATTTTCCCGAGCCCGAGGGGCCCATTATGGCTACCATTTCGCCGTCCTCAACAGTAAAGTTTACATTCTTGAGAACATTGTTCTGACGCTTGTTTACGATATATGTCTTGCAGAGGTCTTTTACTTCTAAAATATTCATAACTGTTTCCTTTCTTACTCAATGTTGGCAGTATCTGATGATTTGATTTTTCTTGTGTAGAGCGATGTTAAAAATGCACTCATAGTTGTTGTCAGAAGAACTACAATCGGGAAAACGAGATAGAGTTCCATAGGATTTGTAATGTAATCAACCGCAAGTTCCATACCCATCATCTTGAAAATCGGGTCGATGCAGAGATGTGTGAGTGGCATCGAGAAAATTTCTGCGATAATAACCGCAATAATTCCCACAAATAAAAATCTTAATGTGTGATAAGCATAGATTTTTCCGTTTCGTGTGCCTACTGCCTTCATAAGTGCGATTTCGCCCTGCTCCTTTGCTATAAAAGAACGTTCCATGAGAACGGTTATGAGTGCAGATAAAACTATTGTGAGAACTGCTACAAGGGATTTTACCGCAGCAAGAGTTTCGGTAACGCCTAACATATCTGATGTTTCTTCAGCACAACTTTTTATATTTTCATAATCCGAGAAAATTCTCTTGATTTCTTCAATTCTGCGTTCAGCCTCTTTATCATCGGGATTGTCGGTAAACATAATCTGTGTGCCTATAGCACCGTTTGCCTGAACATAATTTATATACTCGTCGCTGTGAAGTCTTATGCCGTTCCCTTGCTGATTCATCGACTGAAAGAATGCAGAGATGATATATTCCTTATCGCCGTCAATGGTTTTTATTATAATTGTATCGCCTATATCTGCTTTAAGGTTTTCTGCCGAAAGTCTTGTTATTGCGATTTCGTTTGTGTTCTGTGGCATTGTTCCACCTGTATATTCATACATATCCATTGTCGTACCTGTGCCTTGATATATAGGAACACTGATTTCAGTTTCTCCGTGAACAACAGGCAGGGAAAATATCATTTCACGATAACATTTTGAGGGCATATTATTTTCTGCAAGAGTTTTTTCCATGTCATCAAGATGCTTTTCGAGTTTTTCACGGCCACCTTCCGACATACACTCCTGAAATATTTCACTGTCAGAACTATATACATCGCAGTCAGCCCAGCCGAAAGTTGTTGAAAGGCTCCCGCTGTTCATTGTGGCAACAGTGTTTGAAAGTATAAATATAAGGGAAAGACAAAGCACAAATGTAAGAGTAATAATGCTGTATCTTTTAGGTGCGCTTACAATATCGTTAAGTGCAAGGAAAGATGTTGCAGAGAGTTTTGATTTTCCAAGGCTCATAATGCTCTTTTTACGGAAGCGTTCACCCGTCTGACCGTTTCTTATTGCATCAATGGGAGTGAGTTTCTTGACCTTGCCTGTGCATCCATAGCAGAAAAGAAGAATTACCGCTATTACAAACACAGCACAGAGAATATTAAGTATAACAGGATTCTGATTGCTTATAATAATTGACTGTGAAGAAACACTCATAAGCATTTTTCCGAACGGGAAACTAAGGAAAAGTCCGATAACAGAACCGATTACAGAAAGTCCTGCATATTTTACAAGATAAAGCCCACGGATTTTGAAGTTGCTGATACCTATTGCTTTCATAACACCGATTTCACGGAATTCTTCTGAAAGTGTAAAGGTGATTGTAAAATGAAGAACTACGAAAGCGATTGCGATAAGTATTAAACTTACTACAAGAAGCAGACCGACAACAATCATATCAAATATATATGTAAATTCCATAAAGGCTCTGTCCATTGTAAGAATACTGTTGTTGATAAGAGGTTTCGATTCTTCAATCACTGTATCAACATCCGAAGAATATATGTAGACAATAGAACCACCGTAATATTCTTCTGTATTTTCTTCAGAAAGAAAATAATTAAAATCTTCCTCGCTTATAATGTATCTTGCAAAATTTACCTGATTCGAGCCGAAAAGTGCGTCCTTTATCTTGCCTGCAAGAGTAAATTCACGGCTTACTCCGTTTACTTCAATGGTAAGTTTATCGCCGATATCAGCACCGATAGCGTCAGCCCTGCTTTCTGTCATATAGAATTCGCCCTGATTTACTGTTTCAAGGATACTTCCATCGGGCAGAAAATAATTCAGACAAATATCACTGTGAACCATATTCGTTCCTATATCAACGGCTATGTCGTCATTAAGGGTAAAATTATCTTTCGTCAGAAACAGCATTTTTTCTTCTGAATAGCGTTCAACTGCATCTGCCGAATTCATCGTTTCATCAATATCAACCGAGAGATTTTTATTAAATGTAATCACGAGATAATCAGGCGCATCCGCCATTTCAAAATAATTGTCAAGCGCCGTTGTAACGCTTAAAATGTTGTTTACGCTTGATGATACGAACATTGTCGCGAGTATGATAAATACAAGCAGAATAACATTCATAGCCTTTTTTCGTTTAAGGTCTTTTTTCAGTATATTGAGATACATTTTTATGCTCCTTTCATCGTTGTAACCTGATTGTAGCATATAAATTATTAAATAATCCTTAAATATTTTTCATAGGGTCTGAGTTTATTTTATCATATTCTCATGAAAATGCAATTTTCGGGTAAAAAATAACCCCTCTCATAAAATGCGTATAGTGATATAGAAGTTTTCCGAAAATTATTTAAATCTTAATACAGCGGATTATGTCAACAGGCACATGGAAATCAACCATGTGCCTGTTTTTCATTTATAACTTATACTGCTGACGCAGAATGAATATAAAGTTTCCCTAATATGCCAAAACAGATTTTATTTTTCTCTCCATCAATACTATATGTAAATAATTCAAGTTCATTGGCATTATTTTGAGGAAATTTTAAAAAGCTTCTTGACAATCTAACGAATGTTAGGTATAATGTATCTAACAAGTGTTAGGCAAGGAGGTTTATATGAGCAGTACAAAAGAAAAAATATTGGAAATATCCTTGGATATGTTTTCAAAGCAGGGCTATACCACAGTATCAATAAGGGATATATGCAAGCAGGTAGGGATCAAGGAAAGCTCCGTTTATTACCATTTTAAAAACAAGCAGAGCATTTTTGACGAGCTGCTGAACAGATTTGCTGAAACTGCACATGGTATGATGTCGCAGCTTGAAAATGGACTTACGGACGGGCAGAATTCTTTTTCTGACGGCATTAATACGATTGCAAGCTGCTTTTTTAATCAGTATCTTATGGACGATTTCTGCAACAAGGTTATTCGTATTATGCTGATTGAGCAGTTCAGCAATGATGATGTGCATAAGCTGTATCAGGAATGGATGTTGGATAAGCCGTTAAACTTCCAGAGTAAAATCTTTTCAGCCCTGATAAGCATTGGTGTAATTCCGAATGGTGATAGCGAGTATCTTGCAATAAAATATTACTCTCCTATTTATTTTTATGCACAGAAATGGCTGTTCAGCGGAGAACTGACTGAAGAAAACAAAGCAGCTTTTCGTGCTGCGGCATACAAGCATATTCAACTGTTTTTTATGGAAATCGGAGGCAATAATGGCTAATATCATTATCACAGGAGCAAATCAGGGTATTGGTTACTATATGGCGGAAAAGCTACTTATTGACAGAAACAAGGTGGCGGTTTTGGATATTGAAACCGACGGTCTCGAAAAACTTAAGAAACAATACAATAATAGCTTTATTTACCACAAGGTGGATTTGAGAAACTATGACGAGATAAGGTCGGCGGTTGATAAAACTGTTGCAGAGTTCGGCACGATTGATATTGCTGTTCACAATGCTTGTAAATGCACATTTGAGAGCGAAGCTGACACAGATTTTGATACATATAAAGATGTTTTTGAGGTCAATTATTTCGGAGCACTGCGTTTTGTAAAAAGTATTGTGCCGTATATGAGCAAGCAGAAGAAAGGTAAAGTAATTTTTACAAGCTCAGCAGTGGGAGTAACGGGCTTTGTGAATATTTCTCCTTACAGCTCGACCAAGGGTGCGTTGGAGGCATTGGCAAAATGTCTGCGGATTGAATATGCAAAGGATAACATCACTTTTCACATTATGCACCCGCCTCTCACAAGAACAAAATCCGCCTCGCCGCTTCCTGTACCTGATGAATTTAAGGCATTGCCCGAAAAGGTTGGATACGGACTTGCAAAGCATATCAATTCAAGGCGTTTCATTATTTGTCACAGCTTTAATCAGAAAATGCAGACTATGGGATGTTACTTGTTCCCGATAAAAATGGGTGGTTTGCTTTCAAAACTGACGGCAAATTGTGCTAAAACCGAGAAATAATACGACAATAAATTAAGGAGTAGGTTATGAATAAAATATCTGCCTGTACAAAGGAGCTCGAAAGCAGGATTGTCCGGTATCGTCAGACAGCATGGATTTGCAACGGTGCAGGATTTCTACACAGCCTTCTATACCGCACAGCGTTCCATAGAAGCATATCAGAAAGAATGTGCCAAGTGGGAAGAAGCCTATGGTGAGAAAGCCACTCCAAAAGCCGAAACCATGCACGACAAGATACAAAGATATAAAGAAAAGGTTGACAAACAGTATATCAGCCAACCTTCCCAAAGCAGAGATAAAGGGGCGAGATAATCGCCCCTTAACCACAAAATAGCCCTATCCATACACACAAATCACCTTGTATTGAGTAGCTTTTTATTCTTAGTTAAATTATATTAACCTGTATTTAGTTCATATTAAGAAATGCAGAAATACACCCTATCAGAATAAATAAAATAAATATACCAATGCTTATACCACCTATAATAAATGGCAGTTTTGATTTTGAATTTGATTTTTTCTTTTTTAATGCGTATATCACAAAGCTAATACAAGTAATTATTATTGGCAGTAGAATTATAGAATATAAAATAATGTAAGTAGTAGTAATATTCATGTCTCTCACTCCTTTAACTGATATCTTTATCGTATAACTCCTTTTTTGACTATTTTA
>JAFTQW010000002.1 GCA_017462565.1 Ruminococcus sp.
CGATGGTGCACCAGATGGCCCGTTGGTCAAGCGGTTAAGACACCGGCCTCTCACGCCGGTAACACCAGTTCGATTCTGGTACGGGTCACCATTATAAATTAATCGGTGTTTATTGCAACGAGGTCACACCCGTTCCCATTCCGAACACGGAAGTTAAGCTCGTTTACGTTGATGATACTTGGCTGGCGACGGCCTGGGAAAGTAGAAAGATGCCGGTGTTTATATTCCTCCTTAGCTCAGTCGGTAGAGCACTCGGCTGTTAACCGAGTTGTCGCCCGTTCGAGCCGGGCAGGGGGAGCCAAAGAGATCAATGAAATTCGTTGATCTCTTTTTTATTTATATTTTGGGGAATGGTGTCAATATGAATGCAAAGAGATTGGTAAGTATCATAATAGTTCTTTGTCTTGCCATAATAGGCTGGTCGATATACAGAAATCATAGTACAAAATCAGAAAAAAACACTCAAAATGATTATGAGATAATTGAAACGCTGAATAAGGAAATGAAGAAAATTTCCAAATCATCCGCTGCTTCTTCGGTCGGGCGCTATGATGCCTGGAATATATATGAATTGGGGCTTATGTATGAAAAGGATGAGGAGTTCTTTAAACAGCTCAGCAGCGATCTTGGAAACGATTTCAAATGGAAGCTTTCTAATGGTGATTCTCTTTTTATAGGAATACTCCCATATAGAAATAGTTATCGTATATATGCAGGAACACCAGATGATGAACATATGCTTTATCCGGAATGGAATTATTCCGAATTAGAAGAAAAATGATTTTTCTATGAAATTCAGGAAGCTGACGATCGAGAAATCACGTATTATAGGCATTCTACTAACGGTCGATTGACATTGTAAGCTGATATACTGTATAATAGATTCATAATATTATCACAGATTGTGAGGATGTAATTATGGATTTACAAAAAATGGGAAAACTTATTGCCGAATTAAGAAGAGAAAAGGGAATGACTCAGAAGGAGTTAGCTGCACAGCTTAATATCACTGATAAAGCCGTTTCAAAATGGGAGAGGGGCTTAAGCGGACCTGATATTTCTTTGCTTACGCCTTTGGCAGATATTCTTGAAATAAGAGTAAGCGAACTGCTTAATGGTGAGAAAAAAATTTCTGTAGGCGAAGAAGTTGAAGAAAATTTAAATAATGCAATTACTTATACTGAGAAGATTGTAAGCCAGAAAAATAATAAATTTCGTAGTATTTGTGCCGGGATATTCTCTATAAGTTTATTTGTTGCGTTTATTGTTTGTGTAATATGCGATTATTCAATATCACGGCAGCTAAGCTGGTCGCTTTATCCGATAAGTTCCATGTTTTTTGCTTGGATAGTAATATTTCCATTAATCAGACTTCCGAAGAACGGAGTAATGGTTTCGCTGATATCTTTGAGTTTATCTATAATTCCTTTTTTTTATGTAATAGATCGACTTGTTAAAACGAGCAGATATATTTTGCCAAATGGGATAAGAGTATCAATTATTTCAATTTGTTTTTTATGGATTATCTACGGCTTATTTAAATTTTTTCAGAACAGAAAGCTACTTGCTTTAGGTATATCTTTTATTTTAGGAAGTGTTACCTGTTTACTCATAAATGCAGTTGTTTCAAAAGTTCTCCTTGAACCTGTTGTTGATATCTGGGATATTGTTTCATGTATATTGTTGCTAAGTGTAGGTTTTTTCTGTTGTATTAAAGGCTGGCAGAAAGGAAATAATTCGGAAGGTGTGCAGTAATCGGGCGCTCTGCAAAGCGTGAATTTCAAAACAGTCCAGTGGACTGTTAAAGAGGTGACTCCCCGCAGTGAGCCCTGTAAGAGAGGACGTTCCCTTAATTTTTATATAAAATGAAGCTGTTGCTAATGCAACAGCTTTTTTTATAAAAGTTATTCTGTTTCTTTTGAATGATTTAACCAATCTTAGGAAGCTTATCTGTAGACTTTTTGATTTCTTCATCAGTCGGGATATAGTCGCTCATTTTACCGTCGTTGAAAGCGGCATAAGCGTACATATCAAAGTAACCGGTTCCGGTAAGGCCAAAGAGAATGGTCTTTTCTTCGCCTGTTTCCTTGCATTTAAGAGCCTCGTCAATGGCAACCTTGATAGCGTGGCTGCTTTCCGGAGCGGGGAGGATTCCCTCTACTCTTGCAAACTGCTGAGCTGCGGCGAAAACGGAAGTCTGTTCAACAGCAACTGCTTCCATTAAGCCCTGATCGTAGATTTCCGAAAGAATTGAGCTCATTCCGTGGTATCTGAGTCCGCCTGCATGGCTTGCCGACGGCATAAATCCGCTTCCGAGAGTGTACATTTTCTGAAGAGGACAAACCTTTCCAGTATCGCAGAAATCGTAAGCGTAAACGCCTCTTGTGAAGCTTGGGCATGAAGCAGGCTCTACAGCGATGAAGCGGTAGTCAGCTTCTCCACGAAGCTTTTCTCCCATAAACGGAGAAATAAGTCCGCCGAGATTAGAACCTCCTCCGGCGCAGCCAATGATGATATCGGGCTTGATACCGTATTTATCCATAGCAATTTTTGATTCCATACCGATTATGGACTGGTGAAGCAGAACCTGAGCAAGAACGCTTCCGAGAACGTAGCGATAGCCCTCACGGGAAGTTGCAGCTTCAACGGCTTCTGAAATAGCGCAGCCAAGGCTTCCGTTTGTGTCAGGGAATTCAGCAAGGATCTTTCTTCCGACCTCAGTTGTGTTGGAAGGAGACGGAGTTACGCTTGCGCCATAAGTTCTCATAACTTCACGGCGGAACGGCTTCTGCTCGTAGGAACATTTAACCATATAAACATTGCAGTCGAGGTCGAAATAAGAGCAAGCCATAGAGAGTGCAGTACCCCACTGTCCTGCGCCTGTTTCGGTAGTAACGCCTTTAAGTCCCTGCTGCTTGGCATAATAAGCCTGAGCGATCGCAGAATTAAGTTTGTGGCTTCCGCTTGTATTGTTTCCCTCGAACTTGTAATAGATTTTAGCCGGAGTTCCGAGTTTTTTCTCAAGGCAGTAAGCTCTTACGAGCGGTGAGGGACGATACATTTTGTAGAAATTCTGAATTTCTTCCGGGATAGTGATATAACGGTCGGTATCGTTAAGCTCCTGAGCAACAAGCTCATCACAGAAAACGTGGCCAAGCTCTTCGGCTGTTACGGGCTTTCCTGTAGCCGGATTAAGAAGCGGCGCAGGCTTTTTCTTCATATCCGCACGGACGTTGTACCATTCCTTTGGCATTTCGTTTTCTTCAAGATAAATTTTGTATGGAATTTTTTCGTTTGACATAATAATTACTCCTTTTACTTACCGGAAAAACGAAAGCCTCCGTTCCGGCATAATAATGAAATGCCGGGACAGAAGCTGAATAATCATTTTTCTGCGGTGCCACCCTGCTTGACGCAAAAAGCGTCCACTCTGTACGTTCTTTTTCAAACGCCTGTTTTGATAACGCAGACCTGCTGCGGCTTACCTAATGAATCGGTTAAGATATTTCAGTTCGCCCTCGGAAGTCCATTCACAACTGAACCGTATATCTGCTCGCACCAAACGCAGACTCTCTGTCATACAATTTCAGAAGCTACTTACTCTTCTTCAACGGTTTATATATATAAATATATCATTATTATATTGCCATGTCAAGAGTCTTGTGTATTTTTTGATGATATGCACAAAGTAAATATTACTGATTTGTGCTAATTTCTGAAAAAAGTTTGCAAAAACCCTTTTATTTTTGATGAAAAAATGTTATAATAGATACAGTTTCTTATCTTCCGTCAGGACGATGCTTGGCTCTGGTTGTGGAAATGCTTTCTTCGCTCCGCTTGATAAGGTTAAGAAGCGACGATGAATACTGAGCATAATCCTTTTGCAGAGTAGCCGTTGTTACATAAAGCGTATCGAAATTATCAACGCAGTCGTTTCCGTCAAGGGCAATACCGCTTGAAGCAGCTTTGATATTGGCTTCGCTCATTGAAACAATAGCGTTTGCACTGTCGTTAGCGATAACCTTTGGTATTTTGAAAAGCTTCTGGTCGTTGCTGGGATTAGCGTTGTAGATGATTCTGAAAAGCTTATAAACCGAAAGCATAAGATAAGACGCCACCTCTTTAATAAGAGTTATGCTGCCTGCTTTCTGAGCAAGACTGAAAAGCAGACTGATCGAATTATTTATGATTCTCCGATTGAAATTGATGATTTCCGGCGACGGCATTTTAAGAGTATTATTTCCGTCGTCATCGGGAATATCCTCGATAGAGATTATCTTTCCCTCCGGTTCAGGGGTTCTTCCGAGAAGATAATCGCATGATACATTATAATAATCTGCAATTTTTACAAGGAAATTCAAACCGCATTCACGGATTCCCTTTTCATAATGCGAAAGCAGAGCCTGAGATATGCCAAGATCGGTTGCGGCCTGCTTCTGGCTTATATGGCGTTCTTTTCTTTGTAAAGTAATGATTCTTGCAAAATCGGAATTCATAAAAGTATCCTCCAAAAATAAAAAAATATCAGCAGTATTATTATAATACAAAATGTATAATAAGTAAATATGCCTGTGTATTGAAGAATTGTTGATTTTTTGGCTTTTTTTTGTGAGATCTGTCAACAGATAGAAAATTAACGCATTTTTTTGTGCATATCGTCTTATAAAATACTATAGGCAGCACCGCACAAAGCACGCCTGACGGCCTTGCACGTCATTTGTTTGCATATTTTCCGTCATATCACACAAATTTTTCTTGCAATACGACAGTATTGCTGCGTCAAATTTATGCAATCTGACAAAAAAACTGATTGCGCATCTGCCGCACAATCTTTGTGCGGTGCTGCCTATAAATCTGAAAGGAATGTTAATATGAAAGGTTATCGTATAAGCATTATCCGTCATGGCTTAACAGAAGCCAACGAAAAAGGTATTTATATCGGAAAAACCGATCTTCCGCTTTCTCAGAAAGGAGCGGGAGAGCTTGCCGCTAAAATGGACGAGTTTGATTATCCGTCTGTCCACAGAGTATATTCTTCCCCACTTAGAAGATGCACGGAAACGGCGGAGATTCTTTTTCCGTTTACGCAAATGTGTACTGTTGACGATTTAAGAGAGCTTGATATGGGCGTTTTCGAGAATAAAAGCGTTGACGAGCTTGTTGACCGTGATGATTATAAAGCGTGGCTCAAAGGCGGAAAAGACTCACGTCCGCCGGAGGGAGAAAGTCTTGAAGAGCTTTCTGCGAGAACCTTCAAGGCTTTGCATGAGATAATTATGGATATGATGAACGACGGTCTGACTCATTGCGCCATTATAACTCACGGCGGAGTTATTTCAAATATGCTCAGCGGTTTCGGACTTCCGAAATACGATCCGAAACAGCTTAATGCAGAGTTCGGCGAGGGATTTGATATAATAGTTACGGCGCAGATGTGGCTTAATTCTCAGGCATTTGAGATTCTTGGGTATTGTCCGTATGACAAAATTCCCGATCCGACCGATGATTATACATATAATGATTATATGTAAATTTGTATATTCTCACTGATTTTACACATAATACCATAAAAATCCGGAGGAAAGTATTATGAAAATCAGAGAGCTTACAGCCTTTTCAAAAAAACTGCTGAAAAATAAAAAAGCGTCAACCATGACCATTTGTCTGCTTCCGCTTGCCGCAGAACTTTTCTTTCGTTTCGCAGAAGCCGCAGTTTTCAGTTTATTGCTTTATTTCGGAGAAATGCCGCCCATAGCTCTTTTCAGCGGAGAAAGCCAGCTCCAGCTTGCTGTAACTCTTATTGCTTTCGTTTTCAGAGCTGCGGTAACAGCTCCTCTTTTATACGGAGCAGCATATCGTCTTATGGAAATGTGCAGCGAAGATAAAAAAAGATTTACTCCGTTTTCAAGAATTCTTATGAGCAGAAGAAATTTCCGAAAAAGTCTTGCAATAATGCTTTGGTCGAAAATTATCGGATTTCTGGCGCTTATTCCGGCAGTCTTTTTCGGTGTAAACGCTTATTCGCTGTTTATCAGAAGCCATAATGTCAGCGGAATTTTTCTGACCTGTCATGCCTGTATGCTCACTGTTATTTCAGCGGCTTTCTGGATATCGGTAAGACTCAGTCTTGCGGCAGGATTTTTTCTTGCGGCGCATTTCCCGAAAATGAGCGCTTTTAAAATAATTATATATTCGCTCCGATTCATGCGTGGACGAAAAAAAGAGCTTATGAAGCCGGTACTGTTTTATATTCCGGTTATGATTACCGTTATCGGAATTCCCTATGCCGTTACAAGATTTATGACGGCTTATGCGCTCGGAATTTCTATTTACATTAAAGAGGATGAGTATTTTGAAAGAAATAAAGCTGATCGTGGAATCGGTGAAGCCGATAACTCTTCAGACCTTCCTTATAGACCAAAAAGGCGTTTCAAAGCGTCTGCTTACAAAGCTGAAACGTCGGGAGGGGGGAATCATGCGTAACGGGCAGGCTGTCCGCAGTATTGACACAGTTTACAACGGCGATGAAATAATTCTCAGTCTTGCCGACGAGAGCTTTCTTGAACCGAACGGTTCGCTGAACGTTCCTGTCGCATTTGAAAACGAAAGCCTGATAATATTCGATAAGACCGGAGAAATGCCCGTTCATCCGTCGATAAAGCATCAGGGCGATACCCTTGGAAATTATTTTGCATATCTTTATCCGGAGCTGACCTTCCGTCCCGTAAACAGGCTGGATAAGGATACGTCCGGACTATGCGTTGTCGCTAAGGATTCTTTTGCGGCGAAGCTTCTTCAGGGATGCTGCAAAAAGATATACTATGCGGCAGTTCACGGAAATATTGACGAATCCGGAACGATTAATGCTCCGATAGCAAGAGAGCGTGAATCAATAATCCTGCGCTGCGTTCGTGAGGACGGACAGGAGGCTGTTACGCATTACAAAAGAATTAAAATGAATCAGAAGTATTCGCTTGCGGAAATAAATCTCGAAACGGGCAGAACCCATCAAATCAGAGTTCACTTCTCGCATATCGGACATCCTCTTGCCGGAGACGATATGTACGGCGGATACAGGACTGATATATCACGTCAGGCGCTTCACTGCGGAGAAATTTCGTTTAAAGATCCTGTTTCGGGAGAAAATATTACGGTAAGATCGGAAATTCCGGAGGATATAGAAAAAATATTTAAATAAAAGATTCTTATATAAGTACAGGAGGAAAATATTATGGAAAAAATAGCAAGCTTTCAGGTAGACCACACTAAATTCGGTGTTGGTATGTATATTTCAAGGATAGACGGCGATATTGTTACATACGATGTACGCATGGTTAAGCCCAATGGCGGAGTTTATATCTCAAATCCTTCGCTTCATACTATCGAGCATCTTTTTGCAACCTTTGCAAGAAATTCACGCTTTGGCAGCAATATCGTCTATGTAGGACCTATGGGATGCAGAACGGGATTTTATCTTCTCACAAGAGGCATCGCTCACGAGGACGCTATTGCTCTTGTAAAAGAAGCTTACGCTTTTATCGCCGGTTACAGCGGTGAAATTCCCGGATGTACCGAGGTAGAATGCGGCAATTATCTCGAACACGATCTTGAATCGGCTAAGAAAGACGTTCTTCCTCTCCTGAAAAAGCTGGAGAATTACACTGTTGATATGCTTGATTATTCTTACCATTTTGACAGATAAAGACTCTTAAAGCGTGTTCACATAAAATACAACGTACGTATTTTCGGCAAATTCTGACGACTACTGCGTTGAAAATATTTGTCAAGCGACAGCTTGCCTGCATATTTTCGTCTTGTATTCGCCAAAATTATGCTTGAAAATCCGCACATTTATTTTATGTGAACACGCTCTGATTTGTGCAAGTATACAAAATTGCGGTTTATTCAGAAAAAATGATATTATTTTCGTTGTATTTCGAGCAGATGTTGCTATAATATTACATTGTAACCGCTTTGTAACTGAAAGGAGTTGTTTTCATGAATCAGAAACGTCCGGAGGATATTGACGTTTCAGAAAATATGAATATGTCTGAAAGACCGATCGGCAGTTTTGAAAGGCTTTTTGTCCGGCTCGGAGTTAATACGGTTAAAATAATTGCCGCAGTTCTTCTTGCAGTTATTAAGGGAGTAAAGTTCATTGCTCTTGAGATAGCAGGACTGTTGATGCTTATTTTAAAGGGAGTCCGCTGGTTTTTCAGAGGTCTTACAGAATCTATCCGTTTTCGTACAAAACGCAATAAAGAGCTTCTTGCAGCTGTCAGAAAGGCAAAGAAAAAGGGCAAAGCCGCTTATTTTAAATCAATAGCAGAATTTGCAGGTTCGTTTTTGTTTGGAGAAGAGGGAATCTGTTATACTGCATTTAACTATATGCTTCCAATCGTTTCTGCCGCTTTTCTTATCGGAGTGATAAGATTCGGCTCGGGTATTGAATACGGAATAGCCGTCGAATATAACGGCAAAGAGATCGGAATAATCAGTGCGGAGGCGGATTTTGAGCAGGCTGAGCGTGAGGTTCAGCAAAGAATCCTTTATTCCGAAAACGATAAAACTGTAGATCTTTCCGCAAATTTTTCCCTTAAAATAATATCCGACGGCGACCGCATTTTAAGCGCAGATCAGCTTGCGAACGAAATGCTCGAGGCTTCTGACGAAGAGCTTACGGAAGCCTTTGGAATCTATATCGACGGAAAATTCATAGGCGCCGTTAAGGATAAAGACGCCGTTCAGGACGCTCTTGACGAAAGGCTTGTAAATTATCATGTTGACGGCATAGTGCGTGACGTTTCATATAAAAATAAGATAGAATATACAAAGGGAATCTATCTTGCAAGCAGTGTTAAAGAGCAGCAGGAAACAATAGATATGCTTACCTCTTCAACCGAAAAAAAGGGAGTTTATATTGCTAAAACGGGCGACAGCGTTGTCAGCATCTGTCAGAAATATAATATGAGCATAGAGGATTTCGATAAGCTTAATCCCAATGCCGAAAACGGTATAAACGGCGGAAATATGATAAACGTCATTGAAACCGAGAGCTATCTTCCTATTCAGTATGTAAGAGAATTTGAAACGCTTTCTCTTCTTGATTATGAAACTGTTGAAGTTGAAACCAGTTCGCTTAATGTTGGCACGAGGTCTATTCTTGTCAAGGGTGAAATGGGGGAACGAGTAAGCAATATAGAGGTAACGTATGTTGACGGAATCGAATATGCGAGAAAAACGGTAAGCTCGGAAATAACAAAGGAGCCTGTTGTCGAGCAGATCGGAATCGGAACATATTCTGCGCACCCCGATGAGGGCGTAAGAGAGCTTTACGGTTCGGGAGAATTCGGCTGGCCTGTTGACGGCGGCTGGATAAGCGATACGTTTATAAGCGACCGAAATCATAAGGGACTTGATATTGCCGCTCCCGGAGGAACGGATATCTATGCTGCCGCAGACGGAATTGTTATATCTGCCGGCTGGAATCCCGGAGGCTACGGTTATTTCGTCCAGATAGACCATCTTAACGGTTATCAGACGGTTTACGGTCATATGAGTACGGTTTTTGCAGTTGAAGGTCAGACTGTTACACGAGGTCAGCTTATCGGAGCTGTTGGAACTACGGGAAATTCAACCGGCGATCACTGTCACTTTGAGGTTCGTTACATGGGAATATGCTACGATCCGGAGCTGTTTTTAAATACTGTCGACGCTTATATTGATGATAAAGACGAAGATTAAAAAAAGCTGTTGTACTTTTGTACAACAGCTTTTTGATTATTCATCTATGTCCCAATCAGCGTCGTCTAAATCCGTATCAAGACCGATATCGCCGAAATCAAGGTTTCCCTTCAGCTCATCTTCGCTGAATTCTGTGAATTTGTCTACTTTAATAAAAGTAAGTGAAACGTCTCCTAAATCCATAAAATCATCAGAATCTTCTGAATCTTCCGTAGCTTCTGCCTCTTCAGAGAAAACAAGCTTGTCATCTGCGTAGTCAAACGTCATTGTTTCACTTTCGCCGTCTGCTTCAACAGTTATCTCAACGGTATCTTCATCAATTTCTTTCCATTTGCCTTCGCCAGTTGCGCCTTCTTCATCAAGAGCTGAGATCATTGTCATTGTTCCGCCGTCTTTAAGCTCTACCTGTGCCAAGGCAGCAAGCGGAACTCCGAAAAGATCTGTCATGGTAGTTCCTCCCATTTTCAGCTCGGAGCATTCCCATTTGCCTACGAATTTGCTTTCCTTTTTCTTAGAGTCGCTGTCATCGTCTTTTTTGCCGCAGCCTGCTGCGCATCCGATAAGACAAAGAGCTGCAAGTGATAAACTGATAAGTTTTTTCATAATACTATCTCCCTATAAAATTTCAGAACGCTTTCTGCTGATCTGTCCGCACTTTAAACATAATTTCTATGATGACAGATTCAGTGCGTCTGTATTCAAAATTATATCACATTTACAAAGAAAAGTAAATTGATAAAATAAACAACATTTATGATATAATATCTCTATAATTCAGCATTATTGCAGTTTTTCAGAACTATTTTTCCCGTTTCCGATTTATTGAAAAGATATGCCTTTGCAGCAAATCTGCTTTTTGCCGGAGTGTATTTTGAGCGTGGAAGAACTTTTATTCTTTTTGGATCATTAAAAACGATAAGCGCAAAATCATCTTCATTGGGATATTGCCTGTATGCGCTTAGTATCTTGCACCGTGTGTAGATAAATTCTTTTTTAGAGAATTCGTTGCCTGTCCGGCATGATTCCTCATAAAATTTACGTTCCTCTTCGGATAACGGAGCGGAAAGAGCGAATTCTATCCGTCTTTTTTCCTGATTTAATTTAGCCTGAACCATTCTTTCAATACGTTCTTGTCTCAGCTTTATAAATTCCGGAAAATGCCGGTAATCCTCCGTGTAAACGGTTTTATGTATGGTGTAAAGAGCCATGGCGTCGTTGAACGCATTATGAAAGCTTCCGTCTGTGGGAGTATAATTAAAAGCCGAAGCGAGTTCTTTTATGTTAACAGCCTGAGGAAGCTCCATTTTTCGTGTTATATCATCCTGAATATCGGTTACGGCAGAGCATACCTTACTTATATTACGGTAAGGCTTCTGAAAGCGTTTATGCTGTTTTATGTCAGAAACGAGTCCCGGTTTATCAAAATTTCCCCAAACAAACAGTTCCGTTATTGAATAACGTTTTATAAGATCGGCTGCTGTTTTAAGAACGTCGTTGCTGTCGGCAGATGAATCTATTTCGTTTTGAGTAAGATGAGTAAGCTCACGGCACTGCTTTGTAAGCTTAGGAAAGCGATTTGGCTTTGAGGTCTGATAGAATTTTTCAATTATATCATAGCTGCCGCTGCAAATTACTAATCCTATAGAAAGCATTTCGCTGTTTACATGGCTGGATGCATTTCCGCAGGTGAATTCAAAATCGGCAAAGCACATATATTTTTCATTTTCTGTCATATATTTCAAGGCAGAACTGCCTTTCAGCCTCCTTTTAGAACCTATGGACGCAGGTTCTTGTATGTTTCATGATAATATTATATCAGAAATTTATAGAAATTGCAATAAATTTGTATTTTCATAGTGACAAAATAAAAAAAATATGATATAATATCCTTGATAAACACTGCTTTGTCCGATAAGAGCGTCGGCTGGCAGTATAAATGTGAAAGGGCAGAGGTGCAGAACAAATGAAAAAAAATGTGCTTATATGCGAAGACTCCATAGAAATCGGAAAAGCTATTGCTGAAAAGCTTAAAAGCCGCAAAATTGAATCTTTTGTTATCGAAAATAATATTGCAAAAATAAAAAATCGCTTTAACAGCTTTAAATACGACGCTGTAGTTATTAATCCCATTGGCGAAATGGAGCGTTATTACAGGCTTATAAAAAGGCTTTCTTCCGATTATCCGGATATGCAGATAATAACAATAATGTATACGGATAATCCGGCTGAACAATCAAAGCTTCTTTCTGTCGGCGTGGACAGATGTCTTATATTGCCTATGACGGTATCAAAGATCGTTGATTATATCGCAGTTCAGCTTGTTTGTACAGACCATAAGGAAATAGATTCGGGAATGGCAGGATTTCTTGTTGAAAGCGGATTTAACGACTGTAAAAAAGCCGGATTCTTTTATCTTTGCATAGCTCTTGAGCTGTGTGTGGATGAACCTGCAAGACTTCATTCTCTTATGACGGACGTATACGGCGAGATCGGAAACAGACTCGGTACAAATGCTTCATGCGTTGAGCGAACTATACGTTATCTGGTTGAGCACGCAGGCAGCGGTATTATAGAACAGATCTCAAAAGGTCAGCGGAAAGATGGAATAACCAACGGTGCGCTTATCAGTTTATTATGTGATAATTATCTTAAACGCAGAGACGTTATTCTTCTTAAAGCACAATAAAAAATTTTTATAAAAACAGCAGTCTCTGCGGAAAATACAGATACTGCTGTTATTTTTTATTCTTCAATTTCCGAATTTTTCTTTCTCTTTTTATATTTCGATTTCTGACCGAAATTAAGCGAGATAGTGAAAATCTTATCCGACATGAATAATCTTAATGCGAAGAAAATGCAGATGAGGAATATAATGATCTGATAAATAAGTCCTATGTAGAAGATAGTGGTGTTGCCGAACATCAGATTCGGAATTGCCGAGAAGGTGTGGGTAAACGGAATAGCGTATACAAGGATTCGGATCGCCATTGGAAGGGTGTTTACATCGGTGAACACCGAGATCATAAACGGTATCATTGCGCACAGCATTATCGGCATTATCATATTTTGAGTATTCTTGGAATCATTGATAAGCGCTCCGAGAATAAGCGAAACGGAAAGACAGATCATGATAGTGAAGAAGAGCTGTAATCCGACAAGGACATAATCTCCTGCATTGAGGGAAAGTCCGAGCTGATTGAGAGCTGTGTCAACAGACATATTTTGTCCGATAACTGAATCGGCAGTATCTGAAAGAGTATTGGTCGCTCCGCCGACAAAAGTGGAGAATCCAAACATATATACCACTGCATTAATTAGCGCTATAATGGCGGCAGCAAGCATTTTTGAGCCGATAACCGAAAGTCTTGATACAGGAGCTGAAAGCAGAGTTTCAAGAGTTTTATCTATTTTTTCATTTGCAATAGCGCCCATAAGCATCTGTGATGTAAGCATGATAAGTACAAAAACTATAAGCGGAAGTATCATATTCTGCATCATGACTTTATTAATAATGCTGTCCGGAGAAACAGGAGCGGAATTATCGTCAACAACAGTATTGTTTACTACGGAAACAGGAGCTTCCATAAGAGCGTACTGTTTTTCATTCATACCGGTATCGGAAGCTATAGTATTTGAAATACAGTTTTCGATAAGCTTTATTCCGCTGCTGTTTCCTGTGTTGATGTTGGTCATGGTGGCTGCGGAAGTCATTCTGGAAATGCTGATCAGTTCAGGCTGTTCAGTTTTATTGATAGAATCGGTAAATCCCTTTGGAATGACGATAAGATTTGAAATATCGTTGCTGCTGAGGATATCGGCATAATCGTCGCCTTCGGTTTCAAAAATTTTTATTTTAACGTTGGTATTTTCGTCAGGATCGCTGTTTATTGCATTCAGAGCTTCAATAATGCTGTTTGTGAAATCAGTTTTGTCACGGTCGCTGATATTTATAGTAACGTTAGTACTTTCGTCGACGGCTTCATTGATAGACGTTTTCATTACTGTTCCGAGAACCATGAATATTGCCAGGCTGACAACAAGACCAAGTATCATTTGCAGATTGATAAGCTCGGAAAGCTCTTTTTTCAAAAGGTTAATGAACTTCATTTTCGAGCACCACCCTTTCAAAAACTTCTTCAAGATTAGCTGCATTATAGCGCTGTTTCAGCTCGTCGATTGCTCCAGTTACCATAAGATGACCCTTGGCGATTATGCCTACACGGTCGGAAACAAACTCTATTTCAAGCATATTATGAGATGATAGCAGGAACGACATTCCCTCTTCTTTTGCAAGCTTTTTGATCATCTTTCTTATTTCTATAGCGTTAAGAACATCAAGACCGCTTGTCGGTTCATCGAGAATAGCGAGTTTCGGTTTGGTCATAACAGCTCTTGCAAGAAGGAGCTTACGGATCATTCCACGGCTGTAGCTTCCGATTTTTTCATTAAGGCGATCTCCGAGACCGCATATTTCTTTGGCTCTTTCCACACATTTATTGATGGAATCAATATCGGAATAAAAAAGTCCTGCCATAAAGCGGAGATATTTTATTCCGGTCATATTTTTATATGCTCCGGCTTCATCGGGAAGATACGTTATGCACTCACGAACCTTATCCGGCTCTTTAACAACGCTGTGTTCTCCCACGATAGCGTCGCCTGCCGTTGGTATAAGCAGAGTTGAGATCATACGTATCGTAGTTGTCTTACCTGCGCCGTTAGGACCGATAAGAGCGAAAATCTCGCCTTTTCCGATATCAAATTGTATGTTGTCGGCGGCAAGAACCTTTGTATACTGCTTGGAAAGACCTTTTACTTCAAGTACTTTTTCCATTTAACAGCCTCCTTTTTAATGATTCAGTATAATCATATCATATTGCCATAATTTTGTCAATGGAAATGCAGACAATAAAGATTATTCTATACATCATATAATATCACAAATGAGATCAGAAGTCAACGGTTTACCGACAATTATTTTGTACAAAAAATGCTATTATTAATTATGAGTTTTTATAAAGAAAAGAGGGCATTTTTATGAACATTTCAGAAGCGGTTTCAGAAAGGATTCTTGAACTTTGCAAAGAAAACGGGATAACGGTGAATAAGCTTTCGACCATTTCAGGAGTAACGCAGTCTACGGTAAACGATATAGTGAACCGAAGAGCCAAAAATATAGGCGTAGTAACCATAAAAAAATTATGCGACGGCTTGAATGTTTCAATTACCGATTTTTTTGATACAAACACCTTCCGCCATCTTGAGCAGGAGCTTTATTAGAAGCTGTCCGGAGAAATTTTTTAAAGTAAATATATTATATTTATTAATATAGTCATATGGTTCTTGACAAAAAGAAATAAATTTGATATACTTAGTTAGAAGGATTTATGCAGTTTGGCAAACTGCATAATCAGAACGTGAGGCATAGGCAGCCCGGGTTCATATTGTGTTCGGTTTGAAAATTAATAGTATAAAGCGGAAATTCCTCTCAAATTCTGCATTATGATTATAATTTCTATAATATTTCTATGCCCTGCTGCCGGAATGTTTTCGGTTTTTTTGTTGTGCCTTGATTCAGAACTTGTCAGCATAGTATACTGCGCAGGCTTTTTGGCAGATTCTGCCAATAACAGCGTAAAAAAATCATTGCAGTACATAATTTACTTTGCTCTTGTCGGAGCTTTTAACGGGGTTCTATGCGCAGATCATATGAGAACAAGCTCTTATTTCACGCTTTTGCGGGAAAGGTGGATATAATAAGTGAACGTAAAAAGAATATGCCGCAGTTTTTCTGCCGGTATCTTATCCTGCGTTATTGCTGCAAGCGGATGCGGAGAGATATTATCGGCTCTGGCTGCGGATGATGAAAACGATGAGTATGCTGTTTCAAGCGAAACTCTTGCCGCTATGGAGGAAGATTATTACACTATCGAGCCTGTCGACAGCGATATGCTTTCTTTCAGCGATTATTATGACCTTTATTCCTCCGTCAATCGTCCGGATAAGGTGATCGAAGTCAATGGAACGGATTATACTTCCTTTGACGGAGATATGTATGTCGGCTCTTATTCTGCTGACGGAGTTGAAAAAGACGACGTTCTTATATGGTCGGGAAGCGACGGCGAGGTCTTTTATAATATTAATGTAGAAGAATCCGGACTTTATTGTCTCAATATTGATTACTGCGCTCTCGTTTCAAACAGTTCTTCTGTTGAATTGTCGATGAAAATAGACGGAAAAGCTCCGTATGATACGGCTTCAAGAATCACTCTTAACAGAGTATGGGTGAACGAGCAGGAGATATATAAGGATTCAAGAGGAAATCAGGTTCGTCCGTCGCAGATTCAGAAAGAAATGTGGCAGAATTGCTGGGTCGGAGACGTTGAAGGTCTTTTCAGTCAGCCGCTTTTCTTCTATCTCGAAGAGGGCGAGCATGAGGTTTCGTTCTCTTCTGAAAGAGCGCAGATAGCTGTCGAAAGCTTCCGCTTTGCCAATCCGGAGGAGCTTCCCTCTTATTCCGATTATGTGTCATCGGTAAAGGCTTCGGTAACAAAGGAGACAACTCCTTCGGGAATGTTCAGAATAGAAGGCGAGAATGCCGTTTATAAATCGGATTCAACGCTTTATCCTACATATGATAATACGAATTATCTTGTTTCGCCGTCTGATCCGAGAAAGGTCGTTTACAATACTCTCGGAAGCGAGAACTGGAAAAAGGCTTTGCAGTCGGTAACGTGGATCATTCCTAAAGAGAAGATCGGCAACGACGGCTGGTATAAGATAGGAATCAAGTCCCGACAGGATCAGATGCGTGGATTTTACTCAAACAGACGTATCTATATCGACGATAAGGTAGTCTGCGAGGAAATGGATCAGGTCAAATTCTATTATGATAACGACTGGGACGTTGTAAGCCCTAAGGCGGACGGAGACAATATCTACGTTTATCTTGACGCAAGCGTCGATCATACTATAACTCTTGAAGCTATCCCCGGAGAAATAGGCGATTCTCTCAGAAAGCTGGATGATGTTGTAGCCGATCTTAATACATATTACCGTAAGGTTCTTATGATAACAGGCCCTTCGCCGGATAAATATACCGATTACTACGTTCATGAAAAGATTCCGGAGCTTGTCGGCGAATTTTCAAGAATTTCAGGCGAGCTTAAACAGATTCAGAACGATATTGAGAAGCTTTCAGGTTCAGCCGGTTCAGAAGCCGCAGCGCTTGAAACAATGACGGTAATTCTCGATAAATGTGTGGAAAAGCCGCTTAAAATACCGTCATATCTTTCTCAGATCAAGGATAACATCACATCCGTTTCTTCGTGGATGAGAGATTATCGTGACCAGCCGCTTGAAATCGACTATATTGAATTCGCTTCCGCTGACAGGGAATTTACAAGCTGTAAGAAAAAAATCCTTAAATCGGCGAAATTCAGTTTCAGCGCATTTATCGGCTCGTTCTTCGAGGATTATACGACTCTTTCAGATGTTACCGGCGAGGACGCTATCGAGGTCTGGGTGTCCCTTGGACGTGATCAGGCTCAGGTAGTAAAGGAAATGGCGGAAAATCAGTTTATGCAGGAATATAATATTCCGATTTCCGTCAACCTCGTTATCGGAGGCGTTGTTGAGGCTACTCTTGCCGGAAAAGGCCCTGATGTCGCACTGTTCCTCGGCGGAGAATTTCCTGTAAACCTTGCCGCACGTGATCTGCTTGTAGATATGTCTCAGTTCAGCGACTATAAAGAGGTAACCGGACGTTTTCAGGAAAACGCAATGACTCCTTACACCTATAACGGCGGAACTTACGGTTTGCCTGTAAGCCAGACCTTCCCTATGATGTTTTACCGCACCGACGTTCTGACCGAACTGAATTATAATGAACCTCCGGAAACGTGGGACGATCTTATAGATATGCTCCCTGCGCTCCAGCGGAATTATATGTCTGTCGGACTTATTCTTCCGCCGACCAATATCTCGCCTGCAACAGAAGCCGGACACACCTTTGCAATGCTTTTGCTTCAGAAAGGAAAGAATTATTACAACGAAGCTCAGACAGCCTCGACGTTTGATTCGATCGAAGCGGTTCAGGCTTTCGAGCAGTGGACGGATTTCTATACCGAGTACAGCTTCGTTCAGACCTATGACGCTTTCAGCCGTTTCAGAACCGGCGAATATCCTATAGTTATTGCAAATTATACTTTCTATAATCAGCTTTCCGTGGCTTCTCCGGAAATAAAGGGACTCTGGAACTTCTGTCAGGTTCCCGGAACTCTTCAGGAGGACGGAACTGTTTCCCATGCCGCAAATTCAACAGGTTCGGGAGCAGTCATCTTCAAAAAGGTGAAGAATAAAGAGAACGCATGGAAATTTGTAAAATGGTTCACGGAAACCGAAACTCAGGTTCAGTACGGTACGCAGATAGAAGGACTTCTCGGCACGATGGGAAGATTCGATACCGCTAACCTTGAGGCTCTTGAACAGCTTTCATGGTCTAACGACGAGCTGGCAAGACTTCGTGACCAGCAGGAGGAGCTTGTGGAAATTCCTGTAATTCCCGCTTCTTATGCGGTTACAAGAAATATTATGAACGCTTTCAGAGAAACCGTAAACGAAAACCAGAATCCAAGAGATACCCTTGTCTGGTATAATCGTGACATAAACGACGAGATCACGAGAAAACGTGAAAATCTCGGACTAAGCACAGATGAAGAATAAACGGAAGGAGGACAAAGCTTTGGCTCAGACAGACGCTGAAAATATCGGCAAAAAAAGTAAAAAAGAAGAACGCCGCATGATATGGAGTTCTATGAAGCGAAATAAAGCCTGTTATGCAATGCTTGCGCCGTTTATGATATTCTTTATCGTTTTTACGGTTATTCCCGTTGTTATGTCGCTTCCTATCGGATTTACCGATTTCAATATGGCTCAGTCGCCTAAATATATCGGTCTTTCTAATTATACTACGCTTTTCCTTTCGGATAAGATATTCATTAAATCTATAAGAGTTACTATAGTTTTCGCTTTGTTCACAGGTCCGGTAAGCTATATTCTCTGCTTTTTGCTTGCATGGCTCATCAACGAGCTTCATCCGAAGCTGAAAACTGTTTTTACCCTTATCTTCTACGCTCCGTCAATGGCTAACATTTATACGGTCTGGCAGCTTATCTTCAGCGGAGATATGAACGGATACATCAACTCGTTCCTTATCAATCTCGGACTTATCAACGCCCCGATACAGTGGCTTACCGACGCAAAATATGTTCTCGGAGCAACTATCGTGGTTCAGCTCTGGATATCCCTCGGAGCAGGCTTCCTCGCTCTGCGTGCAGGATTTCAGAATATCGACCGCTCAATGTATGAAGCAGGAGCTATCGAGGGTATCAGAACAAGGTGGCAGGAGCTTATATATATCGTTATCCCATCTATGGGACCGCAGCTTATGTTCGCTGCCGTTATGCAGATAGTAAGCTCGTTTACCGCCGGAACTGTTGCGCAGAATCTTGTCGGATTCCCAAGCACAGATTACAAGGCGCATACTATCATGACTCACGCTTACGATTACGGATGGGTGCGGTACGAAATGGGTTACGCTTCGGCAATATGTATGGTATTGTTCGTGGCGATGTATGTCTGCAACAAGCTTATCAGCAAGGTGCTGAGCAAGTATATGGATTAAGGAGGAAGTTTGATGGCTCAGGTCAATACTGCGAAGCTTAAAGCTTCAAATAAACAAGCCGGAAGAAAAGTCGGCGGAACTATCGCTATCTTTGTGTTCCTCACCATACTCGGACTTTTTATGGTGCTTCCTATTTATCTTACCGTTGTAATGTCGATAAAGCCTGTTGAGGAGCTGTTTATTTTTCCTCCGAAGCTTTATGCGATGAGACCTACTCTTGATAATTTCAGCGAGATGTTCGCCGATCTCAATCAGAACAGAGTTCCGTTTTCAAGATATGTTTTCAACAGTATTTTTGTAACGGTAACTGTTACGGTAGCACAGTGCATCTTCGCTTCAATGGCGGCTTTCGTTCTTGCCAAATGCCGCTTTCCGGGAAGCAAAATAATCAACAGCATTATCGTTGTCGCTCTTCTTTATCAGAGCAATGTTATCTATATCATGCAGTACATGGTTATGGCAAAGCTTAAAATGATAGATACATATCTGGCGCTTATTTTTCCCTCGATCGCTTCGCCTATGGGACTTTTCCTTATGAGACAGTCTATAAGTCAGGTTCCCGACGCTATGATAGAGGCGGCTAAGGTTGACGGCGCAGGCTTGTTCCGTATCTGCTGGCAGATAGTTATGCCGAATCAGAAGCCGGCGCTTATGACTCTTATCATTTTTGCCTTTCAGGCGGCATGGAATATTCAGGCAGGAACCGTTGTATTCCGTGAACAGTATAAAACGCTTCCTACTGTTGTTACGCAGGCGGCTGCCGCAGGTCTTGCCAAAGCCGGAGTCGCTATGGCGGCGGCAGTATTCATGCTTGTTCCGCCTATCATCGTATTCATGATAGCTCAGAAGAACGTTATTGAAACAATGGCTCATTCGGGCATTAAAGATTAAGAAGTACGGAAAGGGTGAAATAAGTGAAAAAAGGAAATAAAAAGCTTTTGCCGCTGGTTTTATCGGGTGTGCTTCTTGCAGGAGCTTCGGCTTCGCTTACAGCTTTTGCCGATGAACCCTATGACGTCTACAACTACGACCGCTGGGGCGAGGCTATTCCGTCGCAGGCTGGATATATCGCAGACAGAAGCGTTTCCGGAAACGATCTTGGAATAGGCTCGATGGACAGTCCGAGCGATATCTTCCGTGACCATAACGATATTTTTTATATTGTCGATACCGGAAATAACCGAATTATTACCGTTAATTCCGAAATGAATAAGGTTCTCAGGATCTACGATAAGTTCACCATGCCCGACGGCTCGGAAACAACTCTTAAAAATCCTATGGGAATCTACGTTTCGGCTGAAAACGACTATATGTATATCGCCGACAACGAAAATTCAAGAGTTCTTGTCTGCAATTATGACGCAGAGGTCATTCAGGAAATCAAAAAGCCGACCTCTGACGTTTACGACCAGAAAAGAACTTTTCTTCCCCAGCGTGTCGTTGCGGATAAGGCGGGCAACGTTTACATTGTTCTGAATAATATCACGACCGGAGCGGCAATGTTTTCTCCGGACGGAGAATTCATGGGCTTTTACGGCGCAAACCGTGTTGAAGCTACGGCGGAAATAGTCGGAAACTATGTTAAAAACCTGTTTGCTTCAGAGGAAAAGAAAGCTCATAAGGCGAGAAACGTTCCTACAGGCATCACAAGCTTTGATATTTACGGAGATTTCATTTTTACCTGCACTTCCTCGTCCACACAGACAACAGATACCGTTAAAAAGCTTAATGCTGCCGGAAATAATAATTTTGCGAATCTTGAGCTTTCTTTCGGCGATATTACTCCGATGTACGATACATCCCAGAATAAGCTCCTTTCTTCGGCTATCGTTGATATTGATATCGCCGATGATAAAAATATAAATTGTCTCGATCGTACGACAGGACGTATTTTCCAGTATGACGAGGACTGCAATCTGATGTTTATCGTCGGAACAAAGGCGAATCAGCTCGGCGGTTTCGATACGGTCTCAGCTCTTGAATCAATGGGCGGCAATCTTTATGTTGTTGATTCCGCAAAAGCTACTGTAACGATCTTTACCGAAACGTCGTTCGGCGAGATAGTTCACGAAGCGGCTTCGCTTTATAATGCAGGATATTACGAAGAAGCTCTTGAACCGTGGTATGAGGTTCTTAAAAGAGACGGAAACTACAGAAGAGCGTATATCGGAGTTGCGTCTGCGCTTCTGCGAAAGGGAGATTATAAGGGCGCTATGAAATATGCAAAGCTTGCCGACGCTCCGGGAATTTATAACAAGGCTTTCGAGGGATACCGCATGGAATTTCTTAAAGCTAATTTCGGAAAAATTGCTGCGGTTCTGGTAATTCTTGCTGCGGTGATGATATTCCTGAGCAAAAAGAAGAAGAAAAAACGTCTTGCCGAAGCGGCGGCTCTTGCAGCTAAGCTTGCCGAGGAAGAACGTGAACGCAAGAAAAAGGAGGAGGGATAAGCTTTATGATGGATCTTACTCAGAGAGAATGGGTAAAACACGCAGTTACTCATCCTTTTGAAGGTTTTGAGGATATGCGCTGGAAGAAATCCGGTTCGCTTAAAATTGCTTTTCTCATAGTGCTTCTGTTCTTTTTTGCGAGAATTGCTTATTCAAGACTTTACGGATTCCAGTTCTACGTCGATTACGACAAAACATTTAATATTATCCCTTATATCATTCAGAGTATAGTTCTGTTTGCGGCCTGGGTAGTCGGAAACTGGGCGGTCTGCACTCTTTTAAGCGGAGAGGGAACGGCAAAAAATATCTGTATCTACAGCGCCTATGCTCTTATTCCGTATGTTGCGCAGATCTATATAAACGTTATTCTTTCTCATGTTCTGATAAGGGATGAGTATATCTTTATGCAGGCGATTGAAATAATAGGAACGGGATGGACTGTTATTCTGCTGTTTTCGGCGATCAAATCGGTTCATCAGTATTCTTTCGGAAAAACCGTTTTTGCGATAATTTTAACTATTGCGGCGATGCTTATTATGCTGTTTTTGCTCGTATTGTTCATGTCGCTTATCCAGCAGGTATGGATATTCGTTTCAACGGTTTATACTGAAATTTCTTACAGACTCAGAGTCTGATGAACGGCGGTGATGTTATGAGTAATAAAATTAAACGATTTTTACTTTGTTTTCTTGCCGTTTCGGCTATGAGCATGGGCGGAAATATTTTTGCCGTTGACGGAAACGACGATAAAGGCGTTTCCTCTGTTGATGAAGAATCTGAAGAGGAAGCCGGCGAGAGTGGTTCGGAAACAAGAGCCAAGAGAAGCGAGGCTGTTGAAAAAACTGATTTCGACGCAGAAACGGCAAAAAAATTCTTCATCAATGCCGGAAATGCTGACGGACTGGACGTCTATATAAAAAGTAAGGATTACGAAGATGAGATATGGGCTTCTCACGGCGGAAAGCCTGACAAAAAGGCTGAACTTACCGAAGCTCAGGAAAAGGAAAAGGAAGCGGCGGAGGATGAGATTTCCGCAGTTAAGAAGCTCGGAGACGCAGTCGCTTTCTATTCGGAAACAGGCGAACCGGCAGCGGAATTCAAAGAGCTTGCCGATAAAGACGGAATACGATCTTTCATCAGCAGTGAGGGCAGATTTATTATTGAGGCTCAGAGCGATACCAATAAGATAATCAAGGTAAAAAATATAGTTTCAACTCTTGACAGCGAAAACGTTTTCCTTTCGGATGACGGAAAAACGCTGGAGCTTATGTCCGATGACAATAAAAAAGTCGATACCGTTTTCAAGTATGCTTCCACAGCGGACGGAATGATGACTTACAAATCCGAAAGCGACGATAAATTTGCTTGGGTTTCGCAGGAGGCAGACCATTTTTACGGTATTTACAGATACGGTGCAGAGAATGATAATTTCAGAATGATCGTTGACGATGCACACGCTATTTTTGGTCTTGAAAATAAGAAAACAGGTTATATCTGGTGGTCTTCACCGTTTGACGCTACTCAGGATACGTATGCTACACCGCTTCTTGTTGATGGACTCCGTTCGTCAAATATGATGAATTACGGTATTATCGAAAGCCGCAATACCAGCAATACCCTTTATTCAAATACAAGCGACTGCGTTGTCACGGTAAGCGATATTGCAAACGGAATCAGAGTTGTTTATGATTATAAGAAAGCCGGATTCAAATTTCCGGTCGAATATACTCTTGAAAGCGATCATCTGAAAGCAAGTCTGAAGGTGGGTGAAATAGAGGAGACAAATTCCGCTAATGCCGCTTTGGAAATGACCGTTCTTGCCAATTTCGGAGCTGCGTCCGATAAAGAGGACGGTTACTTTATAATCCCTGACGGAAGCGGAGCGCTCGTTCGGTTCAACAACGATAAGGTTATGGGCTCAAATGCTTATATGCAGAAAGTTTACGGTTCGGACATAACGGCGGTTCCAACAACTAAGGGAGCGGTCACGGAACAGATATATCTTCCGGTTTACGGTATTGTAAAGGAAGATAACGCAATGCTTGTTGTAGCCTCAAAGGGAGATTCAAATGCTTCTGTTTCGGTCAAAGTGTCGAAACAATCGAACACAAGCTATAATATGTGCAATTTTACCTTTACTCTCAGAAATACCGATACATACTTTATGTCGGGCGGAAACCAGAAGCTTACTATGTTTGAAAGCGGAAAGATAAAATCCGACGATATTGAGCTTCTTTATTATCCGATTGCAAAAGAGGGCGTGGACTATGTCGATGTGGCTGAATGCTACAGAAATTACCTTGTCAATGAAGCCGGAGTTACAAAGAAAGCCGAAGCCGGATATGCTCCGATGTACGTTGATCTTTACGGCGGCGTTCAGAAGAAGAAGCCGATTCTTGGCATTCCTGTAACGCTTAAAACCGCTGTTACCGATTATGAACAGGCTAAAGAGATACTTACCGGACTTAACGGCAGCGGAGTTGACAAGATGGTCGTTTCCTATAATAACTGGACTAACGACGGTATAAAAAATAAGATCGATACCGACGCTAAGCCTTCCGGAACTCTTGGAGGCAAAAAAGATTTTAACAGTCTTGTGGACTATATGAACGGCAATGACATTGAATTTTATCCCGTATCCGATAACAGGAATTTTTATTCCGGAAACGGATATTACTCATTTACAAGCACGGCTGTAAGAGTTTCGGGAAATTATTCAAGAATAGTCAGCTACGACCGTGCATACGGCATTCCGGACGGATTCAAGAAGAATATGTCTCTTCTTTCGCCAAGTTATTTCGGCGAGATAATGGGGGATATTTCGGAAAATTATCCGAAATCCGGTCTTGAGGGAGTATCGGTCGCCGATCTGACGACCGCTCTCTACGGCGATTACGGCAAAAAAGCTATGTCTCGCTGCGATACGATGAAACAGCTCGTTGAAAGCTATAAGAAGCTTGATTCTTCCCTTGAAAACGGTATGCTTGCCGACAGCGCAAACGCTTATGCCCTGCCGTATGTGAGCCATATCACGAACGTTCCGCTTTCTTCAAGCAGATTCGATATGTTCGACGAGGATATACCGTTCTATCAGCTTGTAATGCATGGAATTATTCCATATTCTACAACCGCCGTTAACGGCAGCGCTGATTCGGAAACGCTTCTGCTTATGGCGGCTGCGACCGGAAGCAATCTCAGCTATGATATGCTTTATGAGGAAACGAGTTTGCTTAAAGATACGGAATTTGATATTTATTACTACGCAAACTATCAGAACTGGATAGAAACCGCTGCGGCTGAATACAGGCTTATCGAACCTATTCTCAGCAGTGTGAGCGACGCTGTCATTACAGGTTACGTAACTGAAAACGACGGTAATAATATCACAACAACTTATTCAAACGGAAACGTTATAAGCGTTGACTTTGAAGAAAAATCAATAGATTTTAACGGCTCGCGTTATTATCTTTCAGATCTTGAAGAGGAAGGAGGTATCAGATTCTGATGAATGAACAGAATGCTGTTTCAGCTAAAACAGAAGTAAAAGACAAAAAGAAAAAGGTTCGCAGGATGCCTTATGAAAGAAGAAAGGCGCTTTACGGATACGGTTTTATCTCGCTCTGGCTTGTCGGAACGCTGATGTTTTTTCTTATTCCTCTGGGAAAATCGCTCTGGTATTCATTCAATAAAGTAACGATCGAAACGGGAGGAATAGTGACCGAATGGAAAGGTCTTGGAATGTATTCGTATGCCCTGAATGAAGACCGTGATTTTACCGATAACCTTAGCAGTATGCTTATTGAAACTCTTTGGAAAACGCCTCTTATCCTGATTTTTTCACTGTTTATCGCTGTTATACTTAATCAGAAATTCAAGGGAAGAACTCTTTCAAGAGCAATTTTCTTCCTTCCTGTAATTATCGTTACAGGACCTGTTTTCAAAATAATCAACGGCGATATGGAATCTACAGGCAATACCGGAGCAGAGCAGTTTTCTACGATGTTTTCCACAGATCTCGTCGGAGAGCTTATGCAGTTTCTGGGAATATATGGACTAAGCGATAAAATGAATACCATAATTTCAGCCGTTGCCGATAATATTTTCGGAATAGTCTGGAGCTCGGGAATACAGATACTCCTGTTCCTTGCCGCTCTTCAGAATATTCCGCCGTCGGCAAAGGAAGCCGCTCAGATGGAGGGCGCAACGGCGTGGGAATATTTCTGGAAGATAACTTTCCCATATGTGAGTCCTTTTATTCTTGCGAATCTTATTTTTACAGTTATCGATTCGTTTACAAGTCCGATGAATACCGTTATGAAGCGTATTCTTGAGACAAAGAGCGAATGGAAATACGGTGAGGCTTCGGCCATGGCGTGGATATATTTCCTTATCGTTCTTGCAGCCATCGGCATAATTTCCGCAATAGTAAATAAATTTATTTACTATGAGGTCGATTAAGGAGGTGGAGCAATATGTCAGATAATACCGCCGCTCCTGTCGTTAAGTCCGAACATGAGATCGGCAGCGGCATGAGCAAAAAGCAGGCGAAAAAAATCCGTATGCAGTCTATGTCGAAGGAAGAGATCAGCTATGTAAGAAGAAAAGCTGCACTTGAAAAGATCTGGCCTTTTTTCAGATTTGTTATTCTTTTCGGCCTGGGATTTGTAATTCTCTATCCTCTTATTTATATGGTAAGCTGCGCTTTCAGAGACAGAGCCGATATGAACGATCCTACGGTTATGTGGATTCCGAGACACTATACCATCGAAATCATGAAAGAAACCATTAAAGCTATGGATTTTGGAAAGACTCTTAAAACAACTTTGCTGCTGAATATAGGCTGTTCCTTTGTTCAGGTAATTTCATGCGCAATAACAGGCTACGGCTTTGCGAGATTTAATTTTAAGGGGAAGAAATTTCTTTTTCTCATTGTTATAATGATGATACTTGTTCCGCCGCAGGTTATTTCTCTTCCGCTGTTTGCGCAATTCAGATTCTTTGGTATCAAGGGACTGTTTTCAATCAATCTTATCGACAGTATGCTTACGATGTATCTTCCGGCAATTACAGCCAACGGAATACGTTCGGGACTTATGATACTTATTTTCCGACAGTTCTTCAAGGGACTACCGAAAGAACTTGAGGACGCCGCTTATATCGACGGATGCGGTCCTTTTATGACTTTTATAAGAGTTATGATACCCAATGCGGCTTCATCTTTCCTTACTGTTTTTCTTTTCTCGGTCGTATGGTACTGGAACGATTATTACGTAAGCACGACTTTCTTCACCAACACCAATACCGTTGCAACTATGCTTTATAATATTGATACAAGACTCAGCGAGCATCTTTTCAGTGATGCGACTGTCAAGATAGATCCCCGTGAGCTGATCGTCTGGAAGGAAGCCGGCTGTCTGCTTTCAATAACTCCTATTCTTGTTCTTTATGTGTTGCTGCAAAAGCATTTCACAGAGGGAATCGAGCGTTCGGGGCTTGTTGGTTAGTTTCTTTTATTAATTCACTAAAAATTTACAATAGCTTTCCGAAAAAATCTTCGGAAAGCTATTGCTTTTTGAGGAAAGAAGTGGTATAATTATATCCGTTGAGTACGCAGTGTGCGTACTGACTGCAGAAGATATGCGAGGAAGCAGAAGGTTGCTGTCGGTATGACAGGTAATTTCTGTGGAGTATGTCCGATTTTAAACCGGGCGATTGGGATAATGAACACAGTTTGTGGTATTTTGAAATCTGCGCAGCTTGCGTATGCGTAAGACTAATAATGCCATAACTATGTGCGCTTGAAATCCTGATTACTCGGAAAACATACCGTTTTTCGAGTTTTTTTATCAGATAAAGCGTGAAACACACGGAAGCGTGTGAGATCCCAGATTTGCGTCCCCATAATATTTCCTAAGGAGGCGAAAATAATGGCAGTCAACGAAAAAATCAGATTCAAGATCAAGGGCTACGATCACGCTACTGTTGATATTGCAGCAGCTAAGATCGTTGAAGCAGCTAAGAGAAGCGGTGCAAGAGTTTCAGGACCTATCCCGCTCCCTACAGATAAGGAAGTTGTTACAATCCTTCGTGCTGTTCATAAGTATAAGGACAGCCGTGAGCAGTTTGAAATGAGAACTCACAAGAGACTCGTAGACGTTATCCGTCCTACAGAGAAAACAACAGCTGCTCTTGATAAGCTTGAAATTCCCGCAGGCGTAGACGTTGTTATGGAGGTTAAGTAATTAACCGCAGCTTACGCTGAAAATGCCGCATCGGGATGCGGAAATGGCGGTATGCCGCCGGTCATGTTGATAACTTGATTATCAACCAATAACCTATAGGAGGAAATGCTATATGCAGAAAGGTATTATCGGTAAGAAGATCGGTATGACACAGATCTTTGACGAGACAGGAAAGGTTGTTCCTGTAACAGTTGTTGAAGCCGGTCCGTGCGTTGTTGTACAGAAGAAAACTGTAGAAAACGACGGTTACGCAGCTCTTCAGCTCGGCTACGGAGACGTTAAGGCTCAGAGAATGAACAAGCCTATGAAGGGTCACTTCGATAAGGCTGACGCAGGTTATAAGGCTGCTCTTAAAGAGTTCAGACTTGATGACTGCGATTCGCTCAACGTAGGCGACATCGTTAAGGCTGATACATTTGCTGTAGGCGACGCTATCGACGTTGTCGGAACAAGCAAAGGTAAGGGATTCCAGGGCGCAATCAAGCGTCACAATCAGCACAGACTCAAGGAAACTCATGGTACAGGCCCTGTTCACAGACAGGCTGGTTCTATGGGCGCTTGCTCTTCACCTTCAAGAATCTACAAGGGTAAGGGCATGGCTGGTCACATGGGTGCAGAACAGGTTACTGTTCAGAATCTCGAAGTAGTTAAAATAGACGCAGAAAACAATCTCATCGCTATCAAGGGTGCTGTTCCTGGTCCAAAGGGCGGTATCGTTTATATCGTTGACAGCGTTAAGGCTTAAGGAAGGAGGAAACGTAAATGTCTACAATTTCAGTATTCGATATGACTGGTAATCAGGTTTCCGAAACAGAGCTTTCAGACGCTGTATTCGGAATTACTCCCAACGAGGCTGTAATGCACGCAATGGTAGTTAACTACCTTGCTAATCAGAGACAGGGTACGCAGTCCACTCTTACAAGAACAGAAGTAAGCGGCGGCGGCAGAAAGCCCTGGAGACAGAAGGGTACAGGCCATGCAAGACAGGGTTCGACACGTGCTCCTCAGTGGGTACACGGCGGAATCGCTCTCGGTCCGAAGCCCAGAGATTACAGATATTCCCTTAACAAGAAAGTAAGAAGACTCGCTATGAAGTCCGCTCTTTCCGCTAAGGTTCTCGATAACAACATGATCGTTCTTAACGAGCTTTCTCTTGAAGGCTACAAGACAAAGACTGTTGTTAATATGCTCAAGGCTCTCGGCGTTGACGGTAAGGCTCTTATCGTAACATCAGAGGCTGACGCAAAGGTTATCAAGAGCGCAGCTAACATCCCGGGTGTTAAGACTGCCGCTGTAAACACTCTTAATGTTTACGACATCCTCAACTACGATAAGCTCATCGTTGTTAAGAATGCCGTTGGAAAGATCGAGGAGGTGTACGCATAATGAAAGCACCACAGGATATCATTCTGAAGCCCGTTATCACTGAAAAGTCAATGGACGAACTTCAGGCAGGAAAGTACACCTTTAAGGTTGCTACAGACGCCAACAAAACAGAGATCAAAAAGGCTGTAGAAGTTCTTTTTGGCGTTAAGGTTGCTAAGGTTAATACGCTTAACTGCAACGGAAAAGAAAAAAGAGTCGGCAGATTTGTTGGCAAAACATCTGACTGGAAAAAGGCTGTCGTTACTCTTACAGAGGATTCTAAGGCAATCGAATTCTTTGAGGGTATGGTCTGATCCGCTTAATTAAGCGAAGGTCGGAAAGTATGGGAGTAATGCTCCCGCAAAAAACGCATTTTAAGGAGTGAAATAAATGGCTATTAAAAGCTATAAGCCTACGACACCTTCGAGACGTCAGATGACTGTTACTGATTACTCGGTTCTGTCTAAGGTTGAGCCGGAGAAAAGCCTTCTCGAACCAATGAAGAAGAAGTCGGGAAGAAACAGCTACGGCAGAATTACAGTTCGCCACAGAGGCGGCGGCAACAGAAGAAAATACCGTGTTATCGACTTCAAGCGTGATAAGGACAACATGATCGCAAATGTTCTTACACTTGAATACGATCCTAACAGAAGCGCATTCATCGCTCTCATTCAGTATGAGGACGGCGAAAAGAGATACATCCTTGCTCCTAACGGACTTAAAGTCGGCGACAAGGTTGAATCCGGTCCGGAGGCTGATATCAAGCCCGGCAACGCTCTTAAGCTTGAGGATATTCCGGTTGGTACATTTATCCACGCTATCGAGCTTTATCCCGGCAAGGGCGCTCAGCTCGTAAGAAGCGCAGGAAATCAGGCTCAGCTTATGGGTAAAGAAGGCGCTTATGCGCTTGTCAGACTTCCTTCCGGCGAAATGAGAAAGATTCCGATCGGATGCAAGGCTGCAATCGGTCAGGTTTCCAACATCGATCACGAGAACGTTAATTACGGTAAGGCAGGAAGAGTCCGCAATATGGGCTGGAGACCTACTGTAAGAGGTTCTGTAATGAACCCCTGCGATCACCCGCACGGTGGTGGTGAAGGTAAATCGCCTGTCGGCCGTCCAGGACCTGTTACCCCTTGGGGCAAGCCTGCACTCGGCTACAAGACTCGTAAAAAGCATCACAGAACAGATAAGTTCATCGTAAAGCGCCGCAACGGCAAGTAATCTGAAAGGAGGAACTGATTAATGAGCAGAAGCATTAAAAAGGGACCTTATGTCCAGGAGGTTCTTCTTAAGAGAGTTGTGGCTATGAACGAAGCAGGCGAAAAGAAGGTTCTTAAAACATGGAGCCGTTCTTCAACAATTTTCCCTGATTTCGTAGGTCATACATTCGCTGTTCATGACGGACGCAAGCACGTTCCGGTTTATGTAACAGAGGACATGGTAGGTCATAAGCTCGGCGAGTTCGCACCTACAAGAACCTATAAGGGCCACGCAGGCTCTAAAACATCAAACAACGGTAAGAAATAAGCGGAAGGAGGAGTTCAGAGATGGAAGCAAGAGCTTATTTAAGAAATGCTCGTATATCACCCAGAAAGGTGCAGATTGTTCTTGACCTTGTCAGAAACAAGCCTGTTGACATCGCTTTGGCTACTTTAGATCTTACTCCGAAGGCTGCAAGTCCTATCGTTGCAAAGCTTATAAAGTCCGCTCAGGCAAATGCCGAAAATAACTTCAGCATGGATAAAGATAATCTTTATGTTGCCGAGTGTTTCGTAACACCGGGTCCTATCATGAAGAGAATCATGCCAAGAGCACAGGGCAGAGCATATAGAATTTTTAAGAGAACATCACACATCACAGTTGTTCTTAAAGAAAAAGAATAATCCCAAGGAGGTTTGAATAATGGGCCAGAAAGTTAATCCGCACGGTCTTCGTGTCGGCGTTATTAAGGATTGGGATTCACGCTGGTATGCCAATAAGGCAGATTTCGGCGACACTCTCGTTGAGGACTACAATGTTCGTAACTTCATTAAGAAGAGCTTGTATGCAGCAGGTGTTCCGAGAATCGAAATCGAGCGTTTCGCCGATAAGGTTAGAATTCACATCCACTGCGCTAAGCCCGGTATCGTAATCGGCAGAGGCGGCGCAGAAATCGAAAAGCTCAGAGCTAAGCTCGAAGCTATGATGAAGAAGCAGGTTTTCATCAATATTGTTGAGGTTAAGCAGCCTGATATGGATTCCCAGCTCGTTGCTGAGAAGATCGCTCTTGATCTCGAAAACAGAGTTTCATTCAGACGTGCTATGAAGCAGTCTATCGGCAGAACAATGCGTCTCGGCGCAAAGGGTATAAAGGTTAAGGTTTCAGGCAGACTTGCCGGAGCTGAAATCGCAAGAAGCGAAAGCTACCACGAGGGTACTATTCCGCTTCAGACAATCCGTGCCGATATTGATTACGGCTTCGCAGAGGCTGATACAACTTACGGAAAGCTCGGCGTAAAGGTTTGGATCTATAAGGGCGAGGTTCTTAAGGGCGACGCTGCTAAGGCTGCTGCTCAGAGAGAAAAGATCGAGAAGAAGAACGAACCTAAGAATAACGACAGACGCCGCCGTGACGACAGACGTGACGGAAACAGACGCGGCGGAAGAAATTTCAACCGTGATGCAAAAAGAGAAGGAGGTAACCAGTAATGCTGCTTCCAAAAAGAGTTAAATACCGCAGAGTCCACAGAGGACGCTTAAAGGGTAAGGCATACAGAGGAAATAAGGTAACTTACGGCGATTACGGTCTCCAGGCTCTTGAGCCTTCATGGATCACTTCCAACCAGATCGAGTCTGCCCGTATCGCTATGACTCGTTATATCAAGAGAGGCGGACAGGTTTGGATCAAGATTTTCCCTGATAAGCCTATCACAGAAAAACCGGCAGAAACACGAATGGGTTCCGGTAAGGGTTCGCCTGAATACTGGGTTGCAGTAGTTAAGCCGGGCAGAGTTCTTTTCGAGATCAAGGGTGTTTCGGAGGAAACTGCAAGAGAAGCTATGCGTCTTGCTATGCATAAGCTTCCTATCAAGTGTAAGTTTGTTACTAAAGCAGAGCAGGAGGTTGAGCAGTAATGAAGGCATCAGAAATCAGAGAAATGTCAGTTGATGAGCTCAACGAGAAGCTCAGCAGCCTGAAGGAAGAGCTTTTTGCGCTCCGCTTTCAGCACGCTATAAATCAGCTTGATAACACAGCTCGTTTAAAGGCTGTTAAAAAGGATATTGCCCGCATTAAAACAACTCTGCGTGAGGCAGAGCTTAGCGCTGAGCAGTAAGAAAGGGAGGATTTAGCTAATGTCTACTGAGAGAAACCTTAGAAAAACAAGAGTAGGTAAGGTTGTAAGCGATAAGATGGATAAAACCGTCGTAGTTGCTATCGTTGATAACGTTAAACACCCGCTTTATAAGAAGATCATCAAGCGTACCGTTAAGCTTAAGGCTCACGATGAAAACAATGAGTGCAGAATCGGCGATCGCGTTGAGGTTATGGAAACACGTCCGCTTTCAAAGGATAAGAGATGGCGTGTAACAAATATCATTGAAAAAGCTAAGTAATTTTGATATAAGCTTTATGCTTGAAAGGAGGAACTCGCTGTGATACAGATGCAGACTTATCTTAAAGTCGCTGATAACACAGGCGCTAAGGAGCTTATGTGTATCAGAGTTCTGGGAGGTACACGCCGCAGATATGCCAATATCGGCGATGTTGTAGTTGCTTCAGTTAAGAAAGCAACACCCGGAGGCGTTGTAAAGAAGGGCGATGTTGTAAAGGCAGTTATCGTTCGTTCAGCAAAGGGTCTCAGAAGAGAGGACGGAACTTATATCCGCTTCGATGAGAACGCTGCTGTTATTATTAAAGAAGATAAGAACCCAAAGGGTACTCGTATCTTCGGACCGGTTGCTAAGGAGCTCCGTGAAAAGGAGTATACAAAAATTCTCAGCCTCGCACCGGAAGTTCTTTAATGGAGGTGTCATTCGATTATGAGTAAGGTACACGTAAAAACCGGTGACACTGTTATCCTTCTCACCGGAAAGTATGAGGATAAATTCAACAGCAAGGGCGACAGAAAAACAGGTAAGGTTTTAGAGGTTAGCCCTAAAGAGGATAAGGTAATCGTTGAGGGTATCAACATTATCACAAAGCACGTTAAGCCGACAAGAATGGGCGAAAAGGGCGGCATCGTTAAAACAGAGGCTCCTGTTTACGCTTCAAAGGTTCAGCTCGTTTGCCCTAAGTGCGGCAAGGCAACAAGAGTCGGCCACGTTTTTGAAGACGGCAAAAAGCTCCGCCTTTGCAAGAAGTGCGGCAAGTCTTTTGAATAATGTAAAGGAGAAACGACAATGGCAAGATTAAAGGATTATTATGTTAGCGACGTTGCTCCGGCATTGATGAAGAAGTTCGGTTACAAGAGCGTTATGCAGATTCCGAAGCTCGATAAGGTAGTTATCAACGTTGGCGCCGGCGAGGCTAAAGACAACGCTAAGGTTATCGACGCAATCATGACTGATCTCGCTGCTATCACAGGTCAGAAGCCTGTAGTATGCCGTGCCAAGAAGTCTGTTGCTAACTTCAAGCTTCGTGAAGGAATGCCGATCGGCGTTAAGGTTACTCTCAGAGCTGAAAAGATGTATGAGTTCGTTGACAAGCTCTTCAATGTTGCGTTCCCTCGTGTTCGTGACTTCAGAGGAATCAATGCAAATTCTTTCGACGGCAAGGGCAACTATTCAACCGGTATCAAAGAACAGCTTATCTTCCCTGAGATCGAATACGATAAGATCGACAAGGTAAGAGGTATGGATATCAACTTCATCACAACAGCAAATACTGATGAAGAAGCTAAAGAGCTCCTGACACTTCTGGGCGCTCCGTTCATCAAGTAATCAGGGAGGAATAAAAATGGCTAAGAAGGCAATGATCAACAAGCAGCAGAGAACTCCCAAGTATTCCACAAGAGCATATAACAGATGTAAGATTTGTGGCAGACCGCACGCATATCTCAGAAAGTTCGGCATCTGCCGTATCTGCTTCAGAGAGCTTGCTCACGACGGTCAGATTCCGGGTGTTAAAAAGGCAAGCTGGTAAAATACGAAAAGGAGGTCATTCGGCATGCAAATCACTGATACAATAGCAGATCTTTTAACAAGAATTCGTAATGCGAATACTGCAAAGCACGCCACAGTTGACGTTCCCGCTTCAAGAGTTAAGAAGGATATTACACAGATTCTCGTTGACGAGGGTTATGTAAAGGGCTTCCAGCTCATTGAGGACGGCAAGCAGGGTGTTATCAGAATCACGCTTAAATACGGCGACAACAAGTCTCCGGTAATCACAGGTCTTAGAAGAGTTTCTAAGCCCGGTCTGCGTATCTATTCAAGCTGCGCAGATATGCCAAAGGTCAGAAAGGGCCTTGGTATCGCAATCGTTTCAACTTCAAAGGGAATCGTTACAGACAAGAAAGCAAGAGAGCTTAATGTCGGCGGCGAAGTTCTCGCATATATCTGGTAATTAGGAGGAAGCTGATATGTCAAGAATCGGTAAAATGCCCATCAGCATTCCTGCAGGTGTAGAGGTTAAAAACGAAAACAACCTTATCACAGTTAAGGGACCCAAGGGCGAGCTTACAAAACAGTTCAGCACAGAGCTCGGCATTGAGGTTGCTGAAGGTGTAATCACAGTTACAAGACCAAGCGACGATAAGAAGCATCGTTCACTTCACGGTCTTACAAGAACACTTATCGCCAACATGGTTGAAGGTGTTACAAACGGATATTCAAAAACTCTCGAGATCGAGGGTGTCGGCTACCGTGCTGCAAAGCAGGGAACAAAGGTTACTCTTAACCTTGGTTATTCGCATCCTGTTGTTATCGAGGAAACAGACGCTATCAAGCTTGATGTTCCTCAGCCAAACAAGATCGTTGTAAGCGGTATCGACAAGCAGGCTGTAGGTCAGTTTGCAGCTGAAGTTCGTGAAAAGCGTCCGCCTGAGCCTTATAAGGGCAAGGGAATCAGATATGCCGGCGAACATATCATCCGCAAGGAAGGTAAGGCCGGTAAGGGCAAGAAGTAATTAGAAGGAGCAAATTGCTATGATTAAGAAATTTGACAGCAATAAGGCAAGATTAAAGAGACACCGCAGAGTTCGTGCTAAGATCTCAGGAACTCCCGAGCGTCCCCGTCTCAATGTGTTCCGTTCAACAAAGCATATCTATGCTCAGATTATAGATGATGTAAACGGTGTTACTCTTGCTTCTGCATCGAGCATGGATAAGGGCTTTGAGGGCAACGGCGGCAACGTTGAAGGCGCCCGCAAGGTCGGCGAAATGATCGCTAAGAATGCGGCAGACAAGGGTATCAGCGAAGTTGTTTTCGACAGAGGCGGCTACCTTTATCACGGACGTGTTAAGGAACTCGCTGAAGGCGCACGTGAAAACGGATTAAAGTTCTAAGAGGGAGGTAAAACAATGGCTAATATTGAAACACAGGCTCCTGAATTCGTTGAAAAGGTTGTTGCGATTAACAGAGTTTCAAAAACTGTTAAGGGCGGCCGTATCATGAAGTTTGCCGCACTCGTTGTTGTCGGCGACGGCAACGGAACAGTAGGCTTTGGACTTGGTAAATCCGGAGAAGTTCCGGATGCGATCCGCAAGGGTATCGAAGACGCTAAGAAGAATCTTAAGAAGATCGCACTTAAGGGAACAACGATCCCTCATGAGATCATCGGCGAATTCGGCGCAGGCAGAGTTCTTATGAAGCCCGCTGCACCCGGTACAGGCGTTATCGCAGGCGGCCCGGTTCGTGCCGTAATCGAGGTTGCAGGAATCCAGGACATCAGAACAAAGTCGCTTCGTTCCAATAACCCCTGCAACGTAGTAAGAGCTACAATAAACGGTCTTACATCATGCGTTTCCGCTAAGGAAGTTGCCGCTAAGAGAGGCAAGACTGTTAAGGAAATTTTAGGTTAAGAGGAGGCAGTAACACCATGGCAAAAAATATCAAGCTCGTTAAGAGTCTTATCGGAAGAAAGAAAGACCAGATTGCTACTGCTCAGTCACTTGGCCTTAAAAAGGTCGGCGACGTAACTACTCAGCCCGATAATGAGCAGACACAGGGCAAAATCAACAAGATCTCACACCTCGTTGAGGTTACAGAAGCGTAAGCAAGGAGGTGCAACTATATGAAAATTCATGAATTAACTCCAGCACCGGATTCAAACAAGGCTGTTAAGCGTATCGGAAGAGGTCACGGTTCCGGAAACGGAAAGACCGCCGGTAAGGGCCATAAGGGTCAGAATGCACGTTCAGGCGGCGGCGTAAGAATCGGTTTTGAAGGCGGACAGATGCCTCTTACAAGAAGAATTCCTAAGAGAGGCTTCAAGAACATCTTCGCAACAAAGTATGCTATCGTTAACGTATCTGATCTTAACAAGTTTAAGGACGGTACTGTTGTTGATACAGAGCTTCTTATGGCTTCAGGCCTTGTTAAAAAGGTTTATGA
This sequence comes from Ruminococcus sp., assembly GCA_017462565.1. Taxonomy (GTDB): domain Bacteria; phylum Bacillota; class Clostridia; order Oscillospirales; family Ruminococcaceae; genus Ruminococcus. The sequence goes on from JAFTQW010000002.1 coordinate 37,023, forward strand.
CGGCGTTAAGATCCTCGGCAACGGAGAGCTTACTTCTAATTTAACTGTAAAGGCTGCTAAATTCTCACAGAGCGCTATCGAAAAAATCGAAAAGGCTGGCGGGAAGGCAGAGGTGATGTAAGGTGTTCCAGACCCTGAAAAAGGCTTGGGGAGTTCCGGAAATCCGTAAAAAACTCCTTTACACATTACTCATGATCATCATTTTCAGATTCGGAAGCGCCGTAACTGTTCCGTTCCTTAATGCAGAGGTTGTAAAAACCTGGATGGACAGCAACGCAACAGACGGAAACTTCCTTGAATATCTGAACGTAATTACCGGTGGTGCGCTTTCACAATCCACCATATTCTCATTATCAATCACACCGTTCATCAACGCTTCGATCATAATGCAGCTTTTAACATATGCGCTGCCGCCTCTTGAACGTCTGAAAAACGAGGGCGAAGAGGGAAGAAAGAAAATTGAAAAGATAACGTCTTTCGTTTCAATCGGTCTTGCATTCATTATGTCTTACGCTTATTATATAACGCTGACACGAATGACAGATTCAAACGGCAGAGCGGCTGTTAAATATCTCGGAAAAGATTTCGCTCATTATTTCTCCGCAGCAGTAATTATTCTCTGCTTCGTTGCAGGAGCTGCGCTCGTTGTATGGATGGGCAACAGAATAAGCGATAAGGGTATCGGAAACGGTATTTCTATGCTGCTCTTTGCAGGTATCGCTGCAAGATTCCCGACCGACGCCGGTCTTCTCATTGATCTTACAAAGAGACAGCCGCAGAAATATCTTTTCGTATCGATCGGTTATCTTATCTTCTTAATTGCGGAAATCGCTTTCATCGTTTTCATGAACGAATCAGAAAGAAGAATTCCGATACAGTATGCAAAGCGTGTTGTAGGAAGAAAACAGTACGGCGGACAGAAAACACATATCCCGATAAAGGTTTGTATGAGCGGCGTTATGCCTATCATCTTCGCTATGTCGTTTATGGCTCTTCCGCAGACAATTCAGCTTTTCAAGCCTGATACCAAAACTTCAGGATTCTATCACGGATTCTGTCAGTTCTTCAGCAGAACAAGCTGGACTTACGCTGTTATGTACTTCTTACTGATCATCGCATTTAACTATTTCTATGTTTCAATTCAGTATAATCCAATTGAAATGGCTAATAACCTTCGTCAGAGCAACGGCGGCATTCCCGGTATAAGACCCGGCAAGCCTACTTCCGATTACATTCAGAAGGTTCTTTCAAAGATCACTCTGGTCGGAGCTTTCTTCCTCGGAGTTATTGCCGTTATCCCGATCTTCATGGGTATGGCTGACGGAAATCTTCAGTCGCTTTCAATGGGCGGTACTACAATTCTTATCTCGGTAAGCGTTGCGCTTGAAACAACAAGAACACTTGAATCACATCTTATGATGCGTCATCATAAGGGCTTCTTAAAGTAAAGGAGGAACGTTTTATGAACCTTATCTTTTTAGGCGCTCCCGGCGCAGGAAAGGGAACACAGGCAGAGGTAGTATCCGAAGCTTTGAATATCCCGCAGATTTCAACAGGCAATATTCTTCGTGAGGCTGCTAAAAACGGCACCGAGTATGGTCTTAAGGCTAAGGCTGCTATGGATTCCGGCGCTCTCGTTTCCGATGAAATCGTAATCGGAATTCTTAAAGAGAGAATCGCTCAGGATGACTGCCAGAACGGCTTTATCCTCGATGGTTTCCCAAGAACAGTTCCGCAGGCAGAGGCTCTTGACGCTATGAACATTAAGATCGATAAGGTTATCGAAATTAACGTGGCCGATGAGACTATCAAGCAGAGAGTTTCAGGCAGAAGAGTCTGCCAGGGCTGCGGAGCTTCTTACCATATCGATTATAAGCCTTCCAAGGTTGAGGGCGTTTGCGATAAGTGCGGCGATAAAACTGTTATCCGCAAGGATGATCAGCCGGAAGTCGTTCTCGAAAGACTCGCAACTTATCACGAAAAAACAGCTCCTTTAAAGGATTACTACGAAAAACAGGGCAAGCTTGTTACCGTAGAGGGTCAGGAAGAGGTTGCTGAGACATCAAAGCTCACTCTTGCAGCAGTAGGAGCAGAGAACTGATGAGTATTACTATCAAATCAAAGTCCGAACTCGCCATAATGCGTGAAGCAGGTAAAATTACCTGCGGCGCAATATGGTATGCGGGCGAAAGATTAAAGCCGGGTATGTCAACGCTCGATGTTGATAAGCTTGTCGGCGAATATTACGCAAGACACGGCTGTAAATCCTGCTTTAAAGGTCTTTATGGATTTCCTGCAAATGCCTGTATTTCAGTTAATGAAGAGGTAATTCACGGAATCCCGAAAGCAAGCCACAGGCTTAAGGAAGGCGATATTGTCAGCATTGATACCGGAGCCGCTTATAAAGGCTTCAACGGCGACAGCTGCTGGACTTTTCCTGTTGGTAAAATTTCTGATGAAGCTAAGGCATTGCTTGAGGTAACTGAGAAAAGCCTGTATGAAGGTATTGCTCAGGCTCAGGTGGGCGCAAGAATCGGAGATATTTCTCATGCTGTTGAAGAGTATTGTGCTTCACGAGGCTACGGAATCGTAAGAAATTACTGCGGCCACGGTATCGGCAGAGAGGTTCACGAATCGCCGGAGATACCGAACTGGGGACGGACAGGTCACGGTTCAAGGCTTGTCTCAGGTATGACGATATGCATCGAGCCTATGATAAACGTAAAGGGCGACGATGTTAAAACTCTCAAGGACGGCTGGACTGTGGTTACCAAGAATGGTTCGCTGTCAGCTCATTTCGAGCATACAATCGCAATAACTCCTGACGGTCCCGTCATTATGACACAGCCCTGACGGAGGGAATATATTGTGAAGCTAAGTAAAGGCTCGGTTGTTATAGCGGATGCCGGAAGAGACTGCGGAGGCTTCTTCGCAGTGATCGGAATATCCGGAAAATACTGCATGATCGCAGACGGCAAAAGCAGACGGCTTTCAAGCCCGAAGCGAAAAAGCATTAAACACATCCATATGACAAACAGTATGATAGATTTAAACGATATAACTGATAAAAAACTCAGAAAACTGCTGAGCGAAATCAAAGCGGCTGAGTAAAGGGAGGTTATGCAAGGTGTCCAAGGAAGATGTAATCGAGGTTGAGGGCGTTGTAACAGACGCACTGCCTAATGCAATGTTCAAGGTTCAGCTTGAAAACGGTCACGAGGTTTTATCACACGTTTCCGGCAAGCTCAGAATGAATTATATCAGAATCGTGCCAGGTGATAAGGTAAAGCTTGAAATGTCTCCGTACGATCTTTCAAAAGGCAGAATCACATGGCGTGTTAAGTAAAGAATACAGGGTATCTGAACAACAAACAGAGTATCCCATATCCGCTAAAGGAGGTATTTTCAATGAAAGTCAGACCTTCAGTAAAACCTATTTGCGAAAAGTGCAAGGTTATTAAACGTAAAGGCAGAATTATGGTAATCTGCGAAAACCCAAAGCATAAGCAGCGTCAGGGTTAATCCCCGAAACGCATTAATGGAGGTGCAATTAAAAAATGGCAAGAATAGCCGGTGTTGACCTTCCAAAGAATAAGAGAATCGAAATCGGTCTCACTTATATCTACGGAATCGGTCGTCAGACTGCAACAACTATCCTCGCTGATACAGGCGTAAATCCGGATACAAGAGTAAAGGATCTCGCTGAAGAGGACGTAGCTAAGCTTCGTGACTATATCGACGCAAATTATACAGTAGAGGGAGACCTCCGCCGTGAGGTTGCTCTTAACATCAAAAGACTTGTTGAAATAGGCTGCTACAGAGGCGTTCGTCACCGTAAGGGTCTTCCTGTAAGAGGACAGAGAACAAAGACAAACGCAAGAACTCGTAAGGGTCCTGTTAAGACTATCGCTAACAAGAAGAAGTAAGGAGGTTATGAGCTTTGGCACAGCAGAAGGGTAAAAAGGTTTCTACAATCAGAAGACGTAGAGAGCGTAAGAACATCGAAAGCGGCGCAGTTCATATTCAGTCCACTTTCAATAATACAATCGTAACTATCACAGACGCAGCCGGAAACGCTATTTCATGGGCAAGCGCTGGCGAGCTTGGTTTCAGAGGGTCTAAGAAATCAACTCCGTTCGCAGCTCAGACAGCAGCAGAAACAGCAGCAAAGGCTGCTATGGAGCACGGTCTTAAGAATGTTGAAGTTTACGTTAAGGGACCGGGCGCCGGTCGTGAAGCAGCTATCAGAGCGCTTCAGACAGTTGGCCTTGAGGTTAAAATGATCAAGGATGTAACCCCTATCCCGCATAATGGATGCCGTCCGCCTAAGAGACGTCGTGTCTAATCATATAGGAGGTGTTTTAAAATGGCAGTACAGAAAGAACCAATTCTTAAAAAGTGCAGATACCTGGGTATCAGCCCAGCAGTTATGGGCGTTTCCAAGAAAGAATCTATCCGCTTTAAGAATGCAAATAACAGAAAGAAGATCTCTGAATACGGTCTTCAGCTTAAAGAAAAGCAGAAGCTCAAGTTCATCTACGGCGTGCTCGAAAAGCAGTTCTACCACTACTTCGAGATCGCTTCAAAGATGGAGGGCAAAGCCGGTGATAACCTGATCACTTGTCTTGAATCAAGACTCGACAGCGTTGTTTTCAGAATGGGTCTCGCTCTTACAAGAAGAGAAGCAAGACAGCTTGTCGTTCACAGCCACTATACTGTAAACGGACAGAAGGTTAATATCCCTTCCTACAGAGTTAAGCCGGGCGATGTTATCGCTCTTCGTGAAAAAGACAGAACCTCTGATAAGTTCAAGGCTACTGTTGAGGAAACAAAAGACAGACTCGTTCCTGTTTGGCTCACAGCTAATAAGGATGATTTCTCTGCAACAGTAAATCGTCTTCCCTCGGCTGATGATATTGATTACGAGGTTGCAACACACCTTATCGTCGAGCTGTACTCCAAGTAATAATAATTTACTTGATTCATCAGAACTCGAAATAAACAGTTATTGTGAAATAGGAGGGTTTTTATGCTGGAAAAAATTAATAAGCCTGATATTGATATTGTCGAGCTTAAAAGTGACGGCAAATACGGCAAATTCGTTTTAGCACCGCTGGAGCGTGGATACGGTATTACACTTGGAAACAGCCTCAGACGTGTGCTGCTCTCCTCACTTCCTGGTGTGGCTGTAACATCCGTAAAGCTTTCGGGCAAGGACGGTACGGTTCACCATGAGTTGTCAACTATTCCGGGTGTAAAAGAGGATGTAACAGAAATCATTCTCAGCATCAAGGGTCTTACTGCTAAGCTCTACGGAGAAGGCCCGAAAACGGTCTATATAGAGGCAGAGGGCGAATGCGAAATAACCGCCGGAGATATAAAAACCGACTCTGAGGTTAATATTCTTGATCCCGGTATGCATATTGCAACGCTGGGAAAAGACGCTAAGCTTTATATGGAAATCACTATCGACAGAGGAAGAGGCTATGTTTCGGCAGAACGCAATAAGAAACAGATAAGCCTTCCGGTTGATGTGATTGCTGTAGACAGCATCTATACTCCTGTTCTGAAGGTAAACTACACGGTCGAGGATACTCGTCTGGGTCAGGTTACCGACTATGATAAGCTTACAATGGAGGTTTGGACCGACGGTACAATATCTGCAAAAGAAGCATTATCACAGGCAGCCAATCTCCTCAACGAGCATCTGAAGCTGTTCATTGACCTTTCAGAGGAATCTGGACTTGCTGAGGTCCTTGTTGAAAAGGACGAAAAGGGTAAGGAAAAAATCCTTGAGATGACCATTGAGGATCTTGACTTATCGGTGCGTTCATTCAATTGCTTAAAGCGTGCCGGAATTAATACCGTTGATGACTTGATCAACAAGTCTGAGGAAGAAATGATGAAGGTTAGAAACCTTGGAAAGAAATCTTTCGATGAGGTAAAAGAGAAGCTCCAGTCACTTGGCTTCGATCTTAGCTCTGAAGAGGAATAAACCATAAAATGTGCGTTTTGCGCACTGATACGAAAAGGAGTGAAATACAATGCCGGGTACAAGAAAGCTGGGCAGAACAACTGATCATAGAAAGGCTATGCTCAGAGGCATGGTAACTTTCCTTCTTGAAAACGGTCAGATTGAAACAACCGTTACAAGAGCAAAGGAAGTTCGTGCTGTTGCAGAAAAAATGATTACTATCGGTAAAAATGATGATCTGCACTCCAAGCGTCAGGTATTAGCTTATGTTACAAAGGAATCCGTTGCAAAGAAGCTTTTCGACGAGATCTCTCCTAAGTATGCCGACAGAAACGGCGGTTATACACAGATCGTAAAGATCGGTCCACGCCGTGGCGACGCTGCTGAAATGGCTATCATTAAGCTCGTTTGATCGCAGATTCGATATAAAAACAGACTGCTGCATAATTATGCGGCAGTTTTTTTATTTTATATATAATACGGGCAGCACATTATAAAGTCGTAAGGGGGAGTTTGTGCGGTGTTGCCTCTATTCAAAAAAATATAGACCAAACAGTGTAAATTCGATTGACAAAAAATGAAATGTGCGGTATAATTAATATAGATTATAATTAAATTTTGGAATAATAAAGAAAAGGAGCTAAGAAAAATGGCAAATGAAAAAAGTTTAAAGGTTCTTATTGTTGACGATGATAAGAATATCTGCGATCTTCTCAGACTTTACCTCGAAAAAGACGGATATGGCGTTATCCTTTCTCATGACGGAGAAGAAGCCGTTGTTAAATTCAATGCTCTTAAACCGGATATGGTTCTTCTTGATATAATGCTTCCCGGAATGGACGGCTGGCAGGTTTGCCGGGAGATAAGAAAAAAATCCAATGTTCCGATCATTATGATAACGGCAAAGGGTGAAACGATCGATAAGGTAATCGGTCTTGAACTTGGTGCGGACGACTATATTGTTAAACCTTTTGATGCAAAGGAAGTTATTGCCCGTATCAATGCCGTTACAAGACGTGTCGGATCAGGCAGCGCCGAGCCGGAAATAAAAGAGGTTCATTACGATAAGCTTTCCGTTAATATGGCTCGCTATGAGCTTAAAGTAAACGGAAAAACTATAGATACGCCTCCGAAAGAGCTTGAGCTGCTTTTCTATCTTGCTTCAAATCCTAACAGAGTTTATACCCGTGACCAGCTTCTTGACGAAGTGTGGGGATTTGAGTATTACGGCGATTCAAGAACTATAGACGTGCATATCAAGCGCCTGCGTGAAAAACTTGAGGGTGTGTCTGATAAGTGGACGCTCAAAACAGTATGGGGCGTAGGATATAAGTTTGAAGCAGATGAAGAAGAATAACAGGCTTCATAGTCTGTCAGGAATTTTATTCACATATCTGCCGCATAATCTTTGTGCGGTGTTGCCTTAAAAATTAAGGCGGGGGACATTTGTCCCCTGTTTTGTTATGAGAACCTGTCTTCATGTGAGGTGTTTTTATTGAATTATAAGGAAAGTTCTTATTATAAGCTGTTCAAATTTTCATTTATTGTTATAATTTCTGTTCTTTTATTTTTAGGAGTAATTGTAATTTCTGCAAGCGCAAGAGTATTTAAAAATTCAAAGCTTAAAGACCTTGAATCAAACGGAAAACTTTTTATAAAATGCCTTGAAGAGGAATATAATGCAAGCGGAAGCATTTCAAGCGACTCAATTCACAAGCTCCACTTTTATTTTTCAAACGAATACAGATTGAAAATATATCTTTATGATAAGGATGGAGAATGTATCCTTTCAGCTTCTGATTATGATGAAAAGCTTTTAAACGAATTAGCTCCTTATAATAATGTATTAAAGCCTTCGGATAAAACCGAATCTCTTTCGGAAAGCGTAAAAAAAGTCGTTGACGGTAAGGATAAACGCTATCTTGATATGGATTCAAGTTCCCTTTCTAAAAATGAACCATATCTGATTTATGGAACTAAGGCTGTTCTGAGGCATGATAATCATGAATCGGCAGAAAAAATATATATTCTCTTTTGCGGAAAAACAGACAGTATTAATAAATTTACACAGAAATTGATTATTTATTATGTGATCATTGCGTTGGCGGCAATATATTTGTCGTATGTTATGCTTAAAAAGCGTATGAAAAAGCTTGCCGCATATGAATATGATTTTCTTAGAATAAGCGAAAAGTATGCAAAGAATGATTTTACGGAAAAGCTTAGTACTGATATTGACGGGATTCCTAAAGCGATAACTGAATATATAAACGTTCTTGCGGCAAATGTTGAAAACAGCGAGGATGTTTCAAAAACCTTTATTGCCAATGTTTCCCATGAGCTTCGTACTCCTATGACTACTATCGGCGGATTTGTTTCAGGAATTATCGATGGAACTATTCCAAAATCGAAACAAAGCGAATATCTTATTCTTGTTAATAATGAAATAAAAAGACTGAAAATACTTATCTCTTCCATGCTGAATATGACAAAGTTTGAATCGGGAACCATGACTCCTAATTTCAGCGAAACTAATCTTACCGATCTTGTTATTCAGACGGTTCTTATGTTTGAGAAGAAGATAGAAGCTAAAAATCTCGAGGTTGAAGGCCTTGACAGCGACAGACTCATTGCCGTTGCCGACGCTGATCTTATTCAGCAGGTTATATATAATCTTGTTGAAAATGCCGTTAAATTCATTGATACAGGAGGAACGCTTTCTTTCCGTATCGAAAGAAATGACGGGATGAATGAAATAGCGGTTAAAAATACCGGCGAAGGTCTTACGGATTCAGAGATCCAGCAGGTTTTTGACAGATTCTATAAAACGGATTCATCAAGAGGAAAGGATGCCACGGGACTTGGTCTTGGTTTGTCTATTTCAAGAAAAATAGCTCATCTTCATAAAGGACATATCGTTGTTAAAAGCGTTTACGGCGAATATACGGAATTTATTCTTCAGATTCCGGATTTGAAAAAGAAAGAAAATTAAATTTTTATGTAACCTATATATTTTTAATTCAGGAAAGGATTTTTTATGGACGACAGAGAAAATGAAATCACTATGCATATTACAGAACCTGAAAAGCCTGATGCGGAGGAAACAAGTACGGAAATTCAAAATGATGAACAGAAAGCCTCTGAAAGCGTTCAGAATCATAATTATGGGGTTGATTACGATGCATTTATGTATGAACCTATAGGCTTTGAAGAGCTTGAAAAAAAACAGCCGGAGACTGAGAGCGGCTCTGAAAGTGTTATTAAGAAGAAAATTAAAAGAACTAAGGGAGAAACGGCAGCAATAGTTCTGTTCCTTACTCTTATTATCGGGTCAGCTTCTCTTGCCGGATTTGGAATAGTAAGCGATATTATGAACAGCCAGCAGGCGATTGAAAAAATGGCAGCAACAAAGCAGGTGCTGTTCTGCAAGGAATCAAAGCCGGAGAACGCCAATACAGAGGCCGTTGTTCCTGATGAAAACGGCAAATATACAATAGCCGGAGTTGCTCAGCTTGTAAAGCCCTCTATCGTTGAGATATACACCTATGATTCAAAATCGGACGTTTCTTTTGGAAATTCTGTCGGAACCGGTTCGGGAATCGTTTTTTCAGAAGATGGATATATCATAACAAATGCTCATGTTCTTAAAGAGAACGGTTTCCATATTGTTAACACCCTGGATGATAAATCCTATGAAGCGGAAATAATCGGCAGAGATGTTAAAACAGATATCGCAGTTATAAAGGTTGACGGAGCAAATCTTGTTCCGGCGACTCTCGGCGATTCCGATGAAGCTATAGTCGGAGAACAGGTTGTTGCCATAGGAAATCCGGCTAATCTTTCAAGCACTGTTACGGACGGAATTATTTCCGCTTTACACAGAAAAATAAGAAGCGACGGCACATCCTTTGAAATGGATTGTATTCAGACGAATGCCGATATCAGTCCGGGAAATTCTGGCGGCGCTCTTGTAAATATGTATGGACAGGTGATCGGAATAACCTCTTCCAAATATGTAAGCAGCAGCTTTGAAGGTCTTGGCTTTGCAATAACAACAAACGAAGCTCTTCCGGTTATAGAAGAGCTTATCAGTCAGGGATATGTCAGCGGACGCTTCAGAATAGGCATTCAGCTTGTTGATATGTCAAATGCGGCAAATGTTCTTCGTATCGAGGAATTTCTCGGATTTGAGCTGCCGGACGATTTCTCCGGAATTTATATAGATTCCATAAGCGAGGATGCCGATATTTTCAACACAGAGCTTGAAGAGGGCGATTTTATAACTGAGATAAACGGTAAGCACGTCAGAACCTACAATGAGTTTTATGATGCCGTAAGCAGTCAATACGGCGTTGGGGATACTGTTCCGGCGAAGTGCGCTCATGTTGAGGAGGACGGAAAGATCTCTTATTATGACATTAAGTTCAAGCTTATGGAGGATTATTCGGGAAATTATTAATTCTTGTATTCACGTTCTAAGACTTTTCGGTCTTTTTGAATTAACTCCGGTCACACCGCCGATTGCTCCTGAGACAACAAGCAGGAGCAGTTTTTTTAATCCCGCAAGGCTTCCTGTAAAGACGATTCCGAATACGAGGAGAGCGAGATACAGCAAAACTCCGCATATAATGCCTTCGATGAGACCTTTTTTCCGTCTGTGCTTACCGCAGAAAAAGGAGCCGGAAAAAGCTCCTGTGAAAAGTGGGATCAGTGAAATAAAGCGGATCGCTCTCAGATCGCTTATAAATAAAAATGCAAATAAAGCCGTTAACGCTGTTATAATAAGTGTGGATAATATTCCGACAGCGGCAGAAGCTATAAAGCTCAGCAGACTGTTTGTCCATATGCTCTGACGGTTACTTCGCATAAGAAAACCTCCGCAAAAAGAATTGTTCTTTCAATTCTATGCGGAGGCTATTTTGATTATTCTTCTTCTTTTTTATTCTTCTTAGACTTTTTCTTCTCATCGGCGTCATCGTCAACGAGCTGTGCGGAAGCAAGTCCGGCGCTTTCAGACTTTTTGTTTGCAGCAGCGGCTTTCATTTCCTTATAACGCTCAGCAGCCGTAACGTTTTCAGTAATTGCCCATGTTTTGATTCTGAGCTTATGTCTTTCGCCGCCTGTTTCGATAACGACCGTATCGTCGCCTGTGCGGACAACGATTCCGACAATACCTCCGCCTGTGATGACCTCGTCGCCGACCTGAAGACTGCTCTGCATTTCTTTAAGTTCCTTGTCTCTCTTTTTCTGAGGTCTGATAGCAATGAAATAGAGGAGTACAAACATGATGATAAGCGGTAAGAATGTCATAAGAAGACTGCCTCCGCCGCCTGCGTTATCGGATGAAGCCTCAGTTGCAGCAGTTGCGTCCTCAGCAAAAGCGGACATTGCGGTAAAGATCGCCATTGCCGACATTGAAAAAGCGGCAGCAGCAGAAGCTATAAATTTTTTCAGTTTCATAATAATCTCCAATCTGCCGCATATTACGGCAATTCAAATAAATACAATAAATATTATATCATAATAAGAATTTAATTGCAAGTCTTTTCATGCGATTTCACGCAAGATTCACAAAATTTGTATGTTAATGAATAATAAGTATATCAATATGGAAATCAACAAAAAATCAACGGTTATTTATCAACATAATGTTGAATTAATTGTGCAAAACGCCAAAGTTTGTGAAAGTTTGCAGAATATACTTGATTTATTGAAAAAAGGTGGTAAAATATAATTAGCACTCAGAGAATAGGAGTGCTAAACCGAAATGTTTTGATTATTTTTTAGGAGGTATATATTATGACTATCAAACCTTTACAGGACAGAGTTGTCGTAAAAATGGTTGAGGCAGAGGAAACAACAAAAAGCGGAATTATTCTTTCAGGTTCGGCTAAGGAAAAGCCTGAGGTTGCCGAAGTCGTTGAAGTAGGTCCGGGAACAGCCGATGTTAAAATGGAGGTTAATAAGGGCGATAAGATTCTTATTTCCAAGTATTCAGGAACAAACGTTAAGCTTGAGGGCGAGGAGTATATCATTGTAAAAATGGAAGATATCCTTGCTGTTGTTGACTGATTTCATAAAGATTGATAACTTTATTTCCGTGTATTCAGACGGAGAACATAACATATTATAATAAAAGGAGATTGATTTATTATGGCTAAAGATATTAAATACGGCGAGGACGCAAGAAAATCCCTTCAGGCTGGTATTGATAAGCTCGCTGACACTGTAAGAATCACTATGGGACCTAAGGGCAGAAACGTTGTTCTTGATAAGAAGTTCGGCGCTCCGCTCATCACAAACGACGGCGTTACTATTGCTAAGGACATCGAGCTTGAGGACGCTTTCGAGAATATGGGCGCACAGCTCGTTAAGGAAGTTGCTACAAAGACCAACGACGCTGCCGGAGACGGTACAACAACCGCTACTCTTCTCGCTCAGACAATCGTTCGCGAGGGTATGAAGAATATCGCTGCCGGAGCAAATCCAATGGTTTTGAAAAAGGGTATCGCTAAGGCTGTTGATACTGCCGTTGAGTCTATTATAGCTAATTCAAAGGCTGTTGAGGGAACAGAGGATATCGCAAGAGTCGGCACAGTTTCTTCTGCCGATGAAAACGTTGGAAAGCTTATTGCAGAGGCTATGGAAAAGGTTACTTCCGACGGCGTTATCACTATCGAGGAGAGCAAAACTGCTGAAACATACAGCGAAGTAGTTGAGGGAATGCAGTTCGACAGAGGTTATATTTCTCCTTATATGGTTACGGATACAGACAAGATGGAAGCTGTTTATGATGACGCTTTCGTTCTTATTACAGATAAGAAGATCTCTTCTATTCAGGAAATTCTCCCGCTTCTCGAGCAGATCGTTAAGATGGGCAGAAAGCTCGTTATCATTGCAGAGGACGTTGAGGGCGAGGCTCTTACAACTATCATCCTTAACAACCTCAGAGGAACATTCAAGGTTGCCGCAGTTAAGGCTCCCGGATTCGGTGACAGAAGAAAAGAAATGCTCAAGGATATCGCAGTTCTCACAGGCGGCGAAGTTATCTCCAGCGAGCTTGGTCTTGAGCTTACGGAAACAACTATCGAACAGCTTGGTCAGGCTAAGCAGATAGTAATTCAGAAGGAAAATACTATCATTGTTGACGGAGCAGGCGATAAGGACGCTATCAAGTCGAGAGTAAACCAGATCCGCAATGCTATCGAGACAACAACATCTGATTTCGACCGTGAAAAGCTTCAGGAAAGACTTGCTAAGCTTGCAGGAGGAGTTGCCGTTATCAAGGTCGGCGCCGCTACAGAGATCGAAATGAAAGAAAAGAAGCTCCGTATCGAGGACGCTCTTGCAGCTACAAAGGCTGCCGTTGAAGAGGGTATCGTAGCAGGCGGCGGTACTGCATTCATCAATGCAATTCCTGCTGTAAACAAGCTTGTTCCTACTCTTGACGGCGATGAAAAGACCGGCGCTAAGATCATTCTCAAGGCTCTTGAAGCTCCTGTACGTCAGATCGCTGAGAATGCAGGTCTTGAGGGAAGCGTTATCGTTGATAAGATCATCCGTTCACGCAAGGTTGGCTACGGATTTGACGCTTATAACGAGGTTTACTGCGATATGATCCCTGCCGGAATCGTTGATCCTACTAAGGTTACACGTTCAGCGCTCCAGAATGCAGCTTCCGTTGCATCAATGGTACTCACAACAGAAAGCCTTGTCGCTGACATCAAGGAAGAAGCTCCTGCTGCTCCTGCAATGCCTGCTGGCGGAATGTATTAATGCAGCAGCGTGACGCTGCACCCAATCACGGAGTTACTTCCGATAAAAGATAGAAGAACACTTCGTTCGTGGGTTATAGAAAGAAACGATTTTTTGCGGTTGCCAAAGAAGTATATAAAAAGGACGAACCTGTTATGGTTCGTCCTTTATATTTTTTGTGAGCTTAAGGAATCACTTATTAAATCACGCCTGACGGCTCAGCACGCATCTTACTTGCATATTTCCCGTCATCTTGTACAGAAATTCCTTGACAGGCGTCAGCCTGCCTGCGTCATTTCTATACAATCTGACGAAAAATCTGACTGCGCAATCTGCGCACTGGATTTAATCAGTGTTTCCTTAATAAACAATGTTGTGATCAAAAACTAAAATATAATATTCAACATTGTTTACGAAAGCGGAAAGATTTTTTGTTGCATCTTCGATAAGAGAATTCTGACCGTTTGCAATAGTGCTGTATTCATAAGAAGTAAGAAGCAGGAAGTATTCATCCTGTCCCGGCTGATCTTTATACCACTCCGATGAGGACTGATATAAACGCTTTGAAACGCCGTATTCGCTGACATTCACGTCACGAACCTTTACTTCTGAATCCGATATAAGGGTTATTGCGTTAGCATTCCAGAATGAAGCGTAGCCGTATGAAAGTCCGGCGTCTTCGAGAAGCTCGGTAAGACCGAAAAGATAGTTTTCTTTTTTGTAATCCTTTTTGGAAAGATTGATAAGTCCTTGAATATTAAGAATTGCAACAAGTATTACAGGAATTGAAATAAGAGCGATTATCCTTCCGGATGAAATTTTGCTTACGGCTATGTAGCGTACAAATATTATTGAGAGCATCAGAGATGTTCCGATAACGGGAGTAAGTCTCCAGTCGGCGGAGGAGAGTAGTCCGCAGACATATCCGACAAGAACTATTGCTGATGATGCCCAGTGAATCCATATCCAGATACGAAGAGCCTGAGAACCTTTGGCTTTTTTGATTTTTGAATAATAGCAGGTTGCTATAACCGGCATTACAGCAAGTATAATCGAAGCGGCAATGCGGAGAAGATTGAAAATGCTCTTTTTTTCAAAAAGAGGCTGTTTGGACATATCCTCAACTCCGAAAAGTTTCATCCATGCGAGCGGGAGATTCTGAATATGCTCTATCCATGTACTCATGTCAGAATAAGCTGAATATGCCTCCTGATAATTTGCGGTCATATCGCCTACCCAGCGTTCGTTAAGTTTTATTCCCAAGAGTATCATAACTCCGAAAATTGCTGCGGAGGCGAATGCTTTAAGAGATTTCCGGCTGAAAATCTTTTGAGAATCATTGGCAAAGGTTTCTGCAAAAACAGCAGCAATGAACGGGATAGCAAATATTGAAAGTGCGGATATACCGTCGGTTGCAGTGAACATAATGAACACGGCAAGACAGACGAACGTTATTAGAAAATGGAGAAATAATCTTTGGGATTTTTTATCCTTTGGGTCGAGACTTTGTCTCTTGCTTGAAAGGTTCAGAAGCCGGAAATAGAGATATAGTCCGATAACTATGAAAAGCAGTCCGAGAGAATAATAAATCGTATGCTGCCAGAAAATCTCACGGAGCTTTTGCGAAGAAACTGTGACAGCAAGCATAACTGAACCGGCGAAACAGATGCTTCTTAAATCCCAATGCATTTCTTTCAGCATAAGGCAGAAGAAAACAACAAGAAGAATCAGATAGCTAAGCATTCCGATGACATGGGCTTTAAGTGAAAGACCGAAAATAGATATAAGCGGCTGCATAATAAGATTTATGCCGAATGGGAGAAAGCAGGCATAGCTGAAATTTTCATCGTAAACATGACCGCTTTCATGAGAAGCGTTTGCCCACATGATAGTATCGGTGCAGTCGGCATGGAATTCAGATTTGAAACCTACTGTAATGTAATAAACTACACTGGCTATAACACCGAGAAAAATTAAAATTGGCAGAATATATGAAATAACCGTGATTATTTTATCTTTATTTTTGATAATGCATTTGCCGAAACGGAGCAGGGGAGTTTCCTTTTTTTCAGTTGGAACAGTATTCTGAGGTTTCTTTTCCGGATTTTTTTGCTTCTTATTCGGCAGTTCTTTTTCTGAAGCTTGAATAGTGGATGAATCAGACATGGTGTAATCCTTTCTATGATAACACCTCACAGTGTATTGTGAGGTGTTTTTGAATGTTTTAGTTTTCTTTTTTAGAGAAGAGCAGTATCTTTCTTGCAAAGAAATTCCAGAAGAAAGCGGCTGCCGTTGAAACGATTTTGGCTATGATCTGGTAAAGACTTGTAACGTCCTCAAGCCATATTCTGAAAAGCGCCGTTATGCCGATGGTCATAAGAAGTCCTACAAGACCTATCGCAGCAAATCCGAGAAATTCCACAAGCTTTGATTTGACCTTGGAATTTTTGAATATCCAGAATGTGCTTAAAACGTAATTGACTGCAAGTCCGGCAACGAATGACAGCGAGTTGGCAAGCTCTGCAAGGTTTTCTCCGAAAACGAAGCGGAACAGTATATAAGAAACTGCCCAGTCGACTACGGTTGCCAGTCCTCCTACGAAGAGATAGCGGAAAAACTGGATGAACGTATTCTCCGTATCGCCTGAAAAAAGTCTGCCGAATTTTTTTTCACGAAGAATATCCTTTACTTCCTGAAACTGAGAATTAGCCATTATTTCTTCTCCTCGTGATATTCTTTTTCGGTGTTGACGTTCCAGATGTTGGACTTGTCTTTCCTGCCGCTCTTGATATTTTTAACGGCTTCAAAAGAAGTTACCATAGAGTGGTCGATGTTGTTATAGCGGTGCTGACCGTTACGTCCGACGCAGTAGAGATTGTCGATAGAGCTGAGATATTTAACAAGCGTATCAATCTCGTCGTAGGTGTCGAAATAAGCAGGGTAAGCCTTCTTTACCTTTTCCATGTGAGTGTCGATAACCTCGTCGGCGCTGTTGATAAGACCAAGCTTGACCATTTCCTTAACGCAGAAATCGGAGAACTGTTTTTCTGTCATATTCCAGAACTTATCGCCCTCGTTTACGAAATATTCGAGACCTACCCAAACGGTATTCTTCAGATCCTTTACCATATAAGGCGACCAGTTGTTGTAGATCTGGAAACGTCCCATTTTAACACGTCTGTCCTGAACGTAAACCCAGCAGTCGGGAACGATATTGCCGACTGTTTTAAAGCTTGTCTTATTCTGAAGATTGAGCTTTGGAACGAGAACTCCGAGCGTCATGTAATCACGGTACGGAAGTCCGGAAGCGATTCTTGCCGGTTCAGCAGGAACGTCGTTCATTCCTGCAACAAGATCCTTTACGGGCATGGAGGAGATGATATAATCGCCGCTGAGCTGAATCTCCTGACCGTCCTTGATATAGGTAACGCCGGTAAGGATATTGCTTTCGTTCTTATGAAGCTTTTTAACTCCGGCATTCATGATGATCGTTCCGCCGAGTTTTTTTATCTCGTCCGCAGTTACCTCCCAGAGCTGTCCGGGACCGAGCTTCGGGTATTTGAATTCTTCGATAAGAGAGGTGTTTACCTTGCGGTTCTTAACCTTGAATAATTTACCAAAGAAATCCTTGATGATGCCGGTGATAGAAAGACCTTTAGTACGCTGTGCTCCCCATGAAGCGTCTATTTCGCTTGGATGTCTGCCCCAGAGATTTTCTGTGTAGTATTCAAAGAACATTGAATAGAGCTGTTTTCCGAAGCAGTTGATATAGAAGTTTTCAAGGTTGTTTTCAGGTCTTTTATGAATCACAGCTCCGAGATAGCTGAATCCGACTTTCATAGTTGTAAAGAAGCCGAAATTTTTTATAGTTTCCGGTTTGAGTGAAACCGGATAATCGTAGAATTTATCGTTGAAGAGAATTCGTGATATTCTGTGTCTTGTAAGCATAGCACGGTTTACCTTTTCAGGATCGGGACCGCCTTTTTCAAGCCGTGTTCTGCGTTTGAGGAGAATATCGTCATAAGACGGAGCGCCCTGCATAGGAAGCATATCGTTCCACCAGCGGTTTACTTCCGGAATTTTTGAGAAAAAGCGATGACCGCCCATATCCATACGGTTGCCTTTATAATTTACGGTTTTGGAAATACCGCCGATAGCGTCGGTTTCTTCGAGGATAGTAACTTCATATTCTCCCGAATTATCTTTAAGAAGTTCGTAAGCGGCGGTAAGACCGGCAGGTCCTGCGCCAATAATTATAACTTTTTTCATAAAAATCTCCTTTAAATTAAACAGCGAAATACACTTGAGATCGCATTTAATATATTATAACATATAATTTTTCAAATAGCAAATAAAATTTGTAACTTATATAAAATTAGTCGGATAAAATTACAAAAACTCTCATGTAATTCCCTGAAAACAGAAAAAATTTCACGTCCCGGTCGTTTTGAAAGGGACGTGTTTGTGTTTTGAAACAAATTTTTATTTTGTGACAATAAGTTTTCGCATAGCGGCAAGGTCGAAGGAATCTATTACTCCGTCTTTACAGATATCGCCCGCCTGCCAGTCTGCAAGTTCTGCCTCACCGAGCAGGAAACGCTGAAGCATAACTATATCTGCAACGCTGAATTCACCGTCGGAATTAACGTCGCCTTCGACTTTTTTGTATTCTTCCCAGATTGCGTTAAGACCATTTTTTCTGTCGAATAAATATCGTCTCATAATATCGACTGATTCCATGTAATCTTTTCCGCTTGAAGAACCGAAAACGCAGTATTTGCTTCCGCCGTATGTGTGCCAGCGGGCGTTATTCATCTCGGCTGAGGGCTTTATTTCTTCTGCCATCTGAGTTATAAGAGCGCCGCCTTCGTTGGATATCGAGGTAAGCTCGGTAATATAAGGTTCAAAGCGTTCAAAATATATTTCAGCCGCTCTCTTGGCGAAGCCGTCTTTTTTGTAAAGTGTGCCTATCCAGCTTATTCCGGCGATAGACGGTTGTTCTTCCGCTTTCCATTCATAGCCGTTTATGGGAAAACAGGTAACAAACAGTGATTTTGTATCAAAAGAATGACATATATCGCCGTCGGAATTTTGTCTTATAGTTGAAAAAGTTCCGTAGGCAAGGTCGAAATCCCATGCAGGACCGAAATGAATTTTTCCGTCGCCTGTTAAATCGGAATCCTTATAGAAATAGAAGCTGGTCTGAGTTGCGTCAATATTCATGGAAATTTCCTGAACCAGATATGCGGTTATGAGAGAATCAACATCTATATACTCACTGTAATGCTTTCCCTTTGAATTATAGCCTGTTTCGGAATATATAGCGTCTTCCATTTCCTGAACGAAGTTGCGTATGTAAAGAACCTGTTCCTTGCTTGCGTATTCGGGACCGTCTATTTCAACAGCCTGTCCTCTTGAAGTAACAAATCCGCTTTTCGCCTTGTAGCCATATCTGGTACATATCTGAAACTGAAGAAGATAACCGCCCGTTATATCTTTGGGGTTATTTGGAATATCGTAGTATTTATAGCTGTTTACCACATATTGTTCGGAAGTGTTTTCAGGAATTCCGACTACAACGGGAGTATATTCATCAAGCTCTTTATCATTTATCTCTTCGGTTTCTTCTTCAAGATCACGGATATTGACACGCTGTTTCTGAACCTGAACACGTTCGTTGAGCTGATATGTTCCACGGTAAGAGCCGTCGGCATAAAGATCGACGAAAACCGAATCCATTGCATATTCCATGCCCCCGGCACGGCTTATTTCAATCGATACCTTGTTGCGGAGCATAGAATGGTCGAGATAATTTGATAAAAGAGCCCATTTTTTAGCCTTGCCCATTCCGTAAAGATTTTCTTTTTTAGGAAGATTTATATTGTAGGATTTCTTTTTGCTGTAATCCCATGAGGAATTTCCATGAGCTTTTATCTTTTTAAGTTCGCCGGAATATTCAACAGCTCCGTCCGCATCAAGCATCAGAGCCGAGCCTGTTTCAATCAGCCACCTGTTATTATCGAGGGCGTCGAGTCCTCCGGTCGAGGTCGAAAGATAAATGCATCCCAGATTAGACTGCATTATTTTTAATTTTCCGCAGTCGGTATTGCTGACCTTTATATCAAATTCATCAGCTTCGCTCAGAAGAGAGGTTGACGCTCCGGAGACAACCTTGTTTCCATTCAGAGTAAGTTCGCCGTTTTCGGATTGATATGTTATGATCAGATCGTTTCTGTCGGCAGTTGCAGGAAGAAAAATATAACGGCAGTCGTCCCATTCGCTGTACCACCAATCGGTGTAATCAATATCGGTAACGGTCTGGGGTGAAAGATTGCTTACCTGAAACTTTTCTATCGGAATGTCTGAATAAACAAGTTCTGGTTCTTCGGCTTCAGCGCTGAAAGCGGCCATCGCATAATCGGTAATGGTATTCATATAGTCGTCTTCACGGCTGAAATCTGCTTCATATTCGGGAACAGGCTCGTCCACGGCAGATACGCCGGTTTCAAAGCAGCTGAAGCTCATAGCTGCTGCAAGAGTAAGCGAAACAAATTTCAAAATGTTTTTTAGCATATATTACACTCCTTTGTTATTTATAATTTGCGGTTTACTTTTTTACTTTTACTAATTAGTCGAAGAAACATTGATTTTTTCTCATGGTATTTATAGGCAAGACCGCACAGTTAACGGCTAACGCCTTTGCTGTACATCTGCTTGCATATTTTCCGTCATCTTGTACAGAAATTTCTTGAAATACGACAGTATTCCCGCATAATTTCTGTACAATCTGACAAAAAATCTGACGGCGCATCTGCACAGCAATAATTGTGCGGTGTTGCCTATATGGAAAATGTTAAAATAAAAATATATGTTCGATACTATTGACAAAATAAAACTTTTGTTCTATAATAATAAATACAAGGAATTGAACGTTTGTTCCAAGCTATCTTTTCTCCCTAACGAACAGGAGGTTAAAAATGAAACAGATGATATATGGTTATGAAACAAGCTGTGAAATGGTTATGAAACGAATACATCAGCTTACAAAACAGCGCAATGAATTGCAGAAACAGGGAAACGATTCTGAAATTGATGAACTTGATCTTGAACGCCGTATAAGAATATTATATACGGAGCATAGTCAGATGAAAGAAATTATAACTCACCTTACACAATATATGAGGAGGATTGATAAAAGTGTCGAAACGAAATAGTTATTCTGATGAATTTTCCGGCGATACTGATAAGAGAATACTCTCGATACTGGAATATGAAAGCGATGATGAATCCAGAAACAAGTTGAGGAGAATACTGTTAAAAGTTATAAATAATGAGCTTACTCCGAGACAAAAGGAGATAATTATGTTATACTATTACAAGGGAATAGATACTGTTAAAATAAGCCGTAAGCTCGGAATAACGCCGCAGGCAGTCTCGTCGACTATGGCAAGAGCAAGAATGAAAATTTACAGAATCCTGCAATATTATATATAACGAGGTAGAAAAATGAAAACACCGATTTATGATTTTCTGAAAAGATATACAGATTCCGAAATGCTCCGCTGTCATATGCCGGGACATAAGGGAAAAACGCTATGCGGCGGTTTTGAGAAAATGTTTGAAAGCGATATAACTGAAATTGACGGAGCGGACAGCCTTTTCGAGTCCGGCGGCATTATAGCTGAAAGCGAAAAAAATATGTCGGATCTTTATAAAACGGCGGCAACGGTTTATTCTGCCGGAGGCTCAACGCTTTGCATTCAGGCTATGCTTGCGATCATGAAAAATGAGAACAGGAAAGTTTTTGCAGCAAGAAATGTTCATCGGGCTTTTTTGAATGCGGCGGCTTTGCTCGATATTGATGTCGAATGGCTCATGCCCGAATATTCATCGGGAATTTTGTCCGGCGAAATTCATCCTGAAATAATTGAGGAAAAGCTGAGCGCTTGCCGTGAACCGTCCTGCGTTTATATAACGTCCCCTGATTATACGGGAAAAACTGCCGATATCAAGGCAATTTCGGAAGTATGCCGCCGATACGGTTCACGTCTTTTAGTGGATAATGCTCACGGAGCGCATCTTGCTTTTTTTGAAAAAAGCGTTCATCCCATAGCTTTGGGAGCGGATATGTGCTGTGATTCGGCACATAAAATGCTCCCGGCGCTGACCGGTGCGGCTATGCTTCATACGGGACGTTCTGAATATGCCGCACTTCTTAAACCGGCGATGAGCCTTTTTGCGTCCACAAGCCCGTCGTATCTGATAATGCTCTCGCTTGATCTGTGCAATAGGTATATATCCGAGAGCATAAAAGGCGATATCGAAATGAACCTCGAATATCTCGCTAAACTGAGAGAGGAGTTTTCCGGCGAGCTTATATTTGCCGGTACAGAGCCTTTTCACGTTACTATAAAAGCTGCTGAAAGCGGATTTGACGGTAATGAATTTGCAGAAATTCTTCGTAAAAACGGCGTTGAATGTGAATATTCCGACATCTGGACGGTCATTCTTCTTATGTCTCCTATGAACAGAGAGGATGATTATACGAGACTTTCGTCTGCATTGAAGAGCGCAGTCGCTCTGGCTGAAAGATGTGCAAACAGATTCGACTCCGGAACTTTTCTGAAAAAACTTCCCGAAAGAGCCATGAGCATACGCAGTGCGGTATTTTCAGCCAGCGAGGAGATTCCTGTTGAAATGTCCGAGGGAAGAATATGCGGAGCTGTAAGAGTTCCCTGTCCGCCTGCGATACCAATAGCGGCGAGCGGCGAGATAATTGACAGGGAATGCATAAAAATTTTTCAAAAGTATGGAATTTCAGCTGTAAATGTGTTAAAATAGAATGAGAAGGAAACAAAAAGAAATTGTGAAGCCTGCGGCGTGATTTTTACTTTTTGTTAGTATAGGTGACTTATGAAAAAAATCTACGGAAACGATTACCTTCTTTCAACTCTCGAAAGCATGGTAAACTGCGGAAGAACTGCTCATACGGTTCTGTTTTACGGCGAAAAGGGCTGCGGCAGAAAGCTTATCGCTAAATATTATATAAAGCTTCTCCTTTGTGAGAATAAAACAGACGGAAAGCCCTGCGGAGTATGTCAGACCTGCCGCAGCGTCGATACTGAAGCTCATCCGGACGTCTGGTTTGTGAATAAAAGCGGAAAGCTCGGCGGATTTTCGGTCGAAACGGCGGGAATTGTTGCGAACGACGCTTATATCAAACCGAATAATCAGAGCAATGTTAAAGTTTATGTCTTTGCCGACTGTCAGAATTTCGATGCCCGTCCGCAGAATAAACTGCTCAAGCTTGTTGAAGAACCGCCGGATTACGCTTATTTTATCTTTACAGCTGAATCAAGATCGGTTTTTCTTCCGACTATTATTTCACGCTGCGTCTGTTTTGGCGTCTCTGTAGGAACGGAAGAGGAAGCCTGTCTTGCGCTTTCCGAATGCGGATACGATAGGGACGATATAAAAAAGGCTGTAAGCTGTTTTCACGGAAATATAGGAATGTGTACCGATTATATCTTCAATGAAGAGCTTAGAAATAAAGTCGATTTGACAAAATCTCTTGCTGATAGTATAATAAGAAGAGATGAATATGCTCTTAACTGTGCTTTTTATTCTGTCGGAAAGGACAGAAACGACGTCAGAACTACGCTTTTGCTGTTGGATACGCTTGTACGTGATGCGGCTGTTCTGATAAAAAACAGTTCGGCGAAAACCATCGGATGTTTCAGAGAAGGCGCAGAAAAGCTTGCAGAGAGCATTACTGTGTATCAGGCTGCAAGAATTCATAAACATATTGAAAGAGCTTGGAAAGCGATAGAATGCAATGTTTCCGCACCGCTCGTTCTCGCTTCTCTTTGCGCTGATATAATATCAGATCTATAATTGATTGTTTTGATACGATTTGAACAGCAGCACACCGGCTGTATGTCATAATCAGGATAGGAGTAAATTTAATGAAAGAAATTGTCGGAGTACGCTTTAAAAAGGTTGGAAAAATATATTATTTTTCTCCCGACGGCATAAAGGCAAATGTCGGGGATCATGCCATAGTTGAAACCATTCGTGGAGTGGAATGCGGAGAGATAGTTATTGCAAACCGTGAAATTCCCGAGGAGCTTATTGCTTCTCCGCTTAAACCCATAATCAGACTCGCAACGCCGGCTGATATGAAAATAGTTCAGAAGAATAAGCTGCGTGAGCAGGAGGCGTTTGCCGTTTGCGAGGAGAAAATTGCAAGCCGTAAGCTTAAAATGAATCTTGTCGATGTTGAATGCACTTTTGACAATAATAAGCTTCTCTTCTATTTCACTGCTGAAAACCGCATTGATTTCCGTGAGCTTGTTAAGGATCTCGCTGCCATTTTCAGAACACGTATCGAGCTTCGTCAGATAGGAGTTCGTGATGAAGCAAAAATTCTCGGAGGACTGGGAATCTGCGGCAGAGAATTCTGCTGTAAAGGATATATGGGCGAATTCCAGCCGGTTTCCATTAAAATGGCTAAGGAACAGGGACTCTCTCTGAATCCTACTAAGATTTCAGGAACTTGCGGAAGGCTTATGTGCTGTCTTAAAAATGAACAGAACGTTTATGAGGAACTGCTGAAGGTTACTCCGAAGGTAGGAGCTATCGTAGTAACTCCGGACGGCGACAGGGGAAGAGTTGAAGAAGCTAACCTTATTACGGGAAAGCTCAGGATAAAAACGGATAAATCAGAAGTTCCGGTAACTCTTGACAGAAGCGAAGTGAAGCTTCTTCGTGATGCGGAGATAAGAGTAAACCGTGAAGAGCTGAAGGCTCTGAAGAATCTTGAGGATAAATAATGCAGAAAGTAAATTACGGCAGACTTCTTGACGATAAGATTGCACAGCTTGAAAAAAATGGTGAGAAACCGTCTCTGCTTCTCCATGCCTGCTGTGCTCCGTGCAGCAGCCATACGCTCATGTTTCTCGACGGACATTTTGAGATAACGCTTTATTTCTTCAACCCGAATATTGCTCCGGAAAAAGAGTATAATTTTCGTCTGAGCGAGCTTAAACGGCTTGTTTCGGAGATGAAGCTGAACATAAATATTATTGAAGAAAATTACGACTCTAAGCCCTTTTTCGCTCTTGCAAAGGGGCTTGAAGAGCTTCCGGAGCGAGGGGAACGATGCAAGAGGTGCATTGAATATCGTCTGAGAAAAACCGGAGAAAAAGCGCAGGAGCTTGGCTTCGATTATTTTACCACTACGCTTACGATAAGTCCGCATAAGGATTGTCAGTTTATAAATGAATGCGGAGAAAAGATCGCTTCCGGCTTGGAAACGGATTATCTTTTTTCCGACTTCAAGAAGCATGAAGGGTATAAGCATTCGATCGAGCTTTCAAAGCAGTATAGCCTGTACAGACAGAATTACTGCGGCTGTATCTATTCCAAAAAGAAAGAGAAGATAACTGAAAATGTCTAAGGAACAGAAAACCAACGCTATGCGTTTTCTTGAAAAAAATAAAATAGCGTATGAATCGCAGTCGTATCAGTGCGATGAATTTATTGACGGCATAACCGTTGCTCAAAAACTCGGACAATCTCTTGACGAAACTTTTAAAACGCTCATAGCTCATGGAAAATCGGGACAGTATTACTGCTTTTTGCTTCCTGTCGCAATGGAACTTGATTTAAAAAAAGCGGCAAAAAGCGTTGGGGAAAAGTCTGTTGAGCTGCTCCATGTCAAGGATATAACAAAGGTAACAGGCTATGTAAGAGGCGGATGTACTCCTATTGGCATGAAAAAACAGTTCATGACTGTCGTACATAATTCAGCGGAGAAGCTTCCGGAGTTTTTCATAAGCGGAGGAAGGATAGGTCTCCAGATTAGATTGTCTCCGACAGAGCTTGTACGGAGTATTCGTGGAAAATTTGAGGATATTGCATCAGGAGTAAAGGATTTTTAACGTAGTCTCGGGCAAAATTTGTCAAAAAGACGTGCGGTAATCTTGTGAAGACAGGTTCAAAGGACGAACTTTTCAGAGTTCGTCCTTTTGTTTTGTGCTGTTGTTTTTTATAATTGTTTATGGTATATGATAGGTCTTAATTGAATGCCGTTCATGGCGGCAATAGCTGCTTCCGGGATCATCTCAAATTCGGCAACAAGGGATGCAGGCTTTTTTACATAGTCATCCTGAAGCATAGGAACAAAGAAATAATTCTTGCGGTTGAAAAGTTCGCCGAGATTTTTTGCCGAACCAAGAAGCGAATCGTTCGACGCTATCGCTAAAAGTACGGGTTTTCCGCTTCGCAGATGAGATTTAACCGCCATTGTGACAGCACTTTCCGCAGTCTAATAACGGAAACTTTTTGGAGATACGTTCCAGCGCAAATCTAACGTACTCCATACATAAAAATATGTATTTCTTTGCCGTCCCATACTATGCTTTGAATACAAGCTTTTATAAGATTACGCTTTTCATTGACAGACAATTCATTGAAATGCTCTTTCATGAATGACAGTGATGACTGAATTGTTTTAAAATCCTCATGTATAGCATTCATATTCTTTTCAGCCTGCTCAATTTCATAAAGTTCTGCACTCAGTTCATTGATTTGATGATCAGTTTCGGCAATCTGTTTGTCAATACGCTTTAATGTCGTATCATCAACACCTTTCATAAGAATCTGCATAAGAGATTGTATAGAGTTTTCTTTATCTGCAATTGTTTTCTTTAATACTTGACTTTGGCTTGACAAAGTATTGTCATTTGAATCAAGGTGTGTTCTTAAAATAGCAAGCTGTTTTTCAATAATAGAATCCTTTATATCAAAGTCAAGTAATAGTTTACAAACATACTCATCAATAAAAGTTCCTGATACATTACCGAGAGAACATAATTGACTTTTACTTCTCTCTTTAGTTTCGCACATATAAGAAAATGGTCTTTCACCATTCTTATTTGGTCTGTGATATTTAGGGCGCATATAAGCTCCGCAACTACATTTAATTATACCGGATAATAAAGCTGTTGAATTGTGAATCTTTCTAAATCCCTTATGAGCATTAGAAGCAAGTATATTCTGAATCTTAACCCATGTTTTACCGTCAATGATGCCTTCATGAGTACCGATAGTTATAATCCAATCTGTTAATTCATTTTTAGTTCTTTTAGCATCAGCCTGAGTTTTATTATAGGTTATGAATCCAGATTTGTTATCAATATCAGATTCAGAATAGTAAATATCACATCCTTGTTCGGTATAGTATTGAATGGAATCTGCATCAGCTATACAGTATACAGGATTTTTGAATATATTTCTAAGAGTGGATACAGTGTATTGTTTGCCTTTTATTGTCAATATCCCATTATTTAATAAGTAAGTTTCAAGCTTAGTGAGACTTTCAGTCTCCAAAAATTTATTAAAAATCAATTTAACAGTGTCAATGTAACTATCATCAATGGTCAAGCTGTATGATGTTCTTTTTCTTCCGTCTCCCATATCAACAGATTCATTTTGCTTACTTTTGTAACCTGCCGGTGCTGTACCGCCTAACCAACGTCCAGAACGTGCCAGCATATGCATATTGTCCTTTATACGCTCGGCTATTGTCTCACGTTCTAATTGAGCAAATACGGCTGCTATATTCATCATAGCTCGTCCCATAGGTGTTGATGTGTCAAATTGTTCCTTGATACATATGAATGACGTTTTATAACTGTTCAATTCTTCAATCAGCTTTGCAAAGTCACCAACGTTACGGCTGATTCTGTCAAGACGATACACAACTATAAAATCAAAATGGCTTTTCTTTTCTTCCTTCATCATTAACTGGAATTGTGGGCGGTTTGTATTTTTGCCCGAAAAGCCTTCATCTTCGTAAATCTTTATTTCAGAAATATCAGATTCTTGAAAATGAGATTTAATATAATTGCTGCACATCTCGACTTGATTTTCTATAGACTCTCCCTTTCCGGTGAATCTGGATTTTCTTGAATAAATTGCAAATCTCATTTTTAACCTCCCTTTTCATTATTGTAGTATATTTATGAGCTGTTGTCAATGGATTTGGATTTAATTATTAGGAAATACGTTAGGTGAAATAAAAAGACATTCCTGAGTTTTCAGAAATGCCTTTTATTATGGAGTGGGATTAAAATAGATAATTAATTGAACTCATTCAAAAATATGAAAATTATGTCAGTCTTATTTTTCTTTACTTTTGACCTTTTGTACAAGTTCTGTAGCCATTATTGATAATGTTTGTTCTCGTAATTCATTATTATTTATTTGAGACACCAAAACATTTCCTAAGTATGTGTTTGTTGTTTCTGCCATAATAGTTTGGTATTCTTGTGTGGATTCAATAGTTTTGCTATACATTAAGATAAATATTCCACCAATTCCATCCACTAATAGTCCGCCAACAAATCCGGATATTATTACAATAAGTTGAGCAGAATTCGGAGTAAAAAATATTGAAGCAATAGTAAAAGCTATTATTGATATTCCAATAAAAATAATAACCACACCAATTATAAATATAATTTTTGTATGTGATATGTTAAGAGCATGATATCGTTCTATATCAATTTGTTTTTTAGATAATTGCTTCAGGGCTTTTTCTTCATAGTTAAGACCTTTTATTTCTTCTAAAAAAATATCATCTTCAATAATGCTTAACTCAAAATTTGAGTCAATCTTAATTTTTCTATTTTTACTCAAGCAATTTAATCTGTATAACATTACAATAAATGATATTATTGTAATTAAATAATATATAATTGATTGAAAAATATTTATTTTTATCCAAACTTCTTTTTTTAGATATATTAAAGTAACAAAAGCGATAGTCCACATTAAAAACCACAATACATCAAATGTATTTTTTCGGCGGTAATCTTTTAGTGTAGATAAAAGATTTTTTCTTCTTGCTTTTAAATATTTTAAAGTCTTTTCAGCATTCTTATTGTTTTGAATTTGTTTATTTTCATCTTCTTTTATTTCATGAAGAAGTTCATTGTTCATATTAAACCTTCCAATCATTTATATGATTATTTATTCACTATCTGAATTTTTTTCAATTTTATTCTTTAGGTAATTCCATTTTTTAATCCACGCTTGTCTTTCTTTATCTCGGGAGTTAATACGCTTAGTAATTAATATTTCCCATACTATTAGCAATAAAGGCCATAAAATATTTATTATTAACATAATACTGATATCCTTATCTTTGATATAATCCCAAACATAAAGCACATAACATACTACCGCCAGAATCAAGAATTCATAATATCGCAAAGTAGTAAAATTATTTATATTCTTTTTCTGATGTGATAAAACGTTTTTAATTAGCATTGCATTTCTGGTTTCCCATTTTATTTCATCTATTTTATTTTCTAAAAATACTATCTTATATGCAGATAGCTTAGTCATCGATGATATATAATAAGCTATACGCATAGACATTGGTATAATTATACAAAATGGTATTAAGTAAAGCACGGTCATACTTTGCGATAATGCAAATGTTAATACTGCAACTGTTGTTGTAATAGTAAATGTCAATAAAGTATTGTGAAGGTCAATTTGTTGACTTATCTCACTTCGTAATATATCATACTCTTTTATTAAATTATCTTTCATATTATCTACTCCCATTGCTTAAATCTTTTCAAAAATATCTATCAACACATACCAATAATATAATTATATATGTGTTGACAATATTTTTCAAAATCACTTGCCCATAATAAAGCTTTGTTATATGAAAAAATACAAAAGGTGCGATTAAAAAACCGTTGCTCCCATAAAACATGGGACAGCATTCCTTTATAATACTATTTTAATAATCCACGTAAATATCTAAGTAGTTGTGTAGCATCTTTAAAAGTTATTTCTCCATTACCATCCATATCAGCTTGTAATAATCCTGTTACAGTTGGTTCATAAGTTCCAGCGATAGCCTTGTTGAAAAGTTCAAAATCTTCCATATTAACTACACCATCAACATTAATATCGCCCATATCTAAAACATCAATATAAATATTACTTTTTGCAAGTTCGTTTCCTCTATCGTTTTTTAAAGAAGTGATATTAAAGTCATTAATATTCGGATCAACCGATTGTGACATAAAATCTATATATCCCATATATCCGGACTGACTTTCAGGGCTTGAATTTATATAGTTAACATATATTATATTTTGTGTGTCATTTATTTCAATATCGTTTACTTTAAATTCACCGCCAATGTCTCCGTTCCTCCCTATAACCTTTGTTATTAAATTTGGATTGTACGATACATTAGCGTTAAATTTGGCTATGAATGTGTTTTCATTTACATAAAAACAATACCTTTTAAAATAAATCGCATCTTCTGATATATCTGCGTCTTCAGCTGATGCGGAAATCATATTTCCTACAGAAACAGCAGACATTATTGCTGTTAATAAAACAGCGGTTAATCTTTTTAAACACTTCATATTTTAAGCTCCTTTACTTTTTTGACGATTATCATTTTTTATAATCGACTTAAACTTACAATATAATTATACACCTATTTATAACATTTTTCAATATATCCAACAATAATTATATTAAATCGTCTATATTTTCTACTTGTTGCATAATGTATTAAAGCTTATTTTGTATAATTTTACAATTCAATTTATAGTCACGAAACGCTTTAACAAAAATTATAATTATTTTTAGTGAGAATACAAAGTAAGAGTGAAAACTAAAAAATAGTCTTTTTTTGTAGAGAACAAATAAAATTTATGTCAATTTTTGTACTTGTATACAAAATTAGAAATAATCGCCATTTTTAAGTAGACAAGATGCGCTTTTTGGTATATAATTATAAGTAATAATATATTAATGGGACAAGCTTTTTAAGCTTTGTCCAAAAGTTAACGAACTTTGTTGGTGAAAAATAAACATTACAAAGAGGTGTTAATGTGCTTGATACAACACAAGTTAATGAGTTACGCGAGAAAGATTTTTATAATTCTACTTACAAAATTCCTTATAATATAAAATTTTATAAAGAGATAAAAAGACCAAAGAATTGTTCTGTATTCTCGATGCACAAAATAATTTTAACTATAATTAAAATTGTGTGGTGTTTAGTGGGATTATTTAAAAATATAAAATCATTTGCACGATTTCGTAATAATAATTTAGAATTATTTTTAAATAAAGATATCCAATTTAAGGATATAATTAATAATTTAGAAAATAATAACTGGCTAAAAATTGAGAAGCATGATTTTGTTCAAAAAATAGATGCAATGAAAACAAGTACAAACTCAATTTACAATGATACAAATTTTATTTTAGAAATTAAAGAAATTCTTAAAGAAAATTTTGATGCTAATAATTTAGCTGAAATCATAGAGGATTTAACTCGTCGATATGACATTATTATTAATGCATGGTGTGATTGTTTGCGTGATGATGCATTATCATTTAGAAATTTAAGAAATAAATACAATGAGTCAATAAAAAAATCAGAGCAATTCTGCAAAAATATGAATAATGGTGCTCTAACAGATAATAACTCAGTATTTATCAACTAATAAACTATAGAAAGGGTTACAACATATGAGTATTGTATTAACATTAATCAGTGGAAAAGGTGGAAGTGGAAAGACAACAATAGGATTAGCCATTGCTAAGCTTTTGTCAAAATGTGAAAAGAAAGTTCTCCTTGTTGATTGTGACACAAGCACTCATGGAGCAACATATTTTTTTGAAAGTGCATTAAATATCGATGATATTGATGAAATATCAACAACAAAGGATTTTTTAGAAAATAAATACACACCTTTTAAACCTATTAATCCAATAAAAAGCATAAGTGACATGGATTTTATACCGTCAATGAAAAGAGTTCTGAGCGAAAATAATAATTTTGAAATAGGTTGTTCATATTCATATCAAGGTTTCAAAAACAACGAATTTGCAAATAAATATGACTTAATAATTTTTGATTGTCAAGCTGGGTATGATAACTTAACTAAAAGCCTTATTAAAATATCAGATGTTTGCTTATTTGTTTTAGAAGCTGATGCGGTCAGTGCCGCAGCTATGCGAGCTTTATATACACAATTATCGTCTGAGCTTACTCGTTCTTCTTTAAATTCTTATCAAGTATTTAATAAGTTAAGTGAAAGTGAACTGACTATATATTCTAACATTAAATACGGAACTTTTTTCACAAATCTAAAACCTGTTTTGTTTGATTGGTCTGTTAGAAATGCTTTTCAAGAAAATATGATACCACTTGTAAATGAGAATAATCCTTCTTTCACATCTGATATATGCAATTTAACAAGAAATCTATTCCCTGCTTTTAAAGAAGAAATATTAAATTATGAAATAAGTATAAAAAACAAATATCTTTCTGAAGAAAAAGAGAAGTTACATAAAATAAATCAAAGCTTAAAACTACCATTATTATTACGAATTTGGTATATTATTACATTGGTTTTAACTTTTTTTACATTAATAATATTAATTTTATCAGAAATAAAGTATACAAATTTAATCTCTTCGCCTATCCAAAGCCTAATTTTTATCTTATGCTTATTTTCTTGGGTAATAGTAGTAATTTATGAGTATTTACGCCCAAAACAAGAAAATAAAAAAAGGGAATTGGAATTTGAGAAGCTTCAATTCAATGTTAAAACTTTAGAAAAAGAAATCGATTTGTTAACAGACCAAATAAAGAAATAAATAATTATCAAGGAGATAGTAATGGAAATATTAAAATCAATTTTAGAAGTATTAATCAAAGGGATAGAATTAAGGCATATTGCCTTCAGTGCAATACGGAATGCAAATCCATTATTTTATATAATCCCTATATTATCAGGTATAGCATGGTTAAAAAATCATAACAGAATAAGACCAAGGTAATGTATTATTGATTCAATTCTTTATCTAAATTTCACCGAACACGAACACCAAAAAAACACAATACCAAACAAACACTTCAAAAATCCCTGAATTACTGCATTTTCAGAACATTTATTAAGTCTCATAATAATAATGACTAATAGTCATCTATTTGCAATATTTTGTGGTTTTCTCGAAGCAATAAAAGATTGTCAATATTTTAACACTTAAACGTACAAATAAAAGCTCAATTTATCCCTATTCTAAGCCTGTTTCATACAATAAAAGCAGCGCATACACCGAACCTATATCCCGAACAGACTTTTAACGCCTTAAATAGCATGATAAAACAAAGGAGCTATCTACAGAATTTGCAGATAGCTCTTTTTTAATCAATAGTAAAGGTGGGGTGACTTTTCCCACATCTCCTAACCTTTTGCAAGGGGTGACGGCTGCCCGTTCCGTCCTAAGTTACTATTATAGCTTAATTAAATTGTTGCATAAAATCCGTGGGAGTAATCGCAGGAACAGCAAAGCTTTCAAAGTCCTTGATATTTCTTGTTACAATATAATCGCAGTTTATAGACTTAGCACAAGTAGCTAATAAACAATCTTCAAAGTCTTTAGCTCTTTGTTGATAAGCCGATAACACTTCCTGATTTGTAACGCTGCATATACTTACGATTTCAAGAAGCTTTCCTGTAGCATTGTAAGCAATATCATTGCTGTGAGTTTGTTTTCTTATGAGATAAAATATATCTGTGATACTGGAAGCTGTTATAAACCCCTCTATTATTCTATCCTCACATAGTTTCAGAACATCGGCTGACTTTTCAGCAAACGGCTCTCTGTCAAGCATGACATCAAGAATAATATTTGTATCACACATTATCTTCATACTTAGACAAACGCTCCCCTCTGATTGAAGATGAATCCAAATTAGCCGGAAGTCCTTTCAAGATTCCTCTGATTGAATCGACCGCACTTGTTTGAGGATTCACAACCTTTGCAACGATTTTGCCATTAATTGAGATTAATATGTCCTCTGAGTTTATCATTCCAATGTACTTGTTGAAATTTGTGGTGAACTCTGTATCTGTTACAATCATGTTAAGACCTCCTTTTGTTTCTTTAACTATATTATACATTATCGAGCTGATTATGTCAATAGAGAATGTTATTTATCAATTCGCAAAGGTGTACCTTTACAAACACTCAAAAATCAAGCAATATAAGCTCAAAATTGCGTTCGTAAATATTTGAAAACAATTGAAGAACATTCTTAAATAACTATTGACTTTTACGAATAGATATGATATAATTCAATCATACAAATTTCGTATAAAAGGAGCTTTAATAATGATTTACGGATATGCAAGAGTAAGCACGATTGATCAGAACCTTGACAGACAGCTTGCAATGCTTAGAACAGTTGTTACAGATGACAGGTATATTATTACCGATAAAGCAAGCGGTAAAGACTTTAACCGAAAAGGATATAACAGTCTTGTTGGAACGGCTGAAACAGCCCCCCTGCTCCATGAAGATGATTTATTGGTAATAGTATCGCTTGACCGATTAGGCAGAAACTATACAGAAATACGTGAACAATGGCAATTAATAACTTGTACTCTGAAAGCGAATATTCGTGTACTTGATATGCCCTTGCTTGATACAAGCAAATCAAATGAATCTCTTGACGGCAGATTTATTGCCGATCTGGTTTTGCAGATTCTTAGCTATACGGCAGAAAAGGAACGTGAAAATATAAAAAAGAGACAAAGACAAGGAATTGATGCAGCCAAAGCATCAGGCAAGCATTTAGGCAGACCAGCAGCAGACTTTCCCGAACAGTGGGAGCAGGTTTATTCTGAATGGAAATCAGGCAGTATTACAGCCACAAAGGCTATGGAGCTATTAAATATGAAGCGTACTACATTCTATAAGCTTGCTAAGAAGTATTCGCAAAATCTCTAAGTAAAACAGTTTCAAATTTATGAATCGCTGTTGAACCGTCCTCAATATGATTACAGTTCAATTCATGCGCCAAACTTCTTAAACCTTTCAAAGGGTTTAGACGAATCGCCAATTTGACGAATTGCTCTTGAATGCCTTGAGTTTGCAAAATAGAAATTTTCGGTTTCGCTCTAAATTCTTTGATTTCATCGATTTAAAGTTTGTGAGTCTGAAAAACGGACACACAAAATCAAGGCATTAAAGAGTGCATCGTGAATTTCACGACGGTTAAAACATACGCCAACGGGACGAAATTCGTACTTTTGAAATTTCCATTTTAAGGTCTGTAACAAAAAGTGGCACACCTCGGAGCAGGAAAAATGCTGACAAATCAATGGCAGACAAATTTGTCTTTCATAAAAGAATTTTCAAAATCTGCCTTGATTCATTTACAAATGCTTACCCTGCCGAAAATTCGGCACACCTCAGCCGAAAATGCGGCTCACTTCAAATAAAAAACATCTTTAAAATTTCCTTGATATCAACAATAAAAACCTTAAACCCATAAAAGGCTTAAGGCTTTTTTATTCGGCTTACAATTCAGCCAATCATTTTATCTGGTCTCATTGCTGAAAATTAATAAGCGCAAACCAGAAATATATTTGTGTCCATTGCGGACACAGTGCTATATCAGAGAGCTTAATTTTCAGCTTTCAAACCAACACAATATTAATTGTTATTGTAAATAGCTGCACTCATTGTAAATCCCTTAACAAATGATCTGTGCGATACTTCATAGATAATATCATATATATCATCAAATGCAATACTTCTGCCTTGTTGTGTAGCAGTATTATTTTCCGAAAGCAGTTTTTTCAGTTCATTAGCTACACAATTTTCAAGCATTCCGTTATTTTTTATTTCTATTAACTGACAAAACAGATCGCTTGCCATTTTTTTAGATTCATCCATTCTTCTGACTCCTTTAATTTTGCACAAGAAATTCTCGGCTCTGATTGGCGTGAGAAAATCAAGGAAAAGGACGCTCTTATCCTCAACAATTACAAGTCTGAATTCCGCAATTACAACTCACAGCTTTCAACTCTTGTTAACGGCGAAATGGCTAATCTGAAAAAGAGCATTGAAGCAAAAAACGAGGAAATCAAGGCTAAACAGGAACTTATTGACCAATGGAAAAACTACAAATCGGAAGTTCAGAACGCAGTCAACGACATCAAAAATGCCAACGAGGACTATATGCAGTACCTTAACGGAATCGTACTTGACGAGAACTCCAGTCTTGAGGAAAGAGAAGCGAATCTTGCCAATTTTACGGCAAAATATACGTCATACATGGACGAAATTATTGCTAAAAATAACGAGCTTGCAACGGCAACTAATCAGATAAATGAATTTGCAAACGCTATGGAAAATGTCGGCTCTGTTGATTTTGGCGAATTTGTTTCCGGCGTTCAAGGGATTGCTGGCAGTATAAAAGATGCTCTTGAATCGGCTATAAGCGATCTTCTCTCCCCCGGTACAGGATTGCTTGGTTCTATCAGTTTAGGAGTTGGAGTCCCACGTTTTGCTAACGGCGGAGTAAACGACAGCACTGGTCTTGCAATGCTCCACGGTACGAAGTCTAAGCCTGAATTAGTCCTCAATAATACCGACGCTGCTAAGGTTTACAATATACTTCATGACTCTTCGTTTACTGACATGATGATGGAAAAACAATATGGTCATTTAATCAGATCGATTCCGGCTAATCATAACTCCACCAAAAATACCAACAACAGCATCAATATCGATCACATGGAAATCAAAACTCCCGATCCGCTTTCCTTCCACGACCAGTTCCAAAAAGAACTTAAACAGCATTACAGATTCGCTCTTAGTGAGAGTAAGATTATGTGATTTTGTCTTATTTCGTTTTTTTCTGATTTTTGCTCCCTCCCTGTCTGCGGATGGGGAGGGGGACATATATTAAAAAAAAGAGAATAAATATTTATAGAATAATGTAGAAGGGGGACAATTTATTGAGAAACAAAGAATATAAAGTTGTAGTACATTATCCTGAAACTGAGAAAGGAAAAGCTTGTTTAGAAGAAAGACTTGCAAAAGAATACATAAAGATTATTGAATCGATGGTTAAGAAAGAGTGATGAAGTATAAGTTAATACGAAAGACAGAGGCTGACAAATTACCTTATAATATTGTTTTATTCCTAAAAAAAAAGCATTGATTATTATCAACAGATTATATTATAATGTTTTTGATGGAACGAATGCATACATTTTTAGTTAATTTGCTTTGTCTTGAGATTCTATATTTGGTAAAAACGACAATTTTTTTGAATGATTTTGTCGATCTATTGAAATATTGTTAGCTTTTTGTTATAATTAGACTACTATAAGGATAATTGTATATTATCAATTATAACAAAGGATAACTACAAATTATCTATAGAATATAGTTAACGCTTAAGGAAATAATATGAATAAGTCAAAAACAAATGATTTTATAAAATGTCTGTTTTCCATAATATCACTTTTTTTCTTATTGGAGGGCATTTTAGGTAAAAGTCACAATGTAGGCTCTTTTTATAGGGGATTGTTTTTTGTATGTTATCCACATTTTATAGATACAACATCAATCGTATCAGACATTATGAATGAAAGGTATAACAGTGATGTCCGAAATGATGGGGATTACCTTATGTATAGAATTGCATTATGTTGTTCAGCGGTTTGTACGATTGGTTCACTTATAATCTTGTTAAGTCGTGGTGACTTTCCACAGATAATTGAGCATAGAGATCAAAATAAATTATGGGGATTGTCTTGTATAATGATTCCATTTTATTTATTTAGCTTTTATGTAATGATTATACGACCAATATCCAGTAAATTTTTCAAAAATTCAAGTATACCGTTTGAAAAAAGACCAAATGAATGAAATTAGGTGAAATATATGTTTACAATTGTTGAAACGCTTCTTACAATAGCTCTTTTTTCTTTTTATATTTATAAAGTTGCAAAGCTTCTTCGTAATCACCATAAATTAAAACAAGAAGAAAAGAAGCTGTATAATTCACAAATCAAATTAAAATTAACAAATAGCAATGGCTTTGTTCCTGAGTTTAAATTTGCTGTTGTGCAGGATAGCCAAGAATTAAAAATTGCAAATTCTGGCAATCCATTAGTTGAAAATATTGACGATTTTGTTTATTATGACTATTGTAAGAATGTAAAAATATAAATGAAAATGAAGAGGTAGCCATAAAATGAAGATAAGCACTAAAGATTATATTTGGGATATTATAATCGAAAAGGCTAAAGCATTAATTGCTGAAAATACAAAATTAAATATCATTATGTATACCGATTCAGAAAAGCTATTTAAAGATAATTTTGATTTTTACGTAGGAATGGTAAAGAATAATTTTATGCAGCATTCCATTGACGACTTAGACCGTCATAAAATTGCAGCTATTATTATATGTTCTGTATTGCATAATGATGTATTGGGAATAAGTGTAAAAGATAAGGCTGAATTTCAAGAAGAAAAAAATGTTTTTTTAGGGAATGAAAAATTAGCAGTAAATGTGGCACTTTCATATATGTACAAAGAATTAAAAAAAGATATAAAATCTAAAAAAGTTCCTTATAATACACTATTTCCGAATTATATTTTGCCAAAACCCTATTCATGTGACAGAGGGTATGATTTAGTATTATGTCGTGATTTATACTATGCAAAAAAATTTTTCTCTTTAAATCCATTAAGTCTTGCTAATTTATTATTCTTAATTGAAGAGTATTCATTTACTTCTTATAATATTGAACGTAGTGATTGTCAAACAACTTAATCTAATTTGTAAGCTTGTTTTTATAATTTCTCTATCCCGCAACATTCATCAATTCTCTTCAATAACTCAGCATCTACATTTTTTACTTTATCTTTTTCATATCGTGAAAGTGTAGATGTTGAAATATTAAGCTTTTCACATAATTGGCGTGCAGTTTGTCCACTGATAAACCTTGCACGCTTTATTTTTTCGCCTATTGTCAATGGCTCTTGACCTATGAGAGAATCAACATATGTTTTAGTATCGTTCATAAGCTTGATATCAGGCAATATGAACTCAACTGCGCTTATTTCCGTTAGTGTACTACAGCACTGTCAGTTATACCGTTAGCCAGCTTTGCGGCAGTATTAGATGTGCATGGCGCAACTATCATCAGGTCGGTCATATTTTTAGGACCTATCGGTTCTGCCATTGAAATATCGGTTATAACTTCTCTGTGGCATATTTCCTGAAGCTTATGAATATTTTCTTCCGGCGTTCCGAAGCGGGTTGAAAGAGTTGAAGCGGTTTCAGACATGATAGGTATAAGCTCTGCGCCCATTCCGGCAAGTATAGAGGCTTGTTTCAGACTGCGTTCAAAGGTGCAGAAAGAGCCGGTAAGGGCGTAGCCGATTTTAAGTCCTTTAAGGGTGTCAGCCATTTGCATTTTCCTCCGTTTCGCTGAGAATTTCGGTTATTGTTTCGGCAATGATCTCTCCTGATGTTATGGGAGCAGTTTTACCCGGAAGTCCGAGCGCCCATATAACTTTCATACCAAGTTCAAGCGCCGCTGCAAAATCAATACCGCCCGGTTTTGAAGCAAGATCGATAAACAGAGTTTTTTTATCGAACCTGCAAAGCAGTTCTCTGTTGAATATCATATCAGGAACAGTATTGAAAACTATATCATAATCGCTTTGTATACATTTTGTGCATATAGACTTAACTCCATGTATGCGGGCATTTGCAGTACCCTTTGCGTTTCTTACGGCAACGGTTATATCTGCTCCGAAACCTTTGAGTATTTCTATAAGAGAAGTTCCTATTCTTCCCATTCCGGTTATGAGAATTTTAGAGCCGTTAAGCGTTACCGGAAGTTCCTCCAGTGCGATCTGAACTGCGCCCTCTGCTGTCGGAATGGCATTCTTCAGGCTTAAAGCTTCGTTATCCATGTAATCGAAAATCTTGAAACCGCTGAACATATTGCGGAGAGTATCGTCGGTTTTTCCGGCGAAAATTATTGCGTCCGGTTTAAGAAGTTCTTTTATTTTTTCGGGTTCAAGTTCACTGTCAGAGCATGGCGCAGGTATCATTTTATTTTCGTTGAGAGGCGGCACAGGCAGAACAAGGCAGTCGAATTTTTCTTCTGACTCGATTTCCTCATCTGAATTTATATGCTTAACACTGTAAACGGCAGAAAGCTTTTCAGAGCAGTATTTATTTCGCATATCACCGCCGGCAATAAGTATTTTTTTCATAGCATTCTCCTTTTCATACGCTTTCTTAATCAGGCTATGATTCATTATATGTTTTTTCGCTGAATTGTGTTCGCAGACAAGGGAAATGCTTTACTAATGTCGTTAACTTAAATGGGGACGCTGCTGCTTACACTCTTTTCAAAAGAGCGTCCCCGCTTAAGTTGACAACATTGAATATTTTGCAATCAACCGGTTAATTTCTTATAAAAAAACGCTGCACATTTGCGCAGCGTTTCAGCTTGTAGAAAAACTAAGGGAACGCCCTCTCTTACAGGGCGTTCCCTCTTTCAAAACAGTCCACTGGACTGTTTTGAAATTCACTCTTTGCGGAGCGCCCGAAGGCTGTATGCAGGGCTTTGCCCCACACCCCAC
>JAFTQW010000022.1 GCA_017462565.1 Ruminococcus sp.
CGAAAATTGTCTCTCTCGCTTCTAAATCAAGCAAAATACGGTCGCCTGAGTAAAAGTAAAATGAGGTTCAAAGCTGCTCTTAATCCCGATGTCCTTTTACGTATTCTTCTTTCTCGTAAAAAGTAAATGCTGTTGCCGTGGCGTAGATGAAAAATTTTCTAATAACACTTGACAAATGTGTCTACATATGATATTATATATTTGTAGACACACAAAGGAGGTGAAGTGAATGTCTCCAAAAGGCAGACCAACTAATGACCCTAAAAAAACAAGTAGTCATTTCAGGCTTTCTGATGAAGATGTAAAACTGTTGGCAATATGTTCTAAAGAAACTGGATTAAGCAAAACCGAAATTGTTCGTCAGGGAATTAGAGAAGTATATGCCAAAATAAGTAAAAAAAAGTGAGTTTGTTGCTCCCAACTAAAGACACAAACAAACTCACCACCGACAGATTTCTCTATCAAATATATTGTACCACAGATAGAGGCTTCTTGTCAAGTAATTTGAAAAGGAGTTTTTATATTTATGAGCAAAAATTTTTTATTAAACGCAATGTTCCAGGCAATTATGGACGGAGATTTAACAGATTCCAAACTTAATACGTATGAGCTTAATGCAAAGTTCGACAAAATCTTTGACAAATATCTTCCCGATTCCAAAGATGATTACGACACAAGAAATGATGGCGAAATGGATTTCATTGCTATTGTACACGAATATATGGAAAACGCTTTCAATGTCGGATTTAACACCGCCGTACAGCTTCTTGTGAGAGGCGATTAAATTTAAACACGCTCTGAATTTATGAGGTTCAGCTCTCTATTTCATAAGTCGGTAGCCTATTCCCCAAACCGTTTCAATATACTCCTGCTCCGGGTTGCATTCTTTCAGCTTGCGGCGGATCCTGCTTATATGGACGTTCAGCGTGTTATCGTCGGCAGAATTTTCATAATCCCAGACCTTGTCGTATATCATACTTTTAGTACAGGTTCGTGAGGGATTCTCCATAAGCATACTTAAAAGAGCAAATTCATGCTTTGAAAATTCAATTTGCTTACCATTGCATACTGCCGTAAAATTTTCGGTATCAAGCTCTATATCCTTATAAGCAAGGAGTTTTTTCTCTTCCGGATTATCAGTTCCGGAGCGAAGCCTTACTGCTATTCGTGCAAGAAGCTCTTCATTGTGAAAAGGCTTTGTAACATAGTCGTCCGCTCCCAGAGCAAACATATCGACCTTTTTTTTAACATCATGAACTGCGCTCATAACTATGATCGGAACGCTGTGTTTTTCTTTAAGATCACTGATGATTTCCTCGCCGCTTCTTCCGGGAAGCATCAGATCAAGCAGTATCAGGTCTATTTCATTATTATGAATGAGAAGTCCCTCTGTTCCTGAAAAAGCGCTGACTGTTCTATATCCGTTTCTGCTGAGAAGAATGGTCAGCATATTATTTATATCATTATCATCTTCTATGATAAGAATAGTGCTATTCATGATTACTCCCCTTTTATTTACTGTTTCTGTCATTTTATTATATCCGATAAGACTCTGTTTGTCAACAGCAGAGAATAATAACTTGTCATCATAGAAACAGTGTGCAGATTTTCAGGCTTTGCGCCTGCGAACCGTGAGAGAAAAATCAAGTTCAGCAAATTTACATCCGTTCCGGGCAAGCGATCATCGCTTCCGTACTTGTCGAAAGCGTGGCATCATTATATGTCGTATGAAGTTCTTCCGGTTAGTCCACTGAATCAGTTTATGCGTCATAACTGTCGAATTTTTCTTTAAAGAAACACCAAACAAATTACATCTGACGATTATGC
The DNA here is from genome assembly GCA_017462565.1 of Ruminococcus sp. Classification (GTDB taxonomy): domain Bacteria; phylum Bacillota; class Clostridia; order Oscillospirales; family Ruminococcaceae; genus Ruminococcus. The sequence goes on from JAFTQW010000022.1 coordinate 1,828, forward strand.
GCACTATCTTTCTACATTTTTCGTCAGAGTATACAAAAATAATGCAGAAATACTAACGTGTTTCAAGGAGTTTCTATTCAGCTTATACAAACAAAAAAATCCCCTGAATACGAGATTCAGGGGATAATTTATTGCATTATTCTTACTTCATAGCCTCTTCAACAGCAACTGCACAAGCAACTGTAGCGCCAACCATCGGGTTGTTTCCCATACCGATAAGACCCATCATTTCAACGTGAGCCGGTACGGAAGAAGAACCTGCAAACTGAGCGTCGGAATGCATTCTTCCCATTGTATCAGTCATACCGTAAGAAGCAGGACCTGCTGCCATATTATCAGGGTGAAGAGTACGTCCTGTACCGCCGCCTGAAGCAACAGAGAAATACTTCTTACCGGCATCTGTACGTTCCTTCTTATAAGTACCTGCAACAGGATGCTGGAATCTTGTCGGGTTAGTGGAGTTACCTGTGATAGAAACGTCAACATTTTCTTTCCACATGATAGCAACGCCCTCTGTTACATCGTTTGCACCGTAGCAGTTAACCTTGGCACGAAGTCCGTCGGAATAAGCCTTACGGAAAACTTCCTTAACTTCGCCAGTGTAGTAATCCATTTCTGTTTCAACATATGTAAAGCCGTTGATTCTTGCAATGATCTGAGCGGCATCCTTGCCAAGACCGTTGAGGATAACACGAAGAGGCTTCTGACGAACCTTATTAGCCTTTTCGGCGATACCGATAGCGCCCTCAGCGGCAGCAAACGATTCGTGACCTGCAAGGAATGCGAAACATTCTGTTTCTTCCTCAAGAAGCATCTTTCCGAGGTTGCCGTGACCAAGACCTACCTTACGCTGATCGGCAACAGAACCCGGAATACAGAAAGCCTGAAGACCTTCGCCGATAGCAGCAGCAGCGTCGGCAGCCTTAGTGCAGCCCTTCTTGATAGCGATAGCGCAGCCTACAGTGTAAGCCCACTTAGCGTTCTCGAAGCAGATAGGCTGAATGCTTTCAACGAGCTTATAAATATCAAGACCTTTTTCTTTACATATATCAGCACATTCTTCGATTGTTTTAATACCATACTGTTCAAGAACAGCGAGAATCTGCTTTTCTCTTCTCTCATATGATTCAAATAAAGCCATTTTACAAATCCTCCTTATTCTTTTCTCGGGTCAACGATCTTAACAGCGTCAGCAACTCTTCCGTACTGACCCTTAGCCTTTTCAAAAGCTGTGTTAGCGTCGTCGCCAGCCTTGATGAAGTCCATCATCTTGCCGAAGTTTACAAACTGATAACCGATTATCTCGTCATCCTCGTTAAGAGCGATGCCCGTAACATAGCCGTCTGTCATTTCAAGATAGCGAGGACCCTTTGCGAGAGTACCGTACATTGTGCCAACCTGTGAACGAAGTCCCTTACCGAGATCTTCAAGTCCTGCGCCGATAACAAGTCCGCCCTCAGAGAAAGCGCTCTGTGAACGACCGTAAACGATCTGGAGAAAAAGTTCTCTCATAGCAGTATTGATAGCGTCACAGACGAGGTCTGTATTAAGAGCTTCAAGAATAGTTCTTCCGGGAAGAATTTCAGAAGCCATAGCAGCGGAATGAGTCATACCTGAACATCCGATAGTTTCAACAAGAGCCTCCTGAATTACACCGTCCTTAACATTGAGTGTAAGCTTACAAGTACCCTGCTGCGGAGCGCACCAGCCGATACCGTGTGTAAAGCCGGAAATATCCTTGATTTCCTTAGCCTTAACCCACTTTGCCTCTTCCGGGATCGGAGCAGCGCCATGAGCAACGCCCTGTTTTACAGGACACATTGTTTCAACTTCATGAGAATAGATCATATAATTACTCCTTTCATATTCAGAACAAAAAATGAATGTTCTGGCGTATATAGACGTTATACAACATTTTCAGCCAAATGCGTATCTCTTATACACGATTTATTATATCACTCTATATGAATTTTGTCAACTTCTTTTTTCATAACCGGACATAAATCACGCAAAAAATCCCCTCACGCTCCGGTATTTTCACCGAAGCATGAGGGGACATTCTCAATCAATGCCACCAACTTAAGCGGGGACTCAGTCCCCGTACCCCTGCCAAAGGGTGAATCCACCCTTTGGAAACCCAGTATTAATTATTTCAAATACCGTTGGTATTTGAAATAATTATGGCTATCGCCAAAGATTAAATACTTTTTGACAAAAGTTCAAGGTGCAAAATCTCTTAATTGTTGGCATTGCATTCTCAATATCCGTATATAATTTTACGCCGCAAAAGACAAAGGTCGAAAGAGTCTGTCTTTTCGTCCGTATTCAAATCTGCACTCAGCCCGTATCCTATTTGTTCTTCGCCGAGCAGCCAACGCTGTAACGTTACTAAATCGGCAATATCGATATCTCCGTCAGCATTGACGTCGCCGATCAGATTGTCTTTTGTTACTTTTATTGTTACAGTTACATTAACCGGAGAGAAGTGAGAATGCGGAACGCCGCAAAATTCTAACTGATAAATGCCTGTCGGAGTATCCGGTTTGCATTTCACGTTTATCGTTTGACGCTTACCGTATATATCATAATCCATCTCAATATGATCAAAGTTATAAAAATATTGTGTATCGCCCGATACATCTACTTTATATAAACCGCAATATTCAAAGTCCAAATCAAACTCTTCCCCTGCCTTAACCTCAATCACAGTGGGGCTGATATATAGCTTTGGCGGCGTCACGGCAGTGGTGGTAGTAGTTGTTGTTGTTTTACTTGTTGTTGTAGTTGTAGTAGTGGTTGTTGTTATATCAGTTGTTGTAGTAGTTGTTGTTTTAAAATACAAATTGTCAACTTCCTCATGCGTCCACTCATAATGCTGATCTTTGCAGGCAGAGCAGGTTCCTGAACTGACGCTGCTGCAATTTTTCACACTGCCGTCAGAGTTATATCCGCAGATTCCGCCGTAATAATAATGGTAATCGGAACTATGATTCCGTATTACACTGACGTCCGCCATATTTGAACAATAGGATATCTTTCCATAATTATACGCACAGATTCCTCCGCAGTAAGCAGTGTCCATCGCCGAAAGATTAACAAGGGATTCTTCTTTTTCTATTTCCACTTTACCGCTTACAGTGCAGCCGATGATCTCTCCGTAATTCGTACCGCAAATACCTCCGGCATATCCGTCATACATATATACGGTGTCACCCATCTGACCGGAGAACGACGCAGCGCTAATATCCACGTTTTCGAGATTCAAGCGCGCTACAGTTCCGTTCAATGTCTGAAACATTGCAACAGTGCCGCCGTTATAAACATCGTCATCTCTCAGGAGCAAATTGCTGATAGTATGATACTGTCCGTCAAAATACCCGCTGAAATTCTCGCCGTAACAAGAATAATACCATTCGCTCTCCATATCAATATCAGCGTCAAGGTATACCTTTTTGTTTTTAAAGGAATTACTTGTCAGGGAGTTTTTAAATTGTATAAAATCTTCCTTTGTTCTAATATGATACTCGCTAAGCGATTCATTGTAAAAATTTGTACTTGTATCTTCCGCATACTCGCAGACAGCCGAACCGAAATTCTCGGTATTCCGTTCGGCAGCACAAGGAAACGACATTAAAATTGCAGTTGCCGCGGCAATGAAATTTTTAATATAATTTTTTCTCATTGATATAACCTCCCAAGAAAACCATTATTTTACAATTATTATACCATTTTACGCATTGTCTGTCAATAAAAATTTTAAAATTGTAATTTCAAATTACCTATTGACATTTCATAGCTTCGGTCGTATAATATATTTGCGGCAATTATTATTGCCGACATTAATCACTGAAGAGTAAAAATGCGTTCGCTATGCCGGGTTTTAATCGGTATTACAGTGCTGATCGGACGGGGAGTTGCCGATCGGACGAAAGGTCGTATGACTTGCGGTTCGCATTTTGCATCCCGCTTCATAGGACTAAAGAAAATTATTCCGCCTTCTTTTCTTGTCGTATGAGTGAGGAAAAGGAGGTATTTTTTATGATCACAAACAAAAACAACACAGCCGTCGGAAGTCTGAAGCTTTTCGGAAATGCAAGAGTTATGGTTATTTCAGCTCTTTTCATCGCCATGAGTATCGTCCTCGGTAAACTTCTTGCGTTCAACATCGGAGTCAATATCCGCATAAGTTTTGAGAATCTTCCATTGCTTATGGCAGGCATTTTCTTCGGACCGTTTGTCGGAGCGGCAGTCGGCGCAGGAGCAGACCTTATCGGCTGTCTTTTAGTCGGATATGCCGTAAATCCGATAATTACGCTTGGTGCGGCTTCTATAGGATTTTGCGCAGGAGTTGTTTCGATGCTTCCGTTCCAGAAGAATGCGCTTGCTAAAACGGCATTCTCGATCGGAACAGCTCATGTTGTCGGCTCGATGCTTTTAAAGTCGATCGGACTTTACGTTTACTACCATACTCCGATAAATGTTCTTATGCTCAGAATACCGCTTTACATCGGAATCGGAACGCTTGAATTCTATATAATTTACCTGCTTCTGAAAAACAAATCCTTTTCAGAACAGCTTGAAAAGGTGTGCAGAAAATGACGGAATACGAAAAGGCTCTTGATTATATGAAAAAAACTGCCGAAAGAGGCAGCAAGCTCGGTCTTTCACGAATAAAAGAGCTTCTCAGCTTAATCGGAAATCCACAGGATAAAATAAAAATTATCCATGTTTCGGGAACGAACGGAAAAGGCTCTTTTTGCGCAATGTTATGCTCTGTTCTGAAAAATTCAGGCTATAAGACCGGAAGCTTTTCGTCGCCTGCAATTACAAAAGTAAACGACAGCTTCCGAATCAACTGCGATGAAATCTCCGACAAAAACTTCGCTTCGCTTATCAACGATATCGCTCCGATATGCGAAAGTATGGACGATAAACCTACTGAATTCGAGGTTCTCACAGCCGCCGCATTTGAACTTTTTTCCAGAGAAAAATGCGATATTGCCGTAGTTGAATGCGGAATGGGCGGCGATCTTGATTCGACGAATATAATCGGCTCTCCCCTGCTTTCGGTCATAACCAACGTCCGGAAAGACCACTGCGGCTTTCTCGGCAATACTATCGAGGAAATCGCCATGCATAAAGCCGGAATAATAAAACATGGCAGACCTGTTTTTTTCGGCGGAGACAGCGATAATGTCCCACAAGCGATCATAAGCGCCGCAAAAGAGAAATCCGCTCCGCTTTACACTAAAGACCGGTCGGAAATAAAATGCAGTCTTACGGAATCTGTTTTCAGTCTTTCTGGAACTTCATTCAATTACAAGGGAATGAAAATAGATCTCCCCCTGCTTGGAACGTATCAGCCCGAAAACGCCGTAAACGTATTCAACTGCGTCGAAATTCTAAGGGATGAGGGGCTTGAAATACCGTATAACGCTGTAAAAAGCGGTATTGAGAATTCAAAATGGCACGGCAGATTTGAGGTTTTAAGAAAAAACCCGACAGTCGTTTTCGATGGTTCTCATAATCCCGACGGAATCAAATATGCGGCGGAAAGCATTGAACTTTATTTCAAAAACAGCAAAATAACTCTTCTTATCGGAGTTATGGCAGATAAGGAATATGAGCTGTACGCCGATATGCTCGGCGGACTAATCGACCGATGCTTCGCTGTTTCTCCGGATAATCCGCGTTCGCTCGCAAGTGAAATTCTTGCCGAAAGCTTTGCACGAAAGGGAATTGATTCGTCTGCGTTTGATAATCTTGAAAACGGGGTTAAAGCAGCTTACGATCATGCGAAGAATAAGGATATTCCGCTTATCGCACTCGGCTCGCTTTATATGTACAGAGAGTTTGTTGAAGCTTTGGAAAAATGCTAAGGGAATAAAAATTCCACAGTAATAACATTACTGTTAGGTTTAGCTTAAAGGGGACGTTTTCCCCTATTTCCTGTTAAAGATGTATTCTCCCTATGAATTTTACTCTAATTATAAAAAATGCCCCTTTATGGGGTATTTTTTATAATTTAATTGTGGGTTTCCAAAGGGTGGATTCACCCTTTGGCAGGGGTAAGGGGACAGCGTCCCCTTATAATGTTAACCAAACAGTAAATGCTGGCACTGTGCAATTATTTTCCTTACTTCTTATTCTTTTTATACAGCACGGCAAGTCCTTTTATAAGAAGATTACCGTCGATGATGATATCGCGTTTGCAGAGAGGAACAACAAGCTCGGAAAGACCTCCGGTAGCAACCGCTGTACATTTTTCGCCAAGCTCCTCTTCAATGCGGGAAATTATTCCGTCAAGAGCGCAGGCGTTGGAATAAAGTATGCCGCTCTTCATGCAGTCGACGGTATTTGTTCCGATAACAGTTTTCGGAACTTCAAAGTTTATCTTCGGAAGCTGAGCCGTTCTCGAAATAAGAGCGTCAGCGGCAACCGCCATTCCTGTCATAATAAGTCCGCCTCGGTATCCCTTGTTTTTGTCAACCACCGATACAGTCGTTGCAGTTCCCATGTCTATTATAATAAGAGGGAGCTTATATTGTTCTATAGCTCCGACTGCGTCAACGACCTGATCGCTTCCAAGCTGAGCCGGATTGTCGATAAGAATGTTAAGTCCTGTTTTGATTCCGGGACCTGCCTGCATAATATCGGTGTGAAAGAGCTTTCTTACAGCTTCCTTGACCGTACTCGTTACGGAAGGTACAACCGACGACATTATTGCATCGTCTATCGCATCGACGCTGAAGTTGTTCATCTCTAATAAATTTTTTATAAGCGAAGCATATTCGGCGGCAGTAGCGTTATGATTGGTTGAGATTCTCTCGAAAAGCGCTATCTCGTCATTTTCATTTACACAGCCGAAAACTATATTTGTATTTCCTATATCTATTGCTAAAAGCATTGAGATAACCTCCTGTTTATGAACTTTCAATCTATTATATCATATTCCGGAATAAAAATCCATACTTTTCAGAAATAATTGACAAAAAGTGCGATATAGAGTAAAATACTAATATAGAGGTGCTGATGAATGGAAGAATTATTTATTTACGGTCTGCTTATGGATTTAAGTTCTGCGGCAGAACGTCTTTACAATGAGAAACTGGACGAGCTGTTCATGAAAAATCCAGATGATCCATATCTTCTGGAGCTTGAACTTATATGCGGTAATATCGGGGAAAGCGTTATTTTTATTACAAATCACACAAACTTCACCAAGCTTGACCTGAAAGTCTTTAGAAAACAAATTATTTATATTCTGAGTTCAATATATAATACTATAGATATACATGAATTTACTGAATTGTCGTATACATTATGGAATCGGCTGCCAGGATTCATTGCTCATGAAGAGCCGTTTTTAATACTCTCTTATGCCGGAGACTCGCTTTCATGGGGAGATTCAGTCTCGGCTGACAAAAATTATAAAAAGATATTTTCATACTATGACTAAAAAACGTCAATTTTATAGCAAAAAAGGAGAATACTCATATGCTTAAAGGAAAAACTATTCTGCTTGGAGTATCAGGCTCTATCGCAGTTTATAAAATATGCAACCTCGCAAGAATGCTCACGAAGCTCGGTGCGGACGTTCACGTTGCAATGACAGAAAATTCAACAAACTTCGTTCATCCGCTCACATTTGAAACTCTCACTCAGCACAAATGCCTTATAGATACCTTTGACAGAAATTTCGAGTACAGCGTTGAACACGTTTCAATAGCCAAAAAAGCGGATGTAGTGATGATAGCTCCTGCTTCGGCAAACGTTATCGGAAAAATCGCAAACGGTATCGCCGACGATATGCTCACAACCACTGTAACGGCTTGCACCTGCAAAAAAATAATCGCTCCTGCAATGAACCATAATATGTTCCATAACCCTATAGTTCAGGATAATATCGAAAAACTGAAAAAATTCGGATATGAGATAATCGAACCCGTTAAAGGTATGCTTGCAAACCGTGATATCGGCGACGGAAAGCTTCCGGATGAAGAGACTCTCCTCGAATATATTATCCGTGAAACTGCATTTGAAAAAGATCTTGCCGGAAAAAAAGTCCTCGTAACAGCGGGCGCAACAAGAGAAAATATCGATCCGGTCAGATTCATAACAAACCGCTCGACCGGAAAAATGGGATTCGCTATAGCCAAAGCCGCTATGCTCCGCGGAGCGGACGTAACAGTTGTTGCAGCTCATACCGACGTACAGCCTCCGATGTTTGTCGATGTTATACCCGTTGAAACGGCTCGGGATATGTTCAACGCCGTTAAGGAGCGTTTTAAGGATTTTGATTTCATAATAAAAGCCGCCGCCGTTGCCGACTATACTCCTTTAACAACTGCCGACAGCAAAATAAAAAAATCCGAGGGCTATATGAGCATACCTCTCAGAAGAACCGAGGATATTCTAAGATATATCGGACAAAATAAAAGAAACGGTCAGATCGTATGCGGATTTTCAATGGAAACGGATAACGTTATAGAAAATTCACGGAGAAAGCTTTCTTCCAAAAATGCCGATATGATCTGCGCCAACTCAGTGAAAACGGCTGGCGCAGGATTTGGAACAGATACCAATATCATCACAATAATTACTGCCGGAAAAGAAGAAGAGCTTGAAATAATGACCAAATTTGATGCGGCAAATCTTATTCTCGATAAGATGAAGGAAATTGAAAAGGAGAAAATTTAATGAAAGTTGCTTTTTTCGACGCAAAACCCTATGATATTCCCTCTTTTGAGGAATATGGCAGTAAAAACGATATTAAATTCAAATTTTATGAAACCAGACTTAATGAGGATACTGCCGATCTTGCCAAAAACTGTATCGCAGTCTGCGTTTTCGTTAACGATACCGTTAATGCCGCAGTTATCGACAGGCTCTGTGAACTGGGAGTAAAGCTTATAGCTCTCCGGTGCGCCGGATACAACAATGTGGATATAAAATATGCCAAAGGTAAAATAACTATAGTAAGAGTTCCCGCATATTCGCCTTACGCTGTCGCCGAACACGCTATGGCTCTGCTTTTAACGTCGATAAGACGTGTACACAAGGCTTATATCAGAACACGGGATTTCAATTTCTCTTTAAACGGCCTTACAGGATTCGATCTTCACGGAAAAACCGTCGGCGTGGTAGGAACCGGAAAGATTGGACGTGTTTTCATTGATATCTGCCGTGGCTTCGGTATGAATGTTATCGCATACGATAAATTTCCGGCTGATGGATGCGGTATTGATTACGTTCCGCTTAACGAGCTTTTTGAACGCAGCGATATAATCTCTTTCCACTGTCCGCTTACCGAAGAAACTTTCCACATGATAAACAGCGAAACTGTTGAAAAGCTGAAAAAAGGTGTCGTTATCATAAATACCTCCAGAGGAGCATTGATCGACGCTGAAGCTCTGCTCGAAGGCATCAAATCACGCAGAATCGGCGCTGCCTGTCTCGACGTTTATGAAGAAGAAGGCGACGTTTTCTTTCAGGACTTCTCCGGACATATCATTGACGACGATGTTCTCGCAAGGCTTATTTCCATGCCGAATGTTATTGTAACTTCTCATCAGGCATTTCTTACGGAAGAAGCTCTCAGCAATATAGCAGAAACTACTGCTGCCAACATTGCTGCTTTCTCTAAAGGTGAAGAAAGCGGAAATGAATTAAAATTCTAAGAAAATGACAGATTCTTTGGCAGTTGTCCATAGGAAAAAGTAAAAATATTCATCACGGAGAGTACTCGCTTGCTCTCCGTCTTTATTTGCTTATCAAACTTTGTTCATATTGATTCAGAGCGTGTTCACATAAAGTAAATGTGCGGATTCTCAATCATAATTATGGCGAATATACAGACAAACTGCCGCCCGGCAAATGTTTTCAATGTAGTAATCGAAAAAAACTAACCGGAAATACGTGTATTACATTTTTATGCGAACACGCTTTAACAGCTTTCTTTATACATATTGCATAGATTTCAGAAATATGCCCCCCTATTTTAAGGCTTGGAAATTATATTTTTTGTGAAAAGTAACAAAAAAAAAGAAAAGCGTTGACATTTTTGTTTAAAAGTGCTATACTAAGTTCATGAGATTTAAAGGAACTTCAAAAAAATAAAATGCCAGAAATATACAAATTGTAAATATCTGGCATCAGCAAAGGCAGGCGAAATGTATGACGGACAAGGAATTGCATAAGCTGAAAAAATCAGAGCTTCTTGAACTTCTCTTTACCATGCGAAAAGAGATAGATCTTCTTCAGACCGAAAACAATGATCTGAAACAAAAGCTCGGTAATGCCGCTGCTGACCGGGAGATTCTTGAAAAAATTTTTCATGCTGTATGTCCCAACGAAAAGGAGGGAATCGATTCAAAATGAATACAGCCAATACGGGTAATTCGTTTGAGAATCTGCCCAGCGCAGAACAGCTTGAAGCAGAGCTGAAACAAATTAAATACCGAAAAGACTTCAGAAGAATACTAAGAAGCACTATATCGTCACTTCTCGTCGTTGCAGCCGTAGCTGTTCTGGTTTCTATGCTTTTTCTTCCCGTTCTCCGGGTTACAGGCTCAAGCATGACTCCGACTATGAAAAACGACGAACTCATTATCTGTTCTAAGCGAAGCAACTTCAAACAGGGAGACATAGTGGCTTTTTATTATAACAACAAAATTCTTCTGAAAAGAGTTATAGGAATTGCCGGCGATTACATAAACATCACTGAAGACGGAACTGTTTATGTCAACGATGTTAAACTGGATGAGCCTTATGTAAACGAACTTGCTCTCGGAACCTGCGATATAGAAATGCCGTATCAGGTTCCCGATAACAGAATCTTCGTTATGGGCGATCATCGTTCAGTTTCAATAGACAGCCGTTCCTCAACCGTAGGATGTATCGCTGACGAATACGTTATAGGAAAAGTTATCTTCCGTATATGGCCTTTTGAAAATATCGGAACAGTCTGAATGTTCCTTAATTTATTCAAGGAGGGATGATTTCGTTGAAAGGATTTCAATCACTAATCCGCAAATACCTGAAAGATCATGAAAAACGAAAAAAGTATCTTGCTGTAATCATGAGCCTTTCAACTATTGTTACATTTGCCGTGCCAATGAGTCTTATCATGCCGGCTATCAGTATGACGGATAAAAATGATACTAACGGTGAAAGTCCTCCAATCAGTCTTTTGGCAAATAATGAACAAATCGACGGACAAATGCTGACTAATGCTGCCGGCGAAGACGGAAATATTGTAAACGGTACAGTTTACAGTCCAAGCCAAATGTCTTTGAAAACGCTGCTTATCGGCGAAGGCTCAGGAGTTGCCTGGGCTGACGGATGCAATACCGTTGATGAGATCATGAATGCGGCAATGGATGAATATTTCTTAGGCATCGCTAATGATTTCTGCGCTTTTATCGAGGGCGATTTTACCGCTACCGAAGCCGACGCAGAAGGACGTGTCGCAATCGGCGGAGATCTTTCATTTACAAATGATTGGAACTATCAGGTCGGAAGCGGCGACTACGCTACAATGACTCACCTGTCTTCAACAGATAATTACGCTGAAATAGCTAATTTTGCAAGTGCTATAATCGGCGGAAAAATAGTTCGTATCAATACGCTGTCCACCGGTTATGGTCACGACAGAAACGGTACAGATGATGAAAAATACGATGACGCTAATGATTCATCACATAAATACCATACGACAAATGCCGGTAACAAATACTCCTACACCGTTTACTATCTTCCTGAAGAAGGACTTTTCAAACGTTTTATAATAGGCAATATAGATGATTCTCATCATATAACATATGTTGATTCCAACAGCGAGGATCTGCCTTACAGCGCTTCGCACAGTCATGATTATCCTGGTGGATGCGGCGAAGATTGCCCGCACAATTACTTGGACAATATAAACGAATTAGCCCAGATGTATCAATACGATGGTACAAAAGATATTATTTCAAAAACCTTTGTTCAAATAAGAGAACGTTCTTCAATTCTCTCTCAGAAGAAAGGTATCGCTGCCGACGGTAATCAATGGGGCGACATACACCTGACAGGTCCCGGAACGGACAGCAAGGCTAAAACAGTTTATTTTGATCTTGGAGATTCGTGGAAAGATTACAGAAATATATATTTTGATGATATTCCCGAAGATGCAAACATTGTTATAAACTGTGGCGACAGCAACGTTGTTATAGCCGGTGACGGTAATAACTCAAACGTTCATACATTTATAAACGGTACTGAAATATCCAATACAGGAAACGTTCACAGCAACAATAATCCGGATTCGCAGAGAATTCTTTATAATTTCTATAATGCTGAAAAGGTTAGTATTAACGGAAACTTCAACGGTACGGTTCTTGCTCCGAACGCTGACGTAACCTCAATGGAAGAGAAATCACCCGGACATCTTTCCGGCGCTCTTATTGCAAAATCCTTCAAGGGCGGTCTTGAATTCGGTTACAGACCTTATCGAGGCGGAGCCGATATTCTTGGAGCTGTTTCCGGTTACACTATTCCGGTTGATAAATTTTCAAGCATAAAAGACGAGGAAGGAAATTTCGTTTTCCTCCCCGACGCAACTTTTGCACTCATCGATACTAATAATACTCCTGAAAATAAACAGGACGACAACCTCGTAAGTGCATGGAACAGCGGCAGCGAAACAAAGTATACTACAATTCCGACAGCCGTGGATTTCTCCGGAGATACTGATTACGCTCCTCTTATGGAGAATGGTAAATATACCATTTCAAAAACGTATATTTTAGAAGAACAATCTGCTCCTGACGGATACCTTAAAGAAGATAAGCAATATTCTATAAAGGTAGAAGAAACTATCTACAGCGATTATCTGCTTCCTAAAGACGGCAGCGGAACATTCCCGCAAAAAGTCGACGTCAAGGTGCAGATGACTGAAAGTCCTGAAAAAGCAGACGGACTGAATGAAACGCTGATATTCACTATAAAAGACGCTTACGGCGATAAGGGTATTGAACAGCGCAGAATTTATATTCCAAACGATACATCACCTACTGATGTCTTTAATATTGATATCAACTCATCTCAGACAAAACAGAACATCACAAAAGCAGGAAAATACTCAAGCTCTGACAGTTTGACCGGCGGAAGCGATGAAACTGATATAATGGGTGCTCCAAAACAGACTACTTCTGTTACGACTTCTTCTACTACAACTACTACAACTACAACTACGGCGGCAACTATAACAGCAGAATATGTTTATACTACTGATTCCGAAGAAAGCCTGCTGGACAAAGATATTAATTTAGATTCGGCAATAGAGAACGTTGTTGCTATTAAATTCACAGTAAATCCTAACGGTGATACTGTTGACAATAATCCGCCTGTTGTTTGTTATGGTTTCGACAATTACTCAAATTATCCTACTTTCAGTTTTAGCAATGATGACGATGAAAAGGAAATTATTATTGAGCTTGCCGAACCAACTAAAATAAACAAATTAAAGATCGATCCTCATAAAAGTAATTATCCAAATTTCACTTTAATTGGCGGCATTACGTTTATCTATACCACTGATAACAGCTTTACGGCTACTCCAGCTAATTCAAATTTAATAGTTGGTGATTCAACACCGCTTACAATTGATTCTAAAGCGCTTGGAAATATTACATGGGACTATACCAATGCAGATGGATGCACAATTACAGGCGACAAAGAAAACGGATACACTTTGAAAGTAACTAAGTCCGGTGACTTCATTATTAGTGGTACAGACAACAGTGAAAATGGTTCTGGAAGAGTAACGTCTTTCAGCGTTCATGTTGAGCCATTTAAAATCACACCGAATCAGGCTTCGATCTCAAACGGTGAAACAGTTACTCTGACAGCGAATAAACCTGCTGAATGGTCAAAAGATAATGAAAATGTAATCATTACTCCAAGTAACGATAAAATTGAATGTACTGTAACCGTAAACGAAGATGCTACTGGTTCTGCCAAAATTACAGCTACGTATAATGCAGAAGATGGTACTGAATATACAGATACAGTCGACATCACCATTCCTGAACCTATACTTCTTTACAAAAAAGTAAACAAGGTAGACGAAAACACCGAAATCAGCGGTATTGACCTGAAAAAGGCATCTCAGTTTAAAGACGGAGATAATAAATATTATTATTCTCCGGAAAATATTATGGTAATGCCGCTTCCTGAAAATAATCTTGATTTCGTCAATACACCCGGCTTATTATTCAAAAAGGTTGACGATTCGGGAGAGGCAGTTACAGGAGCTGAAATTCAGCTTTGGCAAGGCGAAAGTCAGATTACTGATGAAACCATATGGAAATGGGATTCAAATGAACAAAGCTCTCAGCTGATCGATGTCAGCAAGCTGGACAAAGATATAATATACACCCTTAAAGAAACAAATGAACCGTCTGCACATGAAAAGGCATTGCCTATTCACTTTAAGATAATAACTCCGGACGAAGATGATACCAGCGGCAAAATAACCGTTAAATACTGGCAAGCTGAAAATAGTGAGCCGGAGCCTGAAACGGCTGATACGCTGACTCTTCCCGATAGTTATACTATTGAAATGGTAGATAATCGAGTTCTTGGAGTTAAGCTCACGCTCAAAAAAGTAGATTCTGAAGACAAATCAATAGAGCTTGACGGCGCAGAGTTTTCACTTTATGCTGCTGACGACACGCTTATTTGCTCTGGTCTCGACGGAAACGGAAACATTTTCGACAACGAGAATTTCAAGAATCTTGACAACAAATATGCTAAAAACGGCTACCTTTTCCCGGGAGTTTATTACCTGACAGAAGATACTATCCCCGATCATCCAGAAAAGGATAAGGGAGAAACCTACAAGAATCCGGGTAAGATTTACTTTACCGTTAGCAAAGTGGACAATGGTTATGATGTTGACTCAGGACGAACAACTTCTGTAAGCATTGATGTTAAAGATGTAAACGGCGGTTGCCAGTATTTCGTATACATCGGCGAAAACAAAGACCAACAGTTGAATAAAAAAGATGGCGTGTCTATCAACAATGTAAAATCATTCATTGTAAAGGCTGATCCGGAACCTGTTATTTACCTTACCGTTGACGGCGATGATTTAACAGTCAATGGCAGTGAAATAAAACAGGCTGATGGTTCTTATCAAAAAACTTTTGATAATCCAGTCACCCTTACAAAATTTGAGATTCAAAAACCTGGGTGGGGTCAAATCACTCCAAGTTACGTTGAGATCGTTACTGCCGACGGTACAAAATACATTTTCGACCAAAATGCTTCGGGCGGCGATTCGGCAATGTCCGATGAAAACCCGATGCTCAACGTTAACGGTTCAACTCTTGAAATCGGAAACGAAAAAGAAAAAGACGAAAAGGACATCACTGTTACCAAAAAATGGTTGAACGATGAAGGCTTTGAGACATTAAGAGATTCAATAACAGTTAAGCTATATCGCTCTGAAACAGAGCTTACCGATCCAAAAATACAGCTTACAGAAGATATGGCATATAAAAAGGACAACAGCGATGTAACCGCAGTTCTTAACGAATCAAACAACTGGACAGCAACATGGAACGGTCTTGAATCGAAATACCTTAAGGACGAAGTAAAATATCCTTATTACTACTATATTAAGGAAACAGAAGTTCCTGCTGGTTACGATGACAGCTATTCCGTTGATCCGGACGGCACTCTTGTTGCTGCAAACACTCTGAAAACAATTTCGCTGAATATTGAGAAACTATGGGACGATTCGAGTAACTCTGTTACTAAACCGGACAGTCTCACAGTAAAGCTTCAAATGAAAAACGGCGATGATGATGATGATTGGGTGGATGTACGTAATATTACTCTTACATCTGATAATGATTGGAAATCAGCGGCTGAAAATCTTCCCGCAGAAAGAACATACCGCATTAAAGAACTCAATGTTCCGAATGGCTGGAAGATCAAAACGGACAGCAATGAAAGTTCGACTAACGGCGAAACTCTCGCTATCACAAACGAGCCTAAGCTGAGCAGTCTCATCATTAAAAAACTTTGGGACGATACAGATCCTGCAAAACGTCCCGATTCGATAAAGGTCGCTCTTTATAGGTCGACAAATCAATCTTCAACAAATACACCCGGTTTAACGCCGTCTCCAACAGGAGCTTTGTGGCCGGAACAAACTGCGGACGAGGTCAAAGAGGATTATGCAAGACTTCTTCAATATTCGCTCTTCTTCTATGACGGAGTTATGTGCGGCGAGGATGTTGACGAAACCAGCAATTATTACTGGCGTGGAGATTGTCATACAGAAGATGAAATTTCCGGCGGTTTCCACGATGCAGGCGACCATGTAATGTTTGGTCTGCCGGCAGGATTCTCAGCTTCAAATCTTGGCTGGAGCTTATATGAATTCAGAAGCGATTACGACGAGCTTGGTCAGACAGCGCACACAAAGTTAATTACTGACCATTATGCAGATTTCTTTAGCCAGTGTATCCGTGATAATAACGGTACAACAGAAGTTCTTGTTCAGAAAGGTCACGGAAATACCGACCACGCTTATTGGGGAATTCCGGAACTTCAGGATTCCCGTGAAAGTGAAATGTATTGGAGAAGCAATACCGGAGCTGATATAGCTGCTGAATATGCTGCTTCACTTGCATTAAGCTATCTGAATTTCCACACTACAGACGAGGCAAAATACAGCGCATACCTTGAAAAAGCTAAAGAGCTTTACGCATTCTCTGAAAAAGTCAATACTCCATTAAATGAATGGGGCGTAAACAAAGATGAAACTCAGCAGGGCGCACAATATCCCGGATTTTATGCTTCAGACAGCGCTCAGGACGATCAGGCTTGGGCAGCAGCTTGGCTTGCAATTGCTTGTAATGAAGCGGGAGATACAACCGGGTATGACAATTACAAATCAAAGGCATCTAATAAACTAAATGGACTTGGCAATGGCTGGGGCGGATACCACTGGAATAACGTTGCTCTCGGTGCAAAATGTGCTAATGCAGCATATCTTGGCGGAAGCTGGGGCGATGTAACAAATTTCGTGAATAGCGAATGCACAGGTTCCGGTTATAAAGACACAAATGCATGGGGACAATCCAGATATAACTGCGGTTATCAGACAATCGCTCTTGCAGCAGCTAATCATTCAGAATCGGGAGTTAATACAAATAACGTTAAATCATGGTGTAAATCACAGATGAACTACATTCTCGGCGATTCCAACACCAACGGAACAGTTCTTGTATCTAACTTCTCTGCAAATTCTACTCAGAAACCTCATTTCAGAGCAGGAGTAGGAAAGCGATGCGACATGACTGTAAAAGACGATACCACTATTATAGATGGATATGATAATGATGTTTTCCGTTTGATAGGCGGTATGGTAGGAGGTCCTCAGTATACAGGCGGTTCGTATGAAGACCGTCGTTCTGATTACCAGAAAAACGAAGTAGCCAGCGATTACAATGCAAACCTTGTCGGCGCAGCAGCCGGACTTTACCACTTCTACAAAACTGGTTACACATACGAAATCCCAGGCGTTAAAAATACCTATAATGGCAAGCCTAATCCGAATGCAGTTCAGCCGCAGCTTCTTAGCTTTAATGAAGAGCTTCCTCAGCTGTTCATGGCTAAGGTTAAGGAGGTTATGGCGGCGGGAGATAATATAATTATTTTAGATTCATCAAATAACACTGATCTTTTTAATCAAATAAAAGGAAATGGTGCAGATGTATCAAGTCTGTGTTCAGGAAAAAATATCACTAAAATTGAGATTTCATTAAGTCAACAAAATGGCAGTCTTACATTGAATGGCAGTACATTTCTTAATGGTTCTACTACAATAGCCACCGGCGGTTCATGGAATGAAAATACTTTTGTTTTATTACCGCAAGATATTAATGGAGAAAGCAAATTTACTCCGCTATGGGGGCAAGCAAATATTTCAAGTGATAACATAACCAACATAAAATTTGATGGATGGGGAGCTACAGTTAACTATGTTAAGCTTTATTTTGACGCAGGTAATTCATTTACTGTAACTCCATCAAAAACAACTCTTCTTGTAGGAGATAGCATTGACCTCTCTGCTTCTGATAACAGTGGAGATATTAGCTGGAGTTCCGACAATACAAATGTTGCAACGGTTGAAGCAAATGGTAAAGTTACAGCAGTTGGCATTGGAAAAGCAACAATAACCGGAACAGACTCTGAAGAAAAAGAAGGTTCTTGCGAAATTACAGTTGAAAACTTTACAATTTCATCTGATAAGCAATCTGTTAACGAGGGCGATCAATTTACAATTACTGCAAATGCATCTGTTGATAGCTGGATTTATGATTCAAGTAAAATTGAAAGTATCAATTCAAACGGAAACAATACTTATACTGTTAAAGTAAAGGAAAATGTATCCGGTGACGTTAAAATTTCAGCTAAACACGATTCACTTACATCAAATGAAATAACGATTACTGTTAATGCAATTCAACTTAATATTACAGAAGATTCTGTAGATATTCCTATCGGCGAATCTGTAACGCTTCATGCAAACGCTAAAGCAGAATGGTCTGCTTCTGATACTGCAAAGGTTAAGCTTACTCCAAGCGAGGACGGCACAAGCTGCGCAGTTGAAGCATTAAGCGGAACAAACAGTTCTGTTACGATAACTGCAAGCCGAAACGGAAGTAGTGATACTGCTACGGTTAATATCAAGCCGAAAAATCAGTGGTATAAGTTAGACGGATTTAGTTGTAGCGGAGATGCAGGATTTACTCAGGAATATGAAGGCAATTGGGAAAATGTTGTTAAGATTGAATTTATTGACAAAAATGGTAACAGTTTAGCAACAAATGGAAATGTATGCGACAGTAGCTTTGGAGGTAGTTTTAGTTATAATACAAGTGGCGGCGATTTCAATCAGGATTGGATTGAAAATGATAACTTTAGAAATAAGCTCAAAGAAATGTCAAGCACTACGCTTGCTGATCCGGTAACTGTTACAAAAATCAGTTTTAGATCAATAAAGACATGGTATAATGAGTTTAATATCAAAGAAATCAGATTGCATTATGCTAATGTACAGACATACACAATAACTGCCGACAAAACCGAACTTCTCCCAGGAGAAACAGCAATACTCACAGTAACAGACTCAGACGGAAACGCTGTCACCGACATTGAGGCAAATGAATGGACAATTCCTGAAAACCGTGGTACGATTACCAAAAATGATGACGGCACTTTCACCTACACAGCGAATGGAAAATTCGGTGACGCAGCCCTCACCCTGACGCACAACAATATCAAGGGTAAAATTACACTCACAACAAAAACAATCACAGCAAACTCGCCTATCAGACTTCGTCCTGACGGTACTGCTAACATCACATTAACAGGCGCTGACGATGCAAATATCACCTATAACGTTGCAGATTCAAGTATTGCAGAAATCGACGGAAGCGGTAATGTAAAAGCAATCGCTGCCGGAGAAACAACATTCACTGTCGTTTGCAACGGCGTCGAAACAGACTGCACAGGGCAGATAATAGTCGTTGGTGACTTAAACATAACCGGTGACAACGTTATGAATATCGGCGATGAAATCCAGCTTACAGTAAGCGGAAACGTCGGAAATGTAACATGGTCGTCAAGCGATACGGATGTTGCCGACGTCGATCAAACCGGTAAAGTAACATCTAAGAAATACGGTTCGGTTACAATTACGGCAACCGATTCCGACGGTACTACTACAGCAACCCATACAATCAACGTTCAGGCAATAGGAAAACGACCTGATCTCCCGGAAAATGCTGAACTTGTCGATATCTATGATATTACTTCCGAAAATAACTGGTCATTGGAAGTTGATAAGCTTCCGCTTACAGACGAAAACGGCAAACCTTATTACTACTATATTGCTGAATGTGACAATTCCGGTACAACGGTAACTGAAATCAGAGGCAAAGGAGTAAAGTATTTGCCAAGCGAATATGACAACGGAAAACAACTAACAGAATCCGGCGAGTTTACTCAGCTTTCGGTAAAGAATACTAAAGGCGAAGAAACTCAAGGCGAAATGCCCTCTGCCGGCGGGGAGGGAACTAAAATCTACTATGTAACGGGATTTATTTTAAGTTCAACCGCCGCTTGCTATCTTATCAGACGACGCAGAAAACGTGTCGCAAAATAATCAAACGTCAGCGGAAACTGCATCGCTTACGGAAAATATGCAGTTTCCGCATCCACCTAAGACTTATTTAAATTTTAATTTTAAGGAGAATAATTATGAAAAACTTTAAGAAATTTACAGCAGCTATCGCAGCTACATTAATGGCAGCTTCACTCTCAATCCCTATGGCTACTTCTTTCACAGCTTCGGCTGCTTCAATCACAATTAACGGCATTTCAACAGAACAGGCTCATACATTTGAAGTTTATCAGGTATTAACAGGTACGTTAGACGAAGCAAAAAAACTCAACGATATGAAATGGGGTTCTGGTGTAACTTCATTTAATGGAGCTAATGTTACAACAGGAAAAGAATTATCAAAGTCAGAATTTGAAGCAATCAGTGCTGTTACTGATGCAAGAACCCTTATTACAGGTGATGCGCCATTACTGGTATTGTCTGAAACTAAAGCCTGTGAGGATGTTACTTCAGCCAATGGTACAGTGACAATCAACGACTTAGATGACGGCTACTATATCGTTAAGGATACTACAAATCTCGAAAATGCAGATGACGCAAACTCCGCTTGGATCGTTCAGGTTGCCGATAATGCTACGGTAGACATAAAAAATGCAAAGCCTACAGTTGATAAGCAAATTGCTGACAATAATGACGGTGAAGTAGAAACAGGAGATAATAACGGCTGGGGCGAAACAGCTGACCATGCTATCAACGAATCATTCCAATTCAAGCTGACTGCAACTATTCCCGCTGATGCAGATCTCGCTGCATACGAAACTTATAAGCTTACATTCAATGATACAATGTCTGCTGGCGTAACTTTTGACAGCATTGAAAGCGTAAAGGTTGGTGATACTACACTTACAACCGCTCAGTATGCTGAAACAGCTACAGCGGCAGCTAATAAAGCCGGTCTTAGCTGGACGCTTTCAATTGAGGATGTTAAGGCAATCGCTGGAGCGTCTTTCGGTACTGCTCCGGTAACTGTTGAAGTTATATATAATGCACATCTGAACGAGAACGCTATCGTATCTAAAGAAAGCGTAGATTCTATTTCTGATATTAATAAAAATACAGTTTCCTTAAGCTATTCTAATAACCCTGATTCAACAGGAACAGGCACAACCGACGGTAAAACAACGGAAGATACTGTTTGGGCATTTACATATGAAGTGGACAACACAAAGTATGCTAACTCAAAGGCAGCTGAAAACATACTTGCCGGTGCAGAATTCAATCTTAAAAATGCTGAAGGAACTCCTATAACATTCAAACTTGTTGACGGATTCTACATTCCAGATGCAAGCGGTTCTGCAACGCTTACATCTGCTGAAGGTACAGGTCAGTTCAACATTAAGGGTCTTGATGCTGGAACATACACATTAACAGAAACAAAAACACCAGATGATTATAATAAATGTGACAACATAACTGTTGTAATCAAAGCAACTCACGAGGAAAATGCTGATGAAGCTTCCGCTAAGCTTAGTCTTGAGGGTTCAAGCAACATGGTCAATGACGTTATCAATAAATCCGGTTCAACACTTCCTTCAACCGGTGGTATCGGTACAACACTGTTCTACCTCGGCGGTGGCTGCATGGTAGCAGTAGCAGGAATCTTCCTTATCACAAAGAAGAGAATGAGCAAAAACGCAGAATAATCAATAACTATTCAAATCATAAACAAATTAATTTAACCTTATTCCTGTCGGCGGAGCAATCTGCCGACAGGCATCAGGGAGGGCTTCATGAGAAAAAAATCAGGCAAAATTTCAACGATTATTTTAATCATAATACTACTCGTGGGGCTCTCCGTGATGCTATATCCGATCATAAGCAACTGGTGGAATGAAAGAGTTCAAAGTCAGGTAATTTCAAACTACAACCAAACCGTTGCACATATGGACAGCGATGAAACCGAAAGGCTTTTAGCCGAGGCTCACGATTATAACGAACAGCTCGCCGGAATATATGCTCCTTTTATAAACTACGAACAGATTTCGGGCTATGAGGATATACTTAATGTCTCCGGCACAGGTATTATGGGATATATAACGATTCCCGTTATCCATGCTGAATTTCCGATCTATCACGGAACAAGCGAAGAGGTTCTCAACGTTGCGGCAGGGCATCTTCAGGGTTCGTCTATTCCCGTAGGCGGAAAAAATACCCACGCTGTTATTTCGGCTCACAGAGGTCTCCCCTCTGCCAAGCTTTTCACCGACCTTGATAAAATGGTTGTCGGCGATACTTTCACTATAACTATTCTTGACGAGGTTCTGACATACGAGGTTGAGGAAATTCTTATCGTCAAGCCGGAAGAAGTTGATAAACTTGCAATTATTCCGAATGAAGATTATGTAACGCTCATGACCTGCACTCCTTATGGAGTAAACACACATCGTCTGCTTCTGCGTTCACATAGAATAGAAACAGTCAACGATGAATCAGCTGTGAAAATTAAAGTGAATCCCGATGCGACGCAGGTTGACCCGATGCTTGTCGTCCCGATTATATTTACGGTATTTGTTGTCATATTAATTTTCTTCTGGATTTTCGGAAGCAAAAAGAGAAAAAACAAAAAACCGGATTACAAGTCTATTAAAATATACAACGAAAAGGATGGTGACTGATGTGCAAACAAAAAAATTACACCGTATAGGTGCAATAATACTTAGTATTCTTTGCGCCGCACTTACCATGATAAGCACGATAAGCTTTAATGTTTCAGCCGCAGAGGAAGGCTCGCTGACTCTTATATGCCGTTCAGAGGATGTAACGCTTACAGGAATGCAGTGGAAGATTTATTATGCCGGCTACCGTGACGGAAACGATTTTGTTCTCGGAGGAGATTTTGCCGATTATCCCGTAAAGCTGGACGATTTATCGGCAGAAGCAATTACGGCGGCAGCAGAAACACTGGAAAATTATGCCGTTATAGACAAAATTGCTCCGATAGCCGAAGGAGAAACTGATTCTAACGGCGAAATACAATTTAAAAATCTCCGCACAGGAATGTATCTTGTAAGCGGCAAAGAACTGTATGTTGATAAAACAATTTATATTCCGTCCGCAATTCTGATAGAGGTCAGCGACGGAAACGTTGATCTTGACGCATATCCTAAATTTTATCTTGACGTATCCGGTTCAGAATTTGAACGTTATACTGTTAAAAAAATATGGGAAAATGATGAAAATGCTTTAAGCGACAGAACGGCTTCAATTACAGTAGAAATTTACTGCGATGAAACGCTTAATGAAACAGTTACGCTGAACGGCGAAAACAACTGGACATATGAGTGGACTGCTCAAAAAGGACATAGCTGGAGAGTTATAGAAACAAACGTCCCTGATAAATACACAGTATCATACCGCTCAAATGAAACTCAGTTTGCAGTCATAAACTCTCATCAGACTGAAACAACTGTAACTACTACATCAACTACAATAACTAACGTAACAACAACGACGACTAAATCCGAACCTAAGCTGCCTCAAACCGGACAGCTCTGGTGGCCGGTACCGATACTTGCTCTCGGCGGAATGATTTTTGTCGGAATCGGATGCCGTTTGCTTGCAAGAAACAAAAAGGAAGATGATTAATGAAGAAAAAACACGGAATGTGTTGTATAATTATTGGGACAATGCTGCTTATTGCGGCATTGTCTCTTGTTATCTGCAATTATAGAACCAGCAAAATTGCGGAAGAAAATTCCGGAAGAATACTTTCGCTTATAAAAGAAAAAATTCCGGAGCAAACAGAATTGGAATCAATGATTATTACCACCTCTAACGACCTCTTTCACGAATACGAAACACAATTCACAACCGAAACAACAACCGAAGAAGCGGTCGTTGAAATCGAAAACACTGCATATATCGGATATGTTTCGATTCCGTCTCTTGGAATAGAGCTTCCGGTTATGAGCGAATGGAGCTATGATAACCTTAAAATATCGCCGTGCCGCTATAAGGGAACTGCCGCTGGAGGAGATATTATCATTGCGGCTCATAATTACAATTCCCACTTTGGACGTTTAAACGAACTCAGCGGAGGCGAGGAAATTGTTTTCACAGCTGCCGACGGAAAAATTTATAATTACGAGGTTATTCAGACAGAAAGTATTTCCGGAAAAGACGTTGAAGCAATGGAGTTCGGTTCGTCTGAAAACTGGGATCTTACTCTCTTCACCTGCACTCTCAGCGGTCAGAGTCGTGTTACAATAAGAGCAATTCTCCAAGATAAAAGGACGTTTCGTAAAGACGGGTACTCATAAAGAAGTTTTCGCCATAGCACTTATGATTTTCAGTCAAAAGTGCTATGGCGTTTCTATTGACAAAATAAAAACGCAGTGATATAATAATTACTAAAGTAAATCGGAAGTTTACGAGGTGAAACAAATTGATAAAATACGTGAAAAATATTGATGATATAAACCAATATCAGTGTGGAGAACTCCCTGCAAATGCACAAAAGCTTGATACACCGGCTACAATGAATGAGATAATGAAAAAATCGATTCCTATTGCAGTAATATTGTGCATCATTATGTTCTTGACTATGTTTATTAAAACATTTACAAGTAAAGCATCGGTCGTTTTTCCCCCGGCAGTGTTATGTGGGGCTTTGATTGGCTTTTTGCTGCTGATCGTTCATGAATGGTTACATGCTATAACTTATCCAAGTTCAGCAGAGGTATGCATTGGTAAATTAAAGGGTAAAATGATTTGGGTTGCATTAGCATCTTTTCCGCTAAAAAGAAGTCGATTTATAATTATGTGTCTATTGCCATTTTTACTTGGATTTGTACCTTGGGTGCTATTTATATTATCAGCGCCACAAAACACAGTGTTCAATGGATTGATGTTTGGAATGGCATGTATAGGAATGGTATCTCCATATCCTGATGTATATAATGTTATTATAGTACTAAAACAAGCAAAGATTACTGATAAAATTATGTTTTGGAGTGATGACATATATCGTATTTCTTAATATAAAAATATCAAGTAAATTCTGATTTATGCGAATAATTGAATATTTACAACAAGCCCCGAAGCAGTTACAAATAGTTGCTTCGGGGCTTAAACTTCTTTATGAGTATCGCTTTAACTGAAACGTCCTTTTTTTACAAATAATTATGTTGTTTCGCATATTCAAAAAGAATTTTATTTTCATTATTCAGCGTCCCGAAGCCTTTCAGACTGCATATCACCTTTTTACAGGAATCCATAACCGCTTTCGCTCTTTCGGTAAGCGACCTATCCATAGGTTCAAATGCCGGAGCGGATATAACCTCCGATGCCAATGATTTTGCAATAAGATAGTCAATATCGTTTTCGTAAATTATTCCGGCTGCAAACGGAATATTCTCACGCTGAAGCTTTCGGAACACCGAACATCCCGTGCCTCCGCCTGCAATCACGAAAACCTGCGGCGTTCCCTCACACCGCATAAGCTCCGCTGAACCGCAGTAAGCATTGTAGCTTTCTCTGGGTATCTCATAAAGATCGGAAATATAATCACTCTCAAAAATTTCATCCGGAACGCCGCATCGGTCAACACGATTATTCTTGATGCATATAACAAAATCTGAAATTTTCTGAGCCATATCAAGCTCGTGAAGAGACATTATAACGGCAATGCTTTTCTCTCTGACAAGCTTTTTCAGAATATTAAGAAGCTCCATCTTATGTCGAAGATCAAGGAACGACGTCGGCTCGTCAAGAATGAGAAGCTCCGGCTCCTGACAGATTGCTCTTGCAAGCATTACCCTCTGTCGCTGACCGTCGCTGACGCAGTTAAAATAACTTTTCCCTATTTCAGTAACCGAAGTTATCCGCATTGCCTCTTCAACCCTCTCATGATCGGCATCAGACAAAATTCCCATTTGTCCTGTATATGGATAACGTCCGGATTCGACGATATCCCTGCAAGTCATAAGTTCAGGATCAATACGCTCCGTCATGAGAACGGAGATTTTTTTTGCAAGAATTTTCCCTTTAATTTCACTGATATCGTTTCCGTCAATATAAACAGCTCCCGAAATTGAGTCAAGCTGTTTTGCGGCAGTTTTCAGAATCGTAGACTTCCCTGCCCCGTTCGGACCTATGAGAGTGAGTATTTTGCCACGATCAACAGAAATATTTATCCCACCGATCAAAACTTTTCCACGATATCCAACAGCAAGATCTTCCGTATAAAAAACAGGTTTTTCAATCATATTTTACACTCCTGAAGCTTTCTTTTTTCCTCTGCTCAGCATTATCCATATAACGATCGGAGCTCCGAAAACTGCTGTAACCGAGCTGATACTAAGCTCTGTCGGAGCAAAAATAGTTCTTGCTATCAAATCGCAGAACAGACAGAAAGCTCCTCCGGCAAGAAAAGAAGCAGGAATTATTATAATTGGTTTAGCCGTTTTAAAAAGTCCTTTAACAAGGTGAGGAACAGCAATCCCAACGAATGAAATCGGACCTGCAAAAGCTGTAACGCTCGCTGAAAGAATGCTCGAAAGAAGAATCAGCAGTATGCGAAAAAGACGAATATTCACTCCAACGCTTTTGGCATAGCTCTCTCCGAGCTGATATGCTCCGATTTGCTTTGACATCATGAACGTTACGATAAAAGCGGCAAAAACGGTCACTCCCATAACCTTAACGTCGCCGGAAGATATTCCGGAAAAGCTTCCCATCGACCAGTTATGAAGATTTACAATATTTGAATCATCAGCAAAAGTCACTGCAAAATCGGTTATCGCGGAACAAATGTAACCTATCATTACGCCGCTGACAATAAGAAGCGAACTTTTTCCGGCTTTTCCCGAAACAAGAAGAATGAATGCCATTGAGAGCATCGAACCGGCAAACGCAGCAATAATCATGGCTGATGAGCTTAAAACAATTCCCTTTTCAAGGAAAAAAATCATGATAAGCGCAACTGTAAGCTTTGCTCCCGATGAAATGCCAAGAACAAAAGGACCTGCGATCGGATTGGAAAAAAATGTTTGCAGCAGAAATCCTGAAACGGACAAAGCTCCGCCGAGAATAACCGCAGCAGCCATTCTTGGAAGCCTTATTCCCTTGATTATATTCACTGCCGAAATATTTTCACTCTTCCCTAAAAGCACGTCTGTTATCTCTGCGGATGTAAATTTAACGCTTCCGAAATATAGATTCAACGCTGCAAGCAGAATCAGAACCGCTCCGAGAAAAACAAATCCGAAAACAGGATTTCTTTCGGCTTTTTTCATAGCTTAATCAGCCTCCTGCGGCAGTCTATAGAGGAAAGCAAGATTATCTTCGCTCGCTTCTCCGCTGAAAATCTTATTAAAATCAGCAATCATCTCTGCCGCTCCCGTAATCTGCTGATACATATTTTTATTCGTACACCAGACATTTCCGTTCTGAACCGCTTTAAAATCCGCCATAAGAGGATTTTTGGCAATAAGCTGACTCATTTGCGTAAGACTTCCGTCAACCGTACCATTATAAATAAGGAAATCTGCGTCCTTGGCAATATCATAAAAGGATTCAAACTGCATATTCATGGTCGAAAGAGCATTTTCATCTTTACCAGTATTTTCCGTTGTAAAAACATAATCTCCTCCGGCAAGCTCGATCATTTTTGAAACGTAATCACCCGGTTTGCGTATATTAACGTATCCATTCGAGCCAATGTAAAAAAATGCCGCAGTTTTTCCCGTTTCACCATGCTGAAGAACATCGTCGAGAATCTGTGTTTTTTCATTGAAAAAAGATTCGGCTTCGTCCTCTTTTCCGAGGAGCAGACCGTAAAGCTTTATCCATTCAAGTCTGCCGAGGGGATGCGCTTCGTAGCTTGAACGCTCGATAAGCACCGGAATCCCAAACGATTCAAGCTGTTCCTTTATTTCAGGACTGTGATAGATCATCGTAGATTCAATTGCAATATCACAACTTTCATCAAGAATCAACTCATAATCCGGCGCAGAATATTTTCCGGCGTAAAGAATATCTCCGCTCTGCATGGCTGACTTAACATTGTCTATCACCCAATCCTTTTCCGGAGTAGCCGTTGCAAAAATATTTTCAAGTGAATCAAGCGAATCAAACAGATCCATTGCCGATGAAGCAGCAAGATATATCTTTTCAGACGGCTGATGTATAACCGTAATATCCTCGGGGAGATTTTCGGGAACGCTTCTCTCTTCCGGAACAAGAAGATAGCTCTCGCCATCGGCAATTTCGATAAGCGAGAGTCCGTTTTCATAGTAATCCACCGTAAATTGAGTAGCATATTCAAGTTCCATACTGCCTGTCTTCTTCATATCGGAGAAAAACTGACCGCTGTCCGTTTTTTTCGTACCAAGAGAACAGCCCGACAGCAGCATAATTCCCAGAAAAGCGGCGGAAATAAATTTAGTTCTCATCGCTCTTGATAGTTGATGAATCGAAGAAGAGCGTATACTCAATCTCATGAGGAGTACTCATTGCCGTTGTATCAGCGGTAACAGGCATTTTGTAATCAAATCCAATCACCGGAATAGTGAATGCTGCATTTTCGCCATCGCCGCTGAATTCAAATTTATTGCCGTCAACGATCATATAATCATAATTCGGACTGTTCCAGATTATTACTGCCGAAGCACTGCCGTTCTCGACAATCATTTCTGCCGGAGACTGAACAGTCGCTTTTCCGGAACCGCCCTCAAGAGTAACGTCGATCATATATGTTCCATCAGCAAGTCCAAGACTTTCAACGCTGGTTATTTCGCCGTCCTTGAATGCGTCTGCCGGGAGCGAAGAAGCGTTGAAAAGCAAGGTTCTGTCATACCACTGTTCCTTTTTCTTGCTGAAAGCAGAGCATTCTATTCCCTTATCAAGAGCTTCAACCGGAACTGTGAATGTATGCTCGCCGTTTTCGTTCTCGACAAAAGGAATGTATTTGCTTTCATCAGTAGCATCCTCACCTTTTCCCATAAAAACATAAAGATAGCCCTGTCCGCTCATTGTCATAACGGCAGTCATTTCGCCGTTTTCAACCGTGAGACTGCATGAAGTTATCTTGAACATTGATGAACTTGAATCCACCTTAATATCGTAAGTGCCGTCCTTTATCTGAGAACCTGTTACAGGCATCATGTCTTCAGGGATAACAAGCTCATCGGGAACTGTTTCATTCTCTCCGGCAACAGCTACAGTGCTTTCCGCTGTAGCCGCTGTTGCTGTCGATTCGCTGCTTTCGCCGCTTTTTCCGCATCCTACAGTTAATAAAAGCGCAAGAATAAGCGCAGCTGACGTTAATTTTTTCATAATTTTATACCTCTCTGATTTTTATTGTATATACGGTTTTGTCGTGGGGGACAAATCGTCCCCCGCTGAAAAACTTATTTTATCTTTGCTACAGCATCATTTGCATGATCTGTATATATTTCCCTGATTGCCTCGTTTTCACCAAGTCCACGAAGAAGACAAACAACCTCAAAACCTTCGTTTTCAAAAACAGTCTTCCATGAATCCTCTTCATCTCCAGCCATATCGTTATTGGCATGATCTCCTGCAACAACCATAAGAGGCTCAAGAACGACTCTCTTATAGCCTCCGGTTTTCACTACGGCGAGAATGTCATCTAAGCTTGGGGACGCTTCAACTGTTCCGATAAAGTAATTCTTATAACCGTCGGCAGTGAGCATATCCTGCATTTTTGAGTAAACCTGATTTGAAGCTGCTTCCGTTCCGTGGCCCATGAAACAAATCGCAGTCTCACCGTCATCATATTCGGAAGTCCAGTCTGTTATGGCTTTTTCCACTCTTTTAAAGTCATCATCGCTGGTGAGAAGCGGCTCGCCGAAAACGACTTTATCGAAAGCGTCGGAATAATTTCCAACCTTTTCAATCAATTCGTCATACTCAAAACCATTCATAAGATGAGTTGGCTGAACAACAAGATTTTTTACCCCATTGTCAACAGCTCTCTGTAAAGCTGCGTCAACATCATCAATGAGAATCCCGTCTCTTCTCTGAATGTGGTCAATGACGATATTTGCCGTAAAACCTCTTCTTACTGAAAAATCAGGAACTGCTTTTTCGATAGCGTCCTCAATAGCGCCGATAGTAAGACGTCGGCTGTCGTTATAGCTTGTACCAAAGCTTAGAACAAGAAGCTCGTTTTCACCGATATTATCCTGATTGCGGACATTATCGAGCGAAGCGTCTCCGGTCTCGTAATTTTCATCGTCATCCTCTTCTGCGGAATTATCAACCGTTGTAGTTTCGGATGGCTTCCCGTTTGAAGAACTTTCAGAAGTTTTGCTTCCGCAGGCTGTCATCATTGAAGCTGTTGCGGCAATAGCGATAAGCATTGCAGTAATTTTTTTAATTTTCATAAATTTTCCTCCGATTAACATTTTTCGGAGGCATTGAAATCGGCAATAAAAATACCCTTAATCGACTGAAAAAGGGTACAAGAAACAAACCCCGTCCAAAGCGGCGTTTGAAAAATGTACGACCAATACCTCGTGATCTGGAACGTAAAACACGTTCCTGTACTGATAAACGGCAGGTTTCCTGACTTGGGTATCTTCACGCAATTGCAGCCTTCCCGACAAAATCAGTGACATAATAGCAATACGCTCCTCCTACACAGTGACGAGATCGTACAGGATTCCAACCTGTTTCCCTTTTACCTCCAGGCAATGCCTTAACATTCCGGAGCACCGCTTACCTATTCAATTGTTTAGAACCTGTCTTCACAAGATAATGTGCACATCTTTTCGGCAAATTTTTCCGCTTACTTCGTCAAAAATCCTTGCCATACGTCAGTATGCCTGCGAATTTTCTCCTTGTAATCGACAAAATTTGCCCGAAAATCTGCACGCATATCTTATGAAGACAGGTTCTTAAATTTTTGATTACGGTATGTATACAAACCTTAATTAAATTATATCATAAAGCGATACCATTTTCAATATGCATCCGCACAAATTGTCGGTTTGCACTGTTTTTTTGATACAAGATGCCTTATTAAGGTAATTTTGCCAAATCAAACAGCTCTGCCGTCTGCCATATAAAGAAGAGCATTGCATATTGCCGCCGCAACTCCGCTTCCGCCCTTTCTTCCCTCTGCAACAATATAAGGCACATTGGTCTGCATAATAAGTTCTTTTGAACGAACCACATTTACAAATCCAACCGGAGCTCCGATAACCGCAGCAGGAGTAAAATCTCCCTTTTGAATATGCTCGAAAAGCCTTACCAAAGCCGTCGGAGCATTTCCGACAACATAAATTACCTTTTTTCCCATAGACGCAGCCTTATCGACCGAAGCAGAAGCTCTTGTTGTCTGCTCCGATTTTGCCGCCGAAGCAACGTCGCTGTCTGACATAAAACAGTAAGCTTCACATCCAAGTTTTCTCAAAGCAGGCTTATTAATTCCCGATAAAGCCATATTTGTATCAGTAACAAAAGCAACGCCTTCCCGTATCAATTCAAGAATTTTGTCAATTACGTTTTCAGAAAATTTAAGGTTATCGAAATATTCAAAATCCGCAGTTGTATGAATTACACGCATGACTACCGGCTTTATTTTATCGTCGATTTCTCTTCCGGAAAGCTCCTGTTCAATTATTTCAAAACTGCGTTTTTCAATATCTTCCGGCAAAACAAATTCAATTCCGTTCATCAGTATTCGATCCCCTTTCTTGCTTCTATTCCGCACGAATATGGATGTTTGACCGCTTTTATTTCACTTATGTAATCTGCCGCCTGCAAAAATTTCTCATGCGGATCCCTACCTGTCAGAACAAGCTCTGTTTCGGGATTTTTTTTAAGGACTATCCTGTCGGCAAGTTCAATATCGACCAGTCCGTATTTGTAAGCTGCATTGAATTCGTCAATTATCAGAACATCAATTTCACCATTATTCATCAGCTTTTCCGCTTCGCTCAACAGCCAATCGTGACAGTTAGTAAGCTCCAGCTTTTCACTGCTGCTCATTGAAAAAGTAAACCCATAATCTTTATCGCAGCGACTTACAGTTATGTTCGGAATCAAGGCAAGCGTATTCAGTTCAGATGTTTCGCCGCCTTTTAATAGCTGGACAATATGAACTCTCATCCCTGCTCCTGCCGCACGAAGGGCAAGTCCAATTGCGGCGGAGGTTTTTCCCTTGCCGTTTCCGCAGTAAATATGTATAAGACCCATTTAAACGCCCTCCCTAAGAATTCTGAAAAGAAGCTCCGTATCAATATTTTCACGGACTTCATTGGCAAGAATATCGTATTGACTCTCCTTGTAAGCCTTTCTGTCAATTGACACTCCGCCGTATTCAAGTCCTCTTTTACGAAATAATGCTTTAACGATATTTCCGGTGATCTCTTTTTTATCAAAAAATCCGTGTACGTAGCTTCCGGCAATATTTTTATGATAAGAACCGTCTTTACGTCCGTCTGAGAGACAGGCAAGCGGATTTCCTTTGACCAAAGTGTCTCCCATATGAATCTCATATCCCTCAAAAGAAGCTCCGCAAATGCAGAAAAAGAATCCGTCTGCACTAAGTATTTTCCCGTTAATTCGTGTTCTTGTTTTAGTTTTTCTAAAAATAGTTTCGGTATCAAGAAGTCCCATTCCGGAAATTTCTCCGCCGCCCTCTGTATTTTCAGGATCGGAAATTTTTCTGCCAAGAATCTGATAACCGCCGCAGATTCCAAAAATCGGGATATCGTGAGAAGCACATTTTTTCACAGCAGCTTCAAGTCCGCTGGTTCTAAGCCATTTCATATCGGCAAGAGTACTCTTAGTTCCGGGAATTATAATCATATCCGGTTTGCTAAGCTCTTCAATCTTAGAAACGTAGCGCACTGAAACATCGCTGTATTGGGAAAAAACGTCAAAATCGGTAAAATTCGATATTCTCGGAAGTCTTATAACGGCAATATCTATCAATCCGGAGTTTTTTTTCAAAAGCTTATCTGAAAGACTATCCTCATCGTCGATATCGCAGTTCACATACGGAATAACTCCGACAACAGGCTTCTTGCCACGCTCTTCAAGAATTTTCACTCCACTCTCAAAAAGCGATTTATCCCCTCTGAACTTGTTGACCACGACTCCTTTTACCATATCCAACTCGTCCTTTTCAAGCAGCGAAAGAGTTCCAAGAAGCTGAGCAAAAATTCCCCCACGGTCTATATCGCCGACAAGAATAACCGGAGCATTCACCAGCTTTGCCATGCCCATATTCACGATATCGTCAGTTTTCAAATTCAGTTCAACAGGACTTCCTGCTCCCTCGATCACGATTACATCGTACATTTTCTCAAGCACGTTATAAGCTCGCAGTATCTCCGGAACAAGCTCCTTTTTCCTGCGAAAATAATCGGATGCACTCATATTTCCGATCACTTCCCCATTGACAATAACCTGCGAACCGATATTCGTTGTAGGCTTTAAAAGAATCGGATTCATAAGTACCGACGGTTCTGTTCCAGCAGCTTCTGCCTGCATTGCCTGCGCACGTCCAATTTCAAGTCCGTCTCTCGTAATGAACGAATTCAGCGCCATATTCTGTGATTTAAAAGGAGCGGTTTTATATCCCTCCCGAGCAAAAATACGGCATAGAGCCGCTGAAACAAGGCTTTTTCCTGCGCCTGACATCGTTCCCTGAATCATTATCGCTTTAGCCAATTTCAAGAACCTCCTCTATTGCACTTATAAGAATCTCGTTCTCCTCTTGCGTTCTAACGGCAATTCTGAAAAATCCCGCCTCAATTCCTGCAAAATTATCGCATCTTCGAACTGCTATCCTCTTCTTTTCAAGAAGCAGATTGTCAAGCGGCAAACTGCATCGGAACAATATAAAATTTGCCGCAGATTCATAAACCTTAAATCCGAAACCACGTAATTTTTCGCTGAGAAACGCTCTCTCTTCAGCAATAAGACGAACTGTTTCTGAAACATATTCACGCTCTTTTATTGCAGTTGCTCCTGCAAGCTGTGCCGGCACCGAAACGCTCCAGCATTGACCGAAGCTGCGGATCTTCTCCGCAATTTTTAAATCCGGACAGATAACGTATCCAAGCCTCAGTCCTGCCATAGCATAAATTTTGGTGAAAGCTTTAAGTAACAAAACATTCTTCAAGTTATGTTCAAGGCTGAATTTTGCCTTTTCTTCGGCAAAATCCATAAAGCATTCATCAAGAATAAGCAAGCATCCGGTTTCATTACATTTTTTGATTATATTCTCCATAAGTTCCGGAGCAACCATTTTTCCGGTTGGATTATTGGGATTGCAGAGGAACATCATATCGTTTCCGTCAATTTTTTCAATGATATCCTCTCTGACCTCAAACTCATCCTCTTCCCTTAGCTGATGATAATTTATTAAACATCCGGCAGTACGAAGAGCCTTTTCGTATTCCGAGAAAGTCGGTACGGCAATAAGCGCATTTTCCGGACGCAAAGCCTGAACAATACGGTAAATCAGGTCAGCCGCACCGTTTCCACAGACGATTCTATCCTCTTCAACCTCTTCATAAAGAGCTATTTCCCTAACGAGTTCGGAACAATATGGATCGGGATAATGCTCGAAATCATTGATTTTTCGGGCAAGGATTCTCTTAACGCTCTCCGGCATACCAAGAGGATTGATATTTGCGGAAAAATCGTAATCGACCTTTTGAGAATAAATATTGCCTCCATGAGAAAGATTCATCATAAAATCACTCCAAATATTATTGCTCTTACAACTGCCGAAACAATCAGCATCAATATCGCAGTGCAGTACATAAGACTATTGGCACGGCGTATATCTTCGTTTTCAATCGGACGGATATCGTCCCCGATCGTCTTTTTTTTGCAAAGCTTTCCGAAATAATAGGCGTCTCCGGCGAGCATTACATCCAGTGCTCCGGCGCAAACCGATTCTGTCTGAGCAGAATTAGGACTTGCATGATTAAAGCGGTCACGCCTCCAGATTTTATATGCTCCTCTGCCATTGAACCGTAAAATATGAGCCGACAAAATCATAAGAACAGCTGTTAAGCGTGAGGGAATAAAATTCAGAATATCGTCAAGACGTGCAGCAAAACGTCCGAAATTCAGGTATTTTTCATTTTTATAGCCGATCATTGAGTCCATTGTGTTAGCCGCCTTATAAAAAAAACCGCCAATTGCTCCGAAAAAAGTCATATAGAAAATCGGAGCAGTAACTCCGTCAGATGTGTTTTCCGCAACAGTTTCGACAGCCGCCTTTATAATTCCGTTCTCGTCAAGGCAGTCTGTATCTCTTCCCACGATCATTGAAACTGAATAGCGAGCCTTTTCAGTATCCTTTGCGGATATAGCATGAAAAACTTTCATGCTCTCATTTTTAAGACATTTTGCTGCAATCAGATAATAGCATAAAACTGACTCAACGGCTATTCCAAGCCATTTATTGATATTATAGCTTATAAGCAGCATCGCAAGCGGAACAAGCGTTGAAGCCGCAAGAACTATAATCGCAAGAATTGTTCCACAAAGACGTTCATAACCTGAATCGAGCTTCCTGAGCTTTTTTTCAAGCTTAGTTATCATTGTTCCTATCAGACGAATCGGATGCGGCAGGCTATATGGATCGCCCAGAAAAAAATCAATAGTAAATCCCAGAATCAGCGGAAGAACCGGCAAAAAACAATCCAACATAATTAACATATCCTCCTGATAGTTTTAAGCACTTTACCGTCAAGCTCCGCAATAAATCCGCAGCCGTTTCCAACCTGAAAATCGTAAAATCCACCCTTCGGAACAGAAAATTTTTCAAGAATTGACATGATTGTTCCTCCGTGAACCACAAATGCAATGCTCTCCGAAGCACAATTATTGAAAACTGCCTCTTCAAAAGCGTCAGCACAGCGTTTCTTAAAAGCTTCGTGCGATTCGCCGTTCGGGAAAGGAAGAGTTCCTCCACTGTCTATCCAACGCTGGTAGGCTTCGTTTCCATTAAGCTCGGAGTAATTTTTTCCCTCAAAATCACCGAAATCACACTCACGTAGATTCTCGTATACAAACATTTTTTTTTCAGGATAAATAATTTCAGCCGTTTCTGTACAGCGTTTCAGCGGACTGGAAATAACTATTTCCGTTTTGGGATACTCCCTTGCCGCAAGTTCTGAAATTCCCTCCGCACAGAGCGATTCATCAGTTTTGCCTATATACCGCTTCTGAACGTTTCCGATTGTCTTTCCGTGGCGTATCAGAACAATTCTCATATTATTTAATCCTCATACCAATTCCGCAAATGATTCTTTCAACGCATTCCGCCTGTCTGGCAAGAAAGCATCCGACGATTCCGACCTGTTCACGCCAGATTCGCTCTGATTTTTCAAGAGGAATGATTCCTCCGCCTATATCGTTCATAATTATTATAATATTGGGATTTTCGCCGACAAGTTTTTGTGTCGATTCCAAAGGATTCTCTCCCGAATCCAGAAGCCGTTTTATAAGAATGTGGAAATTTTTCACGCATCTGTAATCGGAAATGCTGTTTATTTCAACCGATTCGCCATCAGCAATATCCCCGATATCAAGATTATACTTTTCTGCGGCATACCTGTTTTTTCCCTGATATGCTCCCCCTGTTATAAGAATCATTTTGTCACCTCACTATTATATTCGCAATTACAGCAAAAGCAATTATCAAAAGCTCGCATATCTGAAGAAAATATCCGGCGATATCTCCCGTAGTTCCGCTGAATTTCCTGTAAGAGAAGATACGATAGTACACGAATGCAACTGTTCCTCCACAGACCGCAGAAATGCCGCATATTGGTTCGATAAGAATCATAGCCAGAGAAGTCAGGACTAATATTGCGATCTCAACGACTATAGTGATCTTTTTATGTGCCGGCTCTGTAAAACTTTGCAGTGTACCGCTTTTTTTTGCTGCTTTGAACGTAACAGCTCCAAGACCGCTCCACGCTCTCGACTGAACATAGCCTATACTGCAAATGCTCATCACAGAAATGCTGTTTATCTGTGAAAAAAGCCCGGTTTGAAGCAGAATATATACAGAAAGATTTATTGCGGCAAACGCTCCGATATGAGAATCGCTCATAATTTCGAGCATTCTCTCTCGTGAACCGCAGCAAGCTTTAGCGTCGCAGACATCGCAGAAACCATCGAGATGAATTCCTCCCGTTACGGTAATCGGAATCGCAGTCAGAATCGCCGAAAAAAGGAATGCGTTAACTCCAAATTCACGGCAGAAAAAGTACCAGAGCAAGGATATTCCGCCTATTACAGCTCCTATCAGCGGAAAAAAGCAAAGGGAATATCTACGATTTTCCTCTTTCCATTCAACCTGTGGAACAGGAATCCGTGAGTA
This sequence comes from Ruminococcus sp., assembly GCA_017462565.1. Classification (GTDB taxonomy): domain Bacteria; phylum Bacillota; class Clostridia; order Oscillospirales; family Ruminococcaceae; genus Ruminococcus. The sequence continues at coordinate 39,402 of JAFTQW010000022.1, forward strand.
CATTAAAAAAGCCGAAAAAAGCGATTTTATAATATGCATCCGGAAATTTCTCCTTTCAGAAACATGGGGATTCCGTAAACGGTCTCAATAACAACGCCTGCCATTTCTGACAATTTGAGGTTTATTTTTCCCATATTTTCGATATATTTCATCGTTGAATCAGGATATTCAATTCCGTCCTCGCCCACCTGATTTGTAACGATAACAAAAATTTCAGCCCGTTTCATAAGCTTTTCCACACCGCTTATTATCTTATCGACAGGATTTTTTTCATTCGCCGAAAACATCTCGTTTGCACACAAATTACAAGCACATTCAAGCAGAACCGCACACTTTTCCGGCAAAACGATTTCATCAATATCCGTGTACTTTTCAATAGTTTCAAAATTTCTGCTTTTCCGCATTTTCCTATGACGTTCTATAGCGGCATAAGCTTCTTCGCCGAAAGGCTGCATTGTCGCAATATAAAAACGTGGAACGTCGTAATTTTCAATTATTTTTTCGGCAATAAGTGATTTGCCGTTTTTGCTTCCGCCTGTTATAAGAACCAGCATTACTGCTCAACATACCTTTCCATTGGCAATTCCTCAAATCTGTGCGCCGAGTTATAAACCGCAATTGCACCGTCTAAAAGCGGAAGAAGCATGATTCCTCCCGTTCCCTCGCCAAGACGCATTTTCGCCGTTATCAACGGTTCAAGTCCAATAAAATCAAGAATTTTCCGTGCTGCCGGCTCTCCGGAAGCGTGTGAGCAAAGCATGAAATCTCGTGACTGCGGAGCGATTTTATATGCAATTGCAGCAGCGGCAGCAGAAATAAATCCGTCTATGATTATTGGAATACGATAAATCGCTCCTCCGAGAAAAAGACCTGTCATAGCGGCAATATCAAATCCTCCAAGACCTGCGAGCAATTCAATCGGATGTGATTTATCGGGATGATTCACAGCAATAGCCCTTTCGATCGCAGAAATTTTACGGCTCAACCCCTCTTTATCAAGACCTGCTCCGCATCCTGTCACTTCATGAACCGGAAGTTCAAGCAGAACAGCCGCAATCGCCGACGAAGTTGTTGTATTGCCGATACCCATTTCACCGGTGACGATTATCTGATAACCGTTTTTTTTGCACTCACCGACCGTATCAATGCCAACAGAAATCGCATTCCGTGCCTGCAAAACAGTCATAGCCGAACTTTCGGCAATATTTTTCGTACCATAAGCAATTTTTCTGTTAATAAGTCCCTCTGCAGTCACGTCGGTACACATTCCAACGTCTATCGGGATCACATCGGCATTGTAACAGTCGGCAAGACAATTTATATTTGAAGTTCCCTCTGCCATTGCTTTAGCAACGATTGCCGTAACGCTGCTGTCGGTCTGGGTAACGCCCTCGCAAACGACTCCATTATCGGCACACATCGCCGCAACACATCGTTTACGAATGGAAAAATTCTCGCTGCCTGTAATTCCGGCAATTTTCACAACAGCGTCTTCCAGCAAACCCAGACTGTGAAGCGGTTTCGCAACACTGTTCCATTTTTCAGAGGCTCTTTTCATAGCTTCAGCGTCAAGAGCGGTTATGTTACTGATCCTGTTCATTTTTCTTGATACTCCAAATCCTTATTATTTTAGAATATATATGATATTGGGCATATTTCCGGTCAATCTGTTATATATAAACATAATACACATAATAATTGATATCGTAATAAAAAAATATACCCCTTCTTTTTCTTTTTGTATGCACCAATCGGAACTTCTTTTGATATTAAGATATTTTGTTTTTTCTCTTTGGGCATTTCGTTTTCTTACATAAATAGTATATTTAATTAATAAAAATATTGAGATTATTAAAATTATAAATGCTACAAATACATCAGTAAAAGCGAATATATTCCCCATTATTATGCTCCTGTTTCAACGACAAGCATTTTTTTACAAAGTTTACTGCAATTTCCGGATTGCTGTAAAAATGAAGATGAGGAAATCCTGCATACAGCGAATCGCTTGCATGAACAGCTTTATAACTTGCTCCGGAGCTTATTTTAACAGCATTGAAGCCCGTTCCACAGCTTGAACTGTCCCAATAATGAAACTCATGAGCGAGAATCTCGTCACCGGAACTGCAAATCAGATTGTCATTTTCGGCTGTGAGCGAAATATATCCGAAACGACAGAGCTTCTCTGTCGGAAAAATCTCTCCGTCAATTGCACCAACCATATTATAACGCATTTTGTTCTTATTTACAAGTGTTTTATGAAGATACATAAAGCCTCCGCACTCAGCAATAGTCGGCAGCTTATTATTGATCTTGCTTAAAATATCGTTCAGCATTGATTTATTTGAGGAAAGTTTGTCGGCATACAGCTCCGGATATCCGCCGCCGAGAATCAGTCCGCATATGTCGTCCGGAAGAACCGAATCGGAAAGCGGTGAAAATCTTACGATTTCACATCCAAGCTCCTCAAGGAGCGTAAAATTGTCCTCATAATAAAAACAAAACGCCTCATCACAGGCAACACCAATTCTGATCGGAATTTCAGTGATTTTCTTTACTTCAGGAGCATAACAGCTAAGTTCCGGAGCTGATTCCGATATCCGTATAATTTCGTCAATAAGGAGCGTTTTTTCAGCAGTTTCAGCAAGCTTGTGCATTTTTTGTTTAAGGTCGGAAATTTCTCCGGCAGTTACAAGTCCAAGATTTCGGCTTTCTATTGCGCACTCTTTTTTGTACGGCAGAAAACCGAAAAATCCAGTATTCAGTGATCGGCAAAGTTCTCTCGCCTTATCTTCAAGGCTCGCCGGAAGCCGATTGAAAATAAATCCGGCAATATTATTCGGTCGGCGGAATTCGAGAAAACCTTTCATAACTGCCCCGATTGAAAGACTCATCCCCTTACAGTCGATCACGATTATAACCGGAGTTTCCGTATCAAGCGAAAGACAATGAGACGACGCCTTTTCGCCTACTCCGTCGTAAAAACCCATAACACCCTCAATGACAGAAATATCCAGAGCATTCTTTTTAAGAAGATATCGCAGCGTGTTTGAATCGCAGAAACAGCCGTCAAGATTCCTTGATTTTGTTCCTATTATCTTGCTGTGAAACATCGGATCAATATAATCCGGACCGCTTTTAAATGAGGAAACCTTATGTCCCCTTTCGACAAGAGCCTGCAAAACAGCGCAAGTTACCGTAGTTTTTCCGCATCCGCTGTTTGTTCCTGCAATCATTATCCTTTTCATTTAAAATTCCTCCGAATTATAAAAATCGGATTTTCAGCCGCAAGCATCGTATGTCTGCCAACCTTTCTCGTTCTCGTAACAGCAAGCTGAATTATCTCAGTTTCCACACCAATACGGTCGAAAATTTCAATGCACTGATTCAATGTTTCAAGTGATACAGCTGTTGCAACAATTTTTGCCAAAGGATTTTTTTCAATAACCTTCATGATAATTTGCTCCAGCGAACCGCCTGAGCCTCCTATGAAAACGCAGTCTGGCACAGGAAGTGTTTCTATCACCGATTCAGCATTTCCTGAAATTATCTCAATATTGTCACAGCCAAATTTAATTCTATTTTCAGAGGTAAGACTAACTGCCTCCTCATTTTTTTCAACCGCATAAACCCTACCGTCCGGGCAGCGGAAAGCCATTTCAATTGCGACTGAACCCGTCCCACAGCCGATATCCCAGCAGATACTGTCAGAATCTATCTTCAATTTTGCAACGCAGACGCTTCTCACCTCAGATTTTGTCATTGGAACGCTTCCACGGATAAATTCGGAATCAGGAATGCACGAACGCAGATTTTTCTCGTGATTTTCATTACAGACAATAACCGCACAAAGCTTATCGGTTTCAATTTCAGTCAATTCTTTAGCCATTCCTGTAGTGATACGTTCATTGCTCCCGCCAAAATTTTCGCCGATATGAACCGTCGAATCACCGAGCCTATACTCACAAAGGCGCTTGCAGATATACTTTGGTGTAATCTCACCGCCGAGAAGAAAAAAAGTCACCGGATTTGAACAAACGTGACGGACTATATTACCTCCAACACCGTGCAGAGTGACAAATTTCATATTCTGCCAAGCAATTTTAAGTTTAGAAGCAAAGTAAACGGGCGTAGAAATTCCGCAGATAACTTTCGTTTCAAAATCATCTATAAGAGGCAAAAGGCGCTCCGCTCCGCTGTAAAATCCGCAGTCGCCTGACATCAGAACGGTAATTTTTTCATATTCGCATTCCTTAATAAACTCTGCAATTTCCTTGCTTTTATAGGAACAGAAAACAGGCTTCCCAAGTTTTAAAAAGCAATCAAGCATCCTTTGAGCGCCGATAAGAATCTGAGCATTTTCAATAGCTTGTAAAGCTTTTTTGGTAAGGGTTTCCGTTCCGTCCATACCAATTCCTATTATATTGATACGTTTACTCATTAAAAATATCCTCCAGAATTTCCAGCATTTTATCCAACGTAATCCCCTTTTCCACAGGACGTTTTATAATCAGCGGTACAGCTCCGCAAAGTTTTGCCGCCATAAGTTTTTCGCAGAATCCTCCAGCTTCTCCGCTTTCCTTTGTAACCACAAAATCCGCAGAAAAATTAATGATATGCTGAGAATTTTTTTCCAGTGAAAACGGACCTTTCTCAGCAATTATTTTCCGGAATCCCATTTCTCTGCATTGTTCGACAATCGACGGGACATCAAGAACCCTCACAATACATCGCTCAGAGTAATTATCCACCTCGCAAAATCTGGAAATTTCCTTGCTTCCTGTAGTTATAAGAACGTTTCCCGCATTCTGATTCAGATAACTGATTATCCCCGAAATATCATCAAAGCAAATTGCGTTGCCTAAATCTCGGCTATTGTTACGAATTATCCTGATTTTTTTGACTCCGCATTCAGAACAAGCTGCGGAAATATTTTTGCTCACTTCAACCGCATAAGGGTGAGTTGCGTCGATAACAATTGAAATTTCTTTTTCACGAAAAATTCTCATCATCTGCTCACTGTCAAGCCGATTTTCAAGAACTTCAAGATACTCAGATTTAGGCAAAAGCTTCGCTCCATAATCCGTAGCAACGCTGACAAATGCCTTTATACGGTGATTTACGCACCATTCAGCTATAACTCTTCCCTCTGTTGTACCTCCAAAAATGAAAATCTCACACATTTTTATAACCCCTTGGAGTAACCATTTTTCCATTCAACTCTTTTGTTTCACTGTTGCCGATAAAAACGGTTGTAAACATATCAATTTCGTTGCAGGAAGATAGCTCGCCAAGGCTTAAAACACGACTTTTCTGACCGTCCCTTCCTATATTCCGGACGTATCCGCAAACAGTCTCTGCCGGTTTAAAACGAAGAATCACATCGCAGGCTTTAGCAATATAGTCCGAACGCTTCTTTGATGAAGGATTATATAAAATTATTACAAAATCACCTGCCGACGCACATTCAAGACGTTTTTCAATTTTATCCCATGGAGTAAGTAAGTCTGAAAGGCTTATTACAGCAAAATCATGTCCTAAAGGCGCACCAAGAACTGCTCCTCCGCTAAGAGCAGCCGTAACTCCGGCAACTACTTCAATTTCCACATCAGGATAACTGCAAGATAATTCTAAAGCAAGTCCAGCCATGCCGTAAACTCCGCTGTCTCCACTGCAAATCAGCGAGACGTTCTCTCCCTCTGCGGCTTTTTCAAGAGCAAAAATCACTCTTTCACGTTCTTGCCGCATAGAAGTTGTGTAGAAATTTTTTTCGGGAAAATGCATTTTCATAAGTTCAGCATAAACCGTATAACCGACGATCAGATCGCTTTCTTCAATAGCGTTTCGAGCTTCAATAGTCATTCCATCTCCGCTTCCTGAACCAAAACCAACGATATACAAATGCTTCATAGAATCCTCCTTTCAAAATCAATTACCAATTCTTCCTCTGCCGCAGCAAAGGTCATCCCATTTTCAGCTATTTTCCGCACAATTAACTTTCCCCCGCCGCAAACTGCACTTCGTTCGCATATATTATCGGCTCCGGTCGTTTTCATTACAAATTCTGAGGACGAAAATTCCCCTTGAGCTTTCATTAACTCCTCAGATGAGAAAAATTCCGCTGGCACAAAATATTCAGAGTAAAATTCAGAAATAGCTTTCTCATTCTGCTTAATATTAATTGAGCAGATTTTTTTCAACCTGAATATTTCAATATCATTGTCAGCAAGATTGTTCAAAATGAAGTTCTCCAACATCTCCGGCGGAGTATTTTTTTTACATCCAACTCCGATAATTATATTTTTCGGTACGAGATGAAGAGTTTTTTTAAACGGATTTTTCGTCATATTCCTACTTATACATATTCCTATATCAGAGTTATCATTAAAATATTCTTCAGAAAAATTAATGTAATCGTATTCGCAATAAAATCCTATTTTCTTTGAATTTACAATAAGCGACGCTATTTCCTTAGCCAAATCAGGCTCGCATATGTACAAATTATTTGCAGAGGCAAAGCTGTCCGGCGAAAATTTTCCTCCAACATCTGTTGCGGTTGTAATAACTGGAAGCGCTCCTATCAACTGAGCAATTTTTTCAGTAAGAGCATTTGCGCCGCCAATGTGTCCGGAAAGGAGCGAAACGGCAAATTTCCCTTGTTCATCAATTACCACAACTGCCGGATCGGAAAATTTTGAAACAATATGCGGTGCAATCATCCTGACTGCTATCCCACAGGCACAAACAAAAATAATTGCGTCAAATTGGTCAAAATTACTTGCAATTACAGATTTAAGTTCACTAAATGCAACAGCAGCAGAATCGGTATATTTTTCATATGTAAAACGTGTGAGAGTGTGGCTATTAGAGAGTTTTTCTGCTATTTTCAGAGAAATTTTCCTTCCATTTTCAGTTAATGAGACTATTGCAATCTTCATGACTGCGCCTTTCGGAACTCTGTTTCAAAATTTTTATCATACAATTTTGATAGTGAATAATCATTGCCGAGAAAATTTCCCACACATATAAGCGCAGTTTTAGTTATATTATTTTTATCAGCCGTTTTCGCCAGTGTTCCAACAGTACAACGGCACACCTTTTCGTCCTTCCATGTAGCTTTATAGACAATTGCCGCAGGAGTTTCACTGCTGTAGCCTCCATGAATCAACGCTTCGGAAAGCTTTTCAAGCATACCTGTACTTAGGAAAATTACCATTGTAGCTCCGTGCGCAGCAAGCAGTTCAATACTTTCCTTTTCAGGAACAGGAGTACGTCCCGCCATTCGTGTGATGATTACAGTCTGGGAGACATCAGGAAGAGTATACTCAGCCTTCAGCGAAGCTGCTGCGCCGCAAAAGGAGCTTACTCCGGGACAGACTTCATATGAAATTTTCAGACTGTCAAGCCTGTCCATTTGTTCACGAATTGCACCATATATCGAAGGATCTCCTGTATGAAGCCGAACGGCTTTCTTCCCCTCGTTTTCAGCTTTTTCAATCACCGCAATTACCTCGTCAAGATTCATGTATGCACTGTTATATATTTTGCAATCTTTTTTTGCATAGCCAAGAAGCTCCGGATTTACCAATGAACCGGCATAAATAATCACATCGGCTTCCTCCAGAAGTTTTTTTCCTCTTAGAGTAATCAAATCCGCCGCACCACTTCCAGCACCAACAAAATTAACCATAATATTCCTCCATTATCAACTTGATTAGTTCGTCGGCGGCAGGAGTTTTCCACGCTTCCATATGTTTCTCCGAAAACATAACTGCACCGATTTTCGCCTCATTTTTCACCTTAGCATTAAGATAATACTGTGCCCTTTGCATAAGAATTTCGATTGTTCTGTCCTTAACGCCATTTTCTTCAAGAATACTCAATGCAGCATCGACTGTTGCGCATTCTGGAATTTTTTTTAATTTGGTTGATTCAACTCCAGCAAGGACTCCACAAGTTACAATAACATCCATACGACCGTCCGCCTGAGCTGAATGCGTATTCATAATGCCTGCCCCAAGTTTAACAAGCTTCCCAATATGTCCTATAATAAGAATATTTTCAAAATCAAATTCAAGAGCAATATCAATTGCATCGCCAATATAATTAGAACATTTTACACTTTTTTCTAATGCAAATGGCATTTGACTTGCAAGAAAACTCTCACTATAATTACCTATGGTTAATAAAAGAGTTTTTAACTGTTCCTTACTGCGCATTTTTATCTCAAGCCGAATCGTGTCTATCAATGCAGCGCTGCTCATTGGTTCGACGATTCCTGTTGTACCAATAATGGAAATCCCACCTTCAATTCCCATTCGTGGATTGTAGGTTTTCAAGGCAATTTCCTTACCTTTTGGAACACAAATCGTAATTTTCATACCGCCGTGATAGTCAAATTTTTCAAATACTTCCTCAACAGCAGACGAAATCATCTTCCTTGGGACACTATTAATTGCCCACTCACCGACAGGCTGATCAAGTCCGGCTTTTGTAACCTTACCAATCCCCTCGCCGCCTTCAATTATTATTCCATGAGGAATTTTTTCTGCCCTTGCGTATACAAGAATACCATTTGTAATATCAGGATCATCTCCGCTATCCTTTTGTACTGCGCAGGAAACAGAAGCTTCATCTATACGGATATCGTTTATTTTCAATTTAAGATTGATTTCCTTTGGAGTACAAATTTGTACACTCTCTATGATCTCGCCTGTTATTAGCATTCTTACAGATGCTTTAGCCGCTCCGGCTGCACATGAACCGGTCGTATATCCACATCTAAGTCTTTTTTTTCCATGAAAAACATAATTTTCAGTCATAAATTTAATTTCCTTTAAAACAAAAACCGCCCGAGCTGTACTTGCCCGAAGCGGAATAAATCAAAACACATAATAAACACTGGTGGGGCAACCCTTTCTAAAAACAAACCCTCTTCTGTCTTATTAGCATTTTCTTCTATTTCAGACAACAATAAATCATTAATTGTTACTGGGTTATCTCCGGAATTAAATATCAAAGTAATTTTATCATCATATAAGTATATTTTATTAATAAATATATTTATCAGAGTTCTTCTATATTTGATATCGTCAGCATTTCCTTTTTTCAGAGATTTTAAAAAGAATTTGATAGCTGGCACTGTTAATATCGGTGTTAGTTCTTCTTCTAAAGCAATTTGTTTTTCTATTTCAGCGTGTTCTTTTTCTAAAATTGGAATTCGTTCATATAAAGATTTTCTTACTGTATCAATATCACATTCCATGATAGCATCTACTGCGTTTCTATGTTTTCTTTCATTTTCAGCCAAACTCTTTTTCAAGTACTTTAAATTAGTAGTATCTTTTTCAGATTCACAGATTGCAACGATTTCTTTTGCTATTTTATCTATATTTTTATCAGTTAATATTTTTCTACACTCTGAAACAACTAAATCCTCAATATACTCCTTGCTAACTCTTTTCTTTTTACACTGTTTCCTTTTTGTTCCATTACATATATAATATCTATATACCTTTCCTTGTTTGCCAGTCCCAGAAAATCCAGTCATCATTTCTTTGCAAATACCGCAAAACAATTTAGTCATAAGCAGATATTCAACCTTAGCTCTTGCTCTTGCAGGAGCTTTTTTGTTTTTATTCATAATTTCAGCCACTTTATTAAATAGTTCGTCTGAAACGATACGAGGAATACCATTTGCTGTTTCTGTTCCTTTATATGTGTATATTCCGATATATCTCTTATTTTTTAGAATAGAATGTAATGAGTTTTTATTAAACGGAACACCTCTTGATGTTTTTACCCCTTGCGCATTCAATTGATTCGTTATTTCTGTTACGGTTTTACCATTGGCATAACTTTCAAATATGAATTGGACGATAGGGGCGGTATTTGGGTCAATCTGAAAGCTCTTATCTTCCCCGACTTTATATCCAAGAGCAATATTTCCACCCGTAGACAAACATTTCGCGGCATTTAAATTCATACCTCTTTTAACACTTTGAGAAAGTTCTGCGGAATAATATTCAGCCATTCCTTCCAAAACGCTCTCTACTAATATTCCGCTTGCATCTTCGCTTATATTTTCTCTTGCTGAAATTACTTTGACACCATTCTTTTTTAATTTTGCTTTATATGTAGCGCTGTCATATCTGTTTCGAGTGAATCTGTCCAGTTGGTAAACAACTATATACTGAAAGTTTTTTCTGGAACTGTCTGAAATCATTTTTAAAAATTCCGGTCGTTTATCAGTTGTACCTGAAATTGCTCTGTCTATATATTTTTTAATGACATTATAACCGTTTCTCTCACAAAATTCGTAGCATTCTTTTAACTGTCCCTCAATACTTGTTTCATTCTGATTATGAGAAGAATATCGGCAATAAATAACTGCATTCATTTCTTGACATCCTTTCTAATGGATTAGGGTTTATGTTATTTATAATTATAAGATGTTTTCGTAAAGAAGTCAACTATCATTTGGTTATTGAAATTAATACATCATACCCTTTAATATCTCACAAAATATAAATTTTGCATTTTTATTTCTGCGATTGAATTTATAGCAACACTCTTCCAGACACAAATCATAATTTAAGTATGAACAAGAGCTTTGCCGACCACCGAGCAGTCGACGATTTAAAATTTCATATACAACATCTTCAATAAGTGGTAGCATTTTGCTGCCGCTTTTTCTTTTTATTAAGGTAAGATAATATTTCTCTGGAACTTTCGCATATATGTTTATTCCATTAGTTCTTATTGTGCTCCCAATTGCAATATTTTTTTTAATAAATGAAAAGTAATCTGTTTGTGAGTGAAGTTCCATGCATATTTGACCATATTCATTTTCTCTATTCTCAACTGCAATATAAGTATGATAAGGGAAACCGTCTGCATCAGATTTGATAAAAACATCATCTACAATAACAGTACCTTTCAGTTTTGGCTTTTCACATCTGCTGATTGCTGTTCTTAATTTATTGAGAACGGACAAAGCTGTGTGATAACTGCCGAGGTCAATCATATTCTGCATTTCAAGCGCATTTGCACAGCCTGTTTCATTTGCGATATACCAAGCTGATTTTAACCATTTTGAAATGGGTAAATGTGATCTCTGTAAAAGCGTTCCTGAAATAACTGTAGACTGATATCCGCATTTCTTACACTTATATTTCATGTCCCCCACTTTCCAGTGTTCATTGTGCGAGCATCTCAGACATTTCCAGCCTTTTTCCCACCTTAGATTGTATAAATAATCAATGCACTTCTGTTCATTATCGAAAATATGTTCAAATTCCTCAAAGTAGTTTTTATTTGTTTCCATGTCTTTATTATATCATACTGTTTTAAGTTCGTCAAGTGCATAGTAAGGTAGTGCCACGGCAACAGCATTTACATTTTATCAGAAAAGTGGTAAAATAGAAGAATGAAGATAGAAAGATTAACAGAACGGCTTTCCGAACTCACAGATCCGAGGAGGACGAGATACGGAAATATCCGACATAAGCTTGAAGATATC
>JAFTQW010000023.1 GCA_017462565.1 Ruminococcus sp.
AGATCATTTTTTACTCAGGTTCATAATTTTCTCTCTGTTGTTCATCTGAATTTTTCTGATTCTCTCAACTCTTTGCTCTCTTTCAATTTTCAGTGTTTTGATTCTAATTATTGATTGATTTGAAATGGAGGATAGTATATACATAAAAATAATGTGTTTAGCGCTAACGTTATGATTCCGATGTAAACATCTAAAAATACATCAAAAACCGTCGCTTTACAGTTAAAAAATGTAGATATATACTATTCGTGTAAATTTTAACAAAACCGATACACAATTATCCCTCTAAATAGGTTCTATAGGTCTACCTTGCGGAATACCACAATTTTGATCACTTGTCAATAAAAAATCGCCAATCTCTCGACAATTTCATAATTTTTTACGGCTATCTGATTGGTCAAGTGGCAAAATTTGGGGCTCCCGATTACAAGGTGAAATTATTTGGAAAGGCGGGAGGAAGGTGATCGAAGCACTTGATTTTCAGTTTGAAAAATGGTATAATGATTTCAGAAAAACAGTGAATTGAGGTGAGATTTTGAAATATATTCTTATGCACAAAAATATTTCTGTGGCTGAAATCAAGATAGATGATGCGGTCGGAGTTATAACTGAAGTCAGCAATGTGCTGAGAAAAGAGCATCTTCCGATCGGGGTTATTCATTCACTCAGACATAAGGAAATCGTTGACCGTGCGGCGCTGAATCATTGGTGGAGAAGGCGTTCCATTCCTGCAAGCCGTATGGGAATTTCCGATGCGCTGGATTCTCTCGGACTTTATGAAACAGGCGAACTTCTGACGAAATGTTTCGGGTTAAGTCTGTCGGATCACTACTGGGTAAAGCCTTTTGAAAGTGCATTGACATGGGAAAAAGTGAACTTTTTTGATAATGATTTTTCCGATGATATCGGCGATGTGCTTTTAGGAACGAGCCGTAAAATTTCGGATTTTGATTTTCTCTCACCCGACAATACTTCGGATGGAAATTTGAAAAAGCGGTGGAAGATAATAAACGGAAAGCGTTGCTTGCTAAAATCAGGTTCAGAACTGTTCAGACAGCAGCCGTTTAACGAGGTTATAGCTTCAAAAATAATGGAAAGACTGGGAATAGATCATGTTTCATATAGAATCATATGGAACGAAAATGAGCCGTTCAGTGTGTGTGAAAATTTTGTTACAAATAATACAGAGCTTATCAGCGCTTACAGAATACTTCAGATCCGTCCGAAAGAAAATAATGAAAATGAATACCTACATTATGTGAATATCTGCAAGGAACTTGGTGTCAAAAATATTGTTTCCGCCATTGATGCGATGATAGTAACGGATTATCTGATAGCAAACGAGGACAGGCATTTCAACAATTTCGGACTGCTCAGAAATGCTGATACCCTTGAGTGGATAGGCGCTGCTCCGATTTTTGACAGCGGAAATTCACTGTGGTACAATATTGCGGAAAAAAATATTCCGTATGCAGACGTGAAATGCAAGCCATTTAAAAAATCTCACAGCGAGCAGTTAAGGCTTGTTTCAGATTTAAAAAGGTTTGATTTTTCAAAGCTTAATGGTATCGAAGATGAGATAACCGAGATATTGTTATCAGAAAATTCAAGGAATTTCATAGATGAAAGCAGGTCGGAAATAATAGCCGCATCAGTCCGAAAACGAATTGATCATCTGCAAAAAATGGCTCTTGATTATAATCAGAGCATTGATAACAGCTTCACAGAAAATGATCTTGAGGAAAATATTGCAGAGGAATATGATATGAAGATTGAATAAGCCAAGAATTATTGGAATGATAGCTATGGATCTAAAGAAAACAGGCGTGTTTATAAGCCTCATACTTTGGCATAAATGGGAGGCTATTGGAATATCTCTTGACAAACACGGGTGAGCAAATATTCAGGAAATTATAAGCGGAATCAATAAAACTAATGGGTACAGTATTGATATGCCGATGCTTGAAGAAATAGATTAGGCTGCTTTTAGGTTTTAAGCTTCTGTATTTATGGAATCAACGTATTTATCTCCTGTACCTTGATACAGTATTTCGGGAGGAACAGCTTCTTTCAGCTCAACATCGACATTGATATAATGACCTTGCTTCTCTCCTCATTAAAATGTATCGCTGTTTGTTATAAGTCTAATGTATTTATAGGGCAGACTTGCTTTCATTTTAATATTTTCCTTCTATTTGAAATCGGCAGAAGTCTTGTTACTTCCATGCCTGAAAATGATGTTCTTGTTCCGGTAATAGCTCAGGCGCTTGGACATGGCGATCTGAATATTGTTGGAAGTTACATTAGGGTCAGTATTAAGCTTTTTAAAAAGTGTGCGATGGATGATTTTGAATAAGCGTTTTAGAAAAAATCCTTATTTTGACGGCTCTTTTGCAATTATGTGTCCGGAATTTGTAGAATACAAGCTCAGACAAGGTTGTAGCTATAATGGAATAATTCATAAAAAACCTCCTGTAGTCCGAATGAACCGCAGGAGGTCGATATTTATGTCATGGTGATGTGAGCGTATCTTTCTGAGGAGAGGATTCTGTTCATAACGATCTCAGGCGAGCAGTCGCCGCCCATTACCATATCGAATATAGCAGGAGAGTAGCCAGACACCAGTGCCGCACCGGTCTCGGAACGAGTTACAGGTATTGCATTGCAGCGGCTGTTGACATTCCAGAAGATAACTTCGGGGAGCTCATAGCCGTATTGACTGTAGAGCTTTCTCATCGAATGGAATAAGGTATTGTTGTTTCCGCCTGTTACGCAGTAATCGAACTGCATATCAGAGATTATGTAGAGCTTTGCAGGCATATCAGACTGAAGAACACGATTCTTTATGGCTGTCTTGAGTATAAGTTTGAAAACTGCCTCCAGGTTGGTGTTCGCTATCTCGTTGAAATTGCGGCAGTACCGGGATTTTTCAACAATGCCGCTGCCCTTTATCTCTACCAGCCGGGGAGTTTCAGAGAAAGTTATGAAGTGGTTCGCAAATGCGCCTGTGTTGTGCTCAGCAAAGTAGATTCCCAGTGACAGCGCCGCATCAATAGGACGTATACCCATTCCACACGTCATTGAGCCTGAGCCGTCTATGACTGCAATTGCGTTTTCACGCTTTGCAGCGGTCAGGTCAGGCAGAGATTTCCATGCAGCATCAAGGGACAGCTTTTCTTCGGGAGATACATCATATTCTATCGCCGCACGTACAATGTCGTAAGGAAACAGACGGTCAGCGTGAAGCTTTGACTCTCCGTTGTGTACCTTGTTCAGGTATGCTGTGTATCGTTCGTTATCGTTGCGGATAAAGGCGCAGCGGTATTTAAACATAGCGCAGGAGGGTTGTACCTCGTAGTTAAATGTGTAGTCACGTTCACGGAGACGATTCTCGATGATGTCGGTATATCTGCGGAGTGCGGACAGAGTTTTGCGGTACTCAGGCTCGGACATCTCAAGCAAAGCGGCAAGCCGTCTGCCCATGTTCCTTGTCTCTTGGGAGGAGGTATTCACGGATGGCAGCCATTTTGCAAGCAGTGAAACTTTTCCGCCGACAGCCATTGCAGCCTTGTCAGAGCGGAGCTGAGTGTCGATTATCTCGACTGCTTCCTTTTCAAGGGAAGTTCCGAGAAGTATGCACAGGTCGTCAAAACGACCGTACTCGGCAAACAGGCGTATGTTCTTCTTAACAGATTCGGGAGCTGTTTTAACAAGCGCTGCGATAGCGATACGGAAAAAACGTCTCTCGCCAAGACCGCCTCTTGCGTCACGGGCAAAGAAGATTATCTTCATAGTCTTGTGTGGATTCTCAGCATAAGCACGCGTCACTACGTCTGCTATCTCTTCTGCCGTGGAATTTCTCATAGCGCCTGCCTTGAAGAACATATCGAGGCAGTAAGACTCTGTTGAACGGTAAGCGGCACCGCCATTCTCGGTGTATGTATTGTTGGATTCTTTCTTTAAAAAATTAAGCATAATGATTCTCCTTTCAAGTCACCGCCGTATGGCAGGAGGTATTGTATTTTGACTTTCAAGTCAGCATTTACCATACGTTTCCGCAGGGCAGGATTTGAACCTGCATAAAACCATTTTTTTGCTGTTGCTGACTTAATATTTCCTCGGCTCGTCTTTATACTCAGCCCTTGTCGTTTCCGATGGTACATGAGTTCCCAAACTAACGCTGTGAGAGCCGAAAAAGTATTGTTGAAACAAGACGCTTTATTCATTTTTATATGAAATATAAACCTCTGCTGTGTGCGTCTTAACAAGGCACTTATTTATCGTGAAAGGATAATATGATTGCTGTTTGTGCCTTAAACTCGTCACCGTGGGAGTTGAACCCGTTCTCATATGAACTGCCTTGATTTGCTGTAAGTGACGAAGAATTATCCCTTGATAACTCCGACTGTAAACAGCCTTTTTACAGGCTCGGTAAGGTCGGTCTGATTAGCCATTACATCGTTGATGTCTTTGTATGCAAAGCGTGATTCCTCGGCAACATCAGACTTTTTATTCTTGGCAAGAACTACGTTCTGCTGTTTCAGATCTACCATTACGGATTCGACTGAAAACTTATCCATAGCCGCTGTACGTGAATATGCTCTGCCTGCGCCGTGGGACGAGGACATAAAGCTGTCGGGACAGCCCTTGCCTCGGACTATATAGCTGTAGCTTCCCATAGCTCCGGGGATAATGCCCATATCGCCTTCACGGGCACAGATAGCGCCCTTGCGGTGAACCCATACATTTTTGCCGAAGTGGTTCTCCAGCGCAGCGTAATTGTGGTGACAGTTTATCTCCCCTGAAAATTCCGGGATTATGCCCGTATGCTTTTCAACGTGTTTGGAGAACAGCTCCTTTACTTTGCGGAGCATGATTCCACGGTTTTCATATGCGAAATCCATGCAGAGATTCATCCATGCAAGATATCTCTTTCCCTCGCCGGTGTCAACGGGGAGAAAAGGCAGATTCCACTCGCTTGGTACCTGTGAAAACCACCTTTCGTTCAGCTCGTGAGCTATCTTATTGAAGTACTGTCCCACGATGTTGCCGAAATGACGGCTGCCCGAATGGAGCATTATACCGCACATCCCTTCGTCGTCCTGTTGGAGCTCAATGAAGTGGTTTCCGCCGCCGAGAGTACCTGCCTGATAGTAGCCCTCTTCTATCTGAGTGATAAGCTCTTTATCGGATTCGTAGCGGCTCATCTCTGCCTTGGCGTTGTCAAGAACTTCAGAAACCTGAGCGGTCTTGTAATGCGCAAAGCCTGTTGGGATATTTCGCAGGATATCGCCGCATATGGTCTGTACCAGACTTCCGCTTCCCGTTATAGTCTCACGGAGAAGCGATACGGGGATATTAGTCTGGACGTAAGCCATTCCGCAGCCGATGTCAACTCCTACAGCGTTCGGAATAACGACATCCTCGCAGGCGATAACTCCGCCTATGGGCATACCCTTTCCTGCGTGGGTATCGGGCATGAGTGCTATCCATTTGTGTGCAAATGGAAGCTTTGCAAGGTGCTCCGCCTGTTCGATACATTTTTCACCGACTGCTTCAAGGTCAGTCTGCCATATCTTTATGGGGAGCATATTTTCATTTTTGTCATAATGTACGAACATCTTCTTCACTTCTTTCCTTTAGCTTGATCTTAGTATATCACAGTTTTTTCCAGAAATCATATAAAATTTTCTGCACACACTCATGATCTTATTGCAAATGGGAAAGATTTCTGTTAAAATATAAATAGGAAGGAGTGAAGAAATATGGCAGGATTTTCAGAGCTTATCAAGAATTTTGACAAGACACGTGACTACGTCAGGGACTTCTTTATATACGGATGTAAGGTTCGGAGTGACTTCGACCGCAAAAGTATCCGCACATATGGTGACGAAAAACGCCGTGTTGAGAGCTGGATGGGCGACTGTATGCGCTATGACGATTCAGTCCGAGGCAGGAGCGTTTCTATCTCTGTCGACAGCGGTCACATTCCTGAAAATCCGCTGTATAACGCCTATTACTCCAAGAGCTTTACGGACAACGATATCCGTCTGCACTTCCTTATTACCGATATTCTGCATGACGGAAAAAGCCGTACACTTAAAGAAATTGTTGATGTTTTAAATATAGATTATGAACAGCTTTTCGATGAGCAGACTGTTCGCAATAAGCTGAGGGAGTATGTTGACGAGGGAATAATTATTTCCAAAAAGCAGGGAAAAACTCTTTATTACTCGCTCACTTCCGATAATGCGGACAGTTTTCTGCAAGACTTTAAGGGAATTGACGATGCGCTGAAATTTTTCTCGGAAACTCAGCAATTCGGCATTATCGGCAACAGCATATTCAAAATGCTTGGGCTGAAAAATGACCTGTTTTTCATAAAGCACAATTACATTATCCACACACTTGAAGATATACTTTTACCTGAAATACTGACGGCTATGGATGAAAAACGCTATGTTTCGTTCCGCACTTTTTCGGAAAAAAGACGTAAGAAAGGTGACGGCATCGGAACTGAAACTCAGGTAGTGCCAATGCAGCTGCTTGTGTCAGTACAGACCGGACGACGCTATCTTGCGGCGTATATACCGACCTTGAAAAGATTCTCAGCGTTCCGTCTGGATTATATGAAAACTGTGAAAAAAGGCGGTATATGTGAGAATTATGATGCTCTGAAAGCTAAGTTTGACTGCAATATATCCCACTGTTTCGGTGTTTCATTCGGTATGCGCCGTGAGATCGGGACTGTAACTCAAATGAAAATAACTCTTTTTGTTGACGAGGAAAATGAGCCATATATCCTCGACCGTCTGGAGCGTGAGAAGCGTTGCTGTACACTTGAAAAGTCCGGCGAGCACCTCTATACTCTTACAGCGGATGTTTTCGATCCCAATGAGCTTATGCATTGGGCAAAGACTTTCATTGGGCGCATAGTTCGTATTGAGGGCGGCGCAGACAGTGTCCGGGATCGGTTTTACAGCGATATTGCAAGAATGAACAGAATGTATGGCGGTGATGAAAATGAACATATTCAGTGAGATATACGGTACATATTTTCGCATTGCGGCAAAACTTCTTGAGAACGAATTAACTAATGAAAAAACGGTACGAGAAACTGTTCAGCGTGAGGGCTTTCGGGATTCGGTGCTGTTCCTGCCCCAGAAGCTAATACCCGGCAGCGAGGACTGGGGACTTTTCAGCCGTACTCCTGATGGAAACCTTAAACGCATTACAAAAAATCCGCCTGTGAAGGTGCTGACGAAATTACAGAAAATGTGGCTGAAGGCAAAGCTTTCAAACCCAAGGATAAGGCTGTTTATGGACGATGAGACACTCTCTGTACTGGCAAAAAGACTTGCGGATATTCCTCCTCTTTACCGCAGGGAGCAGTTCAGGATTACAGATCGCTTTACGAACAGTGATGACTTTTGCAATGAACAATACATAATAAATTTCCGTACTGTACTTGAAGCAGTCAAGCACAGAAAGATAGTGTATATAGAGTTTGTTTCGGGACATGGCAAGCGTATGAGCGGTAAGTTCGTTCTGTTAAAAATGGAGTATTCGCCCAAGAACGACAAGTTTCGTGTATACTGCTATTTATTGCGGAATGACAGGGTAAAAAGCAGCGGAATCATCAATATCGGACGTATTACAAATATCGTAGATACCGGCAGAGTTTTCAGAACGCCTGTGTTAATTGACGATTACTTTTCAAGTCGTAAATGCAGTTCGCCTGCTGTCATAAGAGTTACAACTGCGAGAAATGGCGTTGAACGGTTTATGCTGGAATTTGCTTCATATGAGAAGCACACCGTCCGTAACCTTGAAACAGGAGAATATACTGTTGAGCTGTGGTACGATCAGCAGGACGAGACAGAGCTTCTGATACGTCTGCTGAGCTTTGGTCCCGTTATAGAGATACTCGGTCCTCAGCATTTACGTCAGCAGGCTAAACTGCGCATAAAGCGGCAGGCTGAGCTTTTGGAAAAATACGGAGAGAAGAAATAATATAAACGATGCTTTTTTGAATATTTATTTGACTTTTTGATTGGGGTTTTGTATAATATAAGTATTCGATATTAAAAAGGAGTAACTTATGGGATTTGATATATATGCAGAAAAAATGACCAGATACTACTCGCGTAACTGGAAAACTTCGGTTCAGCAGTGTGGCGAGGAAAATGGAATACAAGTCAACATCGTCAGACCTGCCGAGCAGAGAGATGGGACTGTATCGGTTCAAGAGATACTCGAAGATGTTACAAATTGGCGGAGTCAGCTTATTGAAGCATTTGCTGCGGTACGGCATTCGGAAAAGTATGGCACACTTATAATCTATGATTATTAAAGGAGCAACTGGATATACAAGAAGTTTTTCAGGCTAATCTGAAGTTCATAAGTCAGACCGAGCTTGATGCTGAATTAATGCAGCGTACATTCACAAAGACCGCTACGAGAGATCACCTTGTCGTTGGCACAGTCGATTTGCCTACAGGCAGGATAAGGGCCGGTGACGCTCTGGCATATATGGGAACAAAAGAATTCAGCCCTGAGCTCAACAGAACGGTTAAAGCATGATCTTATCCTGTTGAGCTTGCATTCATCACGACAGACTTTGACACGATTAGGATAACAGCCTCTAAGATAAAGATAAGGAAAATAAGCTGGACATAATCTACGTGTCAAATAGTATCTGTAGAGGTTAAAGAATAAAATGATTATTTTGATAACTGGTGCATCACATACTGGCAAGACTGCTCTTGCTCAAAAATTACTTGAAGAGTATAAATATCCTTACCTATCAATAGATCATTTGAAAATGGGTTTGATCCGAAGTGGAAATACTGAGCTTACTCCAATGAGCGAGGATTCTGATCTTACAACTTATTTATGGCCTATTGTTTGTGAAATGATTAAAACTGCTATAGAAAACAGTCAGAATCTTATTGTAGAGGGATGTTATATTCCTTTTGACTGGAAAAAAATTTTGAAAAAGAATATCTCGATCATATCAAATATATTTGCCTTATAATGAGTGCGGACTATATAACAAATCATTTTGCTGACATAAAGCGATACGCAAGTGTTATTGAAAATCGCTTAGATGATGAAGATTGCACAATAGAGAATATTTTAGCTGATAATGCTCGGATGTTGGAGCTTGCCAAAAAATATGCTGTGAACTATGTGCTTATCAACAATGAATATGAAATAGATCTTTATTTGTAAAACTAAAGGAGCGATTGAAAAATCGCTCCCAGTTCACTTAATAGGCAGAGTCAGTATCAAGGGATTTTATGACTATCGCAAACCACTCTCTCAATGCTTCCAACATACAATTAGAGGCAATTTTTGTATTTAGAAAACCTCCGGCTTCGGTGATGCTCCATAAAGAAGTATCTCACCAAATCGAAAGACAAATAGGCAGGCTATGATAAAGGGATATGCTCTAATCGAAAGCATATCCCTTTTTTGTATATAGAATTTTTAGTTTACAGACTTTACGTTCAAAAGACGATTCCCCATTAAAAGAATTTAAAAATCAGTTCCAAACTCGTTGCAATTTCGAGGGAAACGTGGTAAAATAACATTAATGAATAATATAATGGTGAGAATAATGAATAAAATGATCCTTTACCGCAGCGAACAGTTGGAATATATTGTCATTAAAAATGACGTATTGCGGTTTGGTGAGCATAGCCATGCATCGGATATTGTTGTTAGCGGAATAGTTACTGGCAGTGCTTGCCTTAAGCTTAATGGCAAAGAACACTTGCTTGATAGCAGCGATGTGTTTTCAGTGCTGCCTTATGAAAACCATTCGCTCACATCTGACGAACCTGTTTGTATGCTGACAATGTGCATAAAAAAAGACCTATTCTCTCTGGAAAAAAACGCTTATACAAACTTTGTAATTGCTGTTGTTAACGGACTGTGTGTAAGGTTAGAATTGTCCGAACCAGAAAGAAACATGGCTCAAAGACTATGCACAACAGTATTGGCTATTTACGATGCGGCTTACGAAGCTCTGACAAGTGAGACAGATATACTGCTTGAAAATGGCAGGCAAATGATAGAAAGTTTTCCCGAAATTGATGACAATATACAAAGTTTCGCTGACAGTTCGTTCATAAGCAAATATCATTATATCAGGCGGTTCAGGTAAATTTCGGGGCTTACGCCGAACAAGTTCCGTTTGGGCAACACCGTACAATGCGCCTTCATAGTATCTATCAATAGAAAAGCGACCAGCAAAATAGCTGATCGCATAGAAATATTCTGTATTTCATTCACAAGGCGCACTGAATCAGACCGTCAGAGATTTTCTGCCAGCCTCATTTGTCTTTCCATATCTTTATTATACCATACTTTTTCACTTTTTGCAATTGTGTGGTGTTGCCTTAAAGATATCGGTAAGAAAGCAGGGTTTGAAAAGATGGAAGTACGATATATTGTAAAGGGCAAAAGTATTATGGTCATATATACAAAGTAAAATATGGCCGTTATAGGTATAAACTGCTTTATTCATGGTAAAATCTCGTATTTATGCGAATGATACGGAACGTATCAGAGAAAAAACAACGTAATTTCGGGAATGTTACGAATCATATCAGTGATGTGACAGAGGGATTCTTGTTATTTTCTATGCCCGATGATATACTTTGAATCAGCCGAAAGGTAAAATTCAAATTGAAAGGACATAGAAAAAATGAAAAAGAACGGAAAAAGATTTTTATTATCGGGAGCAGTGTTCCTTGGAGCATTTGTATTATGGACATTTTTGATTCGGATTGTGGATGTACAATCAATCGGACAAAACGGAACTGATATTGGCTTTGCGGCATTTAATAGTTGGTTTCATAAGCTTACAGGTGTTCACATGACAATATACACTATCACGGACTGGCTTGGACTTGTACCGCTTTTCGTCTGCATAGGATTCGCTGTGCTTGGATTATGTCAGCTGATTAAGAGAAGAGGTCTTTTGAAAGTTGACTGTGACATTATCGTTTTGGGTATTTATTATATTTTAGTAATAATCGGTTATGCTGTTTTTGAAATGATTCCTATCAATTACAGACCCGTTCTTATAAATGGGATTATGGAGGCATCATATCCTTCATCAACAACACTTCTTGTTTTAAGTGTTATGCCGACACTTGTTGAACAGATGAACCGAAGACTGAAAAGAACTTCTGCCAAAAGAATTATATGTGTTTTGACTATCGCATTCTCAGCTTTTATGGTAATTGGCAGACTTATTTCCGGTGTTCATTGGTTTACTGATATAATTGGCAGTGTGTTTTTAAGTGCCGGTTTATTCTGCATATATAAAGCATTTGTTTTACTATATGAAAAGAAAAAAAGCTGATTGGGAGGTTCTTCTGTGGAATTCAATGAAAAATTACAGGAATTAAGAAAAAGCAGAGGTTTAACTCAGGAAGAATTAGCAGAGGCATTATTTGTATCCAGAACTGCCGTTTCAAAATGGGAATCGGGCAGAGGATATCCCAGCATTGATTCATTAAAGGAAATATCAAAATATTTTTCAGTATCAATTGATGAATTACTGACTGGAGAAAAACTGATTTCTATTGCAGAAAAGGAAAATAAATCAAATATTCAAAAAACGTGTAATTTGCTGACAGGTATAGTCGATTTGTTTTCGTTTATACTCATTGTTCTTCCGCTTTATCCAAATCCGATTAACGGATACATATATTCAGTAAATCTGTTTGCTTATACAGAAACAACATCATTTAACCGTATGCTATATTGGATTATGTTTCTCACTCTTGTGCTTGTTGGTGCTGTAAAAATTATTATAACACAATTCGAGTTAAATAAAGGGCAGAAAATTGTTACAGCTTTTTCAATTGTACTTAGCATTCTGGTGATATTGTTCCTGGCAATGACAAGAGAAGCTTACGCCGTAACCATTGCATTTTTCCTGTTTGTTGTAAAGGGCATCTTGCTGTTTAAACATATAAAGTCAGAAAAATGAAGAAAACCAAAAAAACCTCTGCCGGATTAACTCCAACAGATGCTTTGGCATATAGGCAACACCGCACAATTGCAAAAAGTGAAAAAGTAAGGTATAATAAAGATATGGAAAGACAAATGAGGCTGGCAGAAAATCTCTGACGGTCTGGTTCAGTGCGCCTTGTGAATGAAATACAGAATATTTCTATGCGATCAGCTATTTTGCTGGTCGTTTTTCTATTGATAGATACTATGAAGGCGCATTGTACGGTGTTGCCTAAAAGTAACCGAATATGATATGTATGGCTATCTGCCGACCGTTCTCCTCAAGTGGGGTACATACCCAAGCGATGCGTAGATTTGCGAACGCTTCTACATTTTTACTTATAGGACAGGGTGACGGTTACTTTTTAGAATAGTTGATTTTACAAGCACTGGCAGCTCAGATAGCGTGTAAAACGTTCCCTGAGCCACCTTTCTTTTTCAGCGAACAATGCGCTCTATATCATCGTCAACGGTGCTGAGAAGCTTTTCCGTTCGTCTAAGGGCATTGTGTTATTCAAGATAATTCTTCTTGTGCTTCTCCTGTGTCCTCTGTCTGCTTTTCTCCCTCTCACGCTTCATAATGAATTCAAATCCATGTCAGATGGTATAAATTTTTTCAATCCGGCTTTCACGGGAAATTCACAGGAAGCCCTGAGATGGGTTGTGGATAATCAATTATCTCCTTCTCCGCTTGGCAGGTCTGTTTTTGCGGAAAAATCACTTGAGCGGGCGATTAAAATCGGCGCAAGGCAATACTTGATTTTCGGCGCCGGTTATGACACTTTTGCGTATCGTCAGCCATCGTGGGCAAATGCATTGGAAATTTTCGAGATAGACCATCCTGCTACAGCATATGATAAGCAAGCACGTCTGAAAAATGCAAAATATGTGATACCTGATAATATTCATTACATTGAGGCTGATTTCACAGAAGATTATTGGCAGGAGAAATTACTGAATCATGAAGCATTTGACCGCCGAAAAATAAGCTGCTGTGCGATTCTTGGTGTCGCCTATTATCTTTCAAAGCAAACCTTTGAAGCTTTGATTTCTGTCATAAGTTCCGCTTTACCGAAAGAAAGTTGTGTCATATTTGATTATCCCGATGAGAACAGCTATACCGAAAAAGCAGGACATCGAACAAAAAGGCAATCCCTGCTGGCAGGTGCAGCTAACGAGAAAATGTTGGCGAGCTATTCCTATGCAGAAATAGAAAAGCTTCTCTCTGCTCATGATTTTTTGATATATGAACACTTAAATCCACAAAAAATGACAGAAGAATACTTTGAGTCCTATAATAAGGCAAATCCATCCCATAGGATGACTGCGTTTGATAATGTCAATTATTGTCTTGCAGTCAGAAAATGAAAATCATATTCATTCCGGCAGCTCCCGGTTTATTCGAGTGCTGCATGGAAAGGCAGCATGGGTGTTAATAGATGAAGAAAATTTTAATTGTTGAAGATGATGCGGCAATCCGCACTGAACTGATTACATTGCTCCGTAGTAATGGTTACACTACCGTGGAAAACAGCCCCTGTGACCTCATCCTGATGGACATCAATCTGCCGGGAGAGAGCGGCTTTACCCACTGCTGATGACAGTGCCCATCGGACTGATCTTTGGGAAAATCTATGAAATCTGGGGCTTTGCGGGTCTCAGCGGTCAGCGTGCTATGGAGATAGCCCTATGGATCGCCCTTGCAGTTGCAGGCATCTACGCCTTGTATTTTGTGATTACCTATCGGATTGCGTGCAGTCATGTAATCTGCTGCGGAAGTGAAAATCGTGAAGCGTGAAAGAAATTAGAATTTGTCGAGACAACTAAAATTGATTATTTCCTAAAAGCTGTGAAGCATTTTAGCTTCGCAGTTTTTTCATTTTACCCGGACAAAATGTCGAACTGAAAAGGTTCAATGGAACAGAAAGTTCGTGCGCAATGCGAATAGACAAACGGCGATACAGCGCGCTATAATATTATCGTGGGGTATGGAATTATCCTGCGAAACTATAAAGAAACAAGGTGATGCGAATGAGATCGAATGCAGTTCTGTCGGATAACGATGTCAAGCTCGATAAGCTTGAAAAGTCCATTCAGGCAGCCCTGAAGCGTAAGCGTAAGATCATCGAGGACAGTAAGCTATTTACTTGATGATCTGTTTGAGAGATTATACGAGGATAATGTTTCGGGGAAAATCTCCGATGAGCGTTTCGCTACAATGTCGGCAAGATATGAATCGGAGCAGAGCCGGCTGAAAGCCGATGCCGCCAAGCTCACTGAGACGATCAGTCGCAAGGAACAAAAGAAAAGCGATGTTGTGAACTTTGTAAATATCGTCAAGAAGTATGAGGAGTTCACTGAGCTTACACCTGAGATCATGCACGAGCTTATCGACAAGATCGTTGTTCACGCACCGGAGGGCGGTAGGGCTAATCGGACACAACAGGTTGATATTACGTTCCGCTTCAAGGTGGTAACTGCTACGGCAACGGCAGATTTCAAACAGTATTATGTAAGAAGAAAGGCTGTGTAGAGCCAAACTCTGCACAACCTTTCAATTAGAACCTGAGATAGTTCTATATGTGTAATCGCCTTTTGCGGGGGATGTTTATTTACCAAATCGCCGCACTCCAGAAAGTATTTTCACAAGCGGAGAATCTATAAAAGGATCTATCGCTTTAATGTAATCAGGTCTAAGTATCATTACTACCACTTCTCTCATATATATTATACCCGAAAAATCCCAACATTTCAACGGTTATTTCTTGTATATAGGTAAAAACAATTTGATTTTATATTAAGTTTCGACATACAGAGAAAAGGCAGCCTTTCGGCTGCCGCTTTGCGCTGTTATCCCTTTTTCTTTGATACTGGTATCCATACCTCATATTGTGTGTGTTTCGGATCTGGATTTAAGTAAACCTCAATATCGGGAGCGTTGGCATATTCATATCCGGAGGTCGGTAGCCACTCAGTTATGATTCGCTGTTCCAATTCCTGTATTGACTGATTTGTGCCTGTTCCGGAAAAGATTGCCCATGTAGATGCAGGAACGGCATATTCTTCAAATTCACTGTTTATTTTTGTACTGGAAACGGCAATAAAATATTTCCATTGTTCTTCGTCATTGCAGGCACTCACGCCCAAAAGTCCCATTGGCGGTGTATCCATCATTTCTGCCAATTTCTGTATTGTTCCATTTGCAGCGGCATTCTGCCACATCTTAGGCACAACCATAAAGTTATTTTCGATTTCCTTATCAAGCGGTGCAGATACGCCTATGATGCGGAATGCCTCTTTTGTTTCGATTCTATAATTCATCTCTGTTGCTCCTTTAACAGCAATTTTAAATACAATTGGGGAAAAAGATTTCACAGATACGCCTTCATTTTTTACGGACGAGGGTGCTATCCCATGAAAAGACTGGAACGCCCTGTTAAATGCAGTCGGAGAACGGTAACCGTACTTCTCTGCAATATCAATGATCCGTTCATCTCTGCTCTGCAAGTCTACTGCTGCTAAAGACATTTTTCTTCTTCGGATATACTCTGCCAAAGTAATGCCTGCCAGATAAGTAAACATTCTCTGGTAGTGATAGGCGGAGCAGCAGGCGATCCGCCCAAGCTGTTCATAGTCAATTTCACTTTTTAAATGTTCCTCGATATAATTAATACTTTGGTTTAACCTTTCAACCCATTCCATGAGATACCTCCTATCCGCACATATTGCGCTTTGTTGACATACATTTTCCTTTATTATTATAACACTTATTCTTTAATTTGTCCTCTCTATTCTTGCACAAAAAAGAGAGTCATTAATAATTGATATTTGCTTTTCTGGCTTGGCTGCATAAGTCACGAGTAGGCAGAGTGTAGCTTTTTCCGTCCTTGATAAAATGTGTCCCACACTGCCGAAATTCAAAATGTACTTTGTGTGCGATGCATTGCTCCCGTATAGAAAGAACCCACGCATAATCAAGTGGTCTGGCATTTCTGTCTGATTCACCGCCTACTACGACTAACTCAACATTATCAAGATAGGCGGTAATGTTTATTTCTCCGATCAATGGCTGACAGATAATATTTTTATGCTTGATAGGCAGTTCGTTGAAAATGGAAAGCCTGTAATCAGCCATGTCTTGATTTTCTATCGTACAGCCAACCGTAACATTATCATATCCGTCGCCCCAGTCCACGGGAATGCAATTCATAAACCGTTCAATACGCTTTGTCAAAAACAGAAAGTGCAGATCGGAACGCTTCTGTATCATCTGCCAACATTCAGAACGCCATTCATCGGCATCTTCAATCAGAAAATCCGTTGAAAAGCAAAGATATACTGTCTGTCCGGATTTTATTTTGTATGCTCCCGATTTGTTTTTAGCGATAGGAGCGTAGAAATTATCCATCTTTACAATATTATTTGTATCGATTCCACGCTTGAAGTCGCCTTTATGAATATAACAATACCTGCACCCCTCGCTATGTTTGTGGCAGCCACGCCACGGATTCCACATTGCCATATCATTTTACCTCATTTTTAAAATATATCTTTGCTTCAAATCCTTAGTATTAGCTTCAATTAATTTTCTCACTTGCATTTTGGACGGAAGAGAGGTTAATTCTTGAATAACAACCGACCAGCGATTTAATTTGAGTAACTAATAGTAGAGTAGCCTATCATTCCGATACCGCTGCACTTTTGCCAATATTTTTATCAAAATCTACTGATTTAAGAAAAATACAGTTTACAAGCTGTTTATTTCTGCTTGCAGAAGCTCAAGAAAATAAGCCGCTTGCTCACCGTCCATTTGGGTGTGATGAAACTGAAACGAAATGGGAAGAGTTATTTTAAATATTTTCTTCTTATATTTGCTCCAGGTCATAAAGGGATTATTATAAAATCCTGCATAAATATTTACAATTCCATCAAGTTCATATTTTACAAGCGCAGATGTACCTATCACCATATATTCTTCTCCGAGTTCAAGTGCTGAACAAGTATCATGAACTTTTTTTGTCAATTTGAGGTAACATTTGCTAAAATTCTTTAAATCATTAGTAAAAGGAATGTCACAAGTGCTTATACTCTTATTCTTCGTCATAACAACTGTATTTACCGCAAGTTTATCAAATTGCATCAGCTTTTTGTCAACAGGAAGCATATAGAATTCGTCAATTTGCGAAGCGGCTTTTCCGATGCACCAGCACATTAGCATATTAAATTTGTAATTGTGTTTTCGACTGTATCTAACCAATTTCGTGACGTCTAAGGTTTTAAATAAAGTTACCATTGGCATGGGAGCATTCATCCATAATTCAAAAGCATCGGCTCGTTTGGTTAGTTTAGGATCAATGTTTTTCATAGCGTTGTTTTCCTTAATTCAAAATATAAAACTACTGTGGGCAGTTGATAAAATACTGCTTATTCTTTCCTCTTTATTATATATTTTTTAGTAAACTGCGATTTGAATTCTATATTTTCAGTTTCGTAATTCATAATAAGAGTATCTTTTCACTGTTTAATTATTATAATACTGAATTTTTACCTTGTCAAGGTGAAAAAGTAAAAATTCATAAAACTAAGAAATGTATTAAAATTGAATTGATTTTATTTACATCCAGAAAGGGCAACGTCATTAGGTAAAGACAAATATGTGAAAAAACGTAGTCTGAGATGTTTTTATTTTTTCCTGATAACTGAATTCAGCTTGTTTTTGACGACATTTAGTAATTTTGCATAATAATGTCCTTACATCAGATGTATATATTTAAGCAATAGTCGTATACGTTTAAGTATGTGCATCATCATGAAGCAGAGCATCGCAGCATGAGCATCGAGTGTAATGATTATTGTAATAATGACCGCATAATATGTTGCATTCATCCCCGTATGAATCTTGCAATCAGACAGTATTTCCGCAGCGCTCGCAGGTCGTAGTGTGATGTTCGATGCAGTCCGTACAAACTGGTTCAACGTTGACCGTGTCGAAATCCTCGTCCTCAATGAGATCTTCGCAATTGGAGCAGTAAACTTTGTTTTCTTAAGAAAAGAATTTTTTGATAACAATGAAACGATAATCAATGGAAGCGAACTGTTTGATAAGACAGATGAGTATAGTGATTGGCTTAAGTCGGTTACTGCCAATACGAGTATTGAAACTGTAAATCCTAATTGGGTTGTAACAGACATCTTCTTTGCTGTAGATGATGATAATAGAATTGTAGGTATTATTGATTTGAGACATACGCTCAATAATTTTTTGAAGGATTTAGGTAATTGTGGTTATAGCGTCCGTCCGACTGAAAGAAGAAAAGGCTATGCTACGGAAATGCTGTGGCAGTTATTATCTGTGGCAAGTGACATTGGAATGAGCGAACTGCATTTATCTGTTGAAAGGGATAATGAATCATCTATCAAGACCATAATAAGAAATGGTAGTGTTTATGAGCGGAGTTTTGAATATGAAAGCGAGCAAGCAGATATATACAGAATAGCCCTATAAGTTCCGATTTATGCGAGTAATACAATATTAAAAACAAGCCCGAAAACGGTACATCCAAACCGCTTTCGGGCTAAAACTTTTACATAGATATTATACTTTAAGAGCAGCCTTTTATTTATTCAACAGTTACGCTCTTAGCGAGATTTCTCGGCTTATCAACATCATATCCCTTTGCAACAGAAACGTAATATCCAAGAAGCTGCAATGGAATCACGGAAAGACTTCCTGCAAAATGAGGGTCTGTCTGAGGGATATAAACGGTAAAATCGGCAGTATCTTCCATACTGTAGTTTCCATATGTTGTAAGTCCCATAAGAGAAGCTCCACGGCTTTTTACTTCAACCATATTGCTTACGGTTTTTTCGTAAAGATCCTGCTGAGTAAGAACGCTTATAACGAGAATGCCGTCCTCAATAAGACTTATCGGACCGTGTTTAAGTTCTCCGGCAGCATATGCTTCAGAATGAATATAGCTGATTTCTTTCATTTTAAGACTTCCCTCAAGACTGATAGCATAGTCTATTCCTCTGCCGATAAAGAAAGCGTCTTTAGCTCCGGCAAGCTTATTTGCAAACCACTGAATCCTCTCTTTATCCTCAAGAATTTTCTCAATCTTATCAGGAATAGTGTAGAGTTCATCAATCATTTCACTGCACTTTTCTTCGCTCATCTCACCTCTTGCAATTGCAAACTGCATAGCGAGAAGATAGCCTGCAATAAGCTGTGTGCTGTAAGCTTTAGTAGTAGCAACGGAAATTTCAGGTCCGGCAAGAGTATAGAAAACGTTATCGGCTTCACGAGCGATAGAAGAACCGACTACGTTAACAATTCCAAGAGTTTTTATACCTTTATCCTTAGCTTCACGAAGAGCGGCAAGACTGTCGGCAGTTTCTCCGGACTGACTGATGATAATTACAAGACTATCTTTTACAAGAGTCATTTTTCTGTAGCGGAATTCCGATGCAAGCTCAACTCTTACAGGTATAGTTGTAAGGTCTTCAATAACGTACTGAACAGCCATTCCGACATGATATGCCGAACCGCAGGCAACAATATAGATCTGGCTTATTTTCTGCATTTCTTCATCGGAAAGTCCGATAGAACTAAAATCAATTTTCCCGTCTTTAATAACAGAATTGATAGTATCACGAACTACCTTTGGCTGCTCATGAATTTCTTTGAGCATAAAATGTTCGTAACCGCCTTTTTCAGCAGCCTCAGCGTCCCATTTTATTTCAGTAAGTTCTTTCTGAATCACTTCACGGTCGATATTATAGAATGTTGCATTTCCCTTTTCAAGCTTTGCAATTTCCATGTTTCCAATATAATAAACGTTTCTTGTATATTTAAGAATTGCCGGAACATCAGAAGCAACATAAGTTTCACCGTCTGCAATACCGATTATCATTGGACTGTCTTTTCTTGCTGTATATATCTCGCCGGGATGCTCTTTAAACATAACGCAAAGCGCATAAGAACCTCTTATACGAATCATTGCACGAGCTATTGAGTCAACCGGTCCGAGACCGTATTTCTTATAGTAATAGTCAATAAGCTTAACGGCAACTTCCGTATCGGTCTGCGATTTGAATTCATAATTGCTTTTTATAAGCTTTTCACGAAGTTCCTGATAATTCTCAATAATACCGTTATGAACGGCAATAACATTTTCATCGTCGCTGCCGTGAGGATGAGCGTTAAGCGTTGAAGGTTCGCCGTGAGTAGCCCATCTTGTATGTCCTATACCGCAGCTTCCTTTAACGGCTTCACCGTTGTTAGTCATTTTTTTAAGTACATTGAGCTTGCCTTTAGCTTTTACTATCTCTGTTTCTCCGCTGCCGTCACGAACGGCAATGCCTGCTGAATCATAACCTCTGTATTCAAGCTTGGAAAGTCCATCAAGCAGAATCGGAGCAGCCTGCTCTGTTCCGGTAAAGCCAACTATTCCACACATAATTTATCCTCCGTATTATCGCAATAAAGCGTATTTCAGAATTTTATTCTCAGAATCAGAACAAATACTAATATATTTATTATACAATATTTATAGTTGTTTTGTCAATACAATTATGTTTTTATTTTGAAAAAAGCTGTATAATGAATATCTTTTTCTTTATGCCTAAAATTAATAATCATTGACGACGTACAATAATAGTATAAGTGACCTTATTCGGCATTTGTGGTCATTTCTTAACTATGACGGCTATTTTTTACACTGTCGACCGCTTATCAGTAATTGCTGCCGCTTATCGGTTTGTGTCAGCAAAATATTGAAATTATGCTTTGACCGCACTATAATATAAAATACAGGCAATTTTGCCAAAAATATAAGTAACGATTCAAATCAGGAGACAACTTATGAAAAAAAGAATTTTACTGCCTTAAATTATAAGCTATTTTATTATAGCCTTAAACGGCGGATGACCTGTTTCCTGATTTCTCAATAAAGAAGGTTTTCTATATCTTCTGCTGCATATTAATTTATATATGGAAAATTCTTCTCTATTACATGAATATTCAACATTAATCCAAATTGGAACTATTGGCATATTATATGCAGAAATCAATAAAGTTAATGAATCTAAAGCCTGGTCAATTGTAAATATCATTTTATTTATTCTGTTCACATTTAAAATATTTAGATGCATTATTTCATCGTATGCATTTAAGGGCTTTCCTTTTTCTTCGTACGTTTCTATTTTTAATATTATTTTGGAAATATCTTGATTTGCATCTATTTCTTTTATTGTTTTTATCAAGTTTTCACGTAATATATTGCGATTCATCTCTTTTATCATCATTAATTCCTCATTATTTCAATAGTTTTTGAGTATAATAAATTGTTTTACCAACATAGACAGAGAACGTAAGTAGGTAATCCAGCATCTTAATCCTCATACCATAAGTATAAGGATTAAGTGCAATAAAAGTCAAAATAGATTTAACTATTAAAATTCACAATTTACTTATTGTCCTCATCTTCTAAAAAAAAGCTAACCGCAGCATTAACACAACGTGATAGTATTTTTTCAACTAAAAAAGCATTAAGTAATGGAATGAAAATTATTAAAAATATCTTGTATATAATACTTGCCATTAGATCCCATAAAAGAAAAAAGCTTAAAACAATAAGTGCAATCATAATCGCAGTGTTCGAAATAAAGAAGACAATTGTATTATCAATTTTTTTCATACTTAACCTCCCAAAAAAAACAGCTGATTGAATAATTAATGTTTTAAAAAATTTTCAGGAGTCTTAATAACCATATCCGGCTGCAACAAAATCAATATTCTTACTGGAATCTGTAATTTCCTTACCACCTTTAATACAAAACCGCCGACTGCATCAATTTATATTAAGCTTTAATCCATACCCCTGATTTATCGTTAAAATCAAATATTGCTTTATCTTTTTTTGAAATCTGTACTGAATACAAATCGCTTTCGTCATAAATAACAATATCCCGTTTATATACAAAATATAATACAAATTCTCCTTGAGAAGTTGTTATTTCGTAATATTTTTTAATATTTTCAATTTGATCAACTACTTCAATAGCAGATTTTATCTCCATAAATGCGGCACTGCTTTTTTTGAATATATTGTTGACTTTTTTGAGTTTCAATTTGGTTTTAAAATCTATAGAAAAATATCTGTTTTTAAAGTTTAAACGAAATTGTCCTTTTGTTATTGTTGAAACCAGATCTTCAAAGGACATCCGAGTACTATATGTATGTTCCACTGCAATGATATCATTCGTTTCGACATCAATATTCAGAATATTATTTGATAAAATCTCAGAAATTTTTGGCGGCAGATCAGATATCAGTAATGGTTTCTTTGGCGTTGTTAATTTTAAATAATTCGTAGTATCTCCTTCGCCTATACAAGCATCAAAGCAGAAATAATCCTTTCCTGTCACTTTAAGATAATGATTGATGCTTTTC
Source organism: Ruminococcus sp. (assembly GCA_017462565.1). Lineage (GTDB taxonomy): Bacteria > Bacillota > Clostridia > Oscillospirales > Ruminococcaceae > Ruminococcus. Next base: position 22,487 of record JAFTQW010000023.1, read on the forward strand.
GTTTCAAAATAATTTTCAAGCATCTTATTATTACTTTCATATGCATAAACAAATTTAGGAATATTTCCAAATCCTGATGTCAGAAATTCAATAATCCGACCATATTTATCAATAGCGTACCATGCATTTAATTCAATAAAATTGTTGACTTCCAAATTCATACAGCACCTTCTAAAATAGTATATCGAATCATCATTAATATTTCTTGATGGTTCGATATACAAAATATAACTCACTTTTTGCATTCAATTGGATCACAATTCAAATCAAAGAATTATTAATCCATTGAATCATCCTCTGAACTTTAAACGCCTCAGTAAACATATTCAAGCAGTTGCCATATGTGTTGGTATTAGCTTATCTTGACGAATAGCAGGAGTAAACCTTATAAATTGTACATGACTGCCATCAATGACTAATTGATTTGACGCTATAAATTCTGCACATACACCAAGTCTATTTCCATATTTGGTAATCTCTCCGCATTCACCTATTCTGGATGCCCTATTAAGCAATTCTGGATGAACTCCAGCTGATGCTATGGGTGCTCCTGAATGGGCTACTGCAATTTTACCGCTTATTGAATCATATGCACCAATTACTACTCTTTTTTTCACTGCTGAGCTGTATTTAGTATTTTTCAACCACAATTCCATGATCATTCATTACATAAACAACTTTACCATATTTATCAGAAATAGTAAGACAGTCATATGCTTCAGGCCATAGTTTTTTTGTTTTTAACGAAATGACGTCAATATACCATACTGGTTCATTTACTACATATGAATTTGCATCATATATAATATTTGTTTTATTTATCTCATATTCTTCTGTTTTGCCTTCAACATAGTTTTCAGCAATTCTTATTATATCACTTTTTTTGAGATTTGTTGTAAAATTAACTTCATCAAGTTTTAGTAGTTTCTTCATTATATTCATTTCAACAACCTTTCAATATAGTTAATGGCTCCTTGTAATTCTGCTTCATTAAACAAATAACTATTTCCCATAATTCTATTGAAAACATAATTCTCCCTTGTCAATGACCCTAAACCTATATAACTTTCCTTACCAATTTTAAGATATTGTTCTGCATGATATACTTCATGATACAAATCAATCAAACCAGGTTTTTTCTTAAAATCCAATGCTTGATCTTTCAATTTTTTTGTTGGTCTAACTAATTTCATCACTGTTTTATCCTCCATAAATACCGATTTATCTTACTAAAATTATATCACGGCAGCAGCAATATGTCAATAAAAAATACCATAGTACTTCCGACTATAAAATCAGAAATACTATGGCTTGAAATTCCTCATGAGTGCCACACTGAGGAGGCAGCTTTTTATCCTGCAAAAGCCATTCTGCTGTATTCGGGAACATCTCCTATAAGAACGTTTTCCGCAAGAAGAAACTCAAAGCTCACTTCGGTCTCAAATGAATAAATTGGCAGAGATGATTCTATTTCCGCTGTTACTACAGCAGAGATGCGATGTTTTGTCTGATTAATTCCGGCGGATTCAAAGCAGCTTTTCAGCTCGACAGAAGCTTTCTCTGCCGGACAGATTCTTATGCGTATATACGGTCCCTTTCCGGCAAGCATATACGATCCTGTAAGCGAACCAAGAGGAATTTTTGAATAAGTCTCAGAAGCAGAACTGAATTTTCGGTTTATCATAAGCGTTAATCCGGACTGTACTTTATTTATATTATATGGTATAGCCTCAACAGAAACGACATTGCCGTTTTCGTCATAAAGCACAGCGGCAAAATCTTCATAAGAAAAACGATTTTCTTCAAGATATTCAAGAACCGCTTCTGAAATGATCTCGCTTGCTGAGCTTTTTGCATAATGCTCCGCCTGCATTGCGGCAACCGGTCGGACTGCTTTATCTGTTTTAATAATTGAAAAAATCAGAAGCAGAATTATTATAATAAGAATAATTGCACCGAGTATCGGACGCCGGTTTGATCTGCCGTGTTTTTTTCTTCTCATTACAGAGATACCGATAAAACTGAGATCAACTCATGTCGGAAGCCGTATTATCACATTCCTCTTCACAGCTGCAGAGCGACTGCGGAGAAAATTCCTCTTCAGGAAATTTGAGCTTTTCAAATACTTCGCAGGGGGAATCGGATTCATTGCAGCATTGCTTATGCGGGATAGTATAATCAAGGGTTGGAACCATTATCGTAACCGGACGTGAAAGCTCGATAACAGAAAAAAGTCCGAGAGTAACAGTAATTTGCGGCGTTGAATTCTGATCGTTAATATTAGAAGAATTTCTGCATATATTCGTTTCAAGGATAACGGGTTCAAGAACTGAAACGCTTGCAGTCGGAGGATTGCCAGCCCGGCATGGTGTATTATTTGTCAATGAACAACAGGTTTCAGAATCAGTAAATGTTTTCACAGATGATTCGCTTCCATAAAGTATGCAGTTTTTTGAAGCATAAGCTGTTCCCTGAAGAATGATAGGAGCACATTTTGAATTTTCATAGCCAAGAATTTCAAGGCAGAATGTAAATGTAATGTCGATTGAATAAAATCCCTTGTTGAACGGAACAGGTTCAACGCTTATACTTACGTTTTCAACGGATGCGGCACGGCTTCGTACTATGTTTATATTGGATGAAATAGCTCCTGAGCAGATAGTTACCGGAATTTCGGCAAGACAATCTTTATCGCTGCAGCTGTCAAACACCCTGTTCACTCTTACAGGCACTCCCTCACAGGAAGAATTAAAATTAAAATCGCTCATAATGACCTCCTTTTAATTATTGCTCCTCCAACTAAATATTGCCGGCAATTTCTGTCAAAAATACAAAAATCTCTGTGTTGCAGATTTTGACATATGATAGTATGAAAGCTTTGATATTTCGCATTTTTGTCTGCGCCCTTTAGCAAGCTTTAATTTATAGAACAATATCATCATTGTATTATATTCAAAGTTACGCTGTAATGTGACTTTTTATGTAGACAAAAAGGAAAAAATGTGATATAATTAAAGTATCACTGATTAAACCTTGTGCGAAAGATGCAGGATGATTCCGTGAAAAGCAGTAAAGCGGAATTTAATCAGTGATTCTTTGAGTTAACAAATAATTATTGGAGTTATTTTTCTATGAAAAAAATTACAATTGGAATTACTGCTCATGTCGATTCCGGAAAAACTACTCTTGCAGAAGCCATGCTTTATAAAAGCGGAAAAATTCGTCGGCTCGGAAGAGTAGATAATGGAAATTCTGCGCTTGATACCGACACGATTGAACGTGACCGTGGAATTACTATCTTTGCGCATCAGGCTGAATTTTCAAGCGGCGATACTAATTTTTTTCTGCTTGATACTCCGGGACATATTGATTTTTCCGCTGAAACCGAAAGAACTATGCGTGTTCTTGACTACGCTGTTCTTGTTATCAGCGGAACCGACGGAGTTCAGAGTCATACGCTTACTCTATGGAAGCTTCTTCAAAGATATGAGATTCCTGTTTTTATTTTCGTGAATAAAATGGATCTTATCGGAGCGGAACAAAGTGCGGTTTTGTCAGATCTTCAGAAAAGATTATCTGTATCATGCGTCGATTTTTCAGAGAGTGATGAGCTTGTTTACGAAAATTCAGCAGCTTGCAGTGAAGAGCTTATGGAAAAATATCTCAGCGAAGCCGGGATAAATGATGAAGATATAATTGCTGCCATTTCAGACAGACAGCTTTTTCCGTGCTTTTTTGGTTCAGCGTTAAAAATGAACGGTGTGGACGAATTTGTGAAGGGGCTTGATCGTTTTACTGCTGAACCATTAAGAGATAAGGCGTTCGGAGCAATGGTGTATAAAATATCCTACGACGCAAAGGGAAGCCGTCTTACTCACATGAAAATAACCGGCGGCGAGCTGAGAATGCGTGAGGAAATAAATTACAAAAATTCCGACGGTGAAGATGTTTCCGGAAAAATAAGTTCAATCAGATTTTATTCCGGCGATAAATTCCGCAATGCGGAAATTGCCGAAGCGGGCGATATCTGTGCTGTTACCGGATTGCAGTTTACTTATGCCGGACAGGGGATAGGTTATGTAAAAAACTGCGAAAGAACTTATTTAGAGCCTGTTATGACATATAAACTTTTACTTCCGGAAAATGTGAACGTATACGATGCCCTTAAAGATATGCGAAAGCTTGAAGATGAAGATCCCCAGCTTCATATTGTTTGGAATGAAGAACTTCATGAAATACATATTCAGCTTATGGGAGCGGTTCAGCTTGAGGTGATTACACAGATAACGGAACAGCGATTCGGATATAAGGTTCAATTCACAGACGGTGCGGTCGCCTATAGAGAGACTATCCGTAATAAAACAGAGGGAGTTGGTCATTATGAGCCGCTTCGCCATTATGCGGAAGTTCATCTGCTCCTTGAACCGCTTGAACGTGGAAAAGGATTACAGTTTGCATCATCATGTTCGGAGGATATGCTCGACAGAAACTGGCAGAGACTTATTCTGACTCATCTTGAAGAAAAAGAACATAAAGGAGTTCTTACTGGTTCATCAATTACGGATATGAAAATAACTCTTGCCGCAGGAAAAGCTCATATAAAGCATACTGAGGGAGGAGATTTCAGACAGGCTACGTACAGAGCTGTTCGTCAGGGATTAAGAAAAGCTGAAAGTGTTCTTTTAGAGCCTTATTATGACTACGAACTGGAAGTTCCGTCAGAATACGTCGGACGAGCTATTTCAGATTTGCAGCATATGTCGGCAGAATTTAATGCTCCGGAATCACTTGGCGACACTTCTGTAATAACCGGATGCGCTCCGGTCTCAGAGCTTAACGGTTATCAATCGGAGATAATCAGTTACACAAGGGGCAGGGGAAGACTGAGCTGTACTGTAAGCGGATATCGTGAATGTCATAACGCTGATAAAATAATTGAAAGCATAGGCTATGACTGCGACAGCGATGTTGAAAACAGCGCAGATTCCATTTTCTGTTCGCACGGAGCAGGATATATCGTGAAATGGAATGAAACGGAAAAACATATGCACATTCCGTCATGTATTGAAAAAAATAGTGACGATGAAGAATCCGACCGTAATAAAGCCAGAAAATATGTTGAATATGCAGTTTCCGATAAAGAGCTTATGGAGATTTTCGAGCGGACTTACGGTAAGCTGAAAACTGATCCCAGAAGAGCGTTCAAAAAAAGTAAAACTGTGATCGCTGATAATAAGCAGGTTAAGCTTCCGAAATACAGCGGTCCGGATTATCTTCTTGTTGACGGGTATAATATTATTTTTGCATGGGAAGAATTGAAAAAAATCGCCGAAGAAAATCTGGATGCTGCTCGTGGAGAGCTTATTAATATGATGTGCAATTATCAGGGATTTGCAGGATGCGAGCTGATACTTGTTTTTGACGCTTATAAAGTTAAGGGAAAATTTCGTGAAATTGAAAAATACCTGAACATAAATATAGTTTACACAAAAGAATCCGAAACGGCTGACACTTATATAGAAAGAGTTTCTCATGAACTTTCTGAAAATCATCGTGTAAGAGTTGCAACCTCGGACGGCGTCGAACAGATGATAATTCTCGGAAACGGAGCAATGAGAATTTCAGCGTCGGAATTTCACGAACGTTATCTGGCTTCGCAAAAAGCGATAAGAGAATATATTTCTTCAATGAAACAGAGCTGATGATTTATACGTCAGCTCTGTTTTTATATATTTGGATTTTACTTTTGTTTTTCAGGATCGAGAGTTCCTACAAGGTTCAGACGATATTTCTGAATCATAAGCGCATCTTCGTTTGTAACGCCGCTTGTACCATGCTCATAAACATCGGCATTAAGCAAACCCCGGTTTGTAATATGCGTTGGATCAGAACCGTTAATGCCATACTTATCAGGATTGGAATTTGACTGCATGATAAGAACCGCATCTGACATATCTACTTGATCGTCGCAGTTAGCGTCGCCCCACACTGCTGTTTCAGGAGATGATTCTGTTGTTGTAGTTGAAGAAGATGTTGTTGAGGTAGTGGTTGTGGTTGTCGAAGTAGTAGTTGTGACTATATCAGCAGCTTTTTCCGTAACAAGAACGGTATAATTTACGCAATATGCCGACTGACCGTTTGCTCCGAGAATTATTTTGTCTCCCTTAGCAAAATCCTTTTTATAGAAAGTGAAATCAAAATCGTCGTTATAGCTTGTTGTCATTTCAGTTTTTTCGTATGAATTCATCCATGACGGGAGCTTTTCAACTCGATTGTCAAGAGCGATATAGACCGTGATATCCTCGGAAGCTGTAAACGAAGCAGCGTCATTTTCGTAGAATTTTGAATTGCAGGCTGTCAGTATCTGTTCAGCTCCGTTCAGCTCATCCGGCAGGGTTTTGAATGTGAATTCTCTGTCGCCGAAAAGAAGCGAACCTGCGGCTGCTTTATCTGATAATTTCCAATCGGATGAACGTTCAGTATCGTTTACAATAAGATTGGAAATAAGTCTGCCGTTAAGCGGAACGGAATCCTTTCCGAAAACAAATCGGTCGATATTAAGAAGATAACCGCTTCCGCCCTTGAAAACAAGATAGATGTCATGCTTGCCTGTAATGGTTGGGATATTGAATGAAAGCTCTTCCCAGTTGTTCCACGAGCCGCTGCCGTTAAATTTAATAACAGCGGAGGGCGTATCGGAAATTTTATCCGTATAAATTTCTATTTCACTTGCGTTTCCGGTCAAATTAGCGGTAAAGCTTTTAGCTCCGGTTTCAAAATCAACGTTTTTGAAGCAGATGTGATCGCCGTTTTCAATGTATGCAACATGAGAACCGCCGTCGTCACGATTTTCATTTTTTGTGCCTGATTCGCTGCTGTAATCTTCAGCTTCAAAATTTTCAAAAGCCGATCTTGCGGGAGCGCCGTTATACTCAACAGGATCTCCGGCAAGCTCGTTAAGATACATTTCAACGTTAGTGTAATCGTCAGCGGAAAGACTTACAATTGAGCCGTCGGAAGCGTCATTCGGATCAAGACCGTGTTCTTTTTCCCAGGTATCGGGCATACCGTCTTTATCGGTATCTGTGGGAGCTGTTCCGCCCTTGAAATTAGAACTGTCAGGATAGCCTCCGGCATCATTCTGGCTGTCGATTATGCCTTTAAGCTTCTGCTTGCTTCCGGTATAGGTATATTGGTTGTTTATAACTTCATTATGATAGCGGCTGTCGATATAGTCAAGCTTTGGCACATTTGCGCCTGCACCGGAAGTTGTGTTCGTTACTTTTTTATAAGCTTCTTCTGCGGAATCAAGAGTTATATAATTTTCAAAGAACGGCGTATCGCTTTTTACATCGTTCACGGTAGAATTTTTTCCTCCTGAAACAGCCTTGCCTTTTGCCCATGCATCATCGGTTGATTTAAGAATTTGCGTTCCGGCATAGTCTGTCATAATATTGCCGGAAACATACATTTTCTGCATATCGCTTGTATTCAGTTCATTTCCGTCCGTGGAAACGATGTGAAGTCCGGAATTTGATTCTGCTCCGGCTTTATAATAGTTATTCACGAAATTCAGTCTGCGAACTCCTCCGTCTGTGGTACGGTCACGCCAATTGTAGACAACATTGTTGCTGATATCCAAGGCTCCGCCGTATGTAACGCCGTCGTTTTCCATACCTCCGGCAAGCGACCAGTTTCGTCCTGTGCAGTCGATGAGCAGATTATGGTGGAAACTTCCCTTATTTCCGCTGATAGAGGCGGCAAAAGCGTGGGTTTCGGTTCCGGTATGTCCCGAACCGTAATGGACGGAATCATGCAGTGATTCGCCGATGATATTCCACTGGAAAGTGATATTGGATGCGCTTCGTGAACTGAATCCCTCGTCGGTAGCCCATGAAATAGAGCAGTGATCGACAATTGAATTGTTGCAGCTTGCAAGTCCCATTCCGCCGGTGGATTCACCGTTCATATCTCCGACTCTTACACGAATATCACGGATAACGACATCCTCTGAACCCATACCCCCGAAATCATAGTTTGTAAGAGTGATTCCGTCTCCGGGAGCAGTCTGTCCGGCAACGTAAACGTCTCCACCGTCATCCGGTATATAAAGAGTGCTTTTTAAAGATATGACGCCGCCAACACGGAAAACAACGATTCTCGGACCTTTTTCAACTTCAAGCGCCTGACGGAGCGAGCCTTCGCCGGAATCGTTCAGATTAGTAACTTCAACTATTCTGCCGCCTCTGCCGCCTCTTGCCCAACGGCCGTAGCCTTCGGCAGTTGGAAAAGCGAGACGATTAAGCTGGAATGAATAAACGCTGCCCTTTACAGTTCCGCCGCTTCCGTTTTCATCAACACGCCAATAATACGTCGGAATGGATGAGTAACTGCTGTCGAGATCAAAATGCGGTTTGGAAACAGTGCCCTTATATTCGGGAGAAGATTTTGTTGCATTGAAAACGCTGTTGTAATCTGTGCCTATATAGACATCGTGGGAAGAAGCTCCCTGACCGGCTGTCCATGAAAGACCGTCTTCTATATTCTGATGATTTGACCGGTCGGACGGAGTGATTCTGGAAATTGAAGCAAAAGGACTTGCTCCGTCGATCTCAAAGCCGTTGAGCCATGCGTTATTTACAGCTGCGTTGCCCTCTCCCTGAATGAGTATAGTGACAGTTTTTCCCGAAACAGCGTCGAATTCGGCGTAGGACATACCTGCATCGTCGCTGTTTGAAACATTGGTCGGACATTTTATTCCGGTTTGAACTGTTTTTCCGTCAACTGTAAGCTTGAGAGAGCTGTTTGTAACGTTGTCAATACAGCAGTGCCATCCTGTAAACGAATGCGTACCGGATGAAAGTCCGGAGATTTCAAGTTTAAGGATTCCTCCGTTGTCACCGTCCTTTATCTTAGCGCCGTCGGCGGTAAGGTAAGGAGTTGTGCCGTCATATTTCTGGAGCTTTTTATTGTTGATAACATCAACACCTTCTCCTGCAGAGCCGCCGTTGCTCAGCTTGAAGGTTAACCCTCCGGACTTAAATTCGCTTCCGGAATAAAGCCAGTTTTCAGCATTTTTGGAATACAGGGCTTTACGTCCGTCATTTCTGTTAATATCGATCCTGATTCTGTTTTGTGAAGCTGCTGCGGATACTGATGCCGGAATCATAGTGATATCCGGTATTTTTAATGATCCTGCCCCTGCACATACAGAAGCTGCTATAATTGCCGAAGCAATTCTTTTGGAAAGAGTCTTTTTTCTCATTTAATTATTCCCCCATAATGATTTGTTGATTATTACTACAAATATTATAACACTGCTCCAATTAATAGTCAATATGCAAATATATTCATATTTAATTCATTTATCAGGCTTTAAAACTGCATATTAAGGCAATGGATATGCACTATAATATCCTTTGATATATAAAATAACATTATCGGCTTATGAAATTTTTTCAGAAAAATTTAAAAAAATAGTGGAAATTTTTTTGGAGATATGTTATAATAGAATCAAATGTTGTAATTTTTAGGATTTGTCCTTAGTATTTACACGTTTATATTTTATTCAGATATATTTTAGGAGGCTTGTACATGAAAAAAGTGCAACTGACAGAAACGGTTTTGCGTGACGCCAATCAGTCGCTGATGGCTACACGTCTGCCTTATGCAGATTACGAGGGAATCCTCGCAGATATGGATAAAGCAGGGTACTATTCAATTGAATGCTGGGGCGGAGCGACCTTTGATTCCTGCCTTCGCTATTTAAATGAAGATCCATGGGAAAGACTTAGAAATTTAAGAAAAAATCTCCCCAACACAAAGCTCCAGATGCTTCTCAGAGGACAGAATCTTCTTGGCTATAAGCATTATCACGATGATGTGGTAGAGAAATTTATCGAGCTTTCTATCAAGAACGGTATTGATGTTATACGTATTTTCGACGCTCTTAACGATTTCAGAAATATCGAAACAGCTCTCAATGCCACATTAAAATATGCAACAAAGAATACGATCGCTTCCGGATGCATTTCGTATACTCAAAGTCCTGTACATACGGTCGATAAGTACATTGAAATGTGCAAGGAACTGAAGAAAATGGGATTCCAGACTATCTGTCTTAAAGATATGGCGGGAACAATGTCGCCTTACGAGGCTGAACACCTTATCAAGGGCATTAAAGACGCTATCGGCGATATGACTCTTATTCTTCATACCCATTGTACTACCGGTATGGCTTATATGACTATTACCAAAGCAATTGAATCGGGAATAGACGTTATTGATACTGCCGCTTCATGCTTCTCCGGCGGAACATCTCAGCCTTCAACGGAAACAATGTATTATGCTCTTAAACAGTACGGTATTGAAACAGGTCTTGATGAGGAGATCATCAATAAGGTAAATGATTTCTTTAAGCCTGTCAAGCAGAAATATATCGACAACGGACAGCTTAATCCGAAGAGTCTTGCAACCGATGCTCAGGCGCTTGTTTATAAAGTTCCGGGAGGAATGCTTTCCAATATGATCGCTAATCTTACTGATATGCACGCTATGGATAAATTCGACGCTGCTCTTGCTGAAATTCCGGAGGTAAGAAAGGATCTTGGTTATCCTCCGCTTGTTACTCCGCTTTCACAGATGGTTGGAAATCAGGCTGTTACAAACGTTCTTGTCGGCGAACGTTACAAAAATATCTCCAAGGAAGTTAAAAATTATATCAAGGGAGAATACGGTATTGCTCCTGCGCCTATAAGCGATGAACTTATCAAAAAAGTTCTTGGTGACAATCAGCCTGTTGACTGCCGCATTGAGGATAAGAAGAGAACCGGAGAGGAATTCAGATCAGCTAAAGAAGCTCTTGGCGATCTTTGCCGCAGTGAAGAGGATATCATGAGCTACATCTGCTATCCCGATCAGACACTCAGCTTCCTTAAGAACCGCAAGGCTCAGGAGGAGAATGAAGCAGTCTATACCATTGAGGAAATGTAAGGAGGTTGCTTTATATGGAAATTGGTACTATCTCTGTCGAAACAGTAACGGAAGCAGTTTCAGAGATTGCAGAAAAGGCCGCTGATAAAGGCGATAAGCTCAGCATTTCTGATGCGGCTGTTACAGCAGTTTTCGGATATGCGGTAGTTTTTGCCGGACTTTTGATACTTATGATCGTTCTTTACTGCACAGGAGCGTATTTTAAGTCGAAGGACGCAAAGGGAAAGGCTGAAAAAACCGCAGAAGCTGCATCATCAGCAAAGAATTCTGCAAATACAGCGTCTGCCGCTCCGGCTGCTCCTGTTGCTCCGGGTTCAGCAGGTCATGTAAAGCTCTTCGACGTACCGGATAAGGAAGCCGCAATGATCATGGCTATAGTCGCTGATAAAATGCAGAAGCCTCTTAATGAGCTTCACTTTATTTCAATTAAGGAGGTTAAATAATTATGAAGTATAAAGTTACACTTAACGGCAAAACATATGAGGTTGAGGTTGAACACGGCAAGGCTGTACTCCTTGATGAATACGAGGCTCTTGCTCCGGCACAGGCTGCTCCTGCAACTCCGGCTGTCACAGCACCGGCAGCAGCTCCTGCACCGGCACCAGCCGCTCCTGTTAATCTTGCAGCAGGCGAAACAGTTGCCGCTCCTATGCCGGGAAATATCATCAGAATCGACGTTGCTCAGGGCGATGCGGTTAAAGCCGGACAAATTCTTGTTATTCTTGAAGCAATGAAAATGGAAAACGAAATTGTCGCTCCTAAAGACGGAACAGTTGCTCAGGTCGTTACAAGCAAGGGTTCAGTAGTTGATACAGGCGCTCCGCTGGTTATCATAGCATAAGGAGGGCGCATAATGGATATTCTTGAAACCCTGAAAACCCTTTGGAACGAATCGGGTTTTCAAAGCTTTTTCGTTGACGGAGGCTGGAAGAATCTTCTCATGATCTTAATTTCATGCGTTCTTCTTTACCTCGGTATTAAGAAAAAATTTGAGCCGCTTTTGCTTGTAGGCATCGCTTTCGGATGTCTGCTTGTAAACCTTTCATATTTCGGCGCAGGCTCGACAGACGCTCTTTATCATCTTGATCTCTGGGATAATTTCCTTGATCCATCTCATCCGGATTATCACAGCTACGGCGCAATAATGAGAGAGGGCGGACTTCTTGATATTCTCTACATAGGCGTTAAGGCTGGAATCTATCCTTCGCTTATCTTTATGGGCGTCGGAGCTATGACCGATTTTGGTCCGCTTATATCAAATCCTAAGAGCCTTCTTCTTGGAGCAGCCGCTCAGATGGGAGTATTTCTGGCTTTCTTCGGAGCAGTCTGCCTCGGATTTACGGGACAGGAAGCAGCTTCTATCGGTATTATCGGCGGAGCTGACGGTCCTACCGCTATTTTCCTGACAACAAAGCTTGCACCTCATCTTCTCGGACCTATCGCCATTGCAGCTTATTCTTATATGGCGCTTATTCCGATGATTCAGCCTCCGATTATGAGACTGCTCACAACAGAGAAAGAGCGTAAGGTTAAAATGGAGCAGAGCCGTCAGGTTTCCAAAACAGAAAAAATTATTTTCCCGATCATTGTTGCAATGTTTGTAATTCTTCTTCTTCCGTCAACAGCTCCTCTTGTAGGATGCCTTATGCTTGGAAATCTCTGGAGAGAGTGCGGAGTTACAGAAAGACTTTCAGATACAGTTCAGAATGCTCTTATGAACATCGTAACAGTATTCCTCGGAATTTCAGTTGGAGCAACAACTGCTGCAAGCCGTTTTCTTTCACTGGAAACAATCAAGATCGTTTTCCTTGGTCTTACAGCATTCTGTTTCTCCACTATCGGCGGACTTCTTGTCGGAAAGCTCATGTATAAGCTTTCCGGAGGAAAGATCAATCCTCTCATAGGTTCTGCCGGAGTATCAGCCGTTCCGATGGCAGCCCGTGTTTCGCAGACAGAAGGACAAAAAGCAAATCCATCCAACTTCCTTCTTATGCACGCTATGGGACCGAATGTTGCCGGAGTTATAGGTTCTGCTATCGCAGCAGGATTCCTTCTCGCTGTATTCAAGTAAAATAATCGAAATACGATTGCTTTAAACCCCCGAAAGATAAAATTTCGGGGGTTATTATTTTCCTATGTAATAAATGAATGGCGCTGCGTCTTTCAGAGCGATTAGACCTGATTTTTATATCATAGCGTTCAATATATAAGCTCGGGCGAGATAACTCCTAATGAACCGGCTGACATTTGATTTAAGAAAAGCGCCTTGAAATACCCTGATGATATTGCAGAAATTTGTTGACTAATGATGTTTTTTGTGGTAGAATAATATATGTAAACTATTTTTATTATGACAGGAGGATTCATCTATGAAAAAAAATGCCTTCAAGTATGTCTGGACTGACAAAAAACGTACATTATTCGGACTTCCTATCTCATTTACAAGATATTATCTTACGGAAACCAAGTTTATAACACGTACCGGTTTTCTCAGTATTGACGAGGATGAAATAGATCTTTATAAAATTACCGACAAAAAAGTTAAATTTCCGTTTTTTCAAAGACTTTTCGGCTGCGGAACTATCATAATTTACAGCAAAGATACCGATACTCCGTCAAAAGAGGTACATTGCATAAAAAATGTCCGTATGGTTTCCGAGCTTATCGATAAATATCTCACTATAATGCGTGATAAATACGGTATTCGTGGAAGAGACATGATGGGCTTGAATCACGATCACTGTGATGAATGTGATGACTACAGCGATTATGACGACCAATTTTAAATTCGGGGTGATAAATTAAATGCTCTCGTTTATAACAGAAAAACAATCCTGCTGGGATAGGCTTAAAGCCGAAAAAAGACCGATTTTTATATATGGAATGGGTGACGGCGCACTTAAAATAATGTCAGTTTTCAGAGAACGTGATATAGCTGTTTCAGGAATTTTTGCAAGCGATGATTTCGTTCGTGGACATTCATTCGAGGGATTTCGTGTACACAAGCTCTCTGAAATAGAAGAAATGGTAGACGATTTCGTTGTCGTTCTCGCATTTGCTGCCGGATATCAGGAAATTGTTGATAAGATTCATGCTATTGCTGCAAAACATCCGCTTTATGTTCCGGATGTGCCCGTTGCAGGCGGAGGCCTTTTCACGTATGAATACTGTATTCAGAATGCAGAAAAAATACAGCTCGTTTACGACAGTCTTGCGGATGATTATTCACGAAAGGTTTATGCCAATATAATCAATTTTAAAATAAGCGGCAAGATTGAATACCTTTCCGCAGTAACATCATCTAAGGCTGATATTTATCATAAAATCATAAAACCGACCCATGCTGAGGTTTATGTTGATCTTGGGGCATATAACGGCGACACCATAAGAGAGCTTCTGGAGTTTACTAACGGTACTTACCATTCTATTTATGCTCTTGAACCTGATAAAAAGAACTTTAAAAAGCTCGCTAAATTTGTTGACGGCATGAAGCACGTTTATGCCTATAATGCAGCAGCCTGGTGTACTGATACGTCGCTTCCCTTTGCTGCAAAGGCTGGAAGGCAGTCGGCTATTAATGCGTCTTCTGATAATTTTGTTGCCGCTCGGTCAGTAGACAGCATTCTCGAAAATAAGTATGCTACGATAATTAAAATGGACGTTGAAGGCTTTGAACGTGAAGCTATATGGGGTGCATCTCAGACTATTTCACATTATTCTCCTAAACTAATGGTTGCTCTTTATCACCGCAACGAAGACATTTTCGAGATTCCGCTGCTGATAAAATCGCTGAATCCGAATTATAAGTTATATATCAGACATCAGCTTTATATTCCTGCTTGGGAAACCAATCTTTATGCAACAATTTAAATTAAAAGGAGCTGTTTTATTACAGCTCCTTTTAATTATTTACTCATAGTAGATTTTTCATTTTGCTTTGTCAGTCACAAATGGTAGTATAATATTAATACGTTTAAGAACTTGTTCTAAATCCTATATACGCACAATTTTATTTTGCAGATATAAAGTTATTTTTTTCAAAAAGAATGTCTCTGAGTTTAACAATATCAAACGCATTAATCTGGTCGTCATCGCATACGTCTGCCAATTGCCAGCAGCCGATAACATTGTCTTTCTCGAGCAGCCATCTTTGAAGCACAACAAGGTCTGATATACTGATCTCGCCGTCTTTGTTTGCGTCGCCCTTGCAAGCTTCACGTATCTCACCGTTTTCATCAGAAATATACGTGCCGAGGATTTCAGGATAATAACGTTTATCGTATATTTCAAGATAAGAAGCAGACGGCATTTCAAAGCAGGCAACTATATAATCACCATAATATTGGTCACTGTATTTTTTATAAGAAATCGGAGCTTTGACATCAGATTTTTCTGAGAGACATATCTTGTCAATTCTGGTTGAATCAGCAGCATTGATATATATCATAGAACATATCATATCATCTTTTACGACTGTTGTGGCATCTACCATGCCTACAGCTGTTGTGCCGTTTTCAATCATAAATGTTTTCGCTTCATCGGCGCTTTTCGGAAGCCAATTAGGAAGCGGCTTTTCAGTCGGTTCAAGTTTTTCTTCAAGCTTAACAAAGTCATCGGAAAGGGTTTCGATTTCTATTTCACCGTTATTGCAGACAATTTCCGCTATACTTTTATCAGCTTCAAGTCCAAAATGCACTTTATCTTCATATTCAGTCAATTCAGCTTTGCAAATAGCGAGAGTATCGTTTTCTGACGTAAAAATCAGCTCGCTGTCATGGCACATATAATCGCCGAAATAATAAACATTTGATGTTTTGGTGTCGAAATATCCGGCTTGTGAGCAATACGTACCGGCATTCCATGAATAGGTAAAATATATCTCATACGTACCATCTTTATTAAGATCGCCAAGAGCTAATGATGTAACTCCCAGACCCCCATCGTTTCCGATCAACCGTATCACTTTATCATCAACCGCCAGATGTGCTGCGCCGGTATTTGAATCCTTATACAAATACATCCAAAGGTCCTCGATACTTGTGTCATTGGAATTTTCGGGAATAGTTCTAAGCCGGTAACAGTTTTTTTGATCGTTTAAAAGAGCGCGGTCTATATCCATATCATCCAACATCGCATAGAAGCCTTCTACGCTATCCTTGACAGGAAGCAGCGAATAAGCAGTAATGCCATCAGTTTCTTTTGCAATCGCAAAGTGATTTTCTGCCGCAGAAAATGGGAAACATAAATTTGATATAAGTAATGCTGTCGCTATTTTAGCAATTTTTTTCATATTAATAATCCGCCTTTCTGCGAAGGACATTAATCAAATTATGAAAAATGTGCTTTCGCTAAATATTAAAAAGTGATATAATGTAGTTGAGAAACACGGTCAGCTACAGAAACAGTGGAGGTGAGCGGCGTGGCTTTACAGCAGCAACCTTGCATGATTATACAGTAAAATCTGTGCACTGGATTTAATCAGTGCTTCCTTAACGTAAGTATAACATTTTTAACACATAAAATCAAGTGTTATGAGAAATGTTTTTAAGGTAATATCGCACAAGGATTATGCTGGAGATGCGCAGTTGATTTTTTCGTTAGTTATTAAGGGGACGCTGTCTCCTTGAACCCCTGCCAAAGGGGAGTACATCCTCTTTGGAAACCCAGTATTAATCATTTCTGATACCCATAAAGGGTATCAGAAATGATTAGGGCAGAATGTCCAGACGGAAATCCACCGTTTAGTGGGAAATTAAAGAATCAAAGTCCACTTGATAAATATAACAAAAAGTAAATGATGTTGCCCTGATAGTAATTGCACGGCAACAGCATTTACATTTTATCAGAAAAGTGGTAAAATAGAAGAATGAAGATAGAAAGATTAACAGAACGGCTTTCCGAACTCACAGATCCGAGGAGGACGAGATACGGAAATATCCGACATAAGCTTGAAGATATC
>JAFTQW010000024.1 GCA_017462565.1 Ruminococcus sp.
AAGTATTCAATCTTTGGCGATAGCCATAATTATTTCAAATACCAATGGTATTTGAAATAATTAATACTGGGTTTCCAAAGGGTTGAATAACCCTTTGGCAGGGGTACGGGGACGGCGTCCCCGCTTAAGTTGTTGGCATTGCTCCCCTTTAACCCCTCTGCCAAAGGTTAAAATTCTCTTTAACAAAAGCATAGAGAACAGTATCTCTTAAGTTGTTGGCATTGCTTTATTTTGAAATTTACAATAAACAATAAGGACTATTGCGAAAGATGCAATAGTCCTTATTGTTATATATAGTTTAAGCTTTTCAGAATGAACAGCCACGTTGTAAGCGTGAATGCGCTGCATAGAGTCGTCAGCATTACGGCAAATGCGGTTACTGCGCCCTTGTGTCCGAAATTTTTTGCCATGACAAAACAACTGCCCGTTGTTGCGCTTCCGAGCATTACCAGAATGGCAATGAGTTTTTCACCTCTGAATCCAAGCCATATTGCCGCAGGAAGAAAGACTGCGCAGAAAAGAATGAGCTTTATGAACGCAATTCCTATTGTAAGCGGAACTTTTCCCTTTGCGTCGCCGAATTTGAATGACGCTCCGAGAGCTATCAGTGAAAGCGGAGTTGCCATGTTTGCGAGATATGATATTGATTTCGTCATGATCACCGGCTGAGGAATTCTGAGAAGCGACCAGATGATTCCTGCGAAAATTCCGAGGATAATGGGATTGGTAGCTATCTCTTTAAGCGTTTTTGTGAAAAGAGCTTTTTTGTCCTGTACGCCGTCCTTGTCGGGAGATGTGAGCGATAGCGAAATAACGGCGATTATGTTGTAAAGGGGAACTGTTCCGACTATCATAAGAGCAGCCATTGTCGCTTCGCCGTAGATGTTTTTTACAAAAGCTATTCCCAGTATAGCCGCACTGCTTCTGTAGGAAGCCTGAATTATTTCGCCTCTTTCGGCTTTATCCTTGTGAAGCAGCGAGTAAGACAGAGCTATTCCAACGCTTAAGAGCGTTGCCGTTATGCAGAAAAGGACGAATTTTGTGTCCCAGACGGCATGAAAATCCGCCGTAGACAAGTCCATGAAGAGCAACGCAGGGAGAAGCGTTCGGAAAACGAATTTATTTATCTGAGAAGTTGAGTGTTCGTCAAGAAGTCCGAATTTTTTTACGAACCATCCGAATACCATCATAAGGAATACCGGAACGGTCGCATTCAGACTGAAAGCAAGATTATCTAAAAACAAAATATCACCAGCTGAAGATTTTTTAAGGAGATGCTTTTTCTCTTTATTCTTTTGTCAATGAATGTGCATTCTGTGGGCATTCTGCCCTAATTATTTTCATTACCTCTTTACGGGGTAATGAAAATAATTAATACCGGGTTTCCAAAGGGCAGCGTGACGCTGCATCCGATCACGATGTTACTACCCACAAAAGGTGAAAAAACACATCGCTCAAGGTTTACCATGATAATGGGTTTCCAAAGGGACTGTACGTCCCTTTGGCAGGTCAAGGACAGCGTCCTTGCGGGTTTCAGGGCAGAGCCCTGAGGGACAGCGTTGGGGAATAAAAATAGAATTAAAACTTCACTTTGACGTTAAGACGATATTAGAATATTATCCACGCTGTCCTGTAAAACTAACGGTTTTCTTTGGTATATCTTGTGAGCGCAGAGCGAACACGCATGAACAAGCAGACAATGATTTAAGTAAATCGTCATTACACAGAACAACGATATGTTTACCGTTTATGGGAGAATATCTCTATTCTTAGAAAATGTCTTTTCTATGTTTTATATATCGTCTTATGAGGACGGCGGCAATTATCAGGAGGCACACTACCAGGAATATCGGTACAAACCATTTATTTGCGGTTTCCGATTTCATTTCGGTCCAGAGATCCTTCATAAGGTCGTTGGCTTCGTCGGAGAGATTAACGAAAACGGTCGTTTTATCGGCAATAAATTGGCTGTCGGGATATGAAACGTGACTTTCTTTTACTTCGTCGTCGAGCATTTCATATGCTCCGCTGTGAGGAGTTGAATAGCAAATGTAGTCTATATTGGCAAAAGCTATATCCGGTTCGCACATGAAGTTTATATACATTTCAGCCGCTTCCTTTTGCTTTGCGGAAGACGGTATGCACATTGCATCGACAAAAAGATTGGTTCCGCTTTTCGGTACAACGAAATCGAGATCTTCGTTATCCTCAAGGATAGTAAGAGCGTCGCCGGCATAATACGGAGCAAGCAGAGCTTCTCCGGCAGCCATTTTGTCGAAAACCTCGTCCATAACATATGCCTGAACGACGTCTTTCTGCTCTTTGAGCTTTTCGGCGGCAGCTTTCAGTTCAGACGGATTTTCAGTGTTTAGCGAGTAGCCGAGAAGAAGTTCGGAAACGGCAAAAGCGTCTCTCGGATTATCGAACATGAGTATCTGATCTTTGTATTTTTCATCCCAGAGTATATCCCAGTCTATTTCCTCTTTGGGAACGTCTATCTGCTCGGCATTGTAGATTATCCCAACCGTTCCCCATGTATACGGAACGGAATAGGCGTTTTCCGGATCGTAGGCAAGATTGCGGTAGTTGTCCATTATATATTTATAATTCGGGATATTGTCCATGTTAAGGGGCTGGATAAGCTCTTCCTTTATCATTTTGCTTATCATGTAATCGGAGGGGATTATTACGTCGTAAGTTGTTCCGCCGCCTTTGAGCTTTGCGTAAAGCTCTTCGTTGGTGGCATAGTTGGTGTAATTCACCTTGATTCCGGTGAGCTTTTCAAATTCGCCGTTTACATCAAGCGTACCCTCGTCCGCTCCTGTTGAGATATATTCGCCCCAGTTATAGACGTTTATCGAGATTCCCTTGCCCTTGAATTTAGTGTAGTAGCTTTTATCTTCGATAGTGAGAGTCTGAGCGGAGGAATCCTCTTCTTCCTCATCGTCGGAGGCTGTGGAACAGCTTGAAAAAATTCCCAGAGACATTACCAAAGCGGCAGCGAGCGAAAAAATTTTCCTGTTCATTTTCATTTATCTCCCTCCTGTACCGGCTTTTTTCGCAGCCTTGTTTTCAACGAAGTTCTTGACTATGAGAACGATAACGACCGTTATGAAAATAAGTGTCGAAAGAGCGTTTATCTCCGGCGAAACCTTTCTTCTGGTCATCGAATAAATTGTTATGGGGAGAGTCTGAGAGGTCGAACCGCTTGTGAAATAGCTGATAACGAAATCGTCCAGCGAATAGGTGAACGACATGAGAAAGCCGCTTATAACTCCGGGCATGATCTCCGGCAGAACCACTTTTCGGAACGCTTTGAACGGACTGCATCCCAGATCCTGAGCCGCTTCGTAAAGATGAGGATCCATCTGGTTGAATTTCGGCATAACATTGAGGATAACGTATGGCACGTCAAATGTTATATGTGCGATAAGAAGCGTAACAAAGCCGAATTCAAGAGTCATCCTTGCTGCGAAAAAGCTGAAAAGAAGCATCAGCGATACTCCCGTTACGATCTCGGGATTGATGATAGGCATATTGGTAACGTTCATTACAACTGCACGGGGAACTTTTCGCATACTGTTTATGCCGATAGCCGCAAGAGTACCGAGGGCGGTTGAAATAATGCTGGCGGCAACGGCGATTATTATCGTATTTACAAGGGACGATATTATAAGCCGGTTGTTGAAAAGACGTTTGTACCAATCAAGCGTAAATCCGGTGAAAACCGAGCTGCTTTTCGATTCGTTGAACGAAAATACGATAAGTACGAAAATCGGCGCATACAAAAACAGCATTACAAGCACAAGATATAATTTTCCGAGTTTTTTCAACTTTCACCCTCCTTTACATAAGCACCTGATCGTCAGGGTCGAACTGGTTCATAACGGTCATTATCACAAGTATTATCACCATGAGAACAAGAGAGATCGCCGCTCCGAGATGTGGATTATAGGCGTTTCCGAGAAACTGCATTTCAATAAGGTCGCCGATGAGAAGATTCGATCCTCCTCCGAGCATTCTTGAAATGATAAACGTTGAAATTGCAGGTACGAAAACCATTGTGATTCCCGATGTGATGCCGGGCATACTGAGCGGTACTACTACACGGAAAAGCGTTGAAGCGGAATTGCAGCCAAGGTCGGAAGCGGCTTCAAACAGCGAATTGTCTATCTTGACCATGACCGAATAAAGCGGAAGTATCATAAACGGAAGATAATTGTAAACCATTCCGAGAACGACCGCTCCGGACGTGTTTATCATTTTAAGAGGCTCGAAACCTATCATTCCGAGAAGATGATTTATAAGTCCGTTGTTTCCGAGCAAAGTCATCCATGCATATGTTCTCAGGAGAAAATTCATCCACATGGGAAGCATTACTATCATGAGCATAGTTCCCTGCTTGTGCTTTTCCATTCTTGAAAGGATAAACGCTACCGGATATGCCACGACAAGGCATATCGCCGTTGCAATGAGCGAGAGCCATATTGAACGGACAAAGATGTTGGCATACTGTCCTACGTCGGAAACGTGTTTTATTGTAAAAGCTCCGCCGTCGGTAGTGAAAGCGAAGTACGCTATCATAAGAAGAGGAACAAGGATGAAAACTATCATCCAGACAAGATACGGAGCGGAAAAATATTTTGGCTTCATTCTGCATTTTCCTCCGCTTTCTTCATAATATGTATATCAAAGGGAGCGAACGTCATGCCTATCATGGCTCCGGCGGGTTCGGCTTTGGTGGAATGTATCATCCACTTATGATCTACGCCGTCAACTATCATTTCGTAGTGAACGCCCTTGAACACTACGGATTCAACGATTCCGGTGAGCTTAGCCTTGTCCGCCGGAATTATTTTAACGTCCTCCGGTCGGATAACGACGTCTACACGCTCATTGGGGGCAAATCCCTTATCGACGCATTCAAAGCGGTTTCCTGCAAATTCCGCAACGCAGTCCTGCGGCATAATGCCGCTGATGATATTGCTTTCGCCGATAAAATCAGCTACGAAAGCGTTTATCGGTTCGTTGTATATATCCGTTGGAGTGCCTATCTGCTGGATATAGCCGTTGTTCATAACAACGATGCTGTCGCTCATGGTAAGAGCTTCCTCCTGATCGTGAGTAACGTAGACGAAAGTTAGTTCAAGCTCCTGCTGGATTTTTCTCAGCTCTATCTGCATTTCTTTTCTGAGCTTCAGATCAAGTGCGCCCAGCGGTTCATCAAGAAGAAGGACTTTCGGACGGTTCACAAGCGCTCTTGCAATAGCCACACGCTGCTGCTGACCGCCGGAAAGACGGTTTACCGAACGCTTTTCAAAGCCTTTAAGATTAACGAGTTCGAGCATTTCTCCGACTCTGTTTACTATCTCTTTTTCAGGAACCTTTTTGACTCTTAAACCAAAAGCGATATTTTCGTAAACGTTCAGGTGAGGAAAGAGCGCATAACGCTGGAAAACCGTGTTGACGTTTCTTTTATGGGGCGGAAGACTGTTTATTCTTTGTCCGTCGAAGAAAACGTCGCCGCTGGTGGGTTCAAGAAATCCTGCGATTATTCTCAGGGTCGTTGTTTTTCCGCAGCCGGACGGTCCGAGAAAAGTTACGAATTCTTTATCCTTTATGTCAAGGCTGATATTTTTGAGGATCTTTTCGCCCTCTTCAAATTCAACTATAATGTTTTTCAGACTGATAATATTTTCCACTTTACCATATCCTTTCGGTTTAAAATTCGAGAGTTTTAACCATAACGATTTATTATATCACATAATATACACAAATGCAACATTTTTTGAGGAATTTCCCTGATATTTTTTAGTACGATACCATTGCTTTTTTTGCGGATATATGTTAAAATTAAATAAAAAAGGAAGTTGGGCTTATGAGGAGAATTTTTTGCGGATTTCTGGCATCTATGGCCGCTTTATTATGTCCGCTTGCCGGATGCAGCAAGAAAACGAAGAACGAGAGCAGAATAAATTCAGATTTTGAAACGGTCACAAAAGAGGATATCGTCGGAATTACTACGGAAGAAATTTACGTTCCGGAGCAGAAACCTATCGACTATACTAACGTAGAAAAACAGTGCGTTATAAGCGAAGAAGCGGACACAAGCTTTGCGGAAAATATTAATCTTATTGAGACAAGTCCGGAGGAGCTTGAGTTCAAAAAGGTCAATATTCCTGAACATTATGACTGTTTTATAAAGGGCTTTATCGGCGGTAAATTGCTCGTTTGTGTTTCTTTAAAAATAGTATCCGATGCACAATATTCCAACAGTGATTATGAATTTGGAATTTATGATACGAATACCGATGAATTTACGGGCATTGGCGAAACTTTTTCAAAAATGTATCTGCCGCCGGTATGTTTTCCTATAAATGATGAGTGCTTTGGAATTCAGGCTGTCGGTCGGAATGCGTATACCCGATTGTTTAAGTGTGATTTAGAAACGGGCGAAATGATTCAGCTTGACGGTTATGATGTCAACAATTACGAACCGGGGGCTGTAACGGTTGGCGAGCATGGTATTGCTTCTTATTACTGCGAACGCTTTTCCGGCGATTGGGTTGTAAGATATTGTCCTTTTGAAAATGATGGGGCGAAAGAAATTTTCAGATATAAAAATGAAAATACAGATGCTTATCCGGCGGCTGTTATAAGCGATGGAAATAATATTGCGCTTGTGATTCAATATACTGTAGACGGTGTTAGCCGTACTGTTCTTCAATGGATAACTCCGGAGGGCGAATTGCTTGAAAGCGAGGCGATTCCGCTGTATGAAACCTTTGGAAAAAGAAGGTACGATATAGTTTCCGCTAATATTACAGGAGATTATTATTGCTTTACAGCGGCTCAGTGCGATCTGCCTGATACGGCTGTTTTCCGCAGAGAGGGCGATACATTCTATCCGGTGTCTATGGGAGATTATCTGTCGGAGACGAGCGATATATGCTGCACTGACGGCTCGCTTATGACGCAGCTTGCTTATGAAACATTCGACTCAGACCGTACCGAGAAGTTTTGCGGCGCTGCCAGAATTGATGTTAAAAATAAGTCGCTGACCGTCTGCGAGATACCGATGCGGTATCAGGATGATGAACCTGTCAGTCAGTCCTGCTACATTACCCCTTCGGGTGAATTTATAACGATTTGCAGCGATCAAAGCACACTTTATCCGCAATATGAGTATGCTGCTGAATAATTAATAAATTTTCTTTATAAAATAAATGATATAATAAACCTGTCTGGAAAATCTTCGGGCAGGTTTTGTATTAAGAAAGTGTATTGGTATGCCAAGATTTTTTATAAATGACGCTGTTATTGATTGACAATAAGCAGCACCGCACAAAGATTTTCACGAAGATATGCGGTCGGTTTTCAGAGCTGGCTTACTATATAAGAAAGCAAAATTGCCATTATATACGTAAAAAATAAACTGCCGTACAAAAAGTACAGCAGTTTAAAATTGATCGTAACAGTAAAATTACTTGATCTCGATTGTAGCGCCGGCAGCCTCGAACTTTTCCTTGATCTCGTTAGCCTCTGCCTCGGAAACGCCTTCCTTGATAGCCTTAGGAGCAGACTCAACTACTTCCTTAGCTTCCTTAAGACCAAGACCGAGAACTTCCTTAGCAACCTTGATAACAGCCATCTTAGCGTCACCAAATGAAGCAAGAACTACGTCGAATTCTGTCTTAGCAGCTTCGCCGGCACCAGCAGCGCCAGCAGCAGGAGCAGCAGCAACCATTGCTGTTACGCCGAATTCCTCCTGAATTGCGTCTACGAGCTCGGAAAGCTCAAGAACGGAAAGAGTTTTGATATCTTCAACAAATTTTGTGATTTTCTCTGAAGCCATGATAATTTTCTCCTTTATAAAATTTTTCGCCGTTTCGGCTGAGTTTAATTAAGCTGCGGATTTAGAAATCCTGTTAAAACGAATGAAATCAGGCAGCTTCCTCTGATTTCTTGTCTGCAACAGCCTGAAGGGTTGCAGCGAGCTTCTGAAGGGGACCCTGAAGGGAACCAACGAGCTGAGCGAGAAGAACATCCTTTGAAGGAATCTTTGAAAGAGCAGTAACGCCTGCCTGATCGTAAATTTCGCCTTCTATATAACCAGCCTTGAGATTGAATTTCTCTTCGCCGGCCTTTTCAGCAAACTTACCGAGAATTCTTGCAGGAGCAGTCTGATCGTCGTTTGAAAGAGCGAGAGCTGTTGTTCCGTTAAGAGCTTCTTCAAAACCCTCGATACCGCAGTTCTTGAAAGCACGGAGAAGAAGAGTATTCTTTTCTACGAAGTAGTTAACGTTAGCCTCACGAAGCTCTTTTCTGAGCTTGGTATCTTCTTCAACAGTAATTCCCTTATAATCAACGAGAACGCCTGAAACGGAAGCCTTGATGAGGTCTGTAAGCTGTTCTACCTTAGCCTTCTTTGCTTCGAGTACAGCATTGCTTGGCATTGTGTATTCACCTCCGAATAAAATATCATCGTATCCGAAAGCAACGTGTTCATATCCGCTGTAAGCGTGAACACAAAAAATGCCCTTTTCCGACAGTACGGGAAAGGGCAAAGATAATTCGTAATGAATCAATTGCTATTCCTCGGTGGGACTTACGGAAAAATTTCCAGCCAACTGTCTTTAGAATACGATATAATTTGCTGTAAAATCACAGCTTTATTATTATAGCATATCTATTCAGGCTTGTCAAGTGCTTTTTTGGATTTTTTCAGAAAAATTTTTCTTTTAGAATCAGGAAGAAATATAACGCTTGACATATGAATTTTAATGTGTTATAATGAAAATACAAGAGGATACTGCGATAAGCGGTTCTCCCTCAGATATGTTATTTGAAATAACCGTTATCCGTGGTGGGAGGGCGGTTATTTCTTTTTGTTATTGCTGAGATTTATAATTGCAACTACGAGCATAAGTAATGTTAGTAATTCAATTATGGTCATTTCAGCTCACCCCCGTTTCCGAGGGAAGATTAGAACCGCCTACCGTTTTATCCAGTGTCCTGACTTTATTATATCATGTGCTTATTGGCTTGTCAATTACTAAGGAACCACTGAATAAATCACGCCTGACGGCTCAGTACGTATCTTGCTTGCATATTTTCCCTCATCTTGCACAGAAATTTCTTGACAGGCGACAGCCTGCCTGCGAAATTTCTATACAATCTGACGAAAAATCTGACTGCGCAATCTACGCACTGGATTTAATCAGTGCTTCCCTAAATTTAAAACCGGAAAGCTTTTTCTTGATTCTGAAAAAATGTTTTCACGAGAAATTCTTCAATCTCTTTACATTTGCATAGCAAACGTGGTATAATATAAGGTATACAGTTTTAGAACCTGTATTCATAGGAGAATTTGCACGTCTTTTCGGCGAATTTTGCCGCTTACTGCGTCAAAGATCCTTGCAATACGTCAGTATTACTGCGGATTTTTTTCTTGTAATCGACAAAATTACGCTCGAAAATCCGCACATATTTCCTATGAATACAGATTCTTAATTTTAAGAAGGAAGTGTTCTGTATGACTAAAATTACAATTTTTTCCGGATTTCTTGGCGCCGGAAAAACAACTCTTATCAAAAAGCTTATCGCTGAAGGCTATAAAAACGAAAAGCTTGTGCTTATTGAAAACGAATTCGGCGATATCGGTATCGACGGCGGATTTCTTCAGGACGCAGGCGTTGAAATAACCGAAATGAATTCCGGCTGTATCTGCTGCAGTCTTGTCGGAGATTTCGGAAAGGCTCTTGAAAAGGTTCTTGCGGATTACTCCCCCGACCGTATTCTTATCGAGCCTTCCGGCGTTGGAAAGCTCAGCGACGTTATACGTGCCGTTCAGAATATCAACGCTCACGACGTTCAGCTCGACGGCTTTACAACTATTGTTGACGCAAAAAAATGCAAGATGTATCAGAAGAATTTCGGTGAATTTTTCAACAATCAGATAACATATGCAAGCTGTCTTATTCTCAGTCATACCGCAGGTCTTTCCACGGAGAAGATAGACGACTGCATCCGCCGTATAAAGGAACTCAATCCCGTTGCTCCTATTGTTACAACAGAGTGGGATCAGCTCAGCGGTCAGCAGCTTGTTGACGCTATGACTCAGAAAAACACCCTTGACGATGAGCTTAAAGCCCTTCTTGAGGAGGAAAAAGGTCATCATCACCATCATCATGAGGATGAGCATGAACACTG
>JAFTQW010000025.1 GCA_017462565.1 Ruminococcus sp.
AGAGACTACCACAACGACTACAACTACAGAAGAGACTACAACGACTACAACTACGACTACGACGACAACTACAGAAGAGACCACAACGACTACAACTACGACTACGACAACAACTACAGAAGAGACTACAACCACTACTACAGAAGAAACAACCACCACCACGACTACTACAACTACTGCAACTACCACCACTACAGTTTCAAAATATGAAGTAGTGATCAACAAGGTAGACGCAGCAGGCGGAAACGAAGTAGTGGGAGCACAGCTCACACTTACAGGTGTAAAACCTGACGGCACACCAATCGAGTTTGAAGCAGGTTCATTGAACGTAGGCGAAGGCGGAAGCGTAATGAATGCAACAGGCTCAACACTTGCATGGATATCCGGAAAGGGAGCAGCAACAGTACTCGTAGAAGACGGTGTTTATACACTCCACGAGATCGCAGCTCCGGAAGGATACGAAATAGCCGAAACAGATATCGTATTTACGGTTAAGGACGGCAAGGTTATTGAAGGCGGAATTGTCGGTAAGGACAACGAAGTTGAAATGATCGATAAGGCAATCACAACAACAACTACGACAACTACTACGACAACTACATCAGATACAACAACTACTACGACGACAACTACAACTACATCAGACACAACTACAACAACTACAACCACAACCACAACTACATCAGATACAACTACAACAACTACTACGACAACAACCACATCGGATACGACAACTACAACCACGACTACATCAGACACAACTACAACAACTACTACCACTGTAACAGCTGAAATCAAGATTGATAAGCAGGATGTATATGGTGACGAAGTTAAGGGTGCAACTCTTACGCTTACCGGTACTGATGCAGACGGAAATGCAATCGTATTTGAAGACGGCACAATTGAGCTTGGAACAGATGCTCAGCTTGTAAACGGCTTCGGCACTTCACTCATCTGGATTTCAGGCGCTTCTGAAACTACAGTTAAGCTTGTTGACGGAACATATATCCTCCATGAGCTTACAGCTCCAAATGGATATCAGGTTGCAACAGATATCGAATTCGAGATCAAGGACGGAAAGCTTATTACTATTGACGGACTTGATGTTGATACTGATACTGTAGTAATGATCGATGAGGCAATTGATATTACAACAACAACCACCACTACAACAACTACTACAACAACTACTACAACGACAACTACAACGACAACTACAACGACAACTACTACAACAACAACTACGACCACAACAACAACCACAACTACTACAACGACGACAACAACAACTACTACGACCACCACAACAACTACAACAGAAGATATCGATATCGACCATAACACAGCAACAACTACAACCACTACAGTTGATGTTAAGGGCGATGAGGCAACAACTACAACAACTACTACAGCTGCAGAAAAAACTACCACCACAAAAGCAAAACCGGCTTCTAATACTACAACAACTAAGGCTAAACCGGCTTCATCTACAAATGCTCCTAAGACAGGAGTAAAGGGCGTAGGCGTTTCACTTGCAGTAATTGCTCTCGCAGCAGCAACAGCATTTGTATCACGTTCGCTTAAAAAAGAAGATGATGAATAATCATTAAAATTATCTCCTCCGTGAAAACGGGGGAGATTTTTTGTATAAAAGGGTTGTAAATTTATGAAAAATTTGATATAATATATTTATAGGCGCTTTTGAATCGTCTTCAATAGCAGTGGCTTTATAATTTTGTATTATTATTCGGAGGTGTATTATGAGTTCTGACCCTTATGGGAATTTAATATTTGAATCCCCTTAACCGGCGGAAGCTCTGTGCATTGACTTTCACCGGGAATTCTGGTGAAAGGAGCGCAGTTCGGATGCTTTTTTGCGTCCGGATAGGAAATGTGCAATGATTAATTTTTATATAACTGAAAACGGAAAGCTTTCTCAATGTGATGAAGCAATATCCGGATGCTGGATATCTGTTGTTGACCCAACTCCGCAGGAAATTAAAATTCTGATCGACGATTACGGTCTTGACAGCGGATTTGTTAAGTCCTCGCTCGATGAAGAGGAATCTTCCCGTATTGAGCGTGAGGATGAGCAGACTCTTGTTATTATTGATACTCCAGTTTCTACGGTCGATGATGACAAGACCCGAAATTTCTACACCCAGCCTATGGGAATTATTATTACGGACGATTATGTTTTCACTATATCGCTTAAAGAAATACAGGTAATTAACGAGGCTACGCACGGAGGGATAAGAAATCTTCGTCCAAGTTTTAAAACACGTTTTGTTTTACAACTTCTGCTGAGAATTGCGGCGTTGTTTCTTACCTATCTGAAACAAATCGACAAGATTTCATCCGCAGCCGAGCAGGAGCTTCACGATGCGATGAAAAACGAACTTCTTATGCAGCTTCTTGCTCTTGAAAAATCGCTCGTATATTTTTCAACGTCTTTGAAAGCGAACGAAGCTACTATCGAGAAAATTTTCAGGGGACGAGTTATAAAGCTCTATGATGAAGATCAGGATCTGCTTGAAGATGTTCTGATAGAAATGAAACAGGCTATCGAAATGGCGAGCATCTACACGGGGATCCTTTCGAGTATGATGGACGGATTTTCCTCCATAATCTCAAATAATCTTAATCTGGTGATGTGGAGACTTACTATTATCACGATAATCCTTGAAATTCCGAATATTATATTTGCTTTTTACGGAATCAATACTGTCGATCTGCCTATGCCGTATACTTGGTTTTCAATAGCGCTTACGATATTCCTTACAGGAATTACTGCGTTTATCCTTATGAAA
The DNA here is from genome assembly GCA_017462565.1 of Ruminococcus sp. GTDB lineage: Bacteria > Bacillota > Clostridia > Oscillospirales > Ruminococcaceae > Ruminococcus. The sequence continues at coordinate 2,811 of JAFTQW010000025.1, forward strand.
TGGAAAAAGAAATAGAATTAACGAGCTGTTGTACTTTTTTACAACAGCTCGTTTTTGTATATCCTGAATTAAATCTCACATAATAACGCAGAGGTGAGATGATGAATGACAATAACTTGAAAAATATTAAAATTATACCTGATTTGAAAAAATCTATCGAGAAAATAAAAGAAATATCCGGAGGTTCGTCTGACGTTCTTATCAATGAATTCGTTTCCGGAGGCGTTCATTGCGCTCTTTTATGCTGTGAGGGCATGGTTTCCACTGCTGTGATTACTGAATTGATTTTTGAACCGATAACTAATATATCTGCCAAAAAAGATTCACATGAGCTTTTTCATTATATTCAGGAAATGCTTCTGCTTTCAAATGACCGTCCGGAAGCTTATGATTACGATACTCTTTTCAGACTGCTTAATTCCGGATTTGCCGTTCTGCTCGCTGATAAGATAGACAAAGCGCTCGCTTTCGGAGTTCAGGGATACGCTTCAAGAAGTATACAGGAGCCTTCCGGCGAAGCAAATATTATGGGCGCGCACGAGGGCTTTGTTGAAACGATACGAACCAATATGTCGCTTATCCGCCGACGCCTGAAAAGTCCGGCTCTTGTTATGGAGCTTATGGTGAAGGGAGAAAAAAGCCGCACAGACTTGTGCCTTTGCTATATGCAGGATCGTGTTCCAAAGAGACTTATGGAAAAAATACGAAAGTCTCTCGATAAGATAGAGCTTGAATCTATTCTTTCCACAGGATATATCCGTCCGTTTGTGGAAAGCGATAATTTTGAGCTTTTCAGTTCAACGGGAACTACAGAGCGTCCGGACGTGCTTTGCTCCAAGCTTATCGAGGGACGTGTCGCATTGCTTGTAGACGGAGTTCCGTTTGCCATTGTTATTCCCAGACTTTTTTGCGAAAGTTTTCAGACTCTTGATGATTATTCATTTAAGCCCTATTATGCGACGTTTATCCGCTGGATAAAATATGGAGCGTTCGTTATTTCGGTTCTTCTTCCGGCAGTTTATGCGGCGATAGTCATGCATCACCCCGAGCTTCTCAACAGTACGCTGCTTATGCTGCTTGTTGAGTCGGAAAAGCAAGCTCCTCTTTCGATAATAACCGAATCTATAGGAGTTCTTCTGATGTACGAGATAATAAGGGAAGCCGGAATCCGTCTGCCTAAACCAGTCGGCGGAGCTGTAAGCATAGTGAGCGGACTTATTATCGGCGATGCAGCGGTCAGTTCGGGATTAATAAGCACTCCGCTGCTTACAATGACAGCTCTTGCCGTTATAAGCGGTTTTGCAGTACCGGAGCTTAATCCGGCGGTAACTATTCTTCGATTCGCTTTTCTTGCGGCAGGAGGAATTTTCGGGCTTTTCGGAATAAGTTTGCTTGCCTGCGCTGTTCTTGCGAATATCTGTGCGACCGAGGACTACGGATTTCCCTATACTGCGCCCCTTTCTCCTTTTGCAAAAAGCGGAATGGAGGATACGGCAATTCGTTCCGGCATGAAAAAAATGCAGAATCGTGGCTTTACCGTGGAGGAATATCATGAATAATATCACAAAGAATCAGCTTGCGGCAATGCTTCTTATCACGGATGCTTTTACGCTGTTTTGCTTTATGGGGAAAATGTCGCTCATTACTGTTCTTGGACTTTCGGTTGGAATCGTTCTGCAATTTATAATGGCGATTCCTGTAATATGTCTTGGCGGCGAAAAAAGCAAGTGGGAGAATTGGTTTTACCTTGTTTATCTGATAATGTGGGGCGGACTTTTATTCAGAATGCAGTGGAATGCTTCAAAGATCATATATATTCCCTATGAAAATTCAGGCGGAATATGGGGAAAACTTCTTATTTCCGAACTGATAGCGCTGGTTTGCCTCTATATTTCGTCAACCGGAATGAAATCACTTGCACGTTCATCGCTTATAGCCGCCGCCGTTGGAGCGGTATGTCTGCTTGTTGCCGCAATAAGTGCAGCGGCAGATATGAACTGGAAAAATCTTACGAGAGCCGACAGCGGACGCAGTTTTCTGGATGAACTGCTCACAGGATTTGTTTTAAGCGGAGGTCTTGGAAGCTTTGCTGTTCTGCTGAAAATGACTAAAGGACATCGTTTGAAGAATTCGATAGGCTATTTTATCGGGAAAATAGTATTAACGGCAGTCGTTACCGTAACTGCTGTGCTTGTGGCAGGCGGAATAATGAAAGTTGTTGATTTTCCGGTAATTACAGCGGCTCAGCTCTCACAGCCGTTTGCGTCTCAGCGAATAGATTCGCTTTTTTTAATAGTTTTTGCAATATTTGCAGTCTTTTCAATAGCCGTTCAGATGACCTCTGCGGCATATATTATTGGAGAACTTTTTCCCTCGTTCACCAAATACCGGAGCAGCTGTAGTTTGATTTTAATGATAGGAGCGGCATTTTTGCTCTCAAAAGTACCTCCGTACAGCACAGCGATAGCCATAGCCGTTATAGCCGCATTTTTTGCAGTTCCGCTGATAAAATTAATATGCTTAAAGCTGAAAGGGGAGAAATTATGCTGAAAAGGATGATCCTGACGGCTTCTATAGCTGTTTTGACTCTTACAGGATGCGCTTCAAGCGGTCTGGTTCACGATAAAAATTATCTGCGTGCCGTCTCAATAAGCGGAGAAAACGAAAAAAATCTCACGTTCACCTTTTTTACGGGCAACGGAGATTCTGTTTCAGCTTCAGGCAAGGATATTTCTTCTGCACAGAAGTCGGCGGAGATAAAGAGCGGAAAACCGATTTTTACCGGATATACCGAACTTGTTATACTTGGTGAAAGCAGTTATTGTGAAACGCTTGAATATTTGCTCAACGATTGGAAAGTTTCGCCGTCTTGTATAGTTGCATACAGCGAAAACGGCGGGGAACTGCTCGAAAAAGCGGATGCAGAAATGCTCTTTGGTTCTATAAAGCAAGCTGTAGAACAGGGGAAAATTCCGGAATGCGACATAATAACGGTTCTCGGAGAGCTTTTAAGCGACAGTAATTCCGCTGAAATAGCCGAAATTACTGATAAAGGAGCAGTAAAAAAATATACTATAACAAATTAATATATTTATGATATAGTATTGATAAACTATGGGTTTCTAAAATGTGACTTTCTACAGTTCGAGTAATGTCTTTAACTTAAGGAATTCTGTTCCATGTATCCTTGTTAAAAAGGATTTGATTCTGTTGGCATCCTGCTACAATTATTTGTATATCCCTTTATGGGGTATACAAATAATTAATACCGGGATTCCAAAGGGATAATATCCCTTTGGCAGGGGGTAAAGGGGGACAGCGTCCCCCTTATACGTCAATTCTGATGGCGTACAACGCCGTACTCATCGTCGAGACGGTAGTATGGGCAGGCATAATTCGTTCCCTGAAGAAAGCGAGCCATTTCATCCTCGTCAAGATTCACCATGCAGGTGTAGCAATCGTAGTCGTCATCGTAAACATAATTGGTACAGGTTTCGCAGTTTGTAGGGGATTGCTTCTTCATTCAGATATCCTCCATAGAAAGTGTGGCAACGGCATTAAGACTCTCGTCCGCAGTAATTCCGGCAAGAAGATTGTAGCTTCCCTGACAGGCAATCATTGCTCCGTTATCGCCGCAGAGCTTTTTTTCAGGCATATAGAACTCGAATCCCTCTTTTTCGCAGGCTTCGGAGAGAGCAGCACGAACTCCGGTATTGGCGGAAACTCCTCCGGCGAGAGCAATTTTTTTGTAGCCGAGAGCTTTTGCTGCACGAATAGTTTTATCCGTCAGAATATCTGCAATAGTTGACTGCAAGCTTGCGGCAAGATCGTTACGGTCGATAGAAACGTTCTTCTGCTCGGCATTATGGAGCATATTGATAACAGCAGTTTTCAGTCCTGAAAAACTGAAATCAAATTCGTTTCCGGCAACGGCAGGATGAGGAAGCTTAAAAGCGGAAGGATCTCCGGTTTTTGCGGCATTGTCGATATGAACTCCGCCCGGATAAGGAAATCCCATAGCTCTTGCACATTTATCAAAACACTCTCCGGCAGCGTCATCACGGGTTCTGCCGACTACACGGAAACTCGTATAGCTTAAAACTTCGATGATGTGGCTGTGACCTCCGCTTGCCACAAGACAGAGGTACGGCGGTTCAAGAGTGGGAAATGTGAGATAATTAGTCGCAATATGTCCGGCAATGTGGTGAACAGGAATAAGAGGCTTGCCGGATGCCATAGCGAGAGCTTTTGCAAAGCTTACTCCTACAAGCAGGGCACCGATAAGTCCGGGAGCATAGGTTACGGCGATTCCGTCAACCTCGGCAAGAGTTATTCCGGCATCGTCGAGAGCTTTGCGGACAACTCCGAGAATATTTTCACAATGACGGCGTGAGGCGATTTCGGGAACAACTCCGCCGTATTTTTTGTGCTCCTCGATCTGAGTTGATATTACCGAGGAAATTATCTCACGGCAATCCTTTACTACGCTTGCGGCAGTTTCATCGCAGGAGCTTTCTATACCTAAAATAATCATTTAAACATCATCTTCCTTGGTGCAAGTTTTTCTCATAACTACCGCATTTTCCCGCGGTTTTACATAAAAATTTTTTCTGACGGATAAAGGCTCAAAGCCGCATTTTTTATACAGCGCAATTGCCGCTTCATTAGACTCCCGAACTTCAAGGAAAATGCTTTCGGTAAGTTCGGGAAATATATTTTCAAATTCAGCGATAAGACGCTGCGCAAGACCTTTTCTGCGGTGATCGGGATGAACGGCAACGCTTGTTATATCTCCCTCGCCGACCGCATAATAGCCTGAAATAAGCGCAATTACGCTGTTTTCAGAGCTAATATAAATCACGATCCCGTTATCTTTTTCAGTCTCGCTGCGGAATGAATTCTCCGACCAGCCGTCGCTTCCTACGCAGAGAATATCAAGATCGGAAAGCTGGCGGAAGATAGCATCCGTGGAATTTTTTTGCAGGAATTCGATTGTAAAATCGCTCAAATCTATCATCCTTTCGCATCATACCAGCTGTTTCCACAGTGCACATCGACTGCAAGCGGCACTTTCATGTCGTAAACGCCCTGCATTTCCTCCTTTAGAATTGCGGAAGCACGCTCTGAATCGGCTATGGAGCTTTCGAGAATAAGTTCGTCGTGAACCTGTAAAATAAGCTTGGCGTCGAGTTTTTCTTCTTTCAGACGTCTGTAGACATTTATCATTGCGATTTTGATAAGGTCGGCGGCAGTTCCCTGAACAGGCGTATTCATGGCGATTCGTTTTCCGGCTGCCTGAAGCATTTTATTGGACGAGGAAAGCTCCGGAATGCGGCGTTTTCTGCCGAACATAGTTGTAACAAAGCCGTCTTTGAAAGCGTTTTCAACGGTTGTTTCCATGAATTCGTGAACCTTGCTGAAACGTTCGAGATAATCGGCAATATATTTTTTAGCCTGAGCGACCGATGTTCCGATATCCTTTGAGAGCGAGAAAGCTCCGATGCCGTAAATGATTCCAAAATTAACGGCTTTTGCGGCGCTTCTCATTTCGGAGGTGACCATGATCTCCGGCATATCGAAAACCTGAGCCGCTGTGGATGTGTGGATATCCTCGCCGGAATTGAAAGCTCGTATCATATTTCCATCGCCGCATAAATGCGCCATAACCCGGAGTTCGATTTGGCTGTAGTCGGCGTCAACGAGAGTTTTTCCGCTTTCGGCAACGAAAAATTTTCTCATTTGCGAGCCAAGCTCGGTCCTTACGGGAATATTCTGCATATTGGGTTCGGTCGAGGAAATTCGTCCGGTCCTCGTTTCGGTCTGCCTGAACCATGTATGGATACGTCCGTCATCAGCGATTTTATCGAGAAGTCCGGCAACATAGGTTGAATTGAGCTTTGTATACTGACGGTATTTGAGAACATTATCAACGATCGGCGATTGGTTTCTGAGCTCTTCCAGTACATCCGCACTGGTAGAATAGCCGCTTTTGGTCTTTTTCTTTGCAGGAAGTCCAAGCTCATCAAAGAGAACTGTTCCAAGCTGTTTCGGAGAAGAAATATTGAATTCATGCCCGGCGTCATCGTAAATCATCTGCTGAGTTTCCTCGATCATTTCCGAAAGGGTGACTCCGAAATCCTCAACGCCCTGTTTATTGATGCATATACCGATATCCTCCATAGAAGCGAGAACCTCGGTAAGCGGAAGCTCGATGTTTTCAAGAAGAGCCGTCATGCCGTCTGTTTCAATTTCGCTGCGGAGCTTCTTTATGAGACCTTCCAGCGACAGCAAATCGGCAAATTCGCCGTTTTCGGAATAGAAGTGAATACCGTATTCGGCGCAGAGCTTTTCAATTGTATAATCGGAAGCGGATGTATTGAGCAGATAGCCGCATATCGAAGCGTCGTTTCTGAGATTGCGGAGATTTCCGCCGTGAGCCATTGCCCAGCGGTAGTGCGGTTTTGCATCGTCAGTGGATTTTTCACAGTCCGACATGAGAAAATCAAGAATAAGTTTTTCATCGGAGGACGTATACACATTGTTTCCGCTGAGGATAGTGAGTGTGTTGTCCCTGAAAAGATAGCTGCATTTTTTAAGTTCTTTTATAATTTCAGCGGTAAGTCCGGAATTTACAGTATCGATAGCAGGAGCTTCCTCCGGAGCTTGTTCCGCAGAAGCGGAATTTGCCTCAGATGCCGATATACCGAGCTTATCAAGGAGCTTGAACATCTCCAGCTCGGAAAGCAGACGGCTTATTTCAGCGTTATCCGGAGCGGAAGGAATATAGCTTTCCGGATTGTCGTCAATAGGAGCATCCTTGATTATAGTGGCGAGCCATTTGCTTTCTTTTGCCGATTCTGCGCCCTTTTCAAGCTTTGCTTTTACTCCTTTTGTAAGGTTTGAGTCAGAATAATTCTCGTAAAGATTTTCAATCGTTCCATATTCTTTTATGAGACTTGAAGCTGTTTTTTCGCCGATTCCGGCAACGCCAGTGATGTTGTCGGAGCTGTCTCCCATAAGAGCCTTGAGGTCGATAAGTTTGATTGGTTCAAAGCCGTAATCCTCTGTAAATCGGTCGGGGGTGTAGCGTATAGTCTCCTTGTTTGTGGCAAGAAGAACGGTTACATTGTCGTTGATAAGCTGGAGGCTGTCACGATCTCCGGTAAGCACGAAGCACTCGTTTCCGCTTTCAGAGCATGAACGTGAGAGCGTTCCAAGAATATCGTCGGCTTCATATCCCTCGCATTCTACGATTTTAATTCCCATAGCCGTTAAAAGCTGTTTCACAATAGGAAGCTGCTGAGCAAGTTCCGGAGGCATACCCTTGCGGTTTGCCTTATACGAAGCAACAGCCTTATGGCGGAAAGTAGGTGAACGGAGGTCGAAAGCGACAGCCACAGCGTCCGGATTTACCTCCGAGATATGTTTGAGATAAATATTCATGAATCCGAAAACAGCGTTGGTGAATACGCCGTTTTTATTGGAAAGCAGCTTTATTCCGTAAAAGGCACGGTTAAGAATGCTGTTTCCGTCTATTGCAAGAAATTTCATAGCAAGCTCCTCAGAACGTATTTTATAAACAATTCTATTATAACATATTTTAATGGAAATAGCAAATGTTTAAGCACATATAAAAAAATTTTTGAAAAATTGATGAAAACTCTTGAAAAATTTCTGAAATACTGGTATTATATTAATTGTCTATGTTTAGAACCTGTCTTGACAAGATATGTGTGCGGATTTTCGATCATAATTTTGTCAGTGACAAGGAAAAAATTCACAGACATACTGACGTATTGCAAGAATTTTTGACGCAGTCAGTGGCAAAATTTGCCGAAAAGACGTGTGCATTGTCTTGTAAAGACAGGTTCTTGGAAAGGAAAATCTGAATGGAAAAATTTATAAAAGCCTGCGTGTCTATTCTTCCGAAGCCGATTCAGAATATATATTATAAATATGAAGAAAAATGGCTTTACCTCGTTTTCGGAGGGCTGACAACGGTCATTTCTATAGTTACCAAGCTTTTGCTCTTTGTGTTAGTTCCCGGCGAACCAAAGTGGGAAAGTACTGCCGGAGTTGTTTTTTCATGGATCTGCGCCGTTACGTTCGCTTTCTTTACCAATAAAAAATATGTTTTTAAAAATGAAACTCATTCCGCTCAGGAGTTTCGAAAGGTTTTTGTTTCGTTCTATGGAGCAAGACTCGCCACACTGGCTATGGAGGAAGTTATTTTCCTCGTTTGCTGCGATCTTATCGGTATGAACAAAACTGTTATTACATTCCTCAGTCAGGTATTGATTTTTATTGCAAATTATGTTTTAAGCAAGGTTTTTGTTTTTAAAAATAAAGACTCCGGAGCAGAAAAATGAGTGCGGATACTGTTAAAATCGGTGCGGTAGAACTGAAAAAAACTGCCGCCCTTGCGCCGATGGCAGGAGTCGCCGACAGAGCTTACAGAATTATGTGCAAGAAATTCGGAGCGGCTTATGTGGTAAGCGAAATGGTTTCGGCGAAAGGAATCTGCTACAGCGACCGGAAAACTGCCGGGCTTTGCACTATAACTCCTGAAGAAAGACCGATGGCTATACAGCTTTTCGGAAGCGAACCGGAATTTATGGCTAAGGCTGTTGATATAGTATTAAGGTATGAGCCGGATATTATTGATATCAATATGGGATGTCCTGTTCCGAAGGTAGTCAATACTTCCGCAGGTTCGGCTCTTATGAAGGATGTTGACCTTGCCGCAGAGATAACTTCCGCTGCTGTGAAGGCTGCCGGAGAAGTTCCGGTTACAGTTAAAATAAGAAGCGGCTGGAACAGCGAAAGCATAAATGCTGTCATGTTTGCAAAAGCTCTTGAAAAAGCCGGAGCGTCCGCCATAGCTGTTCACGGACGCACTCGGGAGCAGTATTACAGCGGTGAAGCCGATATTTCAGTCATTAAGGATGTTAAAGAAGCTGTCAGGATTCCTGTTATCGGAAACGGTGACGTGAACGACCTGAGATCGTGCCTTGATATGTACGAAAAAACAGGCTGCGACCTTGTTATGATCGGCAGGGGAAGCTACGGAAATCCTTTTGTTTTCCGTGAGATAGAAGCTTATTTCAACGGCGAAGAATATGTTCCGCCCACGCTTGAAGAGAAAATGCAGGTAATGCTTGAGCATATCCGGCTTATTCTGAGCCTTAGTGAAAAAAGCGAGGAGCTTGCTATGCACGAGGCGAGAAAACACGCTGCATGGTATATGAACGGTTATTACGGTTCTGCAAAGTTCAGAGGATGCTGTTATCAACTTTCTTCATATGATGAAGCAGTTCGGCTCGCAGAGGAATTTATCCGGCTTCAGCGCTCCCGAAATTTATGCTGAAATCCGGATATTATTTATTTGCAGCAATTTGAACAAAAAAATCTTTGAAAATTCGTATATATTAACAAGATTGAAAAAATTGTGTACATAACCCCCCATAATATGGCTGAAATACGTTGTTTCAGCGATAATTACAATTAAAGTATCATGATTTTTCAGGCTTTTATAAATGAAACGGTTATAATTTGTAATTGCATTAGTCTGAATTCTGTGATATAATATATTGTAATGGGACGTGGGTTTATGTTAAATAACAAAAATCACACATATGCTTAATGCTGTTAAGCATAACAGGAGAGAAAAAATGAAATTAAGAAAAGGACGTGCCTTTGCGGCGCTGGCTGTTATCGCAGCTCTGACCGTATCAGGCGTAAGCTGTGCAGGCAGTACGATCGTTGGTTCAGATAATTCTGTAAAGCAGAATGATACGGCAGTATATTCTACGGAGGAAGGAACATCTTCTCCCGATGAAACTGCTGAGGCTTCTACGGAACAGGTTCAGCAAGATAAGGTTGTTCATGTGCTTGCCGCAGGCGATAATCTTATTCATTATTCGGTTTATAAGAATGCAGAAGCTTATGCGGAAAACGGAGAAGCTTATAATTTTGCTCCTATTTATGAAAATGTCCGTTATCTGGTGGAATCGGCCGATGTGGCTATTCTGAATCAGGAAACGATCATTTCTGAAAGCAACGAGGTTCGCGGAGCAAACGGTGGGGCGCTTTTATTCAATTCGCCGCCGGAGGTTGCGGACGCTGTAATCGATCTCGGTTTTGACGTTTTTACAATGGCTAATAATCATCTTCTTGATTTTGGAGCTTCGGCTCTTGAAGAATCTATCAATTTCTGGAACAAAAAGGCTGAAGAAAACGATTTAACGGTTCTTGGAGCATACTTGAATGAAGAAGATGCAAACAACATCCGTGTTCGTGAAGTAAACGGAGTGAAAATTGCTTTTCTTGCTTATGCCGAGCATATCAACGGCTTTGATTTTCCGGCAGATTCTCCTCTGAGAGTTGTCATGAACTATGAAGAGGATGTTATCGAAAGACAGATAAAAGAAGCTTCTCAGATCGCTGACGCAGTTATAGTTTCTGCACATTGGGGCGTTGAAGATACTAATATTGTTTCAGATGATAGAATTGAACTCGCAAATAAAATGGTAAATTGGGGAGCGGATGTTATTCTCGGATGTCATACTCACACTGCCGAAACTATGGAGTGGATTGAGCGTGATGACGGAACAAAAGGCTTCGTTTACTATTCAATGGGAAATTTTGTCTGCGCTCAGACAGATAACTTCAATCTTATCGGTGAAATGCCGATGTTTGATATAGTTATCGACGGTGAAACGAACGAGCTCAGCCTTGAAAATGTAGGCTGCGTTCCTAATATCATTCATTATGACGACGGTAATTTCTCGAATCTGAGAATTTATCCATACAGTATGTATACGCCGGAGCTTGCTGCAAGCCACGGAATTCCCTATGCCATTCCGCAGGGAACGTATACAAGCTTTAGCTGGGATATTGTAAATCAGATAATAGAAGACAGTATTCCGGAAGAATTTAGATTTTTAGATAAATAAATTATTTTGTTCATAAAATAACCTATTTATTTGTATTCTAAAAATTGTGCGGTGAATTTATGATTGTGCAAGCTGTTCAAAAAATAAAATAAGTGTTTATATAAAATACCAAAAACACCACAAAGCTATTTACTTTTTTTTGCGGCTGTTATATAATAAATTCAAGAATAGATATAGATTTGGATTAGGTATCTCATCATGGCAGTGTGATGCGTCTTACGCTGAAACTACTGTGTGCAGAGCGAATTTTCAGTCTGTATAACCCGCAGAAGCAGAAATGCCGCTTTGCAGTTTGGATATGCATTATATATCTGATTTCAGTGGATGCTGCGGCATGGGCTGCTGCAATTAAGACACGATATAATAAAAGGGGCAATCGTTCCTTTGTTATATAACATCAATGAAAAAGGAGGAAAAATTAATGAAGACAAAAAAGGTAGTCGTCGGAGCTATCGCTGCTACGATGCTTTCACTTTCCGTATGCCCGATTGCGCCCGTTGCTGCTAACGATACAGTGCAGATAAGCGTTAGCAAGATTGAGGCGAATGCAGGCGATAAGGTTACAGTGGATGTATCACTGGCTGGTATTCCGTCTACAGGAATTCAAACAACTGATTTTGCAATTGCTTATGATTCCACATATTTTACTATCGATGGGGTGGAGGCAGGTTCATCTACAAATACAGGGGCTGATTCAAATGATCCGTCCGCTGCTGATGTTCCGCTTTTCGGAAGCTCATTTTCTGATAGTGAAGTAAGATTAGTATGGACAACAGCTTCAGAAGATTCGTCTTACTGGATCAGTGAAGATGGTGTTTTTTGTACAATTTCCGGAACTGTTTCAGCAGATGCGCCGGATGGAACTGTTATTGATTTCAAGGTAGTTCCCAGAAGCGGTGAAACATATCCTGGTTCGGGTGTGGAAAATACTAATATCAATTGCGGATACACAAGTGGCAGCGAAAAAATCCCTTATACAGTTAATACTGTTGACGGATATGTTAAAGTTATGGGCGATACGCCAAGCGGAATGCGTGGAGATGCTAACTGCGATGGTCAGGTAGATATGTCTGATGCTGTTTTAATTATGCAGTCTCTTGCAAATCCTGACGGTTATGGTCTTAGCGGCAGCAGTGATACACATATCACTAATCAGGGCTTGAAAAATGCCGATGTTGCAGGCGGAGACGATGACAAGGGCGGAGACGGTGTAACTAATGGCGATGCACTTCGTATCCAGGAATTCAAGCTTGAACTTGTTGACGAACTTTAACCCGTGATTATCTGATTTGTCCCCCTTACAAAGGAATACAAACCCAATTTTTTAAGTTTAGTAATAGGCTAAAAACCTAAAGAAAGGAATTATTACAAATGAGAAAGTTTATTTCCGCAGTAACATCGCTTGCGATGGCTGCAACAATGGTAAGCGCTGTAGCTCCTGTTGTTACAAGCGCTGCCGGCAAGGATACTGCAAAGGGCTTTGCAATCAAGACATATGCAGAAGCCGATTCTAAGTATGCAAGTTCTGGTTCTAAGGTAACAGTTTCCGCTGAGGATATCGCTGCCGGCGACGTTACAATCCCTTGCGCTGTTTATCTTAATGAGAACAAGCCAGATACAACATCACTTAATATTAATTTTGCTGTTAGTGGTGGTGCTGGTGCTGGAGATATCGTATTTAAAGCATATGCTCGTACTGATTCTTATTTTAGCACACCTAAGGAATATACTCTTGCTGATGGTTCAAAGTTCACATCAGATATTCCTGTTTTCTGGGGTGGAAAATATGATCCTGATTATGAAGAATTTTTACCGGCAGGAACTGATAATATAGCTTGTACTAAGGGTCAGGAATCTGCTAAGACAGAAAATTATTTCTACGGTATGGGATGGACTAATGGCGGTGAAGAGTACAACTGGTCAGGAAGTACCGCTACAGAGTATCCTTTTACTATATTTGATGTAACTCTTCCTAAGGGACTTGCTGCTGGAGAGTATACTATTGAACTCCTTACTCATAATACAAACACAACTGCTTATGATAAGAATACTGGTGAATTAATTTATAACCCTGCAACTATGATACAGAGTGGTTCTACCAGATATCAGACAAATCTTGATAACCTTACTCTTGAAAATATGGTAATCAGCGTTGAGGGTGATGTCGATCCTACAACAACAACTACCACCACAACAACAACCACAACCACAACAACTACAACAGATCCTGGTCCAAAACCGGAAGCTGAGGTAATTTTTGATTTCGGTAACTGGGAAGCAAATCCTGGTGACGATGTAAAGGTATGGGTAACTCTTACAGCAAACGGCAATGCAATTGCAGCA
>JAFTQW010000026.1 GCA_017462565.1 Ruminococcus sp.
GAAAATTGGCTCTCTCGCTTCTAAATCAAGCAAAATACGGTCGCCTGAGTAAAAGTAAAATGAGGTTCAAAGCTGCTCTTAATCCCGATGTCCTTTTACGTATTCTTCTTTCTCGTAAAAAGTAAATGCTGTTGCCGTGATGTAATCGCCGTTGCCTATTGAAAAAATTTTTCAAATCTGTTATAATATAACTAAAACAAATTGAAAGGATAATTTTAATGGATATAAAAAAAACCGTTGTAAGGCTTTCGGAAGCCGCCGGAGCTTCAGGCAATGAGAGCATGGCAGCCGAGCTTGCTCTTGATATGCTTAAAAAATACTGTCCTGACGCAGAAATAAAAAACGGCAATGTTATAGGAAAATTCGGCAAATTCAATGAATCTCTGCTTTCTCTTGTGCTGGACGCTCATATCGACCAGATTGGCATGATAGTTACATATATAACGGATGAGGGATTTCTTAAAATAGGAAATCTCGGGGGAATCGACCGCCGTCTTCTTCCGGCTCAGCAAGTCGTTATTCACGGCAAACGTGATATCAAGGGAGTAATCTGCTCTGTTCCGCCGCATCTTTCTTCAGGCAAAAACGAGGTCATTTCGTTTAGCGACGCTGCGGTCGATACGGGAATGACAAAATCGGAGCTTGAAGAAATCGTTTCTTACGGCGATACGATCACATTTGACGTAAAGTGCCGCAGTCTGATCGGCTCACGCATTACCGGAGGAGCTTTGGATGACAGGTGCGGAGTCGCTTCGATATTGTATGCTCTTGAACTGCTAAAGGATCAGAAAACTGCTTACAATGTAACAGTGATTTTTTCCGCTCAGGAGGAACTTGGCGAGAGGGGAGCAGCTGTTGGAGCATTTGAAATTAATCCGGATATAGCAATTGCCGTTGATGTAAGTTTTGCTTTTGCTAAAGGTGAAAACGAGCAGAAATGCGGTTATCTCGGCAAAGGACCTATGATAGGAATTTCGCCTTCCCTTTCAAAAGAAATTTCGCATAAGCTTATTGATACGGCGAAAAGCAGTGAGATTCCTTATCAGATCGAAGTCATGAACGGTCTTACGTCAACCAATGCTGACCGATATTCGGTAAATCGTGAGGGAGCTGAAGCCTGTACCGTTTCGATTCCGTTAAGAAATATGCACACTCCGGTTGAGGTTATCGACATTTCCGATGTTGAACTAACAGGAAAGCTGCTTGCAGAATTTATTAAGGAGGCGCAGTGATGAAAGAATTGCTTAAAGAGCTTTGTCTGATAAACGGGGTTTCCGGCGATGAAAATGACGTGAGAAACGCTGTTATTGAGAAAATCAAGGGTAAATGCGAATACAGAACAGATAATCTCGGCAGTCTTATCTGTTTTAAAAAGGGCAGGAAATCTTCCGGAAAAAAGCTTATGATTTGCGCTCATATGGACGAAGTTGGTTTTATAGTGACTGCTGTTAATTCAGACGGAACGCTCTCGTTTGATATGGTGGGAGGAGTCGATGCCGGAGTCGCTATCGGCAGACAGGTCATAGTTAAAAATTATTCTACAGGCAAATTTTGCAGCGGAGTTATCGGTTCTACTGCCGTTCATAATCTTTCAAAGCAGGAACGTGAAAAAGCTCCGGAATACAGCGGTCTTTACATTGATATCGGAGCTGAAAATAAGGAAGAGGCTGAAAAATATATAGAGCTTGGCGACTGTGTTTACTTCGATTCCGAATTTGCCGAGCTTGGAGAAAAACGTCTGAAATCAAAAGCTATTGACGATCGTGCTGGCTGTGCTATGATGATAAGACTTATTAATGAAGAGCTTGAATACGATACTTATTTCGTGTTCAACGTTCAGGAGGAGATAGGACTGCGAGGTTCAAGAGCTTCCGCTTTTGCCGTTGCACCTGATTTTGCGATAGTTCTTGAAGCAACTACCGCTGCTGATATTGACGGTGCTTCCGGAGCAGAGCGTGTATGCGAACTGGGAAAAGGTCCGGTTGTTTCGTTCATGGACAGAAGTACGGTTTACGATAAAGAGCTTTATCGTCTTGCCTTTGATATTGCCAAGGAATCGGATATTCCCTGTCAGACAAAAACTATGATAGCCGGAGGAAACGATGCCGGAGCTATCCATATAAGCGGCAGCGGAGTTCGTACCATAGCTGTTTCCGTGCCGTGCCGCTATCTGCATTCTGATTCATGCGTTATTGACGGAGAAGATCTGGATAGATCATACGCTCTTGTAAAAAAACTCGCAAAAAGGATATGTGAGATATGATTAAATTAATTGAACATGAACACGAGCTTGACAGCTCGCTTCTTATGAAAACGCTTTCGGGAAAGAAAATGCTTTCGTATATGCGGGCTTATGGACCAAATTATGAATTCTGCCGATTTTATAAAATAACTGATGAAACCGGAATCGGTTTCATGTTTATCATCAATTCAACGCTGATAATCTGCACTGACGGAAACCTTGAACCAAGCGAGGAGATCAGCTTCTTCGTCAGCATGAATCTGCCGTTCCGAATTGAGGGCGATCAGAAAATTCTTGAGGGAATCGATATTCCCGACCGCTATCAGCAGCTTAATCGTACGATTTTTGAGCTTATTCCTGATGAAAACAGCCTTGAATCTATTGAGGAATACGTTGAATTCAATCCCAAGCTGACCGACGTTTATAGTATATTGAGCGAGGGATTTCCGAATATCGCCGATTTTTCGCTTTGGTATACAGATACTTCTCACAGATGTCGTCACGGAGTGAGCAGAGTTTTCACTTACAGAAATTCTACAACCGCTTCGGCTATGTTTGATATCGGAAGCACAGTTCTTATCGGACAGGTTGCTACGACTGCTGCTGCAAGAGGAAGAGGATATGCGAGGGAATTTCTGAAATGGCTGGCAAAATTTTTCAACGGTCTCGGAAAACGAGCATATTTGCTGGCGCTTGATATCCGCACAAGCTTTTATGAAGAAATCGGTTTCAAAGAAGTCGGACATGAGATCGTTCTGGAACGTATTGATGTTGAAAAGGACAGCATTATGAAAGGAAAACTTGAAGATGAAGAATTTGATAAGTGATATTTATAATATTGACGAGCACATTCTTGAGATTGGTAAAAAAGCCGAGGAGAATTGCCGTGAAGCTTTCAGAAGAATTGAGCAGATCGCCGAATATAACGGTGCAAAGGTACTTAAAGCGTTTTCGGATAATCGTGTGAGCGAGCCTTGTTTTTACGGTTCGACAGGTTATGGCTACGGCGATATCGGACGTGAAGTTATTGATAAGGTTTTCGCTCAGGCTCTTGGAACGGAGGACGCTCTTGTTCGATTTAATTTTGTTTCGGGAACTCATGCGCTTTCAGTAGCTCTTTTCGGAGTTCTCAGAACAGGCGATAAGATAGTTTCAATTACCGGAAAGCCCTATGATACGCTGGAAGAGGTAATCGGCATAAGCGGAGAAAAGGGAAACGGTTCGCTTATGGATTACGGAGTTGAATATGGTCAGGTCGATCTGAATTCTGACGGTTCGCCGAAGCTTGATGAGATAACAGAGGCTGTAAAAGACGCTAAAGTTGCTTATATTCAGCGTTCAAGAGGATATTCTCTCAGGGGAGCGTTTACAGTTGACGATATCGGAAAAATGATTGAAGCCGCAAAAAAAGGCAATCCTGATGTAATCGTAATGGTCGATAACTGCTACGGAGAATTCGTTGAAGAGCGTGAACCGTCCGCTGTCGGAGCAGATGTTATTATCGGTTCTCTTATCAAGAATGCCGGAGGAGGAATCGCAAGAACAGGCGGATATATCGCCGGAAGAGCCGATCTTGTCGAGCTTTGTTCATATCGTCTTACCTGCGTCGGAATGGGAAAGGAAGTTGGCTGTACTCTCGGAATGAACCGGGAAATGCTGCTCGGAATTTTCTTTGCTCCGGAGGTCGTTGCAAGTGCGATAAAGACCTCGGCTTTTGCAAGCGAACTTATGACAATGCTTGGCTTTGAATGCTCTCCACGCAAGGACGATCCAAGAGGAGATATCATAACTGCGATAAAGCTTGGCGATGAAGAGCATCTTACGGCTTTCTGCCGTGGAATACAGAAGGGAGCTCCGGTCGATTCGTTTGTTGTTCCGGAAGCATGGGATATGCCCGGATATTCAAGCAAGGTTATTATGGCGGCAGGTGCTTTTACAAACGGAGCTTCTATCGAGCTTTCTGCGGACGCTCCTATTCGTGAGCCGTTTGCAGTCTGGATGCAGGGCGGAATCACCTACACCAGCGGAAAAATCGGAGTCATGCTTGCGGCTCAGGAAATGCTTGAAAGCGGACTTCTTTAAGGGGGACGCTGTCCCCCTTTCCCCCTGCCAAAGGGGTTATTAACCCTTTGGAAACTCATTATTAAATTATCATAAATACCCCAAAAGGGATATTTTGATAATTTGAGAAAAGTCCATAGCATTAACAAGTTCATTGCATAGAATTAAGAAAATATCGTAAAAAAGAAACTGCCGCAGTTCAGGATGAAATGTGGCAGTTTTATTATAGTTTTTTTGATATGACAGGATTACTTTTTCATTTCAGCCTGAACATTTTCAAATTCCTGAATAATTTCCTTTTCAGGAGCAGGCGTTAAGAGTGAAACGATAACAATAACAGCAAGCGCAAATACGAATGCAGGGAGAAGCTCGTAAATGGCGAAAGCTCCGCCAAGCTTGCTTATGCCGAATTTCCATACAAATACCATTACAGCTCCGGCAATCATTCCGGCAATTGCTCCGTATTTGTTTGAGCGTTTCCAGAATAGAGCGGTGAGTACGACAGGTCCGAATGTTGCTCCGAAGCCTGCCCATGCGAACGATACGATCCGGAAAACAGAACTGTCCTGATTCCATGCAAGAACAACGCCGAGTGCGGCTATAACAACAAGAACTGCTCTTGCTGCAAGCATGGACTGTTTTTCGGAAATTTTTATATTGAAAACTCCTTTAAGGATATTTTCAGACATACTTGATGATGCGGCAAGAAGCTGTGAATCGGAGGTTGACATAGTGCAGGCAAGAATACCGGCAAAAACAAGTCCGGCAATAACTGCGAGAACAACGTGCTTTTCGCTCATAAACTGAGCGATCTTGATAATGACCGTTTCGGAATTGTTTCCGTCAAGAGCTTCGAGTTTGCCAAGCTGAGTAAGTTTATTTCCGATAAAACCGATGAAAATTGCGATAGCCATTGAGATAACTACCCATACTGAAGCGATTCTTCTTGAGGTTTTAACCTTGTTTTTGTCTCCGATAGCCATGAAACGGAGAAGAATATGCGGCATTCCGAAATATCCGAGTCCCCATGCGAGAAGAGAAGCGATAGTGAGAAGGGAATATTTATCAGAACCGCCTGTTTCAAGATTGTGGATATGTGTAAGAGAGAAATAACCGGAAATGTTTTTGGCATTGTCAACGACTTCGCCGAAGCCGCCGGCTGTGTGGATTCCGAAGCAGACTATACTGATGAGGGCAAGCGTCATAACGATACTCTGAATAAGGTCAGTAAAGCTTGCGGCAAGGAATCCTCCGGAACAAGTGTATGCGATAATGATAACCGCACTGATTATCATTGCAGCGTGATAATCCCAGTTGAAAAGAGTGCTGAACAGTTTTCCGCAGGCAGAAAAGCCGGATGCGGTATAAGGTACGAAGAAAATGAGAATTATCAGAGCTGAAATCCCCATAAGCGCTTTTTTGCTGTCACGATAACGGTTTGAGAAAAAGTCGGGAATTGTGATAGCGTTGCAGCTTGATGAATATATTCTAAGCCTTTTTGCAACGATAAGCCAGTTAAAATATGTACCGACAGCAAGTCCGATAGCAGTCCAGCCGGCTTCAGCGCCTCCTGTAAGATAGGCAACACCGGGAAGCCCCATAAGAAGCCAGCTGCTCATATCGGAAGCTTCTGCGCTCATTGCGGTAACTATCGGACCAAGCTTTCTTCCGCCAAGATAGAAATCGCCGACGCTGGAATTCTTTTTTGAAAAAGTTATTCCGATAATCAGCATCATAGCCATGTATGCAATAATGGTGATCATGATGATGATAGTTGATGTACTCATGTATTAACTCCTTTTCATAAAATTTACTCATAAAATTAATTATAAACTAAAATTTAAATTTCGTCAATATTATTTGATAAAATTGTGAAAAAATGGTGAAAATGCTGAAAAACAGTGAGAAAGTTTGTTGAAAAAGTTTCAATCACCTTTGCATTTTTTACTTGACAAATTTTATTAAATGATGTATATTAAATAATGTATAATTATAAATTTAACAGAGAGGGGTTATAATTTATGAATTTAAAGAAAATTACTGCGGCTGTTTCGGCTCTTGCTATGTCTGTCGGAATTGCGGCATATCTTCCAGAAAAAGCTCCGGCTGCACCTGTGACTTCCGTTTCTGCGGCTGATTTTGAAGTAAACTATGCCGAGGCGCTTCAAAAATCAATGTTTTTCTACGAGGTTCAGCAGGCAGGCGAGCTTCCAGATTGGAATATGGTTTCGTGGCGTGCCGATTCAATGCTGACAGACGTTGTTCCCGGAGGCTGGTTCGACGCCGGAGATCACTTTAAGTTTGCTCTTACTAATGCTTACACTGCAAATATGCTTGCATGGGGTATTATTGAGTATAAGGACGCTGTAAAAAAAGCGGGATTATACGATCTGTACCTCAAAAACCTCAAATGGGGCCTTGATTACGTTATGGGCTGCGATAAGGGCGATAAGGTTATCGGAACTATCGGTCATCCCACAATGGATCACGTTTGGTGGGGAAGCGCCGAGCTTTACGAGCGCAAAATGAAGCTTCAGTATGATACCGATGTTCGTCCGTATGATGAGATCACCTGTACAACGACTGTAGCTGATATGGCTGCTGCGCTTGCATCCGGATATATCGTTTTCAAGGATGAGGATCCGGCTGTTGCTGAGGAATATCTGAAACACGCTAAGAGCCTTTTTGAATTCGCTGACAAAACAAGAAGCAATGATGATCAGGGAGTTCAGAAAGGATACTATAATACTCAGCAAACCGGTAGTGACGCTGATTTTATGGACGAACTTTTCCTTGCTGCAAACTGGCTTTATAAGGCTACAGGAGATCAATCTTATCTTGATAAGGCTGAAAAGGAATATCTTCCTAACTTAGGCAGAGAGAATCAGTCTACAGACTATAAATTTACATGGGGACACTGCTGGGATGATACCATGCAGGGCGCTATACTCCTTTATGCTCAGAATACCGGCAAACAGGAGTGGATAGATCATGTGAAAAAACATCTCCAATACTGGACTGACGGCGTTGCACAGGAATGGGGCGGCGAAAAGAAAGTTCAGTATACTCCTGACGGTCTGGCATGGCTCTTTAACTGGGGTTCGCTTCGTCATGCGGAAAATACAGCTTTTCTTGCTATGGTAGCATCAGATACTATTTTAAAGGATGACGCTGAACTCAGCAAAAAGTATACAGACTGGGCTAAAAGTCAGATGGATTATGCCTTCGGCAACAACGACCTTGGATTGTGCTACGTTGTCGGTATGGGTGAAAAGAATCCGGTGAATATTCACCACAGAACAGCCAGCGGCGCTCACGATGATCACTGGAACGAGCTTGGAAAGCTTAATGACGACGGTACGCCATATCAGGATCCAAAGTGGCAGACTGAGTATGCGCACGTTCTTTACGGTGCATTAGAGGGCGGTCCTTCTCAGGATGGAAGCTTTAAGGATGAAAATGCATCCTACGAGCATACAGAGGTCGCTATCGACTACAATGCCGGATTTACAGCTTGTCTCTGCGCTTTGATAGACGAATACGGCGGAGAGCCTCTTGCTGATTTCCCACCTGTAGAAACTCCTAAATGGGCGGAATTCTTTATGAAGGCTTCTTTCAATCAGGCGACAGACAGCTACACAGAATTGAAAGCTTATGCCATGAATGATTCCGCATGGCCTGCAAGAACTATAAAGGATTTATCATATAACTACTATTTTGATATTTCAGAGCTTGTTGAGCAGGGATTCTCTATCAATGATGTTCAGGTGAAGATCGGTACAGATCAGCATCAGGGCGATGAGGGTAAGGCTTCAATTTCAGAACCTATACAGTATGACGGAAACATTTATTATGTTAAAATTACATTCGGCGACGGAAGAGTTGTAATGCCGACAGGACAGTCTGAGCATCGTTCTGAATTACAGTTCAGAGTGGGTATTCCGGATAGCCTCAAGACCGCTGACGGCAATAAGGTCACATGGGACAGCAGCAACGATTATTCCGCTAAAAACCTCGTTCAGGGCGGCGAGGACAGTATGATCGAAACTCCTTACATTACAATGTATGACGGCGATACTCTTATCTGGGGTACAGAGCCGGACGGAACAACTGCAAAGCCTAATGATCCGGATAATAAACCGGATAATACGACAGAAGCTCCGTCAGACAGCAAAGTTACTCTTTGGGGCGATGCCAACTGCGATGATGATGTAGATATGTCGGATGCCGTTCTTGTTATGCAGTCTCTTTCAAATCCTGACAAGTACGGTCTCGGGGGATCGGCTGAAACTGCTATAACTAAACAGGGACTCTTAAATGCTGATTGTTATAATAACGGCGACGGAATTACCAACAATGATGCTCTTTCAATCCAGAAATTAAAGCTGGAACTTATTCCTGAACTTCCTGAAAGCTAATCAATTAATTAATTCACTGTTTAGCAACAAGAGAAATGAACGTTTCTCTTGTTGCTTTCGTTTTTTTGTATAAATGCACAAAAATAACCAATTGTCATTAGAAGAATCTACGAAATTCTAAAAAACTATTTACTTTTTTTCGGGAATATAATATAATATGAGTGATAAGAACAATTAAAGTGCATGGTTCGTTCGGACACGTTCTTGTCATTTTTTATACGATATAATCGCAATGTATGCACTGGCATTGCGTTATAATTACATTATATTCTTTTTAATTTTTCAGGGAGGGTATTAAAATGCATAAGAAATTTTCAAAAGCGATTGTTGCAAGTCTTATGGCAGTTACAATGATCGCACCAACAGTGGCTACTGTTGCTCCTATGAGCGCTTCAGCTGGTCAGGTGCTTGGTGAATCAACCTTTGATTACAAGGCACTTCCTTGGCATACTTGTGAATCAAGTCCTGCTAAACAGGATTTCGATGTTAAGGACGGCGCATTCCACATAACTGTTTTACAGCCGCTTGGCGCTGAAAGCTCAAAGTGGGATCTTCAGTTCAGACACAGAAACCTTAACTTCAAGGCTGGTCATACATACAAAGTAAGCTTCCAGGCTAAATCAAGCAGAAACGGAATGGAGCTTTGCTCAAAGATCGGTGATATTGGCGGAGATAATGAATACTTTGAACTCGACGGTAATGCCGGAAATATGCACATGGGACCTCATATGGGCGGTCAGTGGGGTAGTCCTGCTAAGCTGACAACCTCCTACCAGACATTCTCCGGTACTTTCACTCCTACAGAGGATCTCGAGGGAGTTGAGTGGGCATTCCACTATGCAGAAGACCATAACGGATACGGCGGAAACGCTCAGAAGGGCGATCAGATCTGGTTCGATAATATGTCTATCGAGTGTGTAACTTGCGGCGATACTATCGGCGAGGACTCGTGCAATGCTGATCCTTCTGAGTCTTATGGAGCTACAAACCGTGATTACAGCGCGGCAGAGCATCCTGAAATGATTGTTGACGGCAAGCTTGTAAACTTTATCTCTGTAAACCAGATCGGTTACTACTCAAATCTTGCTAAGATAGCAACTTTGGGCGATAACAACGGTGATATTCTCCATGGCGCTTCAAAAATAACACTTGACGCTTCTACATATACTTTTGAGCTTGTTGATGCAAATACTGAGAAGGTAGTATATACAGGCACAACAGGTCCGAAGACCTACGATAAGGATTCCGACGATAACGTATGCAAGATCGACTTTACAGAGTACGAGACACCTGGCAGATATTATCTCAGAATTAAAGATAAGGGCTGGAGATCTTTCGCATTCAATATCGGCGATAACATTTACACAGATAAAAGCCACAATATGCTTACTAATGCTCTGAACTACTTCTATCAGAACCGTTCAGGTATTGATATTGAAGATAAATACTGTACATCCGGCGGTTCAGACGGCAAGGGAACAGGAATGGGTCACCAGGGCGGTCATAAGACTGATACGGCTACAATCCAGGATGAATGGGTTCTTCAGTATTCTTCAAAGGAAGAGGCTACTTCAACACATAAGTCCGGTACTCTTACTGCAAACGGCGGTTGGTACGATGCCGGCGACCACGGTAAGTACGTTGTAAACGGCGGTATCTCAGTTTGGACACTTCAGAATATGTATGAAAGAGCAATCAGCCAGGATGGTTATGAAGGAAAGTTTGATGATGGTTCAGGCACAGTTGTAATTCCTGAAGCAGGCAATAAAGTACCGGATATTCTGGATGAAGCTGCTGTAGAGCTTGATTGGATCGCACAGATGAAGGTTGTTTCCAGCGATACTAAGTGGGGCAAGTATGACGGTCTCTACTACCACAAGCTTCATGACCATAAATGGACTGGTCTTGCTACCAAACCTTGGGATTATGAAGGCGATAAACTTGCAGACGGTGTAACAAAGGGCTGGGGAACGGTTCGTATTGTAAAGCCTCCTACGTTCGCTGCAACACTTAACTATGCAGCTTGTGCAGCACAGGCAGCAAGACTTTGGGAGCCATATGACTCTGCAAAGGCAAAGAAGTACCTCGATAGCGCAAAGGAAGCTTATGCTGCATATGAGAAGCACTTCTATGAATATGATTCTACTAAGACTACACATCCGACACTGAATTGCGAGTGTACAAAGGAAGAAATCAATCCTGATTCTCTGTATGCTCCGATGTGGCAGGCAAAGGGCGGCGGACCTTACGGTGATGATAATGTTAAGGACGACGCATACTGGGCAGCTTGTGAAATTTTCGTATCTGCTTCCAAAATGGGAGATGCTGATGCTGCTACATATAAGGCAAAGATTGATAAATCCAGCTATGCTTACAAGGTAGATACAAGAATGGTTGGCGGCGAAAACAAGGATGGTTCCTTCACTTCGTTCAACTGGGGCAACACTGCTTCCGCAGGTTCACTGACACTTGCGCTCCACAGCGATCTCCTTTCAGCTGATGAAAACAGCAAGATCAAGTCTGCTATCACAGCAGCTGCTGACGAATACATTGCTTGTGAAGACGAGCAGGGCTACGGTATTCCTTATAAGTACGACGGCAAGGGCTACAATGATCCTAACAACCTTGATCCTTCTGTTATAATCAACGGTTATGAGTGGGGTTCAAACTCCATGGCTATCAACAACTGTATCGTTATGGCTTATGCTTACGACCTTAATAAGGACATCAAGTACATGAACGGTATTGCAGGCGCAATGAACTATCTCCTTGGATGTAACCCGCTTTCATTCTCTTATATCACTGGTTACGGTGAATATAAGGAAAAGAATCCACACCACAGATATTGGTCTTACGAGCTTGATAAGACTCTGCCTATGGCTCCTGACGGAATCCTTTCCGGCGGTCCTAATGCAGGTCTCCAGGATCCATATGTACGTGCTCTTGGATTTGTTCCTGGTGATGCAAATAACCCGTCACAGAGATGTTTCGTTGACTCTATCGAAGCATGGTCTACAAACGAGGTTACAATCAACTGGAATGCACCTCTTGCTTGGATCACATCATTCTTACAGGATGAAGCTGCTGATGCAGATGGCGGCGATACACCTACAGATGTACTCTGGGGTGATGCTAACTGCGATAAGCAGGTAGATATGTCTGATGCAGTTCTTATCATGCAGTCACTTTCTAACCCTGATAAGTTTGGTCTTAACGGTTCTGATCCTACACACATCACAGAACAGGGTCAGCTTAATGCCGACGTTTACGAGAACGGCACAAGTGGTATCACTAACGAAGATGCTCTTCAGATTCAGAAGTATAAGCTTGAACTCGTTAAATCACTTGATCCTAAGGATTTCGTTAAGGAATAATTTAATAAAATTAAAGGGATGCTCCGGCATCCCTTTTCTTATAAAATATTGATTGTATGCATCTGTTTTTTAGACAAAAAGAAAACCGCTCATTATGAGCGGTTTTGTCATTGAGATAAATCAAACTCCGAATTTTGCAGTTGCAACCGGAATTCCAGGACCCATAGTTGAAGTAACTGTGCAGCTCTTGAGGTAAGTACCCTTAGCAGCAGCAGGCTTAGCCTTAACGATAGCTTCCATGAGAACAGTGAAGTTTTCGTCAAGCTTAGCAGCTCCGAAAGAAGCCTTTCCAATCGGGCAGTGAATGATATTTGTTTTATCAAGACGGTACTCGATTTTACCAGCCTTAGCTTCTGTTACAGCCTTGGCAACGTCGGGAGTTACAGTACCAGCCTTCGGGTTTGGCATAAGACCACGAGGGCCGAGAACTTTACCGAGACGTCCAACGAGTCCCATCATGTCTGGTGAAGCAACAACAACGTCGAAATCCATCCAGTTTTCCTTCATGATTCTGTCAACGAGATCCTGTCCGCCAACGTAATCAGCTCCGGCAGCCTGAGCAGCCTCGTACTTATCTTCCTTACAGAAAACGAGAACCTTAACGTTTTTACCTGTACCGTTAGGAAGTACAACAGCGCCTCTGACCTGCTGATCAGCGTGTCTGGAGTCAACGCCGAGACGGATGTGAGCTTCAACGGTTTCATCAAACTTAGCCTTTGCATTCTTGCAAACTAAGTCAAGAGCCTCTGGCGACTCATAAAGCTTTGCATAATCGACAGCCTTAGCACTGTCAACATATTTCTTGCCGTGTTTCATTATATTTCCTCCTGTTTAAGTGGTAATACCAGACGCTTATAGCAATCCGGTTAGCGGAATTTTCCTCCCACCAATGTAGCTTGTCTATATTTAAGACAGCTCAGAGAAGTCAGAATAAGACGCAAAACGTCTGTATCTTCATTCAGTAAATTAGTCAACAACTACAACGCCCATAGAACGAGCTGTTCCGGCGATCATGCTCATAGCTGCTTCGAGTGAACCTGCATTAAGGTCGGGCATTTTCTGCTCTGCGATCTTCTGAACTTGTTCCTTAGTGATGTTAGCGACCTTAGTCTTGTTAGGAACTCCTGAACCGCTGTTGATATTGCAAGCCTTCTTGATAAGAACGGCAGCGGGCGGAGTTTTAGTGATGAATGAGAAAGAACGGTCTGCATAAACAGTGATAACAACAGGGATAATCATACCGATGTCGTTTTTGGTTCTCTCATTGAATTCCTTTGTGAATGCCATGATATTAACACCATGCTGACCGAGAGCCGGACCAACAGGTGGTGCAGGAGTAGCCTTTCCTGCTGCGATCTGAAGCTTAATGTAGCCAACTACTTTCTGTGCCATGTATTCGCACCTCCATAAATGTGGTAAATGGCGAGGCAAGAATTATTTTACCTCTCCCACGGAAACCGCTTCGGGTTTCTTTTGACCTGACTAATCCTCCACAGTAACGACTTGACTTAAAGGAAGCGTTGTGGGGGTTTCACGACCGAACATTGAAACTAAAAGATCAACGCTGCGATCGTCGAGATTGATGTTCTGAACGACGCCTATGAAGCCATCCATAGCAGTACCGGAAATCTGAACCTTATCGCCGACCTTGAAGTTTACCTCAACAGAGGAAACGTCTATTCCAAAGAGCGATTTAACCTCTTCATCTGAAAGGGGAGTTGGTTCGGATGCCGGACCGACAAAGCCTGTGCAGCCTCTGGTATTTCTGACGATATACCAGGAATCGTCCGTAACGATCATTTTGACCAGAACGTAACCGGGATAGGTTTTGCGTTCGATCTCTTTTGTTTTGCCGTCGGTGATCTCAGTCACCTTTTCGGTAGGAACTCTAACTTCCTGGATAAGATCATGAAGCTTACGGTTTTCGACAACCTTTTCAATATTCTGGGCAACCTTATTTTCGTAGCCTGAATAAGTGTGGATGACATACCACTTACATGCTTCCGACATAATAATCCTCCTTAGACTTCCTTGGGTTTAGCGGTAGATCAGACCCATGAGCTTTAAGAAGCCCGTATCGAGCAGACCAACGAGAACTGCTGATAAAGCGATAACGCTGACAACAACTGATGTGTTATCGAAAACAGTTTTCTTTGTAGGCCAAACCACTTTGTTGAATTCGATTTTTAAGTCCTTGAACCATTTGCGGATCTTGCCCGGCTTTTTAGACTTTTTTTCTGAAGTTGTATCCTTAGCCATAAAAAATACTCCTTCCGATTACTTAGTTTCCTTGTGAAGAGTATGCTTTCTGCAGAACTTGCAATGCTTCATCATTTCAATTCTGTCGGGGTCATTCTTCTTGTTTTTCTTGGAAACATAGTTGCGCTGTTTGCACTCTGTGCAAGCTAAAGTAACCTTTACTCTCATATCGGCACCTCCTGATTTAGTACTTCCTCCGACTTGCGGAGGTAGGTTGTTTGCCTCCCTCGTATTGGGCATAAAAATAAAACCCCTGCCGAGGTAAAATAATTATACCACATATATCCGGAAAAGTCAAGTATATTCGGGAAATTTTTTTGAAATTTAAATTATGGAGACTCTTATGAACTTTGTCCTGAATTCACCGCTTGTTGAGGGTAAAGTTTTAGAAGGGCGGCTTTTGTGCCGCTCTATTTGCGTATAATATGAAAAAGGACAGTTCCGAAGAACTGTCCCTTAAAACTTGTCCGGTTATAGATTAACCAAGCTCAGCAAAATACTTGATAGTTCTTACCATCTGTGATGTGTAAGAATTCTCATTGTCGTACCAAGAAACAACCTGAACCTCGTAGAGATCGTCAGCGATCTTAGCAACCATTGTCTGAGTAGCATCGAAGAGTGAGCCGTACTTCATGCCGATAACGTCAGAAGAAACGATCTGATCCTCATTGTAGCCGAAAGAAGCAGAAGCGGCAGCCTTCATAGCAGCGTTGATGCCTTCCTTAGTAACGTCTGCACCCTTAACAACAGCTGTAAGGATTGTTGTAGAACCTGTTGGAACAGGAACTCTCTGTGCAGAACCGATGAGCTTGCCGTTGAGTTCAGGAATTACAAGACCGATAGCCTTAGCAGCGCCTGTTGAGTTAGGAACGATGTTAGCAGCGCCGGCTCTTGCTCTTCTGTAGTCGCCCTTTCTGTGAGGACCGTCAAGGATCATCTGATCGCCTGTGTAAGCGTGGATAGTGCTCATGATACCGCTCTGGATAGGAGCATAATCGTTAAGAGCCTTAGCCATAGGAGCGAGGCAGTTTGTTGTACAAGAAGCAGCAGAGATGATCTTGTCATCAGCAGTAAGAGTATTCTCGTTTACGCTGAAAACGATTGTAGGAAGATCGTTGCCTGCCGGAGCAGAAATAACAACTTTCTTAGCGCCTGCATCGATATGAGCCTGAGCCTTGTCCTTGGAGCAGTAGAAACCTGTGCACTCAAGAACAACGTCAACGCCGATTTCGCCCCAAGGAAGCTCAGCAGCGTTAGCCTTAGCATAAATTGTGAGAGTCTTGCCGTCAACTGTGATAGTACCAGCTTCGTCATCAGCCTCTACAGTGTGAAGATTTTCGCCGATTCTTCCGCAGTATCCGCCCTGAGCGGTATCGTACTTAAGAAGCTGAGCGAGCATAGAAGGCTTTGTAAGATCGTTGATTGCAACAACCTCATAACCCTCAGCATCAAACATCTGTCTGAAAGCAAGACGACCGATACGGCCGAAACCATTAATAGCAACTTTAACTGACATTGGAAAATTACCTCCTAAATAAATTTACATATATATTATACTCCAAACAGGAATTTTTTTCAAGTGGTTAGATAAAAAAATAACAGAAAATTTATGAAATGTACACATTTGACTAAAACAAGCTAAATCAAACAGAAAGTTTTAGTGAAAGTGCTATAATATATTAAATGTAATATATTTGTTATTCCATTTTTGAAAAAAATGTAGTATAATATAGATATTGCTGAAAAAAAGTATTATCGGCAATTTAATTCATAAGAAAGAAAGGCGAATCGAAATGACAGATATTAAAGATTTACTTAAGTTTTTTGAAAACCCGGTTACATCCGAAATTATGGAGAACAACAAAACAATTTCAGAGATTTCTGCATCAAGAATGATGTTTATTGCAGAAATGCTCGATATTGAAGAAGACAAGGAATACGACAGAGATAATTTGAAGGAGTTAGCAAAAATTCTTCGTGAAGAAAGCAGAAGCTTAATGAGAAATGCCTGTATGGGTACTGTTCTGTCAAACAGTCCTGAACATGAGGTAGTTGTACGAGTTGATTCAATGATTGATAACATCGTTGACGGCTGCAAAAAGGTGTTTGGCGAAAGCTTCAGAATAAAAGCGATAGAACGTTCGGACGCTTATGTTAAAATCAATGAGAAAATGCTTAAATTCTGTATAATCGGATTTATAAGAAAGCTTTGCTCTGTGGCAGAAGATACCGATTTTGAAATTCAAATCGGCTCTCGTTCAGAAAACGGAATGGTTAAAATATTCGTATATTCTGATGTTGAAATTCCGGAGGAGGAGAAAACTCCCGGCAATGAAAATCAGATAAGCCGTCAGATTAATTATTATGACAGAAACTATGAAGCTATAAGAATGTTTTTCGATTGTAAGCTTGATCTTCAGATGAACGATGATAAGTCGTCGCTGTATATTGTTATTCCTGAGACCGAGGTTAAAGAAGACAGCAAAGAGCTTGAATTTAAATCTCCTCTTGTTAATATGGATAAAGACGATTTTTCGGATTATTTAATTATGCTTACAGATGCATATGAAGAGTAAGTTAAAATAATTTGAACAATTTACACATAAAAATCACAGGATTTTTGTTGACAGTATTCAAAGAAAGTTGTATAATATAAGAGTAGATTTTTATTATTTTTTCGGAGGTCAATATGGCAAAGGATCTTGAAATTGAGAGAAAATTTCTTGTGGTGTTACCGGATCTGAATAATCTTGATGTTAAAAGAAAGATTGAAATCATGCAAACTTATTTAAAAAGAGGCAGCAATGATTCTCAGCGAAGAGTAAGAAAAATTATCGAAAACGGCAGCGTTTTTTATACCTATACTGAAAAGGTGTTTGTTTCGCCTGTTGTTCGGGAAGAAAATGAATCTGAAATAACTGCTGACGAATATGTCCTGCTTTTGGAACAGTCGGATAAAAGCTGTGCTCCGGTTGAAAAAATAAGGTATTGCTTCAATTATTCCGATCAGCTTTTTGAACTTGATGTTTACCCTTTTTCAAACGACTATGCTATTATGGAACTTGAGCTTGACTTTCCGGAACAGAAAATATATTTTCCTGAATGTGTAAATGTTTTAAAAGATGTTTCTGATGATAAGCGCTACTCAAACGCTTCTCTTGCTTTAGCGGCTTCATTCCCGGAAGAAGCGTGTTCATGCAGATAACGTATGTGAAACGCCCGGATGCTTTATTTAATTATTTTGTTAGGAGTTTAACTGATGTCAGAAAAATTTGTTTCTGTTGATGATCCGGAACAGCTTTCGGCTGTTTTCGGACAGCTCGACGATAATGTCAGCAGGATTCAGAAAGAATATAACGTTACCGTTGTCAGCAGAGACGGCGGAATAAAAATAATCGGCAGCGAGAAAAATGTCGACGACGCTTCAAGAGCGCTGAATTCGCTGCTTAAAATAAGCTCGGGCGGTCATACGCTGAATGAACAGACTGTTCGCTATGTAACCTCCATGGTCGCAGACGGAATTGAACAGCAGCTTGAAGAACTGGGGGGAGACGGTATATGCGTCACCGCTTCGGGAAAAATTCTTCGTGCAAGAACCATCGGTCAGAAGCAATATGTTGACGCTATAAAAAATAATACTATAGTTCTTGGTATAGGTCCTGCCGGAACCGGAAAAACCTATCTCGCCGTTGCAATGGCAGTAAAGGCTTTCCGTGAGCATAAGATCAAGAAGATAATTCTTACACGTCCGGCTGTTGAAGCCGGCGAAAAGCTCGGATTCCTTCCGGGCGATTTGCAGGACAAGGTTGATCCGTATCTCAGACCGCTTTACGACGCTCTGTATGATATGTTCGGAGCCGAAAGCTTTGCAAAATATATGGAAAAAGGAATAATCGAGGTCGCTCCGCTTGCATATATGCGTGGACGAACTCTCGATGAAGCGTTTATTATTCTTGATGAAGCTCAGAATACGACCTCCGAGCAGATAAAAATGTTCCTAACACGTCTCGGAAATGAAAGCAGGATGGTCATAACCGGCGATATTACGCAGATTGACCTGCCAGACGCTAAAAAATCCGGACTTGTTGAAGCTATAAAGGTTCTTAAAGGAATAGACGATATTCATATTCATAGATTCAGTGAAAAAGATGTCGTTCGCCATCGTCTTGTTCAGGATATCATCAAGGCGTATGAAAAGTTTAATGAAGGGAGAATGAGAAATCATGGCTAAATTAAAGGTTTATGTAAAAAATAATCAGACAGAGGTTAAGGTTCCGGTCGGAATAAGACTTCTTATAAGAAGATGCTGTCAGGCTGTTCTTGCAACTGAAAAGTTTGGAAGAGACGCAGAGGTCAGCGTTTCATTTGTAAGCAATAAAGAAATTAAGGATCTTAATAAAATTTACAGAAATAAAGACAGTGTTACAGATGTTCTCTCGTTCCCGCTTACCGGAAACGACGGAACAGTTGAGGTCAATCCCGATACGGGCGCAGCAATGCTCGGGGATGTTGTTATTTCACTTGAAACAGCCGTAAAGCAGGCTCAGAATTACGGTCATTCCCTTGAAAGAGAAGTAGGTTTTCTTACGGTTCATTCAATGCTTCATCTTCTCGGTTACGATCATGAAACAAGTCTTCTCGATCAGAGGATAATGCGTGAGAAGGAAGAATCTGTTCTGGAAAAGCTTGGAATTTCCAGAGACGCCACATTTATAGTGAACGGAGAAAAAAACTGATGCCGAGAACAGCTTTTGTAACCATTGCCGGAAGAACAAACGCCGGAAAATCTTCGCTTCTTAATGCGATAGTCGGCGAGAAGATAGCTTCTGTAAGCAATAAGCCGCAGACTACACGAACCAGAATAACAGGAATCCGTAACATCGACGACGTTCAGCTTGTCTTTTTTGATACGCCCGGACTACATAAGCCCGTAAATAAGCTGAGCGAACATATGCTGAATACGGTAAAGGAATCGGTCAGCGATATCGATGCTGTTGTTTTTATGATGGACTGCACTAAAAAGATAAACGAACAGGAACTTGATATTCTTCGTTCTATGAACAAAGCGAAAATGCCTGTTATTCTCGTTCTGAATAAGATTGACCTGCTTAAAAACAAGAACGATATTGCTCCGATCATTGCCGAGCTTACTTCAAAGGCAGAGTTTAAGGCTGTCGTTCCGGTAAGCGTTACGCAGAATGACGGTGTTGACGCTGTTATCGACGAAATTATTGATATTTCCGAGGAGTCGGTTCACTACTTCCCCGATGATATGATAACCGATCAGCCGGAAAAGGTTCTGGCTGCGGAAATGATAAGAGAAAAGCTTCTTATGCTTCTCAACGATGAGGTTCCGCATGGTATCGCCGTTGGAGTTGAAGAGATGAAGGAGCGTGACGACAAGGATATACTCGATATATCGGCGGTTATCTATTGTGAAAAGGAGTCGCATAAGGGAATCGTTATCGGTAAGGGCGGAGCTATGCTTAAAAAAGCTTCGACTGCTGCAAGAATCGAACTGGAGGATTTTTTCCAGATAAAAGTAAATCTTAAATGCTGGGTAAAGGTCAAGGAAGACTGGCGTAACCGTGAGGGACTTATCCGCAGCTTTGGCCTTTCAGAGAAATAATTACCTCTTATATATCCGTTTGTTTTTGCAGAAAATAAACTGCGGAGGTAATTGGATATGTCTGAAGATGTTTTGTGGAATAAATTCGCTGAATCCGGCAAAGTTGAAGATTATCTTATTTATTCTGAATCAAGGGATGCTGCAAATGATAATACTGGAAGGGATCGTTCTTAAAGAACGATCTGTCGGCGAACAGGATAAATTTATCGATATTTTAACAAAAGAAAAGGGAGTTATCGAGATCTCGGTTAAAGGCGCAAAAAAGATCAACGGAAAAAACGGAAGCTCGGCTCAGCTTTTCGCATATTCAAGGTTCTGCCTTAATCAGAGAGGCGAGAAACTTTTTCTGAACAGCGCAGAGCCGATACATATTTTTTATGATCTGAGAAGTTCGCTTTCAAAAATATCGCTGGCATCCTATTTTGCGGATGTTCTTCGATTCTGCATTAATCCTGAAACACATAGCGGCGAGGTTTTGCGGCTTTTTTTGAATACGCTTCATTACCTTGAAAAGGGGCTTCGTGATGAAAAACTTCTCAAGGCTGTGTTTGAGCTGCGTCTGATGTCTGAAATTGGGTATATGCCTGATGTTTTAGCTTGCAGAGGATGCGGCAGTTTCGAGCCGGAGGAGCTTTTTTTCAGTATCAGCGACGGAAGATTTTTCTGTAAAGACTGCTTTAAAGGCAGCTCGGATTCAGACTTTATCAAGATGAAAATCCCTGTATTAAGCGCTGTACGTCATATCGTTCTTGTCGATTTTGACAGACTTTTTAATTTCAGAGTCTCTGATAAGGTTATGGAAAAGCTTTCGGTTTCCGCCGAGAGCTATCTTATTTCTCATCTTGAAAGAAATTTTCAGACTCTGGAATTTTATAAATCATTAAACCCACACCTTTTAAATAGGAAATCAATATGAATAAATATCTTAAAACACTTGAACTTGATAAAATACTCGATATGCTGGCGGAGCTTGCTTCAAATGAAGCAACAAGAAAAATGGCTCTTGAACTTCGTCCGGACTGCGATTCTGAAAGAGTCCGCTATGAATGTTTGAAAACCTCACAGGCGCTTGAACTGTCGGTTCAGTTCGGAACGCCTCCGTTCAGCAATTTTAAAGATATAACTTCAACAGCCGCCCGTGCAAAATCAGGAGCGGTCATATCGCTGCGTGACCTTATGGATATCGCCGCAATGCTGCGTCAGATAAAAGGTCTTGCCGACTGGTATAAGCACTGCGAAAATATTGAAACAGAGCTGAGTTACCTCTTTTCAAGACTTCAGCCGAATGATTGGCTTCTTGAAAAGCTGGAGCGTTCGATAATATCCGAAAACGAAATTGCCGACGCTGCGAGTCCGGAACTTGCTGCGATAAGAAGAAAAATCAACCGTGCAGGAATGCAGCTTCGTGAAACTCTCGACAAAATGGTGAAGAATAAAACCACTCAGCAGTATTTGCAGGAGAGCTCCGTTACCATAAGAGACGGACGTTTCGTTCTTCCCGTAAAATCGGAACACAGAGGTCAGATAAGCGGTCTTATACACGATACGTCCGCTACCGGACAGACTATATTTATCGAGCCTATGGCGATTGTTGAGGCAAATAACGATATCCGCATTCTTCAGGGAAAAGAACAGGAAGAAATCGAACGCATCATCTGTGAGCTTTGCAGAGACTGCGGCGATTATGCCGATATTCTTGCAGAAAATTACAAGGTCTGCACGGAGCTGAATCTCTATTTTGCAAAGTCTAATCTTGCAGCGAAGCTGAATTGTTCGCTGCCGGAAATTACTGATGACGGAAAAATATATCTGAAAAAAGCACGTCATCCTCTTATCGACAAAAATAAAGCCGTTCCTATCGAGCTTTCACTTGGCGAGGAGTATCAGACTCTCATCATTACAGGACCTAATACGGGCGGTAAGACGGTTGCTCTTAAAACAGCCGGACTTCTCAGCGCAATGACGATGTGCGGGCTTCTCATTCCGGTTGCAGACGGCAGCAGAATCTCGGTTTTCAGCCATATTCTTGCCGATATCGGAGACAGTCAGAGTATTGAACAGAATCTTTCGACATTTTCTTCACATACAAATAAAGTAATAGAAATTCTCGGAACTGCTGATGAAAGCTCGCTTGTGCTTCTTGACGAGCTTGGTTCGGGAACTGATCCGGTTGAGGGAGCTGCTCTTGCTATTGCAGTCATTCGCCGCCTTATGGAAAACGGAGCAAAGATCATGGTGACAACTCATTATCAGGAGCTTAAAGTTTTCGCCATAGACAGTCCCAGCGTCCAGAACGCTTCATGCGAATTTGATATAGCAACTCTCCGACCGACATACAGGCTTATTGTAGGTTCTCCGGGAAAATCAAACGCTTTTGCTATTTCGGAAATCCTTGGAATGCCGTCCGATATAATCGAGGACGCAAAGGGAAGAGTGAGCGATGCAAATACTCGACTTGAAGAAGTTATTGGAAAGCTTGAAGCAAGCCGTCTTGAACTTGAACGTGAAAAGGAACAAATCACGAAACTTCGCATTCAGGCTCAGGAGCATGAATCTGCAGTCCGCAAAGAGCGTGAAGAGATCGAAGCTGCGAAATCTGATGAGCTTGAAAAGGCAAGGCTTCGTGCTATGACCATTATAGAACAGACAAAAGCCGAATCTAACGAGCTTCTTGACGAGCTTGAAAAGCTCCGCAAAGAAAAGGATAAAAAAGATTTCAGCAGTAATGTTTCGGGTATGAAATCGAAAACGAAGCAGAGCTTTAATAAAATGTTCGATACGGCAAATCCCGTTGATAAGCGTGATCCGAACGAGGGATACGTTCTTCCGAGAAAGCTGAAAAGAGGCGATACGGTTTATGTTGTCGATTTACAGCGAAAGGGAATCATCTCCGGCGATCCGGACGGAAGCGAGTTTGTGTTCGTTCAGATGGGCGTTATGAAAACTAAAATGAACATCTCACGTTTGCGCCTTGAAGAGCCTGAAAAGGTTACTTATAACAATAAAAACAAGCCTTCCAGAAAAGTTGGAAGAGTTGGCGTAAAGGCTGAAAGACGTGGAAAGATGGAACTTGATATCCGTGGAAGTGCCTGCGATGACGGAATTTATGAACTTGACGCATTTATTGATCAGGCAGTTATGTCAAATATTTCAACGGTAACGATAATTCACGGCAAGGGTACAGGACTTCTCAGAAAGGCTGTACATCAGCGGTTAAGATCACATCCCTCAGTGAAAAATTTCCGTCTCGGACTTTTCGGCGAGGGTGAGGACGGCGTTACTGTAGTTGAACTGAAGTAACGTTGAAACGGAGGATCATAATGCTAAAAAAAATCAAAGCTTATTGGGAGAAATATCCGGACAGGACTGCTGCTGTGGTCATATTCTCGATATTCGCTGTTTTAGTTTTTGCAACAATGATTATTATGCATAAAGGAATAGTCTGGGGTTCAAATACAGATTGGAAAAGCCAGCATTTTCCGATTCCGGAATATTTCAGAATGCGGTTTTACGAAACGCATGATATTTTTCCCGATTTTGCATTACAGCTCGGCAGCGGACAGAATATTTATAATTTCGGTTATTACGGAATCGCAAATCCTCTTTATCTTCCGGCATATGCGCTTCCGTTTGTTCCAATGAGCATATATATTGAGGTATTAAGTCTGTCTACAGTTATTATTTCGGCTTTGATGAGCTATGAATTTTTCAAGGGACATTTCAGCCGTAAAATTTCTCTTGTTCTTGCAATAATGTTCTTATGCTCCGGCGGAATTTTTTACCACAGCCATTGTCAGATAATGTTTATGAATTATTTTCCCTTTCTTCTGGCAATGCTCTTTGTTTGCAGAAAAAAAGACAGCGTAAAAAGTACGTTCCTGATGATGATACTGACTTATTGCATTATGTGCTGTAGTTTTTATTTCAGTATCGGAAGCTTTGCTGCCGTCGGACTTTATATGGTCTACCTTGAGATTGAGAAAAACGGAAAGTTCAGTCTAAAATCAGCATGGATGTCCTGCTGGAGAAAAATTGCCGGAGCTGCTTTGGGATGTCTTATTTCAGCGCATTTTTTGCTTCCGACCCTTTTCGCAATACTTTCGGGAAGAGATAAAACAAATCAGAAATCCGCTCTCTGGAAGATGCTTATTCCGCAGATAAATTTTACAACTATACTTTACAGCGGATATTCTCTCGGATTTACTGCTGTGGGAGTTATCGGAGCAATTTATCTTCTGAAAAACGGCAGGATACAGGATAAATTTCTTTCAGCATCGCTTCTGTGCTGCGCTGTTTTTCCAATGATAAATTATACTCTCAATGCCGGAATGTATATTGACGGAAAGGTTTTTATTCCGCTTATGCCGGTAATGCTTCTTATATGCGGAGCTTTTTTGTCATCTGAAAAGTTTATAAAAAAAGATATAAAGATATCGCTGATAATTTATGCAGTGATGATAGGAATATCAATTTTTTATATAACTACTAAGAAATATTTTATTCCGATTTATATATGCGAATGTGTAATCGTAATTGCATTAATGATCTTTGTTTTGAAGAAGAAAAAAGAATATCTGCTTCAATATTACTGCATTGCCGTGTCATTTATCATCTGCATTTCAATAGGATGCGGAGATAATTTTATAGAAAGCTCTCAGATTAAAGATTTTTATAAAAATGAAACTAAAACCGAAGTTGCCAGAGTTCTTGATTCCGATACGGAACTTTACCGTTTTTCTGACTGTATTCCGGATGATATTTATGTCAATCGTATTTTCAGTATGGAATATCTTTCAACAAATTCGTATTCGTCTGTTAACAATCCTTACTTCAGAGAGTTCAGACTGAAGCATTCTCTCAGCGAAAACCGTGTAAGGAACACTGCTGTTCAGAATCAGCCTTATAGTGTTGTTTTTAACTCTTTGATGGGGTGTCGTTACAGAATAGCTCCGGCAGATATGAGGATGTATGGAGAGGATATCGTTTCAGATTCAGGAAAATACACTATTTTCAAGAATAATTATGCCATGCCTATGGGATATGCTTCTTCTGATCTGATGAGTGAAGAAAAATTTTACGCCCTTTCCGATGAAAATAAGGCGGAGGCTCTTCTTAAAAATATAATCGTTCCGGAAAAAAATGCAGAGGGGATAATTCCTCATCTTACAGAGACGTTAGAAGCCGATATGACCGGACTTGCAAATGATCCTCATATAACGTATGAAAATGAAACGTACACGATCAAAGCGGACGATCAGTTTGAGCTTTCAATCGGACTTGATGAACCTGTTAAGGATAAGCTCATTATTGTTCTTGCAAAGGCGGATAACAGAATAGGAAACCGTTCGCAGCAAAGAGACGTTTCGCTTACTATAAACGGAGTCAAAAATAAGCTTACTAATCCAAACTGGAAATATAATAATAAAAATTATGACTTTACTTATGTTATATCGTCATACGATCCGATTGAAAGACTTGATATGATATTTACAAAGGGATTTTATTCTATCTCGGATATAAGAATTTTTACGCTTGAAGCTTCCGTTCTTGATTCAGCTATGGACAATAAGGATGCTCTTGAAATAAACAGAAGCGAATCTCTTGGGGATACGATTTCCGGAAAGATAAATGTAACTTCTGATGGATGGTTCAATATGTCTCTGCCGTACGACAAGGGATTCAATATAACTGTTGATGGAAACGATACGGAATATTTCAAAACCAACACAGCATTTATCGGCTTTCCGATATCGTCCGGCGAGCATGAAATCAGGATAGAGTATGAAGCCCCTATGAAAAAAGAAGGAATAGCCGTTTCAATAACTGCGGCTGCATTGGCAGTCGTATTCTTATTAACTTTGTCGATTAATAAAAATAAACGCAAAGATAACTGATTTTTATATGAAAATCAATTTTACTTTTGGGTATAATTCAAGCGTAATGATTTCATTTAATTTCTTGCTGAAGGAATTATTTCCTTCTGGGCATTCTGTCCTAATTATTTCCATTACCTCGTAAAGAGGTAATGGAAATAATTAATATTGGGTTTCCAAAGGGATGATATCCCTTTGGCAGGGGTTAAAGGAGACAGCGTCCCCTTACATAATACCGCATAGGTTAAAATTAATTTCCATGATTTTTTTCAGAAATCTATTGACATAAAAATATTAATATGATAAAATAATATATATTGCAAAAGAAGCTTCGGTTTCAAAGCAAGATTTTGACCACTCCGTTTATGGAGTCGAGGCCATACGGACAGCCGGGTCAGATGCCGACCGCTGAATTAATTTCAGCTGGCAACTTCTGTTGCCTTATTGATTCGATAGTGAAAACTTTTTGTTTGAACGTCGATTAAGTTTTTATAAGTTTTCATCAGCTTGTGAAAGGTCAATAAGAGTAGTAAAGGGTAGTTATCTTGCTTATATAGACTCTGAAGCCAATATGAAGTTTTTTTGGTATTTCATGCGCATACAGGCTGTATAAGTCTGTATGCGTTTTTGTTTTTAATTTGAATTTATGTTTTTGAGGTGTGTTGTATGGAAAATAAGCTGAAGCTTTACGGCTTTAATAATCTGACAAAATCATTAAGCTTTAATATATATGACGTATGCTATGCCAGAACTCCGAAGGCTCAGCTGGATTATATTGCCTATGTTGACGAGGTTTATAACTCCGAGCGTATTACCGATATTATGACTCACCTTACGGAAATGATAGGTGCGCAGGTTTTAAGCATATCACGTCAGGACTACGATCCGCAGGGAGCTTCGGCAACGTTTCTTATTGCTGACGATACAATGATACCTGCCGGCGGAAGCGAAACAGTGGCTCATCTTGATAAAAGCCACGTTACGGTTCATACCTATCCTGAATATCATCCCGATACTAATATCGCGACCTTTCGTGTGGATATAGACGTTGCGACCTGCGGAAAAATTACTCCTCTTACGGCTCTTGATTACCTGATAGGAAGCTTCGATTCCGATATTATTACCATGGATTACCGTGTAAGAGGATTTACACGTGATCTTGACGGTAAAAAGCTTTTTATAGATCATGATATCACGTCGATACAGAATTACGTTGATGAGACTATTCTCGATAAATACGACGCTGTTGATATCAATGTTTATCAGGCAAATATGTTCCATACAAAAATGCTTATAAAGGAGATCGAGCTTCAGAATTATCTTTTCAACACCGATGTCCGTGAACTTTCTCCGAGGAGCAGACTTGATATCACAAACGCTTTAAGGAAAGAAATGATTGAAATTTTCAGCGGAAGGAATGTGTTCGAAAATGGCTCTTTCACAGATTAATGCGCCTATTTATGAGGCTTTAAGAAGATTTCGCCGTATGCGTGTAGTTCCGTTCGATGTTCCGGGGCATAAGCGTGGCAGAGGAAACATGGAGCTTACGGAATTTCTCGGCGAGGAATGCATGAGCGTTGATGTTAATTCAATGAAACCTCTTGATAATCTTTGTCATCCTGTTTCAGTCATAAAGGATGCGGAAACTCTTGCGGCAGAAGCTTTCGGTGCGGCAAACGCTTTTTTCATGGTTGGGGGAACGACATCTGCCGTTCAGAGCATGATAATGTATGCCTGTAAAGGCGGCGATAAGATAATTATGCCGAGAAACGTTCATCGAAGCGCAATAAACGCTCTTATATTATGCGATGCGGTACCGGTTTATGTTGATCCGGATGTGAATAACACGCTTGGAATAGCTCTTGGAATGTCGGTTTCACAAGTCGAGAAGGCTATCAGAGAAAATCCCGACGCTAAGGCGATAATGGTAAATAATCCGACGTATTACGGAATCTGCTCCGATTTAAAAAAAATAACTGAGCTTGCCCATAAGCATAATATGCTGGTTCTGGTGGACGAGGCTCATGGAACGCATTTTTATTTCGGAGAAAATTTCCCTGTAACGGCTATGGCTGCCGGAGCAGATATTGCTTCGGTCAGTATGCATAAATCAGGGGGAAGCCTTACTCAGAGTTCATTTTTGCTTATGGGAGAAAAAATAAATTCCGACTATATGCGTCAGGTAGTCAATCTTACTCAGACAACAAGCGCATCGTATCTTTTGCTTTCAAGCCTTGATATTTCCAGAAAAAGACTTGCTCTCAGCGGACGTGAGATTTTTGAAAAAACTGTTGAAATGGCTGAATATGCACGTTCCGAGATAAATTCAATAGGAGGATATTACGCTTATTCCAAAGAGCTTATCAACGGCGACAGCGTTTACGATTTTGACGTTTCAAAGCTCAGCGTTTTCACTCTTCCGATAGGACTTGCCGGAATCGAGGTTTATGATCTGCTTCGTGACGAGTACGACATACAGATAGAATTCGGAGATATAGGAAATATTCTCGCATATATTTCCGTAGGTGACAGAAATCGGGATATCGAGCGTCTTATCAGCGCAATGTCGGAAATAAAGCGGCGTTTCGGCAAATCTGAAACAGGATTGCTCACGCATGAGTATATCAATCCTATAGTTGCCGAAACTCCGAGAAAAGCCTTTTACGGCGATAAAAAATCGCTTCCGCTCGATGAATCAGCAGGATATATATGCAGCGAATTTGTAATGTGTTATCCTCCGGGAATACCGATACTTGCTCCGGGAGAGCTTATAACGGACGAGATAATACAGTACATAAAATATGCGAAAGAAAAAGGCTGCTCAATGACCGGTACGGAAGATATAAACATTGAACATCTCAACGTTCTTATATGAAAAAGTTTATCTGTGCTTTTGCGGGAACAATTTATATAATTATTGGTCTTGTCGTCGGAGCAGCTGTAATAGAAGATAAGAGCATCTGGTATTTCTGTCTTATAATTCTTTCGGGAATTTTATTTGCGATTCTTCTTTATCCGTGTCTTATGTTTTCTGAGAAGAAAATGAATAAAAAATATGCCGAAGCCGATAGTATGATTTGTTCTCCTGTTATTTTTAAGGCTAATGGCAATTTTCATACCGGAAAGAGGATTCTTCATGGGAGTATCTATATTTGTGAGGACAGGCTTTATATAGTCACTTTTAATAAAAATAGGACCGGAGTTTTCTCCATTCTGAAAAAAGATATAGTTCGGCTTGAATGCAAGATAAATAACGTTTGCGAAGTTCTTTTAGGTGTAAACGGAGAAGTATTATATGTTTTTCAGACATCTCAAGCAAGTCGGCTTGTAACGGCATTAAAAAATTGGACTTTTTGAAAGAAGATTTTAAAAGAGGTTGAAATGATTATCAGAGAATATCATGTAACTGATTGCAAGGAATTAAGAGACTTGTTTTATAATACAGTTCATACAGTTAATGTAGTAGATTATACGAAAGAACAATTAAATGCATGGGCACCAAAACAAGTTGATTTAGGAAAATGGAATCAGTCATTTCTTGTACATTATTGCATTGTTGCAATTTGGGATAATATCATTGTAGGATTTGGGGATATAAATAAAACTGGGTATCTTGATAGATTATATGTACATAAAGACTATCAGAGAAAAGGCATTGCTTCCGCTATTTGCGATAAGTTGGAGAAGGCTGTTCAGGGAAAAATTATTGTTCATGCGTCTATAACCGCAAGACCTTTCTTTAAAAAGAGAGGATATGAGGTTATTCGGGAACAAAAAGTGGAGCGTAAGGGTATTTTTCTAACAAATTTCATTATGGAGAAAAATAGGTGATTTCTGATAAGGAGGAATTATATGGAACTATGGTTTACAGAGCGACACACACCTAATGTTAAATTTTCAATAAAGGTCGATCGTCAGCTTTACAGCGGAAACAGCGAGTTTCAGAGGATAGATATTTTCGATTCAAAGGAATTTGGACGTTTCCTCACGCTTGACGGTTACATGATGCTTACGGAAAAGGACGAATTTATCTACCATGAAATGATAACTCATGTTCCTATGGCAGTTCATCTGAATCCGAAAAATATTCTCGTTATCGGAGCAGGCGACGGAGGAGTAGTACGTGAACTGACCAGATACAGCTCTGTTGAAAACATTGATCTTGTGGAGATTGACGAGCTTGTGGTAGAGGTTAGCAAGAAATATCTGACGACTACAGCTTGCCGTTTTGACGATCCGAGAGTTCATATTTTTTATGAGGACGGAGTGAAGTTCATACGCCGCTGTGAGGACAAATATGACGTTATAATTGTCGATTCTACTGATCCATTTGGTCCGGGAGAAGGGCTTTTCACAAAGGAATTCTACGGAAGCTGCTTCAAGGCTCTTCATGAGGACGGAATCATGGTCAATCAGCATGAAAGTCCGTTTTACGACGAGGATGCGGCGGCAATGCAGCGTTCTCATAAAAGAATCGTTGAAAGCTTCCCGATAAGCAAGGTTTATCAGGCTCATATCCCGACTTATCCTTCGGGACATTGGCTTTTCGGATTCGCTTCAAAAAAATATCATCCCGTGAACGATTTCAACGGTGTTAAGTGGAGTATGCAGGAGATACGCACACGCTATTACAACCCGCGACTTCATGCAGGAGCTTTTGCCCTGCCAAATTATGTAGAGGAGCTGCTTAAAGATGTTGAATAAAAATATTCAGACCTTTATTGCCTGCGACAGCGAATATGACGATGCAAAAATCGTTCTTTTCGGTGCGGGCTTTGACGGAACAACCAGCTTTCGTCCCGGAACAAGATTTGCTCCGGCAGCAATAAGAAACGAAAGTTTCGGAATCGAGACATATTCGCCTTATCAGGATAAGGATATGCTCGACTACAGTTACTTCGACAGCGGAGATTTAGAGCTTCCTTTCGGCAGTACGAACAGAGCTGT
The DNA here is from genome assembly GCA_017462565.1 of Ruminococcus sp. Taxonomy (GTDB): domain Bacteria; phylum Bacillota; class Clostridia; order Oscillospirales; family Ruminococcaceae; genus Ruminococcus. The sequence continues at coordinate 30,804 of JAFTQW010000026.1, forward strand.
CGCCGATATCGCCATGAGAGCGGACATGATTCTTACAGACGGAAAAATTCCGTTTATGATAGGCGGAGAGCATCTTGTAACTCTCGGTTCTGTTATGGCTGCAACGGAGAAATTCGATGAACTTTATATTGTTCATTTTGACGCTCATGCCGATCTGCGTGACGATTATCTTGGTCAAAAGCTCTCTCATGCCTGCGTTCTGAGAAGATGTCACGAGCTTGTGGGGGACGGTCATATTTTCCAGTTCGGAATAAGAAGCGGCGACCGTGAGGAATTTCTTTTTGCAAACGAACATACTGAGATGCACAAATTTAATTTTGACGGACTTGAGGAGACTGTGGAAAAACTCAAGGGAAAAAACGTCTATCTTACGGTAGATTTGGATGTTCTCGATCCGTCGATTTTTCCCGGAACAGGTACTCCGGAAGCAGGCGGAGTCTCCTTTGACGAGCTGAGACGTGCTTTGACGCTTGTTTGCAATAAGCTGAATGTAGTTGCCTGCGATGTGAATGAGCTTAGTCCCGTTTACGACCAGAGCGGAGTTTCGACAGCCGTTGCCTGCAAGATAATAAGGGAAATGCTTCTGGCGATGTCTTGAAAAGAGGTTTGTAATGAACGGCGTAAGAATAAGAAAAGCAGAAATCAGCGATGCAGAACAGATTTTAAATATTTATTCGTATTATGTAAAAAATACTGCTGTTACTTTTGAGTATGAAGTTCCGGGCATTGAGGAATTTCGTAAAAGAATAGAGAAAACTTTGCTTAGATATCCATACATTGCTGCTGAATATGAGGGTAGAATCGTGGGGTATGCATATGCCGGCAGTTTTAATGGAAGAAAAGCTTATGATTGGTCAGCAGAGACGACGGTTTATGTTGAAAAGGATTTTTGCAGATGCGGAATCGGACAAAAATTATATAAAGCTCTCGAAAAAATATTGGCTGATATGGGAATTACAAATCTCTATGCCTGCATCGGTGTTCCCGAAACTGAAGACGAGTATTTAACAAGAAATAGTCTTGAATTTCACAAGCATTCAGGATTTAAGATTGCGGGCGAATTTCATAAATGCGGATATAAATTTGAACGTTGGTATAATATGGTCTGGGCTGAGAAAATAATAGGTATACATTCGGAAAAACAAAGTAATATTATCAGTTTCAGTCAATTAATAAGCGATAAAGGATATGATTTGAATTATGATTAAAACTGTTTACAGAACGAATAATCCTAAAACCGTGGGAATATTCTTCATTCTTTTTTCAATTTTATTTATAATTGTGGGAATCGTGGTTTTAATGATCCCGAAATTTAAAGCACAGAAATGTACGGAATCTGTCAGGGCTGAAGTTGTGGAAAATCTGCTTGTTGAGGGCAGTCATAGATCAAAAAACAGACATCACAGAGCATCAGTAACGTATAAGCCGGTTTTTTCATTTACCTATAACGGAAAGGATTATCGTATTGAAAGCAAATCTTCTTCTGATCCGCCTGCTTTTCAGCAGGGAGAGATAGTTGAGCTTAAAATCAATCCGGATGATCCGACTGATTTTTATGCTCCGTCTGATAAAACTACCAGATTTATCGGCGTTATTTTTACTGCTATGGGAGCGCTTTTTCTGATTATAGGAATCGTATTGAGAGTTGTTCCCGGAAAAAATGAAAAGAGTGAAAGTTCATGAATATAATTGTAAGAAAATACAGTGAAAAGGATTTATCTGAAATGATAAATATATGGAACGAAGTGGTTGCAGAGGGAATCGCTTTTCCGCAGGAGGAATTACTGGATGAGAAAAGCGGTACAGAATTCTTCGCATCGCAGACCTATTGCGGAGTAGCTGCCGACAATGATAACGGCGAAATTCTTGGATTATACATCCTTCACCCCAATAATGTCGGACGATGCGGACATATCTGCAATGCGAGCTATGCTGTTTTAAAGAAGAGCAGAGGTCTGCATATAGGCGAAAAGCTGGTAAAGGACTGTTTGATTCAGGGAAAAGCTCACGGCTACAGAGTGCTTCAGTTCAATGCGGTCGTGGCTTCAAATGTTCATGCACGTCATCTGTATGAAAGACTTGGATTTGTTCAGCTTGGAACGATTCCGGGCGGATTCAGGCTGAAAGACGGACGATATGAGGATATTTGTCCGTATTATCACGAATTGTAAATTATTTAAGGAGAGTATAAAATGAAAAAATGTATGATAATCGGCTGCGGAGGAGTAGCCTCAGTTGCAATTCACAAATGCTGTCAGAACAGCGAGGTTTTCGAGGGAATTATGATCGCAAGCCGCACAAAATCGAAGTGCGACGCTTTGAAAGAAAAACTCCAGCCGACTACAAAAACTGTTATTGAAACAGCTCAGGTAAATGCCGACAATGTTGACGAGCTTATCACTCTTATTGAGTCATATAAGCCGGACGTTGTTCTGAATCTTGCGCTTCCATATCAGGACCTTACGATCATGGACGCTTGTCTCGCAACGAAAACTCACTACGTTGACACTGCAAACTATGAACCGCTTGATACCGCAAAGTTTGAGTATAAGTGGCAGTGGGCGTACCGTGAGCGCTTTGAAAAGGCGGGAATAACTGCGCTTCTCGGAAGCGGATTCGATCCCGGTGTTACCGGAGTTTTCTCCGCATACGCTATGAAGCATGAATTTGACGAGATCAACTATATTGATATCCTCGACTGCAACGGCGGCGATCACGGCTATCCGTTTGCAACAAATTTCAATCCCGAAATAAATATCCGTGAAGTTTCTGCAAAGGGAAGCTATATCGAGGACGGCAAATGGGTTGAAACCGAGCCTATGGAGATAAAGCGTGTATACGATTTCAAGGGCGTGGGCGAAAAGGATATGTATCTGCTTCACCATGAGGAACTGGAATCGCTCGCTCTTAACATCAAGGGAATCAAGCGCATCCGTTTCTTTATGACGTTCGGTCAGAGCTATCTTACGCATCTGAAATGTCTTGAAAATGTGGGAATGACTTCGATCGAGCCTATTATGTATGAGGGAAAAGAGATAGTTCCGCTCCAGTTTCTGAAAGCAGTTCTTCCCGATCCTGCGTCATTAGGTCCAAGAACGGTCGGAAAAACAAATATCGGCTGCATTTTCAGAGGTAAAAAGGACGGTAAGGACAAGACATATTATCTCTACAATATCTGCGATCATCAGGAGTGCTATAAGGAAGTCGGTTCGCAGGCTGTTTCCTATACGACAGGAGTTCCGGCAATGATAGGTGCAATGATGATAATGACAGGTCAGTGGAATAAAGCCGGAGTCTACAATATCGAGGAATTTGATCCCGATCCGTTTATGGAAGCTCTTAACAAGTGGGGACTTCCTTGGGAAGAGGATTTTGATCCGGTTCTTGTAGATTAATGAAATCAGTATTTGATAGAGTCCCTGATGTAAAAGTAATTTTTCGATTTAATGGGACAAGGAAAACTCCTGTGGGCGACGGATATCGCCCTGATCATCATGTAAAAGAGAATTATCTCACCTGCGGAGTTCATCATTATGACAGTACAGGACTCATTATGCCTGATTCCTCTGTTATAGGTACGATAACTTTTATTGCTCCTGAGCATTATCCGCATTGTCTATGGATTGGGAAAATAATTAATATTCATGAGGGAGCAAGAGTTGTCGGAACGGCTGAGATTACTGAAATTTTAAATCCCATACTGTCAATTTAGTAATGAGGAGAATTCATAAAAGATTGTTTATATTTCGATTGAAATGGAGGGATGAAATGACTGATATTGCAAAATTTAAAACCCCGTGCTACGTCATTGACGAGGATAGTTTGATGCGAAACCTCGAAATACTTCACGGAGTTGAAAAACGGACGGGATGTAAAATACTTCTTGCTCAGAAAGCTTTTTCCTGCTATCATCTTTATCCTCTGATAGGGGAGTATATTTCGGGAACGGCTTGCAGCGGACTTTATGAAGCAAAGCTCGGTTTTGACGAAATGGGTAAGGAAAACCACGTTTTTTCAGCAGCCTACCGTGAGGAAGAATTTGACGAAATAATCTCATACTGCGGACATATTATATTCAATTCTTTTGCTCAGCTTGATAAATACCGAGAGCGTGTGCTGGCTGCCGGAAAGAAGATAGGACTCCGCATAAATCCGGAATGTTCAACTCAGGAAGGACACGAGATATACGATCCATGTTCGCCTAAGTCACGTCTTGGAATAACGGACAGGAACTTTCGCAGAGATAATTTGCATGGAGTTACAGGTGTGCATTTTCACACTTTGTGCGAGCAGAATTCAGACGATCTTGAAAAAACTCTTGACGCTGTAGAGGAAAAATTCGGAGATGTTCTTTCCGGAATGGAATGGATAAATTTCGGCGGCGGACATCATATTACCCGTCCGGATTACGATATTCAGCGTCTTGAAAACTGTATTAATCGTATGCAGGCAAAATACGGACTTGAAGTTTATCTCGAACCGGGAGAGGCAGTCGCTCTTAATGCCGGATATCTCGTAACGGAGGTTCTTGATATCATTGAAAACGATATGCCTATAGCTATCCTTGATACATCCGCAGCCTGCCATATGCCAGACGTACTGGAAATGCCCTATCGTCCGCCGCTTAAAGGTTCCGGAGAATCAGGAGAACTTGAGTATACATATCGTCTCGGTTCTCAGACTTGCCTTGCCGGAGATGTAATGGGAGAATATTCTTTTGTTACACCTCTTAACGTTGGAGATAAACTCGTTTTCGGAGATATGGCGATATATTCAATGGTCAAGAACAATACTTTTAACGGAATGCCCCTGCCTTCGATAGTTTTGCTGAAAAGAGACGGAACTACTGAACTTTTAAGAAAATTTGGGTATGACGATTTTAAAAACAGGCTGTAATGGGAGAAATTTAATGGCTGTAGTATATCTTACCTGCGGAAAAATATGCAGCGGAAAAAGTACCTTCGCAAGGAAACTCGCCAAAGAGAAAAAAGCCGTAATTTTATCATGCGATGAGCTTACGAAGCTTTTTCCGTCTGCGGAAAATCATGAAGCGGTTCTTGAAAAGGTCGAACAGTATCTTCTTACAAAAATGGAAGAGATAATAAGCTGCGGAATAAATGTTATCCTTGACTGGGGATTCTGGACTAAGCAGAAGCGAACTGAAATGACAGTTCGTCTGGAAGGTCTTGGAATACCCTATGAATGGTATTATATCAAAGTTTCCGACAGTCAGCTCCGTGAAAATATAAAAAAACGGAACAGCGCTCTTGGCAAGTCGGATTATTTTGTTGACGATGGACTGCTTAATAAATGCCTTTCGATTTTTGAAGAGCCGGATGAAGATGAAATGAATAATTTATTTAAGGCAACATCACACAAAGATTGTGCGGCAGATGCGTAGTCAGATTTTTCGTCAGATTGTATAAAAAAGACGCAGGCATACTGTTGTATGTCAAGGAGTTTTTGTGCGATATGACGGAAAATATGCAAGCAGATGATGTGCAAAGCCGTCAGGCGGGCTTTGTGCGGTGTTGCCTTAAAAGGGACTGATGCAGTCCCTTTTGTCATATAAAGAGCATTTCAGGAATACCTTTTCTATGGAGGCGATTTATATGGACAAAAATCAGCTTGAAAAATATAAACAGGAAATGATGAAGCTTTATGGAAAAAGTACTTCTTTACCGGAGAAGCGGGCAGTAAAAATAATATCTGAACCTGAACAATCCTCCAATTCTGAGGATGAACGTGAGGAGGTAAGAGAAGAGATAATTTCAGAAGAGATCGGAGAGGTGAATGCAAATGCTCCGGATGATACGGCATGGAGCAATCATTCAAGCGATCATGTCAGAGATCATAGCACTCATAATGATAATGTTGATGAACGTTATCCCGAGCCTGATCTGGAGCCGATAAATATTAATCTGGACAACGGCTACGAAAATGAAGAAGAATCAGAAGCTCCGCCCGAATATGTTTCAGAGGAAAGCATGGGAAATTCTATCGGATATATTCTTGTCAACGTCCGTACAGGGGATGAATCATGGGCTATAGAGAACGCAGTGGTCATGATAACTGCGATTGTTGACGGCAGACGCATGATAATAGCTTCCGGACTTACAAATCAGAGCGGAACTACTCAGCGATTTGAAGTTCCCGTTCCCGCATTAGCCTTATCTCAGCAGCCTTTTTCTGAAACAAGACCCTATAATCTTTTTGATGTAAGCGTTACGGCAAAAGGCTTTTTCAATGAAAGAAGTGTTGATGTTCCGGTTTTCTCGGGAATTACTTCCGTTCAGAATTTTGCTATGATTCCGGTTCCGTTTATGATGAAGGAAACCGATGAAACGGTCGTTATTTATAATCAAGAGCCGAATTTCGGAAATTCCGCAAAACAAGGAGGATAATATTATGCTTTCAGGAACTCCTTATATTCCGGAAACTATAACAGTTCATCTTGGTACTCCAGATTCAGATGCGCCCAACGTTACCGTAAGCTTTCCCTCATATATAAAAAACGTTGCGTCCAGCGAGATTTTTCCTACATGGCCTGAAAGCGCATTAAGAGCCAATATTTATGTTATAGTCACATATGCCCTTAATCGTATCTATACCGAATGGTACAGATCGAGGGGATACGATTTCGATATAACCTCAACGACTCAGTACGATCAGAAATTCATAAACGGACGTGAATATTTTGAAAATATAAGCTATCTTGTCGACGAACTTTTTAACGATTATGTAAGAAGAGAAGGCTATGTTGAGCCGATGTTCACAGCTTTCTGCAATGGAACGACTACAACCTGCGAGGGGCTTTCACAGTGGGGAACAGTCGATCTTGCCAATCAGGGAATGACTCCGTATGAGATATTGCAGTATTATTACGGAGATAATATTGAAATAGTGAGAAACGCTCCGGTTAAAACGGCACTGCCTTCTTATCCGGGAATTGAACTTAAACTCGGTTCAGGCGGAAACGATGTCAGATCACTTCAGATATATCTTAACAGAATTTCAAGAAATTATCCGGCGATTCCAAAGATACCGTCGGCTGATGGAATTTTCGATGAACCGACTCAAGAGGCGGTTGAAGCTTTTCAGGAAATTTTCGGCCTTGAAGTAACGGGTGTTGTCGATCAGGCGACGTGGTATAGAATTACATATATTTATACCAGCGTTAAGCGGATAGCCGAGCTTGATTCAGAAGGAGTGCGTTGGGAAGATATTGAACTTATTTACACAGAAGATCTTAAAGTTGGAATGCAGAGTCCGGAAGTCAGCACTTTTCAGTATTACCTTGCCGTTATCGGAGCTTATTATGCGGCGGTCGAGCCTGTGGCGATAACAGGTTATTTCGGAGAGAATACCGAACGTTCGGTAAAGTCGTTCCAGCGTGTTTTCGGACTTCCTCAGACAGGAGAGATCGACCGTGCGACAAGAAACGATATTTATCGGGCATATGAGGGAATCGTGGAATCAGTGCCTCCGAGACAGACTGAAGTTGCTCTGTATCCGGGAACAGTTCTGAGAGAGGGTATAACAAGCGATTCTGTTAAAATACTTCAGGAATATCTTACATTTATTCATAATACCTATAGTGAGATTCCTGCTGTGAACAATACGGGATATTTCGGACCGCTTACAAAGCAGTCGGTAATGGCGTTTCAGAGGCAGTTTAATATAAACCCTACGGGAATAGTTGGAGCAGTTACATGGGATAAAATTGCCGAAGTTTACTCCGATCTGCGATATGGATTTGATAAGCGTCCGTATCAGAATCCGGGATATATTATTAGTTAAGAGAAGGAGCAGATTATAATGCCATATACAAATGTACAGAAAAAACAGCATATAAAAGAGATTCAGACATATCTTTATGCAATTTCAATGTTCAATGATAAAATTCCTCAAGTAATTCCGGACGGAATATACGGAAAAGAAACCGCAACGGCTGTTCGTGCTTTTCAGCGTGAATACGGACTTCAGGAAACAGGAAGCATTAATTCAGCAACTTGGAACAAAATAGTAAGTGTTTACCGGGCATATCAGCTCTCAGCGCCATGTGCATACAACGTTTTTCCGTCTCAGGCTTATGTTGTAAAAAATGGTGACGACGGAGAGCTTGTTTATATTATACAGGCTATGCTTGGAGCGCTTGGAATGTATTACGATAATTTTCCGAAAACTACGGTTTGCGGAAATTATAACGCCGCAACAATAAATGCGGTAAAGAATTTTCAGAAACGTGTCGGGCTTCCGCAGAATGGAATAGTTGACTGCCGGACGTGGAATATGCTTGTGGGATGCTGCGAGCATACAAGCCGGACGTTACATTAAGACCCTGTCCACATAGAAGATTCCGCACATCTTTTCGGAAAATTTTGCCGATTGCTACGTTGAAAAAGCTCACCATACGATAGTATGCTTTCACTTTTTCGCCTTGCCCTCGACAAAATTTTTCCGAAAATCCGCACATAATTTCTATGTGGACAGGTTCTAACTTTTGAAGCCAATTAGAAAATTCAGTTCCTCGAATTCTTTTCAAAAGGACGTTCATTCTATGGGCATTTTGCTTTAATTATTTTCATTACCTCTTTATGAGGTAATGAAAATAATTAATATCGGGATTCCAAAGGGGATGTACTCCCCTTTGGCAGGGGGACGGGGGACAGCGTCCCCCGCCAATGACGAAAATAACTTCTTTTGGCAAGGATTTCAAGAAACAAAGTTCACATGATAAAAAGTAAAGGCAACACCGCATAATTATTGCCGTGCAGATGCGCCGTCAGATTGCATAAAAACGGCGCAGGCATACTGTCGTATGTCAAGGTGACTCCCCACAGTGTGGGGAGATGTCCCGAAGGGACAGAGGGGACGGTTCCCGGTTAGGGATTTTTGTGTAAGATGACGGAAAATATGCAAGCAGATGTGCGGCAAAGGCGTTAGCCGTTAATTATGCGGTGTTGCCTAAATGTTGCTGCACTGAAATTTTCACTTCTGATTAATTGACAAAATTTTCATAGCGTGATATAATTATACGGTATAAATATTTGTTGAGAATATTCTGATATATAAAATAAAGGATGATTTTGATATGGATTATAATGCACTTGCCAATTACCTTTTTCCAAACGTAACAGCTTCGCCGGAGGATATGGAAAAACGCTTTCCGGAGCGTTCACTTCCGGAAGGCGCCAACGTGACCCGTATAGGTCCGAGTCCGACAGGATTTGTTCACCTCGGAAACCTTTATAACGCTATAATCGGCGAGCGTATCGCTCATCAGTCCGGCGGAGTTTTCTATCTTCGTATAGAGGATACCGACAATAAGCGTGAAGTTGAGGGAGCTGTTGAAACTGTTATCAACGCTATGAATTATTTCGGAGTTAATTTTGATGAAGGCGCAGTTGCTTCCGGAGATAACGGAAACTATGGTCCTTATCGTCAGAGACAGCGTGAGGAAATATATCATGTCTTTGCCAAACATCTTGTTGAACAGGGACTTGCTTATCCTTGCTTCCTTACAGCCGAGGAAATTGACGAAATCCGTGAAAAGCAGACTGCAAATAAGGAAAATCCGGGAATTTACGGCGAATATGCTAAAAACCGTGATCTTACATTAGAGCAGATCAAGGAAAATATAGAAGCAGGCAAAGAATGGGTTCTCCGTTACAGAGGAGTTCAGACTGATGAATATATCTGTGTTGATGACGCTATAAGAGGAAAAGTTGAAATGCCACGCAATAATATGGACTTCGTTCTGCTTAAAAGCGATGGAATCCCGACGTATCATTTCGCTCACGTAGTCGACGATCATCTTATGCGTTCTACTCACGTTATAAGAGGAGAAGAGTGGCTTTCTTCGCTTCCTATGCACGTTGAGCTGTTTAACGCTCTTGGCTGGAAACAGCCGATCTACTGTCATACGGCAACTCTCATGAAAATGGAGGGAACAGGCAAGCGCAAGCTTTCCAAGAGAAAAGATCCGGAGCTTGCACTTTCGTATTATCAGCAGGAGGGAATCAGCTCTGATGCAATATGGGAGTTCCTTCTCACTATTCTTAATTCTAATTTCGAGGAATGGCGAATTGCAAATCCTGAAGCTGACTACAGGGATTTTCCGTATTCTCTTTCAAAAATGTCTATTTCAGGAGCGCTTGTTGACCTTGATAAGCTCAGAAATATCTCTAAGGACGTTATCGGCAGAATGAACGCTGAGGATGTTTGCAGGGAATGGCTTAACTGGTGCGAACAGTATGATGAGAAATTTGCCGGACTTATTAAAAAATATCCTGAGCGTACCGTTGCTGCTTTAGGAGTAGGAAAGGGCGGAAACAAGCCTCGTAAGGATATTGAGACATGGAAGCAGGCTTGCAGCTTCATGAGTTTCTATTATGACGAAACTTTTGAAATAAACGACGAAATGCCGGCAGAATGCGATGAGGAAACAAGAAAAATTTTCTTTGCAAAATATCTTGAATCATACGATCATTCCGATGATTCCTCGACATGGTTCAGCAAGGTGAAAGCGATTACAGAAGAGCTTAGATTCGCCGCTAAACCAAAGGATTACAAGAAAAATCCAGATCAGTTCAAGGGAAGCATTGTTCATATCACAAATATGCTCAGAATAGCTCTTACCGGACGTGCTAACGCTCCGGATATTCACGAGATAAGTCATGTTCTCGGTGAAGATATTGTAAGAGCAAGACTTGAAAAGTGGATGTAATGAAAGGACTTGAAAAAATGGCAAGAAATAAAGATGGCAATAACGGAAAGCCTTTTGAAATACCACGTCCGGAATTTCCGAAAAGAGCTGTTATAACAGGCGGTATGCCCTACGGAAATAAGGAACTTCACTTCGGACACGTCGGCGGAATGCTTGTTTTTGCCGACACATATGCTCGTTTTATGCGTGACAGAATCGGAAAGGATAATGTGATTTTTGTAAGCGGTACGGATTGTTACGGCTCTCCAATCGCTGAAAGTTGGCGTGTTAAGGTCAAAAACGGCGAATTTGAAGGTTCGCTTGAAGACTTTGTAAGCCGTAACCACGAAAAACAGAAGGCTACTCTTGAGTCTTACGGAATCTCACCGAATCTTTTTGCCGCTTCCGGACTTGGACGCTCAAAAGAGATCCACAGCGAGGTCACGGATTGGTTCATCAGCTCTCTTTATAAAAAGGGACAGCTCAATAAAATTTCCACAATGCAGTTTTTCGATGAAAAGGCGGGAGTTTTCCTGAACGGCCGTCAGGTTATCGGAAAATGTCCGGTCGAGGGATGTACTTCCGAAAAAGGCTACGCAGACGAATGCGACCTCGGTCATCAGTATATGCCGGAAAATCTCCTTAATCCTGTAAGTACGCTCACAGGAGAAACCCCTGTTATGAAGCCCGTTACCAACTGGTATTTTAAACTCAGAGATTACGAAGAGCTTATGAAAAACTGGGTTGAAGAGCTTAAAAAGCGTAAGGACGTTCGTCCGGTAGTATGGAAAACTATTGATGAATTTTTGAAACCTCCGGTAATTTACATCAAGCGTGAATTTGAGGAAAAATATTTCTCGCTTAAAGATTCGATGCCGGAGCATGAGTACATTGAGGAAAAGAAAAAGCCGTCGTTTACGATCGAGTTCAGAAAGCTTTCAGACTGCGATGATGCCTGCCGTATATTAACTGAAAACGGAATCCGCTACAGAACGGGAAAAACTCTCGTTCCGTTCCGACTCACAGGCAATATCGAATGGGGAGTTCCTGCACCTGTTTTAGAGGATGAAAGCGGGCTTACAGTCTGGGTCTGGCCGGAATCTCTCTGGGCGCCGATTTCCTTTACTCAGACTTATCTTGAACAGAGCGGTTCAGACCGTGAGGACTGGAAAAAATATTGGTGCAGCAAGGATTCGACGGTTTATCAGTTCATCGGACAGGACAATATTTATTTCTATGGAATCGCCGAACCTGCAATGTGGATGGCTCAGCAGGAGTCGGAGGAGAAAACTGCTTCCCCGGCAGACGGCGAGCTTCAGATGCCGATAATCGTTGCCAATCATCATATCCTCTTCCTCGACAAAAAGGCTTCAAGCTCAGGAGCGATAAAGCCTCCCATGGCGGACGACCTTCTTGAACATTATACGCCTGAACAGCTCCGTATGCACTGGTTCGGACTCGGACTTGGACAGCGTTCGGTAAGCTTCATGCCGAAGCCTTACAATCCTGATGCCAAACCGGAGGATGCCGATCCTGTCGTTAAAGACGGACTTCTTCTTTCAAATGTTTACAACCGTATGATACGTACCGCCTTTTATACGGCTCAGAAAGAGCTTGGAGGAATCATGCCCGATAACGCTCCGGAAGAGCAGTTCCTTGCCGACGCTAAAAAAGCCGTTCTGGAATATGAGCGGCATATGTCGAAATTTGCGTTCCACCAGTGCACATATGTGCTTGACAGCTACATCAGAAACGGAAGCAAATATATGGCAAAGGCTCTTACGGGTGAATATTCCGATAAAGAATCGCTTTCACAGGCTCTTGCAAATCTTCTCTATATAATAAGAATAGCCGGAATTCTGCTTCACCCTATGGCTCCTTTCGGAACCGAAAAGCTTCGTGAATATTTACAGGTGGATGAGCGGATATGGTCTTGGGATACTATTTTCGAGCCTTTGAATTACTTCACCGGAACGAATCACGAACTTAAATTTCTTCCGCCGAGAACTGATTTCTTCACAAGACATGAAAGTCAGTTTGCTGCCGAGTGATAAAAATTCATTAACCTATTGGACTGCTGCAAGAAATTGCAGCAGTTCTCTTTACAAAACGGAGTTTTTCTGATATAATAATAAATAAACAAATCCGGAAAAGAGGTAGAACATTGGCTAACGAAAAAATAAGAAATTTCTGCATTATTGCGCATATAGATCACGGCAAATCAACTCTTGCCGACCGAATTCTTGAAAAAACCGAGACTGTTGCCGTTCGTGATATGGAGGATCAGCTTCTTGACAATATGGACATCGAAAGAGAACGTGGAATAACGATAAAAGCCCGTGCCGTAAGACTGAAATACACGGCTCAGGACGGCGAGGACTATATTTTCAATCTTATTGATACTCCCGGTCATGTCGATTTCAACTACGAAGTCTCACGTTCGCTTGCTGCCTGCGAGGGAGCTATCCTTGTGGTAGATGCATCTCAGGGTATTGAGGCTCAGACTCTTGCGAACACATATCTTGCAATCGAGCATGATCTTGAAGTCGTTCCTGTTGTGAATAAAATTGATCTTCCTTCCGCAGAACCTGAAAGAGTATGCGCCGAGGTTGAGAACGTTATCGGAATCCCTGCAATGGACGCTCCGAGGATTTCCGCTAAAATGGGAACTAATATAGAAGCCGTTCTTGAAAAAATAGTTACGGATATCCCTGCCCCCAAGGGAGATACTGAAAAACCGTTGAAAGCGCTGATTTTCGATAGTTATTACGATTCATACAAGGGTGTTATTATTTATGTTCGTGTTAAAGAGGGTACTGTCAGAGTAGGCGACAGTATTCGTCTTATGGCGACCGGAGCTGTTTTCACCGTTGTTGAAGCAGGTTTTATGGACGCTTCGTCGCTTGTCAACAACGGTATGCTCGAAGCAGGAGAAGTTGGCTATATTGCAGCTTCTATCAAAAGCATAGGCGATACTCAGGTCGGCGATACCGTAACTAATAATGACGATCCGTGCGACGAACCGCTTCCCGGCTACAGAAAGGTAAATCCGATGGTGTTTTCGGGAATTTATCCTGCCGACGGTGCAAAATACGGCGATTTGCGTGAAGCGTTGGAAAAGCTTCAGCTCAATGATGCTTCGCTTTCGTTTGAACCTGAGACATCGGTTGCACTCGGATTTGGATTCCGCTGTGGATTTCTCGGACTGCTCCATATGGAGATCATTCAGGAGAGACTTGAAAGAGAATATAATCTCGATCTTATAACGACCGCTCCATCGGTTATATACAGAGTAACTCTTACCAGCGGAGAGGTTCAATATATCGACAATCCGACCAATTATCCCGATCCTGCGCTCATTCAGCTTGCTGAAGAGCCTATGGTCAAGGCGGACATTTTGTCGCCGTCTGAATTCGTTGGAAATATTATGGAGCTTTGTCAGGACAGACGTGGAATTTTTAAGGATATGCAGTATCTTGACGATACAAGAGTCAGTCTGCACTATGAGCTTCCGCTGAATGAAATTGTTTATGATTTCTTCGACGTTCTTAAATCAAGGACTAAGGGATATGCTTCGTTTGACTATGAAATGCTTGGATATTCTCCGTCTAAGCTTGTCAAGCTTGATATTCTGCTTAACGGCGATGTGGTCGACGCTTTATCGTTTATCATCCACACTGATAAGGCTTATGGACGAGCAAGAAAAATCGCCGAGAAGCTTAAAGAAAATATTCCCCGACAGCTTTTTGAAGTTCCGATACAAGCGGCTATCGGCGGAAAGATTATTGCCAGAGAAACAGTAAAGGCAATGCGAAAAGACGTTCTTGCCAAGTGTTACGGCGGCGATATCACGAGAAAAAAGAAGCTTCTTGAAAAACAGAAGGAAGGTAAAAAGCGTATGCGTCAGCTCGGAACAGTGGAAGTTCCGCAGGAGGCGTTTATGAGCGTTTTAAAACTTGATAGCTGATAAAACTGGTAATGTTGTCAACTTAAGCAGATATGCTTCTTACACTTTTGTTAAAGAATTGTTTGCTCTGTGAACATTCTGTTCTAATTATTTTCAATACCTCTTTACGAGGTATTGAAAATAATTAATATTGGGTTTCCAAAGGGTTGAATAACCCTTGGCAGGGGTGTGGGGACAGTGACTCCCTACAGTGTAGGGAGATGTCACGAAGTGACAGAGGGTCGCGGCTCCTGTTAGGAGTCCCCGCTTAAGTTGACAACATTAATAAAACAGGAGAATTATTATGATAAACTCTGTCATTCTTATATTGATAGCAGCGGCAATGATTTTAAGTATTATAACTGCCGCAGCTGAACCGTTTTTGAAAAGAAACTCCGGAACAGGACGTTTTTTCAGAGCGATACGGATTCGTCTGAGAGAAATTTCCCTGACAAGCTTCTGTGTGACTTCAATCCTTCTTCTTTTGTGGGGAGTTATAGTTCACGATATGGTTTTCGAGGGAATATGGACGGCAATTGTAATGCTTTTTACAATGCTGTTCGTTCTTCATACAGAGGATATTCTTGATTTCACTAAAAGACGAAAAAAAGCAAAACTTAAAAAGCTGCTTCCGCCTGCAAAGTTAGCTGCGCTTTGTGAAATGAAAGCGAAAGAGGCTGACATTCTTCCGGAACTTACTCCAATGAAATCGTCTGAACCGGAAAATTCCGGAGAAGAAATAACATCTGCTTAAAAGAAAGGAAAAATTATGAGCATATATACTTGTCCCCATTGCGGAGAAAAGGGATTTACTCCTATAACAAAAGCTTTAGCGGGAAAAATGAATTCAAAGGGCAAGCCTTGTAAACATTGCGGTACGAAATGTGTGAACGGCAAGGCTGCGACAATTTTCAATGCTGTTTACAGTGTGATAGTTATTGTTTCAATTTTTGTATTATATTTTACTTCGCAGCATTATGATTTTCTTGCAATGAGAGAAATTCCGCTGATGATACTGCTTATTTTGTCGGAATTTATCGTCCCTGCTGTTGCGAATGCGTTTTTCTTCAAAATGGAGGAATCCATAAGACTTGATATTTCATGAAAAGTCTCGGAATATACATTCATGTGCCATTCTGCGGAAAAAAATGCGATTACTGCGACTTTTATTCAGTGAACTATTCAAAGACGGCTGTGCAGGACTATGTCGACGCAGTTCTTCGCAATATCAGGCATTATTCTGATACAGAACAGAATGTTGATACCGTTTATTTCGGCGGAGGAACTCCCTCGCTTCTTTCTCCCTGGCAGATAGAAATGGTAATGGATGAGCTAAGCGGAAGCTTTTCCCTTGATGAGGATGCGGAAATCACTCTTGAAGCAAATCCCTCAACGCTGAATCCTGATAAGCTCTCGGGACTCCGCAATGCCGGAATAAATCGGCTTTCAATCGGAGTTCAGTCCATGATTGACAGTGAACTTGATTTCCTTGGGAGAACACATAGCGCCGAACGAGCTGAAAAAACAATTCTGGACGCTTGTTCAGCCGGATTTGAAAATATCTCCTGTGACCTTATGATCGCTCTTCCGGAGCAGACTTCATATAATATCGCATACTCGGTTAACCGCCTTTCAGCTCTGCCGATTCAGCATATTTCTGCGTATATTCTGAAAACGGAGGAGGGGACTCCTTTCGACTGCGATGATATCAAAAATCGTCTTCCCGATGATGACCAGACAGTCGCTCTTTATCTGCAAACTGTTGAACTTCTCGAGAAAAACGGATTTATGCAGTATGAGGTGTCCAACTTTGCTAAAAACGGATTTGAAAGCCGTCATAACAACCGCTACTGGAAATGCGAGGACTATATTGGAATCGGTCCGTCTGCACACTCGTGTTATAAAGGCAAACGTTTTGCAGTCGAGCGTGATCTGAGCGGTTTTGTTTCCGGAGAATTTCAGCAGACTTATGTTACTGACAATGCTCCGTGTGGATTTGAGGAAACTGCAATGCTTCGTTTAAGACTGAAAGAAGGTTTGCTGCTGAGCGAGACTGGTTCTCACAGAAGTGAGATAGAAAAAAAATTACCCCGCCTTGAAAGGGCAGGATATATAAATTTCGACGGAGAGAGGGTATTCCTTACTCCGCAGGGATTTGTCATGTCAAATTCCGTGATCGAATATCTGATTTTCTGATATCAGGATAGTATTATTTACTTTTCCTGTTAATTATTAAGGGGACGCTGTCCCCTTAAACCCCTGCAAAAGGGGCATACAGCCCCTTTTGAATCCCGATATTAAATTATTATCCATACCCCTTTAAGGGGTATGGATAATAATTGATTGTGGGTTTCCAAAGGGTGGATTCACCCTTTGGCAGGGGGAAAGGGGGACAGCGTCCCCCTTGTAACCAACAGGAAAATTAAATGATGTTATCCTACTCCAAAAGCTCCGATCGCATTTGCGCAAGGAGTTTTTTTTCACGTCTTGAAACCTGAACCTGAGTCATTCCAAGTGCGGCGGCAGTTTTAGACTGCGTTAAGTTTCTGAAATACCGAAGTTCGAGAAGAGCTCTGTCGTTAGGTTCAAGTCGTGCCATTATCTGACGCAGTGCAAGAAGATCTACAATGGATTCGTCCGGCGATTCAGAGGGGATATCTATTTGCCCCTCATCGTCATCGCTTGCAGTGAGCGACAGCGTTGGCTGGCTTACGCAAAGAGCTTCCGAAACGTCGGCTTCGCTTTCGCCAGAAAGAGCTGCAAGCTCGCTTATGACGGGTTCTCTGCCCTCCTTTTGACGAAAATCCTCGCAGATACGCTGGATTTTAAGCGAAAGCTCTTTTAAGCTCCGACTTACATGAACCGTTCCGCCGTCACGAAAAAGCCGCTTTATTTCGCCTAAGATCACAGGTACGGCATATGTTGAGAATTTTACTCCACGTTCAGCGTCAAATGCCTTGACTGCTTTAAGAAGTCCGATGCAGCCGGCTGAATAAAGTTCGTCATACTCGATTCCACGCCCTCTGAATTTGTTTGCACATAAATGTACAAGACCGAGATTTTCTTCTGCTGTAGGCTGTTTTACGTCAGTTTTCATGTTTTGCCAGCCTTTTGCGCATAGTTACAGTAGTTCCTTTGCCGGATGAACTTTTTACGCTAAGCTTGTCCATAAAGGAACTCATTACCGAGAAACCGAGACCGGAACGTTCCTCTTCGGGAGCGGTTGTAAAAAGCGGCTGCATAGCCTGTTCAACGTCCTCAATACCGCAGCCCTTATCCTTTATTCTTATGTAGACTTCACGTCCAGCCAGAAGCTTTACTACAAGCTCGATATTGCCCTTAGCATTGCGGTAAGCGTGAACAACAGCGTTGGTCACTGCTTCAGAAACTGCCGTTCTTATGTCGGAAAGCTCTTCAACAGTAGGGTCTGCCTGAATCAGAAACGATGAAACGACTGCTCTTGCGGCGCTTTCATTTACCGAAAGCGACGGCATTGTAAATTTTATTTCATTTATAACTTCCATGATATTCTCCATTCAAGTGATTTTTACGATTCTTTCGATGCCGGAAAGCTTGAGAACACGCTTTATGTATGGCTGTGAATTGCGTACTTCAAGTTTTCCGCCGCATTCTTTCATCAGCTTGCTTCTGCCCATAATTAAACCAATTCCGGAGCTGTCCATAAAGGTTATATTTTTGAAATCCATAACAAGCTCCGGCGGCTGCGCAGATATTATAAATTTATCAAGCTGATTGCGAAGCTCTTTGGCATTATGGTGATCGATCTCGCCGCTGAGTTTTGCAATAGCAGAACCGTTTTCGGATTTTATATCTATATTCATTTTATTCGCCTCCCTGATAAGCCAAATTATAACATGGATCAGATGCGAATCATGTCATATCTGCTGGTAAATGCAAAATAAATTTCTTGAAAAATATTGTCTCATATGTTATAATAAAATAAGCGTAAATTGATTAGAACTTGTTCTCATAGGATTTGAGCGTAGATTTTCGAGCATAATTTTGTTGAGTGCAAGACGAAAAAGCGAAAGCGTACTGATGTATGGCGAGCTTTTTCAACGCAGCAATCGGCAAAATTTGCTGAAAAGATGCGTGTAATATACTATGAGAACAAGTGCTTAGACCGGAGGTGAAAAAATGTCAAAACAATTCTGGAAAGGAAGCGCTTTGCTTGCTCCCGTACCTGCTGCGCTCGTTACCTGCGGAACGATTGAAAATCCGAATGTTTTAACTATCGGCTGGACAGGCATAGTATGTACTCGTCCGCCTATGACCTATATTTCAGTGCGGCCGGAGCGTTTTTCTCACGATATCATCAAGGCTTCCGGCGAATTTGTTATCAATCTTACAACTTCGTCAATGTGCCGTGAAACGGACTTCTGCGGAGTTAAAAGCGGAAAGGATACGGATAAGATATCTTCCTGCGGATTTCATCTTGTTCCGGCAAATAAGGTCGCTGTTCCTTTGATAGAGGAATGTCCTGTAAGCCTTGAATGCAGGGTCGTTAAATCTGAGCTTCTTGGCTCTCATACAATGTTTCTTGCGGAAATAGTCGGTATAGACGCCGATGAAAAATATATCGACAGCAAAGGTAAGCTTAATCTTCAGCAGTGCGGGCTTATGGCTTACGCTCACGGAGAATATTTCGCTCTTGGAAGAAAACTCGGCGACTTTGGATTTTCTGTAAGGAGGAAGAAAAAGAAAAGGAAATAACGGAATTTTTTCACAGAATTCAGATTTATATCATATATTAAATAAGACCAGTCTGGAAATTTTTCCGGAAACGGTCGGATTGTACCCCTATTTCAGGCTGAACTGCATGGTTCCGGTCAGGGGTGATACTTTTGACAGTCTGCGTTGTAGAGATGCCGTCTTACACCTATACTGTTAAAGGCGAAAAGCTTTTGAGGTCGAGAGGGTATTCCTGTAAAATAAAAAGGAATGTCAACGTTTCGCCCGGCAGCTGCGGATTTTCGCTGTATGTTTACGGCGACGGCAGTAAGGCTGGTGAAATTTTAAAAAACTACGCAATTCCGTATACCAAAATCGACTGCGGAGGTGCATAGGATATGATAATAAATTTTGATAATGCCGCAACGACCTATCCTAAGCCGCAAGGAGTTAAAAGAGCGGTTGTTACGGCTATGGAAAAATATGGCGGAAACGCCGGCAGAGGCGGTCATCAGCTTGCTATGCAAACCTCCTCCGCATTATATTCGGCTCGTGAAACGGCTGCGGATTTTTTCGGAGCTGAACCCGAAAACGTGATTTTTACCCTTAACTGCACTTATGCCCTTAATATGGCAATACAAGGAATAATGAGCAATGGCGGGCATATTATCGTAAGCGGAATGGAACACAATTCGGCTGCACGTCCTGCGGCGGAAATGGCCCGCAGCGGAAAAATTTCAATGTCTGTCGCAAGGATTTATCCGGAGGATGAAAAAACACTTGAAAGCTTCCGGTCGCTTATCCGAAATGATACCAGAGCTATCGTCTGCACTCTTGCAAGCAATGTTACAGGACAGATCATGCCTTGGAAAAAAATCGGCGAGCTTTGCCGTGAGCGTAATATCTGCTTTATTGCTGACGGCGCACAGGCTTGCGGAATACTCGATATAAAGCTCGGCGACGGAATAAATATCCTTTGTACAGCCGGTCATAAGGGACTTTAT
This sequence comes from Ruminococcus sp., assembly GCA_017462565.1. Taxonomy (GTDB): domain Bacteria; phylum Bacillota; class Clostridia; order Oscillospirales; family Ruminococcaceae; genus Ruminococcus. The sequence continues at coordinate 51,154 of JAFTQW010000026.1, forward strand.
GGAATAACCGGCACAGGGCTTCTTATCTCCGATGGAAAATATAAAATTCATCCCACTATTCAGGGAGGTACCGGAAGCGCTTCAATGAGCCTTAATCAGCCGGATATGCTTCCGGACGGTCTTGAAAGCGGTACTACCTGTATTATCGGAGCAATGTCGGTAAAAGCCGGAATTGAGTTCATCAGAAGCACAGGTATGGATAAGATTTTCAGCCATGAGGAAAAAATATGCCGGCGCTTCATAAATGAGCTGGAAAAGGATAAAAGGATAACGATATACCGTGATCCGGGAAGTTCTTACGTTCCGATAGTTTCGTTTAATATCGAAGGGATTCCGGCAGAAGAGCTTGCGGATAAGCTTGCCGAAAGAGGCTATTGTCTCAGGGCGGGATTCCATTGTGCAGCTCTTGCTCACACTCAGCTGGGGACTGAAAAGATAGGTACGATCAGGTTTGCTCCGTCCGCATTCAGCAGCGAAAGGGATGCTGTAAATCTTGCTCATTTAATTAAAAATATATTAAATTAGGGAAGTTGCTAAAAAACTATTGAAATTATCTGAAATTGTGGTACAATATTATTATAATGAATAATTATGCAGTCAGCACGAGGGCGGCTGCCCTCGTACATATTCTAAGCGAAAGGATGTGAATAAATGTCCTTACATGATTTGAAAGTAGCTTTTTTAAGCATTATAAGCACTCTTGAATTTATTGATATTATTGACATTACAATTCTTGCATACGTTATATATCTTCTGCTGAAGCTTATCCGTGAAACCCGTGCCGGACAGCTCGTTAAGGGAATACTCATTCTTGTGGCAGGATATTTTGTAAGCGTTTTTCTTGAACTTAAAGCAATTCAGTACATTTTAAAGCAGGCTCTTGATATAGGACTTATCGCTATGATAATACTGTTTCAGCCGGAACTCAGGCGATTGCTTGAAAAAGCCGGAAGAACACGCCTTGGCGTAAGATTCTTCGGTATCGGACAAAGCACCAGCGAGCTTACTCAGATGTGGATGCCGGCTATCGAGGCTATATGCGATTCCTGCGTTGAACTTTCGGCAACCTGCACCGGAGCGCTTATCGTTATTGAACGGCAGGTTCGTCTCGGTGAGCAGATAGAAACCGGTACGGTACTGAACGCTGTTCCGAGCAAAGAAGTGTTCGGAAATATATTCTACCCCAAAACTCCGCTGCATGACGGCGCCGTTATTATGAGAGACGGAATTATACTTGCCGCCGCCTGCTTTCTCCCAAAACCTCAGAAGGATGAACAGATAGACAAAAAACTCGGTTCACGTCACAGAGCGGCTATCGGAATGAGCGAGAATTCCGACGCTATAGTTATCGTAGTTTCAGAGGAAACAGGACAGATATCTACTGCTATGAACGGAGTTCTTGTAAGAGATTACTCAAGAGAAAAACTGAAAAATCTTCTTGAAAACGAAATTCTTGAAGAAAAAACAGAAATTACAATTCCCGGAAAAAAGCTCTTTTCCTCGCACCGTGAGAGGAGGAAAAAGAAATGAATATTCTTAAAAAAATAAAGCGGAGACTTGCAAAAGCAACTCAGAATAATCTTTCCCTTGCGATTTATTCCGTACTTATTGCCTGCTTTTGCTGGTTTGTTATCTCTATGACGCTTTATCCGTCCGTTACAAAAGATATTGAAAACATAACTCTGGATATAGACATATCAGGAAGCTCCGCAGCTGAAAGCGGTTTAAGCGTTATTTCGTGCGATGTTGAAGAGGTCAATATTAGAGTAAAGGGCAGCCGAACTCAGGCGGCGGATCTTAATTCCGAAAGCTTCACTGCTTACATAGATGCTGATAATATAAGTACATCAGGAAGAAAAACTCTTCCGATCAAAATAAGAAGCAATACAGGTATACAGTATGAAGTAGAATCAATTTATCCGCAGACAGCTTCTGTTGTTTTCGATAAGTATGATACTATTGAAGTTCCCGTTTCACCAAGGATTCCCAATATTGTTTCTGTAGACGGAAAGACGATATATCGTGATGAACTTATCTGTGAGCCTAATGTCATTACTATAACAGGTCCGTCCGCTCAGCTTGCAAAGATAGCGAACTGCTATGCTGTTTCAAATAAAGAGCTTCAGCTCGATTCCTCATATACTCTTCAGAGCGATGAATTGCAGCTTTGTGCAGAGGATGGCACTATTATTGATCAGTCTCAGCTTTCGATAAACAATTCAACGTTTACCATAAGCATTCCGGTTCTGACTCAGAAAACAGTTGATCTGACCGTTCAGATAGTAAATGCACCGGCGGAATTTGATAGGAGCAGCCTTAAATTTGAAATGTCCGTCGATTCGCTTACGATTGCTTCAAGAAGCAGTCAGTCTGAGATTCCGGATTCGCTTGAAATAGGAAAGATTGCTCTCAGTGACCTTGATCTCGGCTACGCTAAAACCTTTGACATAAATAGCGTTCTTGAAGAAAAGAATATGATAAATATGTCCGGCGTGGATTCCGTTACAGTCACTCTTGACGATTCGGAACTTGAAAAGAAAGAAATAGTTCTTGATCAGTCTAATATTCATATCAGCAATGTTCCGAACAGCAGCGAGTATGATTATACTTTGCTTACCAAGAGTCTTCGCATAAACGTTATTGGTCCGAAGGATGTTATCTCAGAGCTTACCTCGACTAATTTTATAGCTGACGCTAACCTTCTTAATGCAGAAGGACTTTCAGAACAGTTTAGTTATGATGTAACGTTTTCATGTCTTGCTTCCGCTAAAGTATGGTCGGTTACAAAAGCAGCCGTAACGATTCAGAAAACAAAACATATAACTCCTGAAAAAACAACAGATGATGAAGATAGAACGTCTGATGGACAATCAAGCGTATCAGCCGCCTCTTTCACATCTGTAAAATCAGATTCCAATTAAAATATTATCAATGTTGAACAGAGATACTGCATAAATTAGTATCTCTGTTTTGCATATATAATTATTACACTTTTTGTTTTTTTTGCCACATTTACACAAAGTTCATAAAAAATTAACAAATGAACGGTTTAAGTGTGCTATAATTAAAATGCAGATATAGTAATGGTAAGACTGCATGGATGATCTGCACTATACTTCTGTGCCGTTTTGCCCAAAGTTCAAATGAGAAATTTATGAGAGGATGATTTATCATGAGGAAAACAATCGCAAGCAGAATAAAAGTTTCTGCTGTAAGTCTTGCTATGGCAGTTTCAGCTGTTTCAACGTGCGCTCTTTCACTTACGTCCACGGCTGTAGTTGATCCTGTTATCAGCATTGCCTCACAGAAAACTGCCGATACTTTGAAAACCGATACCACAATTGAGGGAAAGCTTCCGGCAGACGGCGCTAAAAAGATTACTTTTACAATCAATTCCGACTATGAAGGACAGAGCTTTTCATACGGCTTTGGCATTGAAACTTCAGACGGTTGGCTTGAATTATGCAAAGGAGAAGAATTTATGCCGTCAAAAGATTTGCCGGCTGATGCAGGAGCTGCAATAAAGCTGAGCAAAGGTTCAAACGAGGTAACTGTAGATCTTTCGTCAATCAGCGCAAAGCCGGGCGGAAAGTATGAATTCAGATGCTATTACTCTGCTCACTGGGATAACAGCAAGAGCGATATGGTTGACAATACTGTAACTCTTACAGGTACAACATTTAATGCTACAGGTACTGGTACAGGAGGCGGCACAGGTACAGGAGGAGGTACCGGCACAACTGTTGAGGGTAAAAATAAAAAGAGCGGCGATTGGAGCTTCGTTGATAATAAAGACGGTACTGCTACAATCTCCTCAACTGTTTCAAGACAGCTTGAAGACCTCGATATCACTCTTACAAAGGGCTTCGATGAAGATTATTATGCCGCTCATCCCGATGAGCTTACCGAAGATGCTCCGATAAACAGCCATAAGTTCACCTATGCTGATTTTGGTATTACCGAAATGGCTGGAGTTACTGTTGAGTCGCTTACAGTTGTTATCGAATCCGATAAAGAATTTGATAAATTTATGTACGGCGGCGGTATGAACGTTAAAAAGGGTTCTGATGCTGATACGGAATACGCTAAGCAGCTTGCAAATATCGAAGGTAAAGAGAATGCCGGTTACTGGTATAACGATATGGGACCTGAGCAGCTTGAAGACTTTATATCAGCCGGAGTAAAGTTCCTTATCGACGATATCGGAACAGGTACTACTCTCGAAGGCGCAGGTTCTTATTTCGAGGCTTACTGGGAACCTCCGAAGAGCGTTCAGAAAGATATGTCAACTCAGGTTTCAGACGCAGTTTCGTTCCAGTACTGGTATGGAACTGAAAACGCTGAGGAATACACAGAGCTTGAAACTTGTAAGATCACAAGCGCTTACCTCACATATACAATCGAGAAAACTGTTCCTTATACGTCTTCTATTTCAAATAAGGTAAACGAGCTTATTTCTCATAAGGATGAAACAGCAAATAAGATCGAAAGAACTTATGCAGAGCTCGGAATCGAAGAGGATATGGACGTTTATGCTATAAGATTCGATATAACTTCAGATGCTGATACTAAGAAGATAGTTTACGGATTAGGTACAGGTATCGATGATCCAAGTGTAACTGATACTGACGATCAGAGCAAATACTGGTATCAGGAATCAAAGCCTGATTATGTTGTTTTGAATCCAGGTGAAACTACAAGCGTTATGTGGATTCTTCCTGATAAAATTGCAGGCTCGAATGCCGAAACAAATCTTATTAACGTTAAAGAGGGAACGCTTAATCTCGGCTATTATTACGGTGAGGCAGATTCAATCACTGTAAGCAACATTGAGGTATATTATAACATTCCAGAAACAACTACTACAACCACTACAACTACGACCACTACAACAACTACAACCACTACAACAACTACCACTACCACTACCACAACAACCACTACTACCACAACTACAAACACTACAACAACTACTACAGATGATAAAGGCGATCCTTCCAAGATTGTATGGGGCGATGCTAACTGCGACGGTAGTGTAGATATGTCAGACGCTGTTCTTATTATGCAGTCACTTTCAAATCCTGATAAGTATGGTCTTAAAGGTTCTGATCCGACTCATATAACGGCACAGGGACTTATGAATGCTGATGTTTATGAGAACGGTTCAAGCGGTGTTACAAACGAGGATGCACTTCAGATTCAGAAGTTCAAGCTTGAGCTTATTCCGACACTTGATCCTAACGCATGATTGGTATAAAAATTTGATTTAAAAAAGGTGCTTTTATGCACCTTTTTTATTTGGTTATATCCATTTTAATCAGCACCGTGCAAAGCCTTCAGGCGTATTTGGTTTTATGTGAAAGCTCTAATATATTCCGCTTGACTTAAAGGAAGGTTTGTGATACAATTATTATAGCATCATCTTAAAATAGGTGCATTCTGAAATTTAACCGGAGGTGTTTTGTCATAAAAACTATATTAATTATCGGCGCAATGCCATCTGAACTTGCCGATATAAGAAATATTCTTGGTAAAGCCGAGGTAAAACGTTTTTCCGGCTTTGATTATTACATTAACTTATATAAAAATAATAAGATCATCAATTCCTGCTGCGGAATAGCTAAAGTAAACGCCGCACTCTGCACACAGACTGCCATTGATAATTTTAAACCTGATTATGTCATTAATACGGGTATTGCCGGCGGAATGAATGCGGCTGTTAAGGTATGCGATGTTGTTATTTCCACAGAGGTCCTGCCGCATGATCTTGATCTTCATTTCCTTAACGATTATCCGCCTTATTGTGGTATTTTCAAGTCTGATGAAATGCTTATGAATATAGCGGAAAAGGTTTGCGGAGAGTTTAATGTAAACAGTTTTCGTGGAAGGATCGTTTCCGGCGAAGCTTTTATTTCCAGCAACGAGGTAAAGAAAAGTATTCAGGAAAGATTTGATCCTTATGCAGTCGATATGGAAAGCGCTGCTGTTGGTCATTGCTGTTATCTGAATGAGATGCCGTATGTCAGCGTAAGATGTATTTCTGATAATGCAGATGACGAGGGAGCAATGTCGTTTGACGAATTCGAGAAAATCGCTGCAAAGCGTGTTGCCGAGATCGTTCTTCGCATGACTGAACTTCTTTGAAAGGAGAATTACATATGAAAAAAATTGCTGCCGCTCTTACTGCGGCAATGCTCGCATTAAGCTCAGGAACAATGTTTACCGCTTCGGCTGAGGGAGATTCTGATTATTCGCCGTCGCTTTATTTCAAGGCTTATGATTCTGAGAATTATCAGATTCTGCCAAATGGAACAGTTTACGTTCGTATTGATAATACTAATGATTCAGTTACTTCAATTAATGCGGGAGTTTATATTAAGGATGATATGAAACAAGCCGGTCATATTATTGCAAAATGGAAATGTGAAAGCGAGTATATTACATTGGATAGTCTTACAGATCCTATTACTGCTTGCGGACAGTCTCCTTATACTGAATTCAAAAAAGTTGCCGACATACGTTTAGATGCTGATACTGAGAATAACATTCAGTCTGTTTCATATGCACTGGGAATGTGGTTAGATCCATTTACCGTTGCAGGAAATGCTTCAGATGATTATCCGCTTGCAGTATTTGATGCTGTTATTAATGCAGATACTCCTGCCGGAATGTATACGATTGATTTTATGACCGAGGAAACGTCAAATTTATGCGATATTCTTTATAAATACGGCGCTGATATTGCTTCTAAGGAATTTTTTCCAAGCGGAGATCAGGCACCGTCTTTAAGAATAAATATGTCAGATCGTATGCTGGGCGATGTTAATAACGACGGAGTAGTTGACGCAGTTGACGCTACACTTACTCTTAGAGCATATACTCGGATTTTATCAAATATGGACAGCGGATTGACTCTCGCAGAAGCGGCTGCGGCAGATGTTGACGGCGATGGAGCGATCACGGGAATTGATGCGACTTTGATTCTCAGATATTATACATACGTTTTATCTTATGGCGACATAGATTTTATAACTTATCTTAAAACCAATAAATAAAAATAAAAACGTCTGTCTTGTTTGTGACAGACGTTTTTATTATTGTTTTATGCTTTAAGCGAGCTGAATGCGTTTTCAACGACTTTCTTATCAGGAGATTTGGTAAACATACTTACGAGCGGTACGATGATAAGTGAGATAATCATTGCGATAGCTCCGGCATTGATAGGAGAAAGCAGATTGAGCGGGCAGTTGAGGTCGATAACAGCCTGCTTTATTCCGTCGAAAGCGCTGATGTTCATGCTGAAAAGAAGCATATGAAGTACGCTGATTCCGATTCCTGTACAGAAGCTTGTCCAGCAAGCTGCTTTGGAAGCCTTTTTCATAAAGAGACCATAGAGGAAAGGTCCGAGGAATGCTCCTGAAAGTGCGCCCCATGAATACGACATAAGAGTTGAAATAGAAGCATTCTTGTTGCAGGCGATTATTACAGATATTACGAGGAATACTGCGATAAACACACGCATGAACGTCATTTGCTTTTTGTCGTCGAAATTCTTTACACGAGGCTTTATAAGATCGTTTGTGAGAGTTGAGCTTGACGTGAGAACAAGAGACGAAAGAGTTGAAAGCGATGCTGAAAGAACAAGTACCACAACAAGTCCGATGAGAATATTTGGCAGTGCGGTTTTAATAAGCGCAGGAACCATAGTATCGTAAACAGGCTTGCCGTTTACTACTTCGATGAGGGACTTGTCTGTATCTGCTGCGGAAGTTGTGCAATAAAGTCTTACGAATCCTCCCATGAAATAAGATCCTCCGGCAACTACAATGGCAAAAAATGTTGAGATAATTGCTCCTTTTTTGATAGCGTCCTCATTTTTGATAGCATAGAATTTCTGAACCATCTGAGGAAGTCCCCATGTGCCGAGCGAAGTGAGAATTACAACTCCGAGAAGATTTATCGGATCAGGTCCGAAGAGCGAGCCGAGAGTTCCGGTTTTGCCGTTAGTACTGTCCGGAATAGCGTTCAAAGCGTCTATAGCGGCTGAAAATCCGTCTTTTTTCTGAACGGTAAGAGCAACAACAGTTGCGATTCCGATGAGCATAATAATTCCCTGAAAGAAATCGTTAAGAGCCGTAGCCTTGTATCCGCCGAGAGTAACATATGCGGCAGAAAGAACCGCCATTGCGATAATTATGTAGGTTGCTCCGTTTTCGCCAAGATTGAAAACCATGCCGAAAAGACGTGAAAGTCCGTTGTAAACTGAAGCTGTATAGGGGATAAGGAAGATGAAAACGATTGCGGCTGAGACTGTTTTAAGAGCCTTTGAATCGAATCTATGCTCGAAATATTCGGGCATTGTTCTTGCACCGATATGATTGGTCATAAGCCGGGTTCTTTTGCCAATGAGGAAGAATGGGATAAGACTTCCGATTATGGCATTGCCTATTCCTACCCACGCTGCGGAAGCTCCGTACATCCAGCCGAACTGTCCTGCGTATCCGATAAAAACAACGGCTGAAAAGTATGTAGTTCCGTACGAAAATGCGGTTAACCACGAGCCGACGCTTCTTCCGCCGAGCATGAAATCATCTGAAGATTTCGTTCTTTTTGAGGTGTAAATGCCTATCCCGACCATTATTGCAACATAAACGGCGAGGATGATAAGGGTTGCGATTTTTGCATCCATTTTAAATTCTCCTTTTCTTATTACTCTACAGTTTTGAACCTGTAAAGCTTTAAATTATTAAAGTAACGCTTTGAAACATTATACAGCATTTTTGCGCGGATGTCAATAGATTTCGTTGGATTTTTTGAGAAAATAACATAAAATACTTTTGTTGACATATTTACTGCTTTGTGTTATAATTATCAAGTGGATTTATGTGAGATTTCAAGATTAATATAAATTTTAGGAGAATTATAAATGAAAAAATTAATTTCTATTTTGCTTTCGTGCACGGTTATTGCCGGTGCTTTTTCTTCCTGCCGTCATCATAAAAAAGAGGATACCACGCCTCCGGCTGCTGTGGCTCAATCCGGCGAATCTGCTGATGAGGCTTTAGCGGAGATCTATCGTGTTAATTACAGTGAAAACGGCGGCGAGGCGGTTCTTAATTATCTTTATCCGAAAGTAACGCTTGATATTTTTAAAAGCTATAATCTTTATGATGAAATGGTTTCCAAAACCAATACCGGAATACATTCATATCTTGAACTGGCGGACAATGTTCCGGGAATGAAAGAAATAGTGGAGAAAAATGCACTGAATGATAATCAGATTGCAGGAGCACAAAAATATTTTGTTGAAATATCCAATATAAATCTTGCTGATTCGGGAGTAAAAGATCAGATCACTGCCGACGATATAAATGTTGTCGAGGGGTATGAGTTCAAAACAATTTTTACCGGCACAAGCGGAGCAGAAGAGGACGACGTTGAAATTATGGTGAGAATAGAAGGCGACGGCTGGAAAAATATAGCTGTTGACGCAGAAACTCTTGAAAAATATTATAAGGGTGAATTGGAAAATTAATGCCGATTCTGAAAGAGCTGCTGCACTAAAATTGCGGCGGCTCTTAGAACCTGTGTTCATAGGATAAGTTGTACATTTTTTGGCAAATTTTGTTGATGACTGCATTGAAATAGTTCGTTATACGATAGTATAATTTCACTTTTTCGCTTTGTCCTCAGCAAAATTATGCTCAAAAATTCGTACATATTCCCTATGAACACGGGTTCTTATTTTTTTCTTGACAAAACAAAAATAATATGATACAATATGAAAATGAAAACCATTTTCATTTTGTTTGTCATGGAGGAAATATGAACAAGGATTCAGGATACAATACAAGACAAAAGGAGAAACTTCTGTCTTTTCTTATTGATAATAAAGAAAAGCATACGAATGTTCAGAAAATCAGTGCTTTTTTGACCTCGGAGGGAACTCCGGTAGGGACGACGACTATATATCGTCAGCTCGATAAACTTGTTGAACAGGGCGTCGTAAGAAAATATACGATCGACGGAAAAACGGGAGCTTGTTATCAGTATATCGACGAAAATCAGAATTGCCGTCAGCATTTTCATCTGAAATGCGTAAGCTGCGGAAAACTTATACATACTGAATGTATGCATCTTTCCGGAATAAATCAGCATATTCTCGAACGGCATGGATTTGCTGTTGATTCATCAAAAACGGTATTTTACGGAACTTGCTCGGAATGTTCAGGAGCTGAAGAAAAATGAGAAGAAGTCTTTTGGGAATTATTGTCGCAGCGTCAGTTGTTTTTGCATCTTTAGCAGGAGGATGCTCCATTAAAAATGAAAAAAGCGACAGGCTCTCGATAGTCGCAACAAGCTTTCCGCCCTACGATTTTGCAAGAGCTGTTGTCGGCGATACCGCCGATATAACAATGCTTTTAAGTACAGGAGCCGAAGCTCATTCCTACGAGCCTACACCGCTTGATATTGCAAAGATTCAGAGCTGCGATGTTTTCGTTTGCATAGGAGGAGAGGACGAGGTCTGGGTCGATAAGATACTTGATTCTATTGATACAAGCGAAATAACTGTAGTGCGGCTCTTTGATTACGCCGAGCTTCTTGAAGAGGAAGCGGTTGCAGGAGCGTCGGAATCCGGTCATCATCACGATCATGAGCATGAGCACGAACATCATAACCATGATGAGGCGGGTGCGGATACGGTCAGCGAGGAAAATGCAGACGGTCATATCTGGACTTCTCCGGAAAATGCTATCAGATGTATTAAGGGAATCGAAGAAGCCTTATGCGGAAATTACAGTGAAAATGCGGAGATCTATTGTGAAAACGCTTCTGAATATACGGACAGGCTTTGTAGGCTTGACGAAGAATTTGATGAAATGGTCAGAAATGCTCCGGAAAATACGATAGTTATCGGTGACAGATTTCCATTCCGTTATCTTGCGCATGAATATGACCTCGAATATTTTGCGGCTTTCAGCGGATGCAGTTCGGAATCGGAGCCGTCGGTTTATACAATGGCTTATCTTATGGAAGAGATAGGAGAGCATGAAATGGATACCGTGTTTTATCTCGATTTTTCGGCAAGTAAGCTCTCGGAGAAGCTCTGCTCTGCAACCGGAGCAAAAATGCTTCCTCTTTATGTATGTCATAATGTCACAAAGGACGAATTTGAAAATGGCGTGACTTACATCGACCTTATGTACAAAAATCTGAATAATCTCAGGGAGGCGCTATATTGAAGAAAATACTTGAATGCGATAAGCTTACCGCCAGCTATGACGGCGCTAATGTTTTAACAGGACTCAGTTTTGCCATTAACGAAGGGGATTATCTTTGTATTCTCGGTGAAAACGGTTCGGGAAAAAGTACGCTTGTGAAATGTCTGCTTGGAATAAAATCGCCCGACAGCGGAAAAATAGTTCTCAGCGACGGTCTTAAACAAACGGATATAGGCTATCTTCCACAGCATACAAGCTTTGCGAACGGATTTCCTGCAACGGTTGCAGAGGTCGTCATATCAGGCTGTCTCGGAAGAAGAGGATTTCTTCCGTTTTACTCGTCAAAAGAGAAAAAAAAGGCTCAGAACGCTATGGAAAGGCTTGGAATAGCAGATCTGGCAAATCGGAGCTGCCGTGAGCTTTCCGGCGGACAGCAGCAGAGAATGCTTCTTGCAAGAGCAATGTGTGCGGCTAAGAAACTTCTGCTTCTCGATGAACCTGTGACAGGGCTTGATCCGTCGGCAGCGGCGGAGATGTACAGTCTTATCGACGAACTGAATCATAAGGATAAAATGACGATAATTATGGTCACGCACGATGTTGTTAAGGCTCTTGACTGCTCAAACCGCATTCTCTGTCTTTGCAGCAGTGACCACAGCTTCTTCGGAACTCCCGGAGAATACGCAAATTCTCACATCAGCAGCAAATTTATAGGAGACTGAAAATGGCGGAAAATCTTAAAATAATGTTCACTCCCGAATTTTTCGGGGCAATACTTCTTCCTGCTTTGATAGGAGGAATAGCAGTTACGATATGTTCGTCGCTTCTCGGAGTAACTCTCGTTTTAAAGAGATATTCGATGATCGGCGACGGACTTTCCCACATCGGATACGGAGCTTTATCAGTTGCGGCAGTAATGAATCTTGCTCCGCTTAAAGTAGCGCTTCCGGTCGTTATAATAGCGGCTTTCATATTGCTTCGTCTGAGCGAAAACAGCAAGCTCAGCGGAGATTCGGCGATCGCCCTTTTCTCAACAACGGCGCTTTCTATCGGTATTCTTGTTTCCTCAAAGGCGGGCATCACCAATGATGTAAGTCATTATATGTTCGGAAGTATTCTTGCAATGAGCAAGAGCGACGTTATACTCAGCGTAATTCTTTCAGCTGTTTGCATTATTGCATTTCTTTTGCTGTATAACAGGATTTTCTCAGTGACTTTTGATGAAAGCTTTGCAAGGGCTACCGGAGTAAATGCCGGAATTTATAATATGATTTTTGCGGTTTTAACGGCAATAACAGTCGTTCTGGGAATGATGATGATGGGTTCGCTTCTTATTTCGAGCCTGATAGTTACTCCGACTTTAACGGCAATGCGTGTATGTAAAAGTTTCAGGGGAGTTGTGCTTACGGCAGGAGCAGTTTCAATTGCAAGCTTTCTTATCGGAATGTTCTGCTCACTTATTTTCAACACCGCTCCCGGCGCAAGCATAGTAATTGTGAATGTGATTTTCTTCCTGTGCTTTACATTTATCGGAGAAGTCAGCAAACGCCGTAGATCCTGACGTCTTCCGGCTCGTTTTCACAGTCGGAAGCAGGAACGGAGCTGCTTGGTACATAAATTTTTGTGTCATCTTCGTACATTTAACTCACCTCCGCAAGGATTATTATTTCACTTTGATCTGAAAATATTCAAAAAATTTTTAAGGATTTGTTAGTTATGAAATATTTAAAATCGCTCGCAATGGTTATTGCAGCGGATGTTTTTTCTCTGTTTATAGGTCTTACGCTTGCAGGCTCTTCAATGCCCCTGGTAAAGGGAATAAGCGCAGTCTGCACAGTTGGTATACTTGTGGTGATTATGGCTGATTTTGCCGTTAAAACTGCCAGAGATGATATAAAAAACAGGCGTGATGTATCTGACGGAAAAAAGATAGTTTCTGCATTTGGAATGGGGCTTTCAGCGTCTGCGCCTGCATTTTTAAGCTGGATTATTCTTTATATTTCGGTTTCGTGTAAGGAATTTAATTTCTATCGCTGGCATAAAATTATTAACGGGTATTTTCTCCAGATTTATAATTTTATCAATGCTGACGCAAATTCTTCCGCACTTTCCATGAACGAAGTCTGGGTGATGTTTCCGCTTGCATTTATTCCGGCAGCAGTTTTCATCACAGCTTATATTTTGGCGTTCAAGCGAACGCTTTTTGCGGAAAAATAGCAGAATTTTAATGCTTTCAATGAGTGTTTTGCAGTACGTGGAGGTAAGGTCGATTGCTTTTTTTATACAAACTGCCGAATTTAAGCTTTTACCCAAAGATTTGCTGTTTTTCCCTTGACAATGCGATAAGTTTGTGATAAAATTATGAAGAAAATTAAAATATACGGAGGTTTGTATTTATGGCATTTTGTAAATTTTGTGGTAAAGAGATTCCAGAGGGCGGAACTTGCAGCTGTCAGGGCGCTCAGAATAACGCAGCTCCTCAGCAGGACAGTAACGCAGCTTCTTTTGGCGGAGATCAGGGAAACAACGGCGGTATTGATGACGCTGTAAACAAGGCAAAAAATAATCTTCCGCTTATTATCGGCGGTGTAGTTGGTATTATCGTACTTATTCTCGTTCTTGTATTCGTTGCAGGTCACACAGGCGCAAAGGGTGCAGCTAATAAGTATGCAAAGGCAGCTACAAAGAAAAATGGTGTTAAAACTGGGTATTCATTAACCTTGCCGGATGAAGTTATCAAGCAGCTCAAAGATGATGATAAATGGGACGATATGATTGATAAGTCTAAGGATTATAGAGAAGAATATCTTGATGAATATAAAGTTAAGATTAAAGAAGTTAAGAAGAAGAAGAAGTTAAGCAAAAAGGCTCTTAAGGGTGCAGAAGTATATTTTGCAGAAATGTGCGACGACTATGACGTTGATGCTGATGCTAAGGATTTTGATGCAAAAAAAGGCTATGAGTTCAAAATTAAGACACAGGAAAAGGAAAAAGAAAGTGGAGATAAGGATACATCCACTGAATCAATTTGCGTAGTTAAGTTTAAGGGTGAAGGATGGAAGGTTATTCCAATGTCAAAAGATTCACTTGAAGAATACGGCGAAAAGGATGACTAATTTATAATGAATTTTTTACGATCCGGGGTGTAAAAACTCCGGATTTTTATTTTGTACTTCTGATGGGAGCGATAGAAAATGTCTCTGACAATATTAAAGCAAACCATAATAATGCTGATTCTCATGGCGGTTGGCATAGTGTGTTACAAAACAAAGATAATAAGCAAGGAATCAAATAAAGATCTCTCTAAATTCGTTTTACAGGTTGTGAATCCGGTTATGATCTTCATGTCGTATCAGACTGACTACAAGCCGGAGCTTGTGAAAAATCTTCTGCTTACGTTCGTTCTCTCTCTCGGAGCGTATGCGGTTACGATTTTGCTTGCATATTTGCTGATTCCATCGAAAAAGGGCAGGGAAATAGAAGTTGAACGTTTTTCGGCAATCTATTCCAACTGCGGATTTATGGGAATACCTCTTGTGAACGCTCTTTTCGGCATGGAGGGAGTTTTCTATCTCACAGCTTTTATAACCGTTTTCAACTTAATTGTTTGGACTCACGGAATCATTCTTATTTCCGGTGAAAAAAGCATGAAAAATATTATTAAAGTATTTTATTCTCCGACTATTATTGCAATATTCCTCGGAATCATAACATTCTTTTTGCAGTTTCGTCTGCACGAAGTTCCTGCAAAGGCTCTGGAGTTCATTTCACAGATAAATACTCCCATGGCAATGATAGTTTCCGGAGTAACAATGGCTGAAACCAATGTTTTAAAGCTTCTCAAAAAGGGCAGAGTTTATTATGTCTGTTTCCTCAGACTTATTCTGATCCCGGCGATTCTTGCTGCACTTCTCTCGCCGCTTGAAATAAGTGAAAAGGTTCGTCTTACGGTAATTGTAGCAGCCTCTGCTCCTCCGGCAGCCATGTGTACTCTGCAATGTATTCGATATGGGCGCAATTCAGTGTATGCCTCTGAAATTTTTACCGCAGGAACTATACTTTCGGTTTTAACTTTGCCGCTCATAGTAGAATTTACGGAATTATTGACAAAAATTTTAGCTTAGGTTTGTCCAAAACGCTGATTTTTATATTTTTTGCATTAAACTGTTTTATTTTTATCTAATTTGTGTTATAATAATTTGCGTAGAATACTGCAAATTTTATTTAAAGGCCTGCTAAAAGAGAATTTTTATGTATTTTTAACAGGTCAGATCAGGAATGGAGAGATATAGTATGGAAAAAAGAGGAATTAGCAAGCTTGATCTTAAAAGACGCAACAGAATGCAGATTCTTCGCGTCATCAGAGAATCAGGGCCTATTTCGAGAGTTGACGTTGCAAGCGCTCTTGAGATCACAAGGGCTGCCGTTACTATTATTACAAATGAAATGATTGAAGAAGGCGTTCTTGTCGAAATAGGCGAGGCTCCTGTAAATATGGAGAAGCTGCAAAAGGGCAGAAGAAAGATACTTATTGATATCAATGTGAACAGCAGATTTGCTCTCGGAGCAACCGTTGACGAAAAGGAAGTTACGGTTGGTCTTACAAATCTTAATTCTGATGTTCTCGATAAATCAAGCATGGTTATTGATGACAGAACTACAAGCAAGGATATCATAAATTACATAATTCAGACCTGCAATGAGATGATAGAAAACAGCTGCCTTACAAAGGATAAAATTCTCGGACTTGGCGTCGGCGTTGTACCGTCAATGTGGGGTAAGCTTAAAATCTTCTATAAGGACGGCGTACTCGATTTCAACAGCTTTATCGACAAGCTTTCGGGCGGTCTTGATTGCGAGATACTTTGCGGAAACGCTATCGGACTTATGGCTCTTGCAAGCAATGATTACCGTGTTCAGAACGGTTATCAGACAAACACCGCTTTCATTCATAACGGAAATCAGGTTAACCTCGCCGTTATAAATAAAAATGAGCTTTCAAGCGATTATTACTCATACACATCAATGATCGAAAAGTATATCGTATGCCCGAATGGAAAGCAGTATGAGGGTTATCCGAACGGTTCCGTTAAGGCTGAACTTTCGAGAACTGCTATGCTCAATTCTTTCTTTGAGATATATTCAAAGGACAAAACCCCTGTTCTTTATGAGCTTACAGACGGCGACAAGAACAAGATCAGCGTTGATAACGTATTTATGGCTTTAATGCGTGGCGAAGAGCCTGTTAAGAACGTTGTGGACGATCTTATTGCTAAGTACACAGTTCTTTTGAACAATCTTGCAATAAGTCATTTTGCAAAGAAAATCGTTCTTCACAACTTCAAGCTCAACGAGAAACAGTTTGATTATGTTAAACGTGAGATGATTCGCCTTGTAAGTGAAGATATTGCCGATAGAGTCGTTCTCAGTAAGCTTGACGGCAAAAATAATTTCCTTGGCGGCTGCTCACTTATTATTCAGGAGAATTTCTTCGTTAAGGGCGGTATGCAGTAAATCTTTTAAAATAAAGCCGATTTTTAAGACGAATACTTATATAGAAGTAATGCCCGAAAGTAGTTTTTCAACTGCTTTCGGGCTTATTTTTATTATTTGTTTATTCGCATAAATCAGAATTTTAAGCTGCAGCCAGCTTGACCGCATATCACGTTCCCGCTCGCAAGCTTGTTAATTTCTGCGGAATTCAAGTCTGCTTTCGCTCACTAAAATTTACAGTAAAGGGACTTAGTTATTCTGTTTTTTCCATTTTTGGTACTCGATTTTTTCTTCAAGATGTTCAAGTTCTCTTTCGATTAATTCTGTAAGTGAGTATTCAGTTATCTCAGCATCACCTTCAAATATACAGCAAATATTATAATTTCTGTTTATACAGATTACTGAACCATCTCCCACAAAGTCACCTATTTCCATATAACCTTCAAATTCTCCATATCCAAATAAGCCGCCTTCTCTGAAAGTGATTTTATCAAACGAACAGATACTGAATGTTGAGAAACAGATACATAAATCCATACCATTGCTAAAAAGATAAAAATCTTTCAGTTCATCACAGAGTTTTACATTGTGTTCAGCCTCCCAAGTAGATATTTCTTCATCTGTTACCGGAGAATTAAATGTTTCCTTACCATTATTGTTATCACACAGTGATTTCATTTTCTGCAATAAAGTTGTTATTTTACTCATAACTTAACTCCTCTAAATTCCGATTTATCTTACTAAAATTATACATTAAGAAGAGTTATATGTCAATAGAAATGCCATAGTATTTTTGACTTATAATCAAAAAATACTATGGCTCAGAATTTATAGATGAGAATCGCTCTTATGACCGGTTTTTATAATTATTATTTTATGTATTATCATTAACATGAGCAATGAAATCAGCATTCCTACCGTTGCTCCGGCAGTATCTATCATCATATCTTTGAATTCACAGGAGCGTCCGGGAACAAAATTTTGGTGGAGTTCATCGGAAAAGGCATAGATGAAACAGAGGATAACGGTAAACGCTGAACCTTCGCTGAAAAGTCTGCGCTTTCCTGCCGCCATTGAAATGCAGAATCCTAAAGCTGCATATATCGAAAAATGTGCAGTTTTTCGGACGATATGGCTGACCTTTTCACGAATTGAAGTTTTCTTTTCTGAAGGCATTTTTTCGTAATCTTTTACAAATGTCTGAACAGCCTTATCTGTTATAACTCCGCTTGTATCGGAGGATTCATCAGCGTTTTCGCTCGAAAAACTGAAAATCACTGTCATAAAGATAATTGCAGCTATGGTAAAAAATATTCTTAAAATTGTTAAAGCCTTTGATTTCATACGTTTATCCTCTCTTTATGCTACTATTATATTATACTATTTTTTATTTTATTTGTAAAGAGAGCATTTTTTATCAATTTTTCAGAAAAAATTTTGGAAATTACTTGTAACTTTCTTCTGAAAATGTTATAATAACATTATATGTATAGAATTCAAAATGTGTTCTCAGAGAAATAAGAACAGTTATTATATCTTTCGGAGGTAGAAATGAAAAACTTTTTCGAAAATATCTGGACAAAGAGAGCGGCGGCAATTGTCAGTCTGCTATACGCTTTGGGAGTATGCCGTCTCTGCTATCTCTCAATTTTTTATGAAATAAACATTCACGCAAAAGTCTCACAGTGTCTTATAATTACGGCAATATCAATTCTCGCAATCGTTGTTATGCTTTATACAAGAAAACAGATTTTAACCCGTATATCAAGCTTTATCATACTGCCGGCAATGCTTCCTGTTGTGCTGCTTTATTTTGGAGAATGGGGAATGGTAATTCCTATTGTACTTACTGGTGTTGCTATTCTGCTTCTCTCTGGTGCAGGAGAAGGAACAAAAACGGCTTTGGGAACAATTATTCTTTTAATGTATATTTTTGGCGCTCTCGGATATTTTCTGTTTACATCGTTTTTTGTAACCTCCGTTAAGGAAACTGTTGTTGATTCCGGCGTATCACCGTCTGGAAAATATCGCTACAGAGTTGTAAATACAGAGGATACTTCAAACGGAAGCACTGCCGTTTATGTTGAACCAAACGACGCTGACCTTGAATATAAGCTCTTTTATGCAACGTTTACGCTTAAAAATATGGAGCGTGTTGTTCACATCGAAAGACCTATAAACGAAGAAGTGAATGTTGAATGGGTTACGCTGCCACGCTCTGAAATTACAGCTCAGCTTAATGAAATTTCTGATAATATAGTTGTTCATCTCTCGGAGGATGAACTGAAAGAAATCGGCTACACCTATGATGAAATGCTCCAAATTGATGATATAGCCGTTTCAAGAAGATTTGAAATCGGAAAAACTGCTTCGGATGTTGATCCGATAAAGCTTGATGAACTTAATGACGAGCAGCTTGAGCTTTTTGATATCGGACGTGATTCGGACGGAAGATATTATGTTCTTTCGCCATCGCCAGAGCTTCTCGATGAGATTAAAGCTAAATCCGGAAGCAAAGTTTATTTCAGTGATTTTAACGGCAAGGCATTTGAGATATTTAATAATGAACATACAAACGATTATGGAAGTCCGCTTTTCGTTGTTGAAAAGGATAACTCCGTTTACCTCAATACTCTGACGGATGAACAGCTCGAAATGATAGGCGTTCCTGAAGAGGGCGATGTTATGATATTTAACGGAAAGAACTGCTTCAGTTATTACGTTGCTGAAATTGAGGAGTATTTTGACGTTGATTCAAGGAAAATTTCTTTGGATCTTTTAAGCTGATTTAAGATTCGGAAGAATTCTTAAAATAAATAAAAGCTTGTCGCAGGGAGTATTTATGCGACAGGCAGAATAACTTTAGGAGGTTATTTATGAGCGAATTTTTTAAAGAAATAGGCAAAATTCAGTACGAAGGAAAGAACTCCGTGAATCCTCTGGCGTTCAAGTACTACAATCCTGATGAGATCATCGGCGGAAAAACAATGAAAGAACAGCTCCGTTTTGCACTTTCATGGTGGCATACAATGGGCGGCGATGGAACAGATATGTTTGGAGTTGGAACAGCCGATAAGACATGGGGGGAATCAGATCCTGCTGCAAGGGCAAAAGCTAAGGTTGACGCTGCTTTTGAAATTATGGATAAGCTCTCTATCGGGTATTTCTGCTTCCATGACCGTGACCTCTCTCCGGAATATGGCAGTCTTGCTGAAACAAATGCAAAGCTCGACGAGGTGACAGATTATATCAAGGAAAAGCAGGCTGAAACAGGTATGAAGTGCCTTTGGGGCACGGCAAAGTGCTTCGATCATCTACGCTATATGCACGGTGCGGGAACTTCTCCGTCGGCTGACGTTTTCGCTTTTACGGCTGCTCAGATCAAAAAGGCTATTGAGGCTACCGTTAAGCTGGGCGGAAACGGTTACGTTTTCTGGGGCGGAAGAGAGGGCTATGAAACTCTTCTCAACACAAATATGGGACTTGAACTCGACAATATGGCTCGTCTTATGAAGCTTTCTGTTGATTATGCACGTTCTATCGGCTACACAGGCGATTTCTACATCGAGCCTAAGCCGAAGGAGCCTACAAAGCATCAGTACGACTTCGATACGGCTACTGTACTCGGATTTCTCCGCAAGTACGGTCTTGATAAAGACTTCAAGATGAATATTGAAGCAAATCACGCTACCCTCGCTCAGCATACTTTCCAGCATGAACTCAGAGTTGCAAGAGAAAACAGCGCATTTGGCTCTATTGATGCTAATCAGGGTGATACGCTCCTCGGCTGGGACACTGATCAGTTCCCCACAAATGTTTACGAAGCTGCTCTTTGTATGTATGAGGTTCTCAAAGCCGGAGGATTCACTAACGGCGGTCTGAACTTCGACTCAAAGGCAAGAAGAGGCTCGTTTACTCCGGAGGATATTTTCCATAGCTATATCGCCGGAATGGACACCTTTGCGCTCGGTCTGAGAATTGCTCAGAAGATGATTGACGACGGAAGAATCGACAATTTTGTTGAGGAAAGATATGCTTCATGGAAAACCGGCATCGGCAAGGATATCATCGACGGCAAGGCAACAATGGCTGACCTTGAAAAATATGCTCTTGAAAAGGGTGAAGTAACTGATTCTCTTGGCAGCGGACGTCAGGAGATGCTTGAAGCCATTATGAACAATATTATGTTCAGTCTTTGATTTCAGATTTTACGGGACGTAGTCTCCGCTTAGATTGCGTGGGATTACGTCTTGATTTTATATTTTTGTAATTAAAATTCAGAAAGTATCTTTAATGAGGTGTAATTATGGGAGCATGGAGTCATAGAATTTTTGACGACGATATAACGCTTGATTGCTTATGCGAGCTGAATGAAAGCGGGGATATTGTCAATGATATGAAAAGCTTTTTGAGAGAAGCTCTTGAATATGCGGATGATTATCTTGATTATGATATCGGCGCTTACGGTCTTGCAGCAGCCTGCGTTATTGATGCAAAGCTGAACGGAATTGAAATGGAACTTTTGTCCGAAGCTGATGATTTGGAAGAATTAACATCCGTTCTTCAGAAACTTGAAGGATTTGATGTATCCGGAATGCGTCAAATGGCGGCTGACGCTGTAAGAGCAGTTGCCGCAGAAAATTCTGAGCTGCGTGAGCTTTGGGAGGAGAATGAAGATTATTATCCCTTGGTTATGGAAATTTATAATAAATTAATAAAAAGACTTGAAAATTGAAAGGGAAATGACTATGTCATACATTATAGGCGTGGACTGCGGTACGAGCGGTACAAAGACAGTTATTTTTGAGAAAATCGAAACGATAAATTTAAGGATATTATGAAAATCTATAGTGTAAAAATTTTATTCAAATATGAAATTGAGAACTCAAACAGGTCGATCTATGAAGAAAGTCTGAGACTTTTTCATGCAGAATCCTTTGACGAAGCATTGGATAAGGCGAAAAAAATTGCTTTTGACGAGGAATGGGAATATATAAACGTCTATGCAAGACAAGTAAAATATCGTTTCTATAAAATAGCAAGTGATTACTGGCTGTTTGATGAGCTCGAGTTTGAGGACGGAATAGAGGTGTTTTCGGAGCATTTTGAAATGAAAACTTCTGAAGACGATCCGATTGAAAAACGTTATAACAGTTGCTCTGTACAAGATATGTATATTATACGGCAAGCTGAATTTAATTGACTATGGATTGATTATGAACCGGAAGATAAATTGAAAGGAATTTAATTATGTCATACATTATAGGCGTGGACTGTGGTACGAGCGGTACAAAGACAGTTCTTTTTGATGAAAGAGGAGCGGTAATTGCTTCCAAAACGATAGAATATCCTATGTATCAGCCGAAAAACGGCTATGCAGAGCAGAATCCAGCGGATTGGGCAAACGCAATGACAGAAACGATCAAAGCTGTTATGTCTCAGAGCGGAGTTAAAAAGGAGGACGTTAAGGGTATCGGAATTTCGGGACAAATGCATGGTCTTGTTATGCTTGATAAGAATAATAACGTTCTGCGCAATTCAATTATCTGGTGCGATCAGCGTACAGCCGCTGAGGTTGACGAGATGAACCGTATTGTCGGACATGAAAAGCTTGTGGAGATCACGGCTAATCCTGCGCTGACAGGCTGGACTGCCGCAAAAATTCTGTGGGTGAAAAACAACGAACCTGAGATATATGAAAAGGCCGCTCATATTCTTTTACCAAAGGATTATCTTAGATTTGTGCTTACACACGAATATGCGACCGAGGTTTCCGACGCTTCCGGAATGCAGCTTCTTGACGTTCCGAACCGCCGCTGGTCGGATGAACTTCTTTCAGCATTTGAAATCGACAAAAACTGGCTTGGAAAAGTTTATGAATCATGCGAAGTGACCGGAGTTTTAAGCAAAGATATGGCTGATACTCTTGGACTTTGCGAGGGGACGATAGTTGTCGGCGGTGCAGGCGATAACGCTGCGGCAGCCGTTGGTACAGGCGTTGTTGAGGACGGCAAGGCGTTCACCACTATTGGTACATCGGGAGTTGTGTTTGCTCACACTTCAAATATCTCTATCGACAAGCTCGGCCGAGTTCACACTTGCTGTGCCGCTGTACCTGATAGCTGGCACGTTATGGGAGTTACTCAGGGTGCCGGACTTTCGCTGAAATGGTTCAGGGACAATTTCTGCATGAGCGAAAAAGAAACCGCAAATCTTATGGGAGTTGATGAATATTACCTCATGGACAAACAGGCAGAGCAAGTGCCTGTCGGAGCGAATCGTCTGCTCTATCTGCCGTATCTTATGGGAGAAAGGACTCCGCATCTCGATCCGGACGCAAGAGGAGTTTTCTTTGGTTTGTCGGCAATTCATACTCGCCGTGATATGCTTCGTGCCGTTATGGAGGGCGTAACGTATTCGCTCCGTGACTGCGTCGAGGTTTTCCGTGAAATGAATGTCAGCGTGAGCGACATGACTGCCTGCGGCGGAGGCGGTTCCTCACCCCTCTGGAGAAGTATGCTTGCCGATCTTTATAATTGCAGCGTTAAAACGACTGCTTCAAAGGAAGGGCCAGCGCTTGGAGCTGCTATCCTTGCGAGCGTGGGTGCAGGACTTTACGATAGTGTTCCTGAAGCCTGTGCGGAGATCGTAAGAGCCGATAAAATTCAAGCTCCGACAGCGGAAAATGTTCCGGAATATGAGAAATATTATCAGCTCTACCGGGATATTTATCCTGCATTAAAGGAAAAATTCAAAGTTCTTGCAAATATCTGATAATCAGCATATAAAAATCCGGCAGATTTTAATTTCTGCCGGATTTTCTGAGAACCTGTGTTTATAGGAAAGACGTGCAAATTATCCTATGAATACAGGTTCTTATTCTTTAATGGCTGAAACCGGATCAACATAAGCTCCGTTATGCTGGAGTTCAAGGTGAAGATGAGGAGCGACTGCGCTTTCGATATCGGCAGTTTGTCCGACAACGCCGATAACTGCTCCGCTTGCAACGAGATCGCCTTCCTGAACCGATAAATCAGAACCAAGGCTGCAATATTTTGAAACATATCCGTTATGGTGATTTATCGTAACGCAAACACCCCATAATTGGTCAGTATCTATTTTCGTGACCTCTCCTGAGGAAATTGAGAACACTTCTGTTCCCACTTCTGCGGCAAAATCAGTTCCATTATGAGTCTGCCATGAGCCTGTAGTTTCGTTTTTTACAAGTTCGCTGCCGCTGAAAGCATTGATTATATTGCTTATATCAGAAAGCGGCGGTTTTACGTTTTCAAGCTTTGCTGCTGCATTTGAATCCGAGTTTACTTGTGCTGAATTTTCTGTTTCTTCGATATTATCTGATGCGGCAGGCGGATCACTCTTTACAATTTCAGCCGCCGGAAGAGTTTCAACGGAAACGGCAGCGGTAATCGCAGGAGCTGTTGTTACTGCGGCTGCCGTAGTGTAAACCGGAACGGTCGTCTGAATGGGAATAGTAGTGGTTTTGGGAATACCTGTTGTTTTTTTGTCAACAGGAGCTTCGGGAACGGAAATAATATTATCAGCCGTATTCTTTCCATTCAGTTTTTCTCCCTGATCATAGGCAAAAAAACAAGCTGAACCTATCATTACTGCACTTATTCCTAAAGCTGCGTAAAAGCCTTTCGAGCCTTTTTTCGTGTTACTTTCTTTTTTCATGCATAACACCTCCGCTTTTATTATTGACAGAAGAGGTAAATTTATGCGTAAAAATTTTCAGAACCCGTCCTTAAGCATCAAAGACAGGTTCTGCTGATGATTATTGTTCCGGAACGGTAGTATCTCCCGGAACAGGCGGTTCGCCGGTCGTATTAGTCTGAGGTTCGCCGGACTGCGTAGTTTGCGGTTCTGTGTAGGGAATATCTGTAACCGGAGGATCAGTGTATGACGGAACGGGTTCTGTTGCAGGAGCTGCTGAAGTTGTTACGGAGGTTGTTTCCGTTGTAGTTGTGGTTGTTTCGGAAGATGAAGCTGTAGTTGTTTCACTTGAAGAAGCGTCAGTCGTTTCAATTGCCGGACGAACTTCTTCCGGAAGAGGCTTAACCGTTGGCTGAACGCCGTTAAGACCGTAACATTCCTGATATGCGAGGATTATATCACGAATCATATATTTGGAATATTCAGCGCTTTCAACAACTCCGGCAAAAGCAATTTCCGGATCATCCGCCGGAGCAAATCCAATGAAGAAGGAGTTTTGCTGTTCAAGATCTGCACCGGTTTGAGGAGTACCTGTTTTGATAGCAACGTCAAATCCGAGATCCTGCAGGGAATACTGCACAGGCATATTGTGGGAAGCGTCGATCATTCCGGCGATTATCGGATCATAAAGATCGTCGTAGCTGAGGTTTATCTTTTCGGCAATAGTCGGCTGAGTTTCGGAAATAAGCTTGTTAGTGCCGTATTCGTGAAGACTGTCGACGAGATACGGCTTGTAACGAACGCCTCTGTTGCCGATAGTGCTTGCAACAACAGCCATTTGCAGCGGAGTTATACCTGCGTCCTGATTTCCGATTCCCGCCTGAATTACATAGCCGACATACCATGGAATGCCGTTTTCAGCGAACGTTTCAGGATTACAGAGATAACCGGCAGCGTCTCCGGTTTCGATTCCTGTGCTTGAGCCAAGACCGTAAAGCTTGGCATATCGGGTGATATTATCGATTCCGAGCGCCCTTGAAACCTCGTAGAAATAAATATTACAGGAAACCTCGATTGCTCTTCTCATAGAAATGTCATAATGATGTCCGGTACAACCGTATTTTCCGCCGTAAAAATAATACACTTGATCACATCTCAGAAGAGTGTCGGCTGTAACTACGCCCTCATTGAGTCCGGCAGTTGCGGTTATGGTTTTAAATGTTGAGCCGGGACGGTACAATCCCCATGTACAGCGGTTTAGCAGGGGAGAGTCCTTTGCGTTAAGAAAATAATCGAAATTTTCGGCGTAATCTTTAAGATTGTAGGTCGGAGCGGTAGCAAAACCTTTAACGGCTCCGGTTTTACAGTCGATAACGGCAATAGCGCCGCAGTTAGTATCTTTCAGAACGTTTGGCTTAGGATTTATTGACGGGAAATTTTTAATGAAATTATTGAGAATGTTCTGGAGCTTAAGCTGGAAGTTTCCGTCAACAGTGAGCTTTACAGAAGCTCCGGCAGAGGTATGAGTAATAGTTTTAACGTCAACGACCGAACCGTCATTGATCAGAACTTCTTCTTTCCCGTTGATTCCACGAAGTTCCTTTTCCATTGCTGATTCGATTCCGCTTTTTCCGAGGGTGTCATCCATGGCATACCCTTGATTTTTAAGCTCATCGTATTCTTCGGCATAAATTGGTCCGACAGTTCCGATTTCGTGGGGAAGAATATCACCTCTTACAATACTGCGTTCGGAAGTCTCGCTGATCTCGATTCCCTTGTAAATGTTGCTAAGCTCTTTCATATCTATAACGGTCTGAGAATCAATGTTTTCAGCAAGAGTGAGGTCAATTTCATATGAAAAATCCTTAGCAATCATTTCGTAACGCATTCCTGCAATGATTCTTTTTTCTTCATCAGAATAGCTTTCATCTATCTCGTAATCTTCGATAAGCTTATCTATACAGTTTTCAGCAGATGCGTAAACATTGAGATTGAGATTGGAAATGATCTCAGAAGCATCATTGACCGTGAAAACGTAGGGCTTATCTTTAGTTATGGGAATACTCTCTTTAAATTCAAATCCATGTTCTTTAAGAGCGTTATAGATTTCAAGAAGAATTTTATTTCCTTCTTTGAGGTCATCCGGAAAAAATGCTTTTTTCAGAACAAGATCGCATCTTGCATTGTTTGTTACAAGAATATTTCCGTTGTAATCCATAATTTCACCACGGGTAGCTTTTATCTCATGGACGTAAGAGAGCGTTCCGGGAGCATATTGTTCCGGTTCTTTAATATTTTCGTCCCCAACGACCTGAATTTCCATAAGACGAGTTCCGCTGAACAGAACAAGGACTATCACCATAATAATAATTATAAATGATTTTATATTTTCAGTTAAACTTTTCAATAGAGTTCCTCCTTTATAAATCCATTATAAGGAAGACCGCACATATAAGGTGCGGTCAATTCTGCTGAGTTTTAGTGACGATTGCTTCTTCGATTGTCAGGTGATTTTTCGGCATAAGAAAATGATTTATAAGCTTTATCAGCAGATATATAAAAACAGAAGATATAATGGTATATACCCATATTTTCAGCGTAAACTGCGTAAAAATACGTTCAACATTTTCATAATTCCAGATTTCGTAGTAAAACTTGTAGTCAAGTCTGCATTGTATGTATGAAACTCCGGCTGTAATAAGCATGAAATTGATAAATTTATACTTCAGGTACAGTTCAAAAAGGAGCGAAACAACAATGCAGAAAAATGCAAGCAGAACAGCGTTGTATCCGAAAAGCTTTCCGCAGCTTATATCTATCATGAATCCGCATATTGCTCCGGTAACTACTGAGCCGTACTGATTATTATTTACAGCAATTGCCAGAGCTATCGGAACAAGAAGAATCGGTTTCAGCCATGTTCCGGAGGTCATAATAATAAAGCTTAAAAATATCAGAATATAGTAAATAAGCCATCTTAAAGCTGTTTTTATGTAGAGGATACGCTGTTCACGGGTGGTTCTGAGTCTCATTCAGAATCCTCCTTTTTACCGCTGAAATCGGTTATAACGGTAACAGAGGTAAGGCGTGTGATGTCAACGCATGGAACGATCTCTGCACACATTGAAAGACCGGATGTATCATATTCCACTGATTTGACAGTTCCGATCTGATAATCTTTCGGGAAAAGACCGCTTGTTCCGGCAGTTATCATAAGATCACCGTTTTTAAGTTTATTTTCCGTGCTTAGATGTATAAGTTTTGTGTTTCCGTTTTCCGCTGTGAGAACGGTTCCTTCGATAATTCCCTGATCGGCGCTTGATGAAGAACAAACAGCGGCAATCGAAAGATCAGGCGAAAGAATGGTTCGTACAGTTGAAACGTGTTCTGAAACCTCGACAGTTATTCCGACAAGACCTTCAGCCGTAACGACCGGACAATTTGGCAGAATTCCGTCATCCGAGCCTTTATCTATAGTGAAAGATTTAAAAGGATCGTTGGTTACATATCCCATAACATCGCAGGGAACTGACAGAATGTAATCTTCATGCTCCTCTTTGATCTTAACGAATTTGCGAAGTTCTTCAACTTCTTCTTTGAGCGCATCGTATTCGGTTAGCTGTTTGTTCAGTTTGCTGATCTGAGCCTTAAGACGCTGATTCTCCTCGTAATACTCATCGGCATTGGAAATTTTATCAAGATTATGTTCCATTTTCATACTTATTCCATTAGATACCGCACGGAAAGGCTTTGTAATTGTATTTATGAACGAAGCGCCCGAAACGGAATATCCGCCTTTAGTTACGGCATAAATCATTATGCCCAAAAGAAAGGCAAGAAAAGCAAGCAGAATTTTGAATCTGGTGCTTTTAAAGAATTCACGCATGGAGCAGCCTCCTTAATAATACTTGACGTTTTCGGTGAGAGCGTCCTGATAATCGCTTATGTTTTCAAGGATTTTTCCGGTACCCTCGGCAACGCAGTCAAGCGGATATTCGGCGATATAAACCGGCATTCCGGTTTCACGGTTAATAAGCCTGTCAAGTCCTCTCAGCAATGCTCCGCCTCCGGCAAGAGTTATGCCGTGGTCGATAATATCGGCTGAAAGCTCCGGAGGAGTTTCTTCAAGCGTAGACTTTATAGCGTCGATAACACGGTAAAGCGGTTCTACAAGGGCGTCCCTTATTTCAGCAGAGCTGACGGTAATGTTTTCCGGAAGTCCGTTGAGAAGATTTCTTCCCTTTATTTCCATAGTAGTTTCCTTTTCGCTGGGAAATGCCGAACCGATTTCAAGCTTTACATTTTCCGCCGTTCTCTCGCCGATAAGAAGGTTGTATTTCTTCTTGATATAGTTTATGATAGCTGCATCGAATTCATCGCCTGCGCATCTAACTGAACGTGCGGCAACGATTCCTCCAAGAGAAATAACGGCAACCTCGCTTGATCCTCCGCCGATATCGACGATCATACTTCCGGCAGGCTCGTTTGTAGGAAGTCCTGCGCCGATAGCTGCCGCCATTGGTTCTTCAATGATAAGAACGTTGTTAGCTCCGGCTTTTTTGCATGATTCACGAACGGCTCGTCTTTCAACGGCTGTAACGCCTGACGGTATACAGATTATAACGTTAGCCTTTGTAAAAATAGTACCTTTCAGGGCTTTTTTTATAAACTCCTGAAGCATGGTTGTAGCAATGTCAAAGTCCGCAATAACGCCGTCTTTAAGAGGTCTTACAGCAACTATAGAACCGGGAGTTCTTCCGATAACATCTTTTGCTTCCTTACCGACATAGCGGCATTTATCGGTTCTCGTATTAACAGCAACTACAGAAGGCTCTCTTATTATGATACCTTTTCCACGCATATAAACAAGGGTATTAGCAGTACCCAGATCAATTCCAATATCTTTTGTAAACATTCTAAAGCTCCTTAACAATCGGAACAAATCCGGAAATAGGGATAAGTTCCTGCGTATATTTAATATTATAACATCAAATTGCAATACAGGCAATAATTTTAATACAGAAAAATATTCCCTTTATCCTGCAATAAGCTTCGGAGCAGTTTTATAGTATACAAATATAGCTATAAGAAGTAAAATAACCTGTGCCACGTTAATGCTTATGTAGATTCCAAAATTAAATTTCAAAACATCAGTGTCGATAAGATAACTTTCCGGCATGAATTTGAAATATTTTGAATATCCGAGCCATTTCAGTGTACCTGTAGCGGCATTTCCGATGAAAGCGCCAAGTATGAGCGATGAAACCACAAGCAATATCATATAAAGGGCATGTTTCATTATTAGTCTCCATTCTGCCGTTTAACGGCTGTTTTTCTTTTGTTTAAATTTAAGGCAGCCTCTAAAAACCTCTTTTTACAAAAATCAGCTATGCGCATCATTTGCCGCATCAAGCCCTCTCGGAGTGCGGCAGAACGCATTCGAGTACTTCACCTGCAACTGCTGTACCTATCTGATTTTTGTTTAACCAAACAGGCTTTTAGAGGCTGCCTTAATATATTTATATTCCCGAAGAACCGAATCCGCCGGTTCCTCTTTTCGTTTCCGTAAGATTTTCGCTTACTTCAATTTCGGGAATAATTATCCTTGTTGGAATAAGCTGAGCGATGCGCATTCCGTTTTCAACTGTAAACGGTTTGCTTCCGTGATTTATAAGGGGGATGAACCATTCTCCACGATAGTCGCTGTCTACAACTCCTACACAGTTGGCAAGAGAAACTCCGAATTTCGATGACAGACCTGAACGTGGATATATCAGCAGAGCGATATTATTTTCATCAACAGCGGAAATTATTCCGGTTGGAATCATTTTGATTTCTCCGGGTTCAAGCGTTATCGGTTCGTTCAGACAGGCGCATATATCCAGTCCTGCGCTTCCAGCAGTCGCACGGGAGGGGATAACAGCGTTTTCTTTTATTTTTTTAAAAGTTAGTTTCATCCTAAATACCTCTGTAATAAAGTCCTCTTGTAATATTTCCCGAAGGCTTTTCCCCTGAAAGAACAGCTTTTGTCTGCTTCTCGTTTTCTTCGTTAAGAATAATGTATCCAAATCTGATATTATTGCCAAATTCTGCAAGTCGGTCTGACATATAAAGAACATCCGGATTCAGTATTTCCGTGTAATTCTTAGAGCAGATAACGGGAAGCTCTCTTCCAGTTCGATCTTTGAGGATTTTATTACATTTACTGCATCCGATTTCGTTTTTTACAGGACAGTTTCTGGTTAGCATAAGAGGAATTTTTCCGTAGATCAATACGCCAATCGAGAGTGAAGTCCGTATTTTTTCAAAATGGTCAAGCTTTGGCTCAAACGAGAAAATGCAATCCTCAAACCCGATTTCTTTAAGCTTTTCTGCTGCGAAAGAATTGCAGACGTTTAGAGTGAAGCTTCCATGCAGACGGAAACCAAGAGACTTTCCAATAGCCGCACTGTCGAGAGTATGACAGAATATACGGTTGATTCCCATATCCTTCAGCGTTTTCATACGGGAAATAACTTTTTCCTCATTGGAAATAAAACGCGGGGGAGCGGCAATAATTTTGTCTGCTCCGACAATATTTATAACTTCATCGCTGATGATCTCTTCCGGAATTATCAGAAATTCCGACATCTGAGCTGCTGCTTTCACTTGCGCCAAGTTTCGGCAGAATATTCGCAGGGGAAGCTTTTTTGATGGTATATCAGGAATTTTTTCAGGGAAATCAGGAGAATAAGCTGTTATCTGATAGCGTGGAGTATTTTTATGTATGATATTTTCTGTCAGTTTTTCCGTTATATTCCGACGCATCTCGTTAAGCTTTCCTGCCGGTACTATAAGTCCGTCGTCAATTTCGGCTGTTATTTTTTCAAGGAAAAATACCGTATCGCCAAGACGTGAAAGCTGTTTTCTAAGCATTTCAATGTCTGTCGGCCGATTCATGGCTTTTTCAGGAATATCGCCCTGAATTTCAACGTTGATACCGCAGCATTCCGCCATGATTTTTGTCGGCGTACCGTTTTTGATGACGACATGAAAATTTATTCCATGTACTCTTCGCTCAAAGCGGTAAATCTCGTGGATTTTCGGAATAAGTTCCTTTGCAGCAGTAACATCCTCTTTTTCCCTTATGCCGAACATATTGCGTCTTTCTCCGGAAAAATAACCGTTTGTAAATCCGCTTCGGGAGAAAATTCCTTTCAGCAGAGTCATATCCGGAGCTTGTCCGTCAAGGGATTTCTTTAATTCTGAAACCGCCGAAGCTACGTATTCTGGACGTTTCATCCGTCCCTCAATTTTAAGGGAATCGACTCCGATTTCGGCAAGCTGAACAGAATCGGGAAGAAGCGAAAGATCTTTCAGGGATAAAGCTGCCGCATTTTTGTTTCCGGAAGCAGAAAAAGGCAGTCTGCAAGCCTGACCGCAGCATCCTCTGTTTGCCGAGCGTGAGCCGATAACTGACGACATATAGCACTGTCCGGAAACCGACATACATAATGCTCCGTGAACGAATATTTCCGTTTCGATATCTTCTCTGCAAATTTTTTCAATTACATCACGGTCAAGTTCTCTTGCCGGAACTACTCTTTTAAATCCGAGAGTTTTAAGCATAGCCGCTCCGGCGGCTGTATGAACGGACATCTGCGTTGAGGCATGAAGAACCGCATCCGAAACACAGCGTTTTATAAGCTCTGCACATCCGATATCCTGAACGATATATGCGTCAATTCCGGCAGAGGCTGTAAATTTGATATACTCGCAGAAATCAGAGGCTTCATCATCGGTTATAACGGTATTTACCGCAAGATAGAGCTTTGCACCGTATTTATGACAGAGGTCGGAAGCTTCTGAAATTTCATCATTTGTGAAATTAGAAGCGCTGTTTCTTGCGGAAAATTTTTTTCCGCCAATATAAGCTGCGTCCGCACCTGATCTCAGGGCAGCAATAAGAGTTTCCATGCTGCCAGCCGGAGCAAGTATTTCCGGTTTGCTCATCAGATGCTGTCCTTTAGCTGTTTGAGCTTGACCATATTCTCAAGCTGAACTATTTTGGATTTAAGAACCTCGATCTCTTTTTGAGCGGAATCACGTTCTATCCGGGTTTTTCCTGCTTCATCGACATATTCTTTAGTTTGATTCCTGATATTATCGAGTTTTTTATTAGCTTTATTCAAATCGTCAAGAATGCTGAGCGCAACCATGATAGAGGCGGCATAAGGAGAAGCGCCGCTTCCGGAATTCATGATCTCGTTTATTTTTGATTCAAGCGCTCTTGCAAGAGCGTATACATAATTCGGTGATTCTGAGGTTTTTATTTTGTATTCTTTACCGCAGATAATAACTTTAACGTCATTAAGCATTTTGTGTATCTTCCTTTCTGAGCAAATTTGCTCCATTCTTCATTATACAACATTTCCCTTTAATTTGGAAGAGGGTTTTTTAATATTTTTCAAAGAAAATTGTCTGAATCTGATTACTATTGCTGTTTCAGCCTTAATATTTGCCGGCATGAGAAAATTTTTTATTTGCGGATCAATAATATCTTTTCAGACCGATCACAATGCCGAGTATTTCTACTTCATCGACTATTATTGGCTGCATTGTGTCATTTTCAGGCTGTAGACGGAAGTGGCCGTCTTCTTTAAAGAATCTTTTAACAGTAGCGTCGCTTCTGTCAATGAAGGCGACGACAATGTCACCGTTTTCCGCATAGGAATCACGTTTAACGATAACTATATCGCCATCGAGAATACCTGCGTTTATCATGCTCTCGCCTCTGATTTTAAGGGCGAAAAGGTCGTTTGGATCATATGAACCAGCTTCAAATCCGACATATCCTGTTATATCCTGATAAGCAGTGATAGGCTGACCTGCTGTGACAGTTCCAATTATCGGAACTGACGCTGTTCCGCTTCCCGGCAGACGTAAGGTACGGTTAAGATTACCGGATTTTTCGATAAGTCCTTCGTTTACAAGAGTTTCAATATATCTATGGGCAGTTGATGTTGATTTAAAGCCCATATAGTCCATGATCTCTCTTACGGATGGCGATATTCCGTCACTCAGACGGCTTTTGATATAGTTGAAAACAGCAATTTCTTTTTCTTTCAGCATAATTAATCCTCCTTGCTGAGTTTGTTTAATATCATTTTAGCTATTTTATATGCGTCTCCGCAGCCGAGAGTGATGATAAGATCACCGCTTTCAGCGTTTTTACAGACATAATCGCAAATCTGACTGAAGTTGAAATATTTTCTTTCGTCGGTCCATTCAGCGTTTTCATCCTGCGGAAACCAGATGCATTCAGGGATTTTTTCGGCAAGGTGACGTGTGAAAATACCGTATGTGTTTTTCTCACGGCTGCCCATAATATCAGTTAAAACGGTTTTATCGGGAATCTGAAGAACTCTTGCGAAATCGTCAAGGAGCAGCTTCGTTCTTGAAAAGGTGAACGGCTGGAAAATTGCCCAGACATTATTGAAATTCATTTCCATTGCAGCTCTGAGAGTCGCTTCAAGCTCTGTCGGATGATGAGCGTAATCGTCGACTACAGTTATACCCTTTTCTTCGCCAAGCTTTTCAAAACGTCGTTTTGCTCCACGGAACTCCTCAAGACCTTTCTGAACTGCGGCAAAATCAATATTGAGATAATGTGAAGCAGCCACAGCGGCAAGCGAATTGAGAACATTGTGTATGCCGGCAACGTGAAGAGTGATTTTCCCAAGTTTTTCACCCTTATACATTGCATCAAAGGTTGTAAGCAGACCGTTTTCATGGTTGACATTTTCGGGATAGAAGTCGCATGAGCGGTCTGAGCCAAATGTTATAATATTCTTTTTAAGACCGCTGACGGCGTCCATAGTATTTTTATCCGAACCGTTCACGATAAGGAGCTTAGAGGTCATTTCCGCAAACTTTCTGAAGGATTTTTTGATATTTTCAAGCGTTCCGAAATAATCGAGATGATCGGCGTCGATATTGAGAATTACCGAGATATCCGGTGAAAGCTTTAGAAAATGATCTTCAAATTCGCATGATTCACACACAAGAGTATCGCTTTTTCCGGCAATTCCGCTTCCTCCTATACATGGGAGCTTTCCTCCGATATAAGCTGACAGATCAACTCCGGCTGTATAGAGAATCTGCGTTATCATTGAAGTTGCAGTAGTTTTTCCGTGAGTTCCAGTAACGCAGACGGCATTGTCATACCAGCTTGTGACGATTCCAAGAAGGTCTGCTCTTTCAAGAACAGGGATTCCGCTTTGTCTTGCAGCCATAAGTTCGGGATTATCTTCCATAATGGCAGCGGTGTGGACTATAAGGTCCGCTCCCTGAATATTTTCGGCGTTCTGACCGATGAAAATGGGAATTCCCATTTTTCTGACAGCTTCAAGAGTTTCAGTTTCGTTGTTATCCGAACCGGTAAGAAAATATCCCTGTGAATGCAGTATCTGAGCAAGCGGGTACATTCCAGAACCGCCTATGCCGATAAAATGAATATGTTTTTTTCCGTTTAAAATGTTATTATCCAAAGTACTTCACCTTTCATTATCAGAGTGAATTTCCGAATTATCGGAAAATTATAATTATCAAAACATCATTATATGCATATGCTTTTTATAACATATGGGTTAAACATGATGATAATTTCAAATAAACAGACTGCTCCGGATTCTGTGCAGAATAGTCATATTCCAAGCATTCTTGCGGCTTTCAGAATTACTATCTGAGTTTTTCCGTCCTTGATCTCGCCGTTCATAACCATATCGACAGCTTCCGAAAGAGGCAGTTTGATAACATCGAGAAACTCGTCTTCATCAAGCTTCTGCTTTTTGAATTCAAGTCCTTTTGCCAGATACATATGGGTTATTTCGCTGTTGTATGCCGGAGTAGGGTACATTTCGCCGAGATAGACGTATTCGCTGCAAACGCAGCCTGTTTCTTCAAGAAGTTCTCTCTTTCCGCATTCGCTGTGATCTTCGCCTTTTTCAAGTTTTCCGGCAGGAACTTCAACGGTCACTGTTCTGAACGGATAGCGGAATTGTTTTACCATGTAGATCTCGTTGCTGTCGGTTACAGGAATCACACAGACTCCTCCGTGATGAAGAAGAACGTCACGGATCGCAGTATTTTTGTTTTCAAGTTCAACAGTATCATGGGTTATCGTAAAGATAGGACCTTCATATACTATATCGCTTGATACGGTTTTTTCTGCAAGATGATTGTTTTCCATATTTTGTCTATTCCTTTCCTGAAAGTCTCCGGCAGTATTCCTGCGACGCACTGACTTTGTGGCATGAAGCGTAGTCGTAGAAGCGTGTATGTCCGGCAGAATTATTATTATCTTTTTTCTTTAGGATGCGGCAGATAACGATGTATCCTGCTAAAAGCATGATTCCCGAAATAGTTATGATAATTCCTGTTGTAAGTCCGGGAGTTTTGTAACTGAAAACGATTTCGTTATCTCCTTCGTCCGCCTTTACAGCCATAAAACCATATGAAACCTTTTCAACGTCAGTTTTTCTGCCGTTTACATAAGCTTCCCAGCCGTCGCTGTAAGGAACGCTGAAAAATACGAGCTGCGGCTTTTCAAGATTTATTTCCGACTTGAATCCGTGATGATCATAGCTGAAAGATGATGACGCAGTTTTCTGTTTTTCTTTGCATGAGCTAATGTAATCTTGTTTTGAAAGCGTTTCATTGTTATCATATTCTGTGAGAATACCGGAATATTTTTCAATTTGTTTATCGTTCAGCACAAGAGTGTTTATAAGCGATTTTTCACGTTCGGAGTCACTCTTTTTCTTTGCATTTTCTTCTGAAATATAACTTTCATAGGGAAATCCCATGGGAATATAAAGCTTATTTTCATAGATCTCGAAGTATTCGTTTGCGCCGATATATTCAAAACCCGGAAGCTCCTCTGTAATGTCAGCATTTGAAAAGTCGGGGTCGAATCCAAGATCTGAAGCAATTGAGGAAAGATTTTCATTTTTTGAAGAAGGAGATTTTTTTATTTCTCCATACGTTTTATTTCCATAAAGTTCTCTGTAGTAATATTTTACTGAGAAAAGTCCACGAAGAGCGTAATGCGATATATCTGCTCTTGAAGCAACGTCACGAGGCAACCCGATTTCGTGGTAGAAGTCCATAATGGAGGTATTTACAACGCTTTGGAAAGCTCTCATATTCGGCAATCCCCAAAGCATGGAATAGTTATCACAGTCTTCGGAGATGTCAATACGGAAGAAATTATCTTCACTGACGGATTCATATGCCTCACCGTTTATCGCCGAATCAGTATATAGTTTTGCTGATGGTATGTCGGCTGCTGTATAGTAAATCGTGGTCATCAGACATACGACCGAGGCAAAAGCTGTCATCCAGACGCTGAGCTGCATAAAAGGACGGTTCTTTTTTCTTAGTCTGAATAAAACCGCCGAGGCGATAAGACAGGCTGCTGAGACTCCGATAACTATCCAGAAATATGCAGTATAGGTAGGCAGGATAAAGAAAAGCGGTTTATTATTTCCGTCTGAAATGGGAAGAATTCCGATTAATGCGAATGCAGCAAGGAATCCGGCACAGATTTTCCAGCCGAAATCAAGCGGAGCGTCTTCGTTGTCCAGAGTGTTCGCTGTCATCATAGCAAAGATGAGTATCGGCATATAAAACCAGCGGGCGTAATAATAAGAGTTTGCCGCTTGAAACAGACTATTCAGAACGGGAATAAATGCAAAGATCACACAGCAGACAGAAAGTCTTGATGCCCAGTGCTTTTTTCGTCCTTTAACAAAAGCAATAACTCCTGCCATGGAAAACAAGGGGAGATATCCTCCGATAGACGCCCATTTTTCGTATTCGGAATCGAACAGATTAGGCCTTGCCGGCGTATCGGGCGGCATGAAGAATGATTGGATAATTCTCGGGATAAGTGTGTTGTCATTGTATATAACCATATCAAGACCGTATGAAAAGCTGCTTACTCTGTGGTTTGAAATTATTGCCAGCGCAGACGGAATAAGGATAAATCCGGCTATCATGGTTCCGATAACGGCTTCAAAAACAAGTCCGAAGAATTTTTTCCACGATGTATTGAAATCGGGAGATTTCATTCGGAAAAGATAATACAGAACGAGAAAAACGGCCTGCCCTGCGAAGAAATAATAGTTGATAATTGCCATAAGAGCCGTGGTTAAAGCGAAAATACCCTTGCGGCCGTTATTTATATTTTCCTCCATTGCAATAAGCATAAGAGGGAAAAATGCGGTGACATCCTGAAAATGGTTGAAGAAAATATTGAAAGCCTGAAATCCGGAGCAAGCGTAAAGAAGCGCTCCGACCAGTGACGCTTCTTTGCTGCGTACAAAGCGTCGTATATATGCATAAGCTGTCAATGAAGCGAGACCGTGCTTTACTGCAAGCAAAACCGGCATTGAGAATGTTACAAGACCTCTTGGAAGAATTGTGGTAAGCCAGAAAAAAGGACTTCCGGAAAGATAGAATGAATAAGAAGTCAGAAAATCCGAACCGATGTCAGTGAGCCAGTTCCAGCCGAAAGCTCCGCCGCTTCTGACGGTATCGTTTGCCATATTATAAAAAGGTATCTGCTGGGCATTATAATCACCGGAATATATAAAATATCCCCGATTTGAAATCATAATGGGAACAATCGAAATAAACAGACAGCCGAATCCGAGAAGAAATGCCGTCAGATATTTTTCTTTGGAATAGCGAGATACTTCCCTCATTTTTTTTTGCATTTTGTCCTCCGTAAATGAATGGTAAATATACACATTTTATTATAACACATTTATTCTCAAAATAAAAGTATTTTTTCAAAAAAAGAGAAATATTTTTCTGAACTTTATTTGGGTAAAATAATAAAATATATTCTGAGCAGTTGCAATTCAAGTCAAGATGTGATAAAATAAAAAGTACTTGCAAGGGTTTGTTGTTATATATAATATTAATGTCCCAATAGCTCAGTAGGATAGAGCGGCTGCCTCTTAAGGTTACGAAAGACCTCTCGCCTTTTACCCAAAGGCGAACGATAGGATTCCTAAAATTTAATAAATGTCCCGGTAGCGTAGTGGATAACGCAACCGCCTCCTAAGAAAGTGTTCCAACACTCGCCTTGGGAGGGTAAGGAAAATGTTGCGAGTTCCATAATTT
Source organism: Ruminococcus sp. (assembly GCA_017462565.1). GTDB lineage: Bacteria > Bacillota > Clostridia > Oscillospirales > Ruminococcaceae > Ruminococcus. The sequence goes on from JAFTQW010000026.1 coordinate 89,715, forward strand.
CATAGTTTTTATAAATGTTTCCGTAGCTCAGTTGGATAGAGCGACCGCCTCCTAAGCGGTAGGTCGGGTGTTCGAGTCACCTCGGGAACGCCAAAAACCCCGCCGAAAACCCTGTAAAATCAAGGTTTTCGGCGTTTCTTATTTTCCGAGAGAAATTGAACAGGTAGCAAAGTGCGATTAGCAAAAGCCCATCTTGCTAATCAGACACACCAGAGAAAAATCGAACTTGGATTTTTCGTTCATCGGTTATCCTGCTTCGGCTTGCTAATGATTAGCAGGATTTTTGCCGAGTTTGCTAATCAAAATGCCTTTCCTGCTAATTTCCCGAAAAAAGCTGCTAAAAATCGTGCTAATTTGAAAGGCGATAGTTTCAAGTTCAATAGCTTGTTTTATAGGTTTACCTGCTACCAGATACGGCACATTTGAGTATCCCATCGTTTCTATATATAATGGAAGCAGAAAAGGACGGTGAGCCGTATGAGAGAAAAGAAAACTCACATATATGTGGATAGCCAAGAAAGAACATTACTTTTACATAGCCTTGTGGAGCTGAAAAATCAGCTCATACAGCAGGGCAAATACGGGGACTGCGTGGACGAGATTATTTTCAAAGTCGCCAATGCCCCCATCAAGAAAGTAAAAATTGAATATGTCTAAGGCACATCACCATGAAGCCGCTTATTCTTAACCCCAATTAAGAGTAAGCGGCTTTTTTGCGTCCTGCGTCCTCTGGTACAGTTACATAGCCGCCTTGACAAAGCGGCTAAATCTATGCGAAAGGAGGACGCACCCATGTCAAATTGCAAAGTAATCGCTCTGACCAATCAGAAAGGCGGTGTCGGCAAGACCACCACGGCGGTCAATCTGGGCGTAAGTCTGGCACAGCAGGGCAAGAAAGTCCTGCTCGTTGACGCTGATGCACAGGCAAATCTAACTATGTCCCTCGGCTACAACAGACCAGACGATTTGCAGGTCACACTCTCCACTATCATGCAGGATATTATTGAGGACAATCCCATAGATGTTCAGAAAAGCATCCTGCACCATGGCGAGGGTGTAGACCTGCTCCCGTCCAACATTGAGCTGTCGGGCTTGGAAGTAAGGCTGATTAACGCCATAAGCCGTGAAAGTGTGCTGAAAACCTGCGTAAACGAGGTCAAGAAGAACTATGACTATTGTTTAATCGACTGTATGCCGAGCCTTGGTATGCTCACAATCAACGCACTGGCGGCGGCTGACAGCGTGGTTATCCCTACGCAGCCCCACTATCTTTCTGCCAAAGGCTTAGAGCTGTTGCTTCGCTCCGTGTCGAAAGTCAAACGGCAAATCAATCCCCCTTTGCGGATTGACGGCATCCTTATGACGATGGTAATGCCCCGCACGAACATCTCCAAGGAAATCACCGCTACGGTAAGAAGTGCCTACGGACAGAAAATCAAGGTGTTTGATACCCAGATACCCCA